>NZ_AEJB01000618.1 GCF_000331005.1 Streptomyces turgidiscabies Car8
CCGTTCGAGCGGGGCAGGTCAGCTCGCCGGTTCCTTGACGGTGGCCGCCTCGGACTCTTCGGCACTTTCGGCCGCTCCGGTGTCATCGGCGTCGTCCGTGTCTTCGGCGATCACGATGTCGCCGTCCAGTACCTTCTTCGCGCGCTCCAGGTCCAGGGCGCCCTCCCAGCGGGAGACCGCGAAGACGGCGACGCAGTTGCCGAGCAGGTTCGTGAC
Source organism: Streptomyces turgidiscabies Car8 (assembly GCF_000331005.1). Classification (GTDB taxonomy): domain Bacteria; phylum Actinomycetota; class Actinomycetes; order Streptomycetales; family Streptomycetaceae; genus Streptomyces; species Streptomyces turgidiscabies. Next base: position 217 of record NZ_AEJB01000618.1, read on the forward strand.
GACGCGCATCGAGTCCATGATGCGGTCGACACCGAGGAGCAGGGCGACGGCTCCGGCCGGGATGGCGCCGAGCGAGGAGGCGGTCGCGGACAGGGCGAGGAAGGCCGAACCGGGGATGCCGGCCATGCCCTTGCTGGTGAGCATGAGCACCAGAATTACGGTGATCTGCTGGCCGAGGCTGAGGTCCACGCCCACGGCCTGGGCGATGAACAGCGTGCCGATGGAGAGGTAGAGCGAGGCGCCGTCGAGGTTGAAGGAGTACCCGGTGGGCAGCACCAGCCCGACCGCGTCGTCGCGGGCACCGGCCCTGCGCAGTTTCAGCATCACTCGGGGCATCACGGACTCGGTGGAGGCGGTGCCCAGCGCGAGGAGCATCTCCTCACGGATGTAGCGCAGGAACTTCCAGAGGCTGAGCCCGGTGACCATCTTGAGGGCGACGCCCAGCAGCGCGATGAAGAGCGCGGCAGCGGCGTAGCAGAGGATGATCAGCTTGGCGTACGTCTCGATCACGCCGAGTCCGTACTGCCCGATCAGGACGGCCATCGCGCCGAACACGGCGATCGGGGCGAGCCGCATGATGAAGCCGACGACCGCGAAGATGATCTCCTGGGCCTGCTCGATGGCGGGCAGCACCTTCGGCACCTTGGTGTGGCCGAGGTGGAGCAGCGCGGCGCCCACCAGACAGGCCAGGATCAGCACCTGGAGGAGTTCGTTCTCGGCGAAGGCGCCGACGAAGCTGGTGGGGATGGCGTTGACGATGAACTCGGTCGTCGAGGGCAGCGAGCCGCCGCCCGTCTTCGCGTCGACCGCCGAGGTGTCGAGCGTGGACGGGTCGACGTTCATCCCCGAGCCGGGCTGCACCAGGTTGGCGGCGAGAAGCCCGATGATCAGGGCGAGCGTGCTCGCCACCTCGAACCAGATGAGGGCCTTGAGCCCGATCCGGCCGAACGCCTTCAGGTCGCCGGCCTTGGCGATGCCGACGACGACCACGCAGAACACGAGCGGCGAGATGATCGTCTTGATGAGCCGGGTGAAACCGTCGCCGAGCGGCTGAAGATCCGTGGCCACGTCGGGCCACAGCTTCCCGACGACGATTCCGAGTACGAGCGCGCAGGCAACCTGCGCGAACAGTGAGGTACGCAATATGCGTGCGACGCGACGCGGCAGGGACGGTACGGACTGCGGCACGAGCACTCCTCCAGGAGGTTTCTGGGATGCGGAAAAGTGCTTCCGCGTCGCACACTATTGATCAGCTGTTCGCGTCGTCTGCAACCTGCGTATGACAGCCGTGTAAATCATCGGCCGCCCTCACAGGGCGCTCACAGTGCGCTTCGCGGCTCCGTCAGCAGCGGCTCCGGTCCCGCGTGAGGACTCCCTGCACGGTCACCAGCGCACGGTCGTGGCATCCGGACGAGCCGTACAGCCGGTAGCGCTCGCTCGTCGTCCCGACGGCGTGCCGCTGGTCGCGCGGCACGTTCGCCGTATACGTCGCGTCGCCCGCGTACGCGTCGTCGAGCCACGACCACGCCGTACGCCGGCCCGCCGCCGTCTCGGTGACGGCCTCCCGGTCGCCCAGTGTCAGCACGGTCCGCAGCCGGTCGCCCGCGCCGAGCGTGGTCGTGCCGTCCATCGTGTACGTCCGTGCCGTGCGGGTCGTTCCGGCCGGCCCGCGCCCGTCGACGGTGACGTTCTCGGCGTCCGTCCAGATGCCGGTGAGACCGTCGGTGTTCTCGCCGTCGGTCCAGCGGTGCACGGAGGTGTTGGTGAGGGCGCGGCTGACGGTGGTGACGACCCGGCCGTGCGAGGTGTCGACGTACCCGGCGACGGTCAGCCGGTGCGCGCCGTCGGTGTCGAGGCGGTGCTGCTCGTCGGCCGAACCGGGCGTGTACGTCGAGGAGTTGACGAGTTCGCCCGCGTGGCGGACGGTGAGCCGGCCGGTGACCCGCGCGCGCTCGGCGTCCTGCCAGACGAGGACGTTGACGGGGGTGCTCCAGCCGGCCTGCCCTTCCGGGACGCCGACGACCGAGACCTCCACGTCATGCGGGCGGCCGTCGTTGAGGAGCCCGGCGAAGGGGGTCAGATCGTATTCGATCGGTTTGATGTCGAAGGCGCGCGGTCCCGGGATCACGTACCAGAGAAAGGGGTTGGACCAGCCGCCGGTCCACACAGTCGGGAACGGGGCGGCGATTCCGGCCAGTTGGCCGTCGACTTTGATCTGCACCTCGCGGTACGGGCCGCCCGTGGCCTTGCAGGAGTAGGGAGCGGCATCCGGGACCGTGAGGTACCAGTACTCCTCGCAGCCGCCGCCGGACCCCGTCGCGTACACCTCGGCGACAATGCGTTCGCTGTTGCGCGGAGTGGTGAGGGTGCCGTCGTGGAGGGTGAGAACGCGGTCGGGGGTGTCCTGTGCGGCGGGTTTCCCCGCGTAGAACGTCAGCGTGACCTCGACGTCGAGGATGCCGGTGTAGGTGCCGTCGACAACGTTGCCGATGAGCATCTCGACGGGCTGGGCCCTGCTCAGGGTGTCGCTGTAGCGCGTGACGTCCTTCTCGACGGACCAGGAGATGCCGTCGGGCGAGGGCTGCGGAGTGGAGGTCCTGAGAACCTCGACACCACCGATGTGGAGGTAGCCGAGGCGGTCGTACTGACGGCCCTTGACCTTGCCGTCCATCCGAAGCACGACCTTGCTCCAGCTCGCGCCGCAGCCACTGGGGGGTGTGTACGCGCCCTCGAAGGGCGTGAAGTCCTTGAACTGGGCCTCTGCGACGGTGACTTCGCAGGACGGTTTACCGACCGGCCGGGTGACCGGTGGTGCGGCGGTGACCGGGTCGTGCCAGTCGGTGCCGAACTCGGCGGGGACGTCGACCGGGCGGGCGGCTCCTACGGCGGACTGGGCTGGACCCGCCCCGAGGAGGGTGCCCGCCAGAAGGGTCGCTCCGGCAAGCATGGACATGAAGATCCGGCTTCTCATGGCCGGTGTTCTACGGCCATTCGGCCCCGCACGGCAATGAGGCGAACAACCGCCAATCAGGCCGAATCAACGCCTCTCGCCGGAAAACCGTTTGCCTCCGAGCACGGTGTGAAGCGAACCTTTCACGGCCCGTTGTCGGCCTTCCCGGCCCCTCCCACCCCCCACATTCACCCCCTCATGCGAGATGCGAGCCACTGGGACGTCATGAAGATCCAAGACCTTCCGTATCCGGACCCCGGTGTACCCGACGCGCGCTCCGGCCCCAGATTCCTGTGGTGGCTCTTCCGTAACCAGCTCGGTGGGCAGCTCACCTCCCTCGCCTGGGGACTGGTGCACTTCGTGGCCGTCTCCGGGCTGCCGTTCGGCGTCGGATTCGCCGTCCAGGCGGTCGTCGACCGCTCGGGCCAGAAGCTGGCCCTCGCGGGCGGGCTGATGGTGCTGTGCGGTGTGGCGATCGCACTCGGCGACAGCATGCTGCACCGGGCCGCCGTCACCAACTGGATCACGGCCGCCGCCCGGGTCCAGCAACTGCTGGCCCGCAGGACCGCCCAGTTGGGATCCGCGCTGACGCGGCGGGTCGCGGCCGGTGAGATCGTCGCCGTCTCCACGGGGGACGTGGAGAAGATCGGCTGGTTCGTCGAGGCCGTCTCCCGGTTCACCGCCGCCGCACTGACCATCGTCCTGGTCTGCGTCGGCCTGTACGTCTACCAGCCGGCCCTCGGCATCGTCGTCGCCGTGGGCATCCCGGTTCTCGCCCTCGCCGTACTGCCGCTGCTGCCCAGGGCCACCCGGCGGGCCGACTTCCAGCGCGAGAAGGCGGGACGCGCCACCGAGCTGGCCTCGGACACCGTCGCGGGACTGCGGGTGCTGCGTGGCATCGGCGGCGAGGAACTCTTCCTCGACCGCTATCGCCGGGCCTCGCAGGAAGTGCGGCACGCGGCCGTGCGCAGCGCCCGTATGTGGGCACTGATCTCGGCGATCCAGGTGCTGCTGCCGGGCCTGCTGATGATCGCGGTCGTCTGGCACGGCGTGCACCTGGCCAGGCAGGGCCGGATCACCGTCGGGGAACTGGTCACCGTGTACAGCGCGGTCATGCTGCTGTCGTATCCGCTGCGCCACTTCGAGGAGATCGCCATGGCGTACTCCTTCTCCCGGCCGTCCGCGAAACGGGCCGCGCGGGTGCTGTCCCTGGAGCGCGCCACGGACACCGCGGGCTCACTCGACGCGGTGGTGCCGACCGGGGATCTGTACGACCCCGCGACCGGGCTGCTGGCACCCGCCGGGTGTCTGACCGCCGTGGTGTGCGGTGATCCGGACGCGGCGGGTCTGCTGGCGGAGCGGCTCGGCGGACACCCTTCCGAGAAGGGCACGTCGGCGCTCCTCGGTGGCGTACCGCTGGACGAGCTGCCGCTCTCCAGTACCCGCACGGCCGTCCTCGTCCAGGACAAGGACCCTGTGCTGCTCTCCGGTTCGCTGCGCGAACTGCTCGACGTGCCCTCCTCGGGCGCGGTGAGTGCCGCCGACGCACTGGCCGCCGCACAGTGCGGGGACGTGCTGGAGGCGCTCGTACAGGGCTCGCTGGACGCCGAGGACCCTTTGGACGCGCGGATCACCGAGCGCGGACGGTCGTTGTCGGGCGGGCAGCGCCAGCGACTGGCGCTGGCCCGGTCGCTGATCACCGACCCCGAGGTGCTCGTCCTCGACGAACCGACGTCGGCGGTCGACTCGCACACCGAGGCCCGGATCGCTGACGGGGTGCGGGAGTTGCGCGCCGGCCGGACGACGGTCGTGTTCACCTCCTCACCGCTGCTCCTCGACCACGCGGACCGGGTCGTGCTGGTCCACGACGCCGAGGTCGCGGCCGTCGGTGTGCACCGTGAACTGGTGCACACGGATCCGCGGTACCGGGCCGTGGTGACCCGTGAGACCGAGGACGAGGCGTCCGTGGGCGACGAGCTGGACGACCTGAACGACCTGAACGAACTCGAAGAACTCAAGGAAATCGGAGAGACGGCATGATCGGCGTGGCGCCACCGGCGTACGACCCGGCGGCCCCGACGACGGCGAGCACCCTGCCGGTCGGCGCCCCCGCGACCGTACGCGCCTACGTGGCCGAACTGTTCCGCAGGCACCGCCGTGCCTTCCTGCTCCTGGTCACCGTCAACACGGTCGCCGTCATGGCCTCCATGGCCGGCCCCTACCTGCTGGGTGACCTCGTCGAGCGGGTCTCGGACCACACCCGGGAACTCCATCTGGAGCTCACCGTCGGCCTGTTCGCCGTCGCGCTGGTCGTGCAGGCCGTGTTCGTTCGGCAGGTGCGGTTGCGCGGCGCGATGCTCGGCGAGCGGATGCTGGCCGACCTGCGCGAGGACTTCCTCGTCCGTGCGGTCGGGCTGCCGCCCGGGGTCCTGGAGCGGGCAGGCACAGGTGACCTGCTCTCCCGCATCACCACCGACATCGACCGGCTCGCCAACGCGATGCGCGAAGCGGTCCCCCAGCTCGCCATCGGAGTGGTGTGGGCTGCGCTGCTGCTCGGCGGTCTCGTCGTCACCGCGCCGCCGCTGGCGCCCGCCGTGCTGCTCGCCGTGCCACTGCTGACGGTCGGCTGCCGCTGGTACTTCCGGCGCGCGCCCACCGGCTACCGTGCGGAGGCCGCCGGGTACGCCGCTGTCGCCGCCGTGCTCGCGGAGACCGTGGACGCCGGGCGGACCATCGAGGCCCATCGCCTGGGCGACCGCCGGATCGAGCTGTCGGACCGGCGGGTCAGGGAGTGGACGGCCTGGGAGCGTTACACGCTGTGGCTGCGGTGCGTGCTCTTCCCGGTCATCAACGCCACCCATGTGACCGTGCTGTGCTCGGTGCTCATGGTCGGCGGGGTGTTCGTGCTCCAAGGCTGGATCGACGTGGGCCAGCTGACCACCAGCGCGCTGCTCGCCCAGATGCTCGTCGACCCGGTCGGGATCATCCTGCGCTGGTACGACGAGCTCCAGGTCGCCCAGGTGTCGCTGGCCCGGCTGGTCGGGGTCCGGGACATCGAGCCGGACGCCGGGGACTCCTCGCTGGCCCCGGAGGGCCGTGACGTGCACGCGGACCAGGTGCACTTCGGCTACCGGGAGGGAGTGGACGTACTGCGCAAGGTCTCCCTGGAGGTCGCACCCGGCACCCGGCTGGCTCTGGTGGGCCCCTCGGGGGCGGGGAAGTCCACGCTGGGCAGGCTGCTCGCCGGGATCTACGCCCCACGGACCGGCCACATCACGATGGGCGGCGCCGAACTGTCCAGGATGCCCGCCGAGGAGGTCCGCTCGCACGTAGCACTGGTCAACCAGGAGCACCACGTCTTCGTCGGCTCCCTGCGCGACAACCTGCTGCTCGCCCGTACGGACGCGGGGGACGCCGAGTTGTGGGCGGCGCTGGGTGCGGTCGACGCGGACGGCTGGGCCCGGGCGCTCGACGAGGGCCTGGACACCGAGGTCGGGTCGGGCGGGGCCGCGCTGACCCCGGCGCAGGCCCAGCAGATCGCGCTGGCCCGGCTGGTCCTGGCCGACCCGCACACGCTGGTCCTGGACGAGGCGACCTCGCTCCTCGACCCGCGAGCGGCCCGTCATCTGGAGCGGTCCCTGGCCCGGGTCCTGGACGGCCGTACGGTCGTCGCCATCGCCCACCGGCTGCACACGGCCCATGACGCGGACGTCATCGCCGTCGTGGAGAACGGCCGGATCAGCGAGCTGGGCAGCCACGACGAGCTGGTCGAGGCGGACGGTGCGTACGCGGCCCTGTGGCGGTCGTGGCACGGGTGACGCGCCCGTGGCCGGGCGGCGGGACGGGGCCGGGTCGGCTTCGTCCCGTTGCGCGGTCCCGACGATGAGTGGAACGCTGGAAGCGGCTGCCCGCCCCTGTGGGCGGCGCCGGGGCCGGCCCCCACGCACCTGGAGGTACCCGTGGACAGTGACGAGGGATGGGGAGACGACGTCTACCAGCCCGACGGATCCGAGGTACAGGACGACGCGGGTCTGCTGGACGCCGAGGACACCCTGGTCACCGACGGAGTCGACGACCCCCTCGACCGCGGCTGGTCCCCTCCGGACCGGCCCTGGGCGGTGGAGCGCTCCGGTGTGACGGCGGCGGAGCGTCGCCGGGGCGAGACGCTGGACCAGCGCCTCGCCGAGGAACTGCCGGACATCGCGGCATCGGAGGGCGACGGCATCGGCGACTGCGCGGGGACCGACGGCGAGCCGCTGGACAACGAGGTGGGCGCCGCCCGCTCCGGTCGTCTGGTGGCCCCGAACGAGGGCGCGCACGAGGACGGGGAGAGCGGGCTGATCGCCACCGACGTGGGGATCGACGGCGCCGCGGCCTCGGCCGAGGAGGCCGCGATGCACATCGTCGACGAGGACGCCCTGTCCGGCTGACCGTCCCCCTGCCCCGAGGGCCCGGTGGGGCCGTCGACCGTTCGATGGAGGAGAGCACCCATGCAGCAGGACAAGCAGCCCGCCTACCAGCCGGTCGTCTTCCGGGACCGGGCCGCCGGATACGCCTTCCTGACCCGGTCCACCGCGACGAGCGAGCAGACCATCGAGTGGGACGACGGCGAGACGTACCCGGTCGTGGACGTGGAGATCTCCTCGGAGAGTCACCCGTTCTACACCGGCAAGGCGCGGACGGTGGACACCGAGGGCCGCGTCGCCGCTTTCGAACGGCGGTACGGCGGCACAGAGGGCCAGAGCTGAGACAACCGTCTCGGCAGCCGGCGTCCGGCGGATCGGCCTCAGATGAAGTTGAGCGCCGCCGCGCAGCCCACTCCCCCGAGCAGCATGAACGCCGGCATGAGCACCTTCAGCTCGACCCAGCTGCCCGCCCGGAACCGCAGTGCCTTCGGCGGACCGATCGGGTGCCAGCGCTTGCGGCCGATCGGGATCGGCCACAGGACCGGGCAGCCGGACACCGTCAGCGCGTCCCCGATGTCGTGCACCAGCGCGCCCAGCACGATCGGCAGCCCGAGCCACAGATACGTCTGCCCCGGGTCGGTGAACAGCCAGTCCGAGCCGTTGCCCGGCTTGTCCAGCACACCGGCCAGGATCCAGGCACTGGTCGCGGCCAGCAGCCAGACCAGGATGTCGGCGCTGGAGCCACGGGTCGCCCGCCACAGCAGACCTTCGATGGCGAGCACGATGTGCACGAAGAGGAGCGCCAGCACCCCCCAGCGGCCCCCGGTGATGGCGACGGCGGAGGCGCCCGCGCCGATCAGCACCGCCCACAGCCAGGTGTGGGTCAGCGTCCGGTGCCCGCCCGAGCGACGCGGATCGCCCTGCTTCTTCGTCGCCTTGTAGACGGCGTAGGAGAGCTTGTCGACGATCTCGCACAGACCGCGCGAGATCGGTCCGAAGGCTCGCGAGATCGTCGCCGCCTTGTGGTCGAGATCCGGGGCCAGTGCGGCACCGGCGCAGATCAGGGCACCGACCAGGACCACCGGCCAGGGCATCGGCTTGCCCGCCGCGGCCGCGGCGGCTCCGACACCGAGCCAGGCAGCGGCCCCCGAGAGTGAGTGTGCTGGTCCCATCATGGCCGTTTCCCGCCCTATTCCTCGTACGCTGCTGTCCAGTTGACCGGGTGCGCTGACGCTCCGTCGGCGACACAGCGTAGCGGCCATGATCTTCGGACGGGCAGCCGATTCCCCCATCACCTGGGATCACAGGCAAGATGGGGGCGTGACCCTCATCGATCAGCTGCCGCAGACCGCAGACCCCGACGCCCTCTACGAAGCCTTCGAGTCGTGGGCCCAGGAGCGCGGTCTCACGCTCTACCCGCACCAGGAGGAGGCGCTGATCGAGGTGGTCTCGGGTGCGAACGTGATCGTGTCGACGCCCACCGGGTCCGGCAAGAGCATGATCGCGGCGGGCGCCCACTTCGCCGCGCTGGCCCGGGACGAGGTCACCTTCTACACCGCTCCGATCAAGGCCCTGGTCTCGGAGAAGTTCTTCGAGCTCTGCAAGATCTTCGGCACGGAGAACGTCGGCATGCTGACCGGCGACGCCTCGGTCAACTCCGATGCCCCCGTCATCTGCTGCACGGCCGAGGTGCTGGCGTCCATCGCGCTGCGCGACGGCAGGCAGGCGGATGTCAACCAGGTCGTGATGGACGAGTTCCACTTCTACGCCGAGGGCGACCGCGGCTGGGCCTGGCAGATCCCGATTCTCGAACTGCCGCAGGCGCAGTTCATCCTGATGTCGGCGACGCTGGGCGACGTCGCGATGTTCGAGAAGGACCTCACCCGCCGCACCGGCCGCCCGACCTCGGTGGTCCGCTCGGCGACCCGTCCGGTCCCGCTGTCGTACGAGTACAAGCTGACGCCGATGACCGAGACGCTGACGGAGCTGCTGGAGACGAGGCAGGCGCCCGTCTACATCGTGCACTTCACGCAGGCGCAGGCGGTGGAGCGGGCGCAGGCGCTGATGAGTATCAACATGTGCACGCGTGAGGAGAAGGACAAGATCGCCGACCTGATCGGCAACTTCCGCTTCACCACCAAGTTCGGCCAGAACCTGTCCCGTTACGTCCGGCACGGCATCGGTGTCCACCACGCCGGCATGCTTCCCAAGTACCGCCGACTGGTCGAGAAGCTGGCCCAGGCGGGCCTGTTGAAGGTCATCTGCGGCACGGACACCCTCGGCGTCGGCGTCAATGTGCCGATCCGTACGGTGCTGTTCACGGCGCTGACGAAGTACGACGGCAATCGCGTACGGACCCTGCGCGCGCGTGAGTTCCACCAGATCGCCGGCCGGGCGGGCCGCGCGGGCTTCGACACGGCGGGCTTCGTCGTCGCGCAGGCGCCCGAGCACGTCATCGAGAACGAGAAGTCGCTCGCCAAGGCGGGCGACGACCCGAAGAAGCGCCGCAAGGTGGTCCGCAAGAAAGCGCCCGAGGGTTTTGTCGGCTGGTCGGACAGCACCTTCGAGAAGCTGATCACCTCCGATCCGGAGCCGCTGACCTCCCGCTTCCGGGTGACTCACACGATGCTGCTGTCGGTGATCGCCCGCCCCGGCAACGCCTTCGACGCGATGCGGCACCTGTTGGAGGACAACCACGAGCCGCGTAAGCAGCAGCTGCGGCACATCCGGCGCGCGATCGCCATCTACCGCTCGCTGCTGGACGGCGGTGTGGTCGAGAAGCTGGACGAGCCCGACCCGACGGGACGCATCGTGCGCCTGACGGTGGATCTTCAGCAGGACTTCGCGCTGAACCAGCCGCTGTCGACTTTCGCGCTGGCCTCGTTCGACCTCCTGGACCCGGAGTCGCCGTCGTACGCGCTGGACATGGTGTCGGTCGTCGAGTCCACGCTGGATGACCCGCGCCAGATTCTCGCGGCCCAGCAGAACAAGGCGCGCGGTGAGGCGGTCGCCGCGATGAAGGCGGACGGCGTCGAGTACGAGGAGCGCATGGAGCGCCTCCAGGACGTCTCGTACCCGAAGCCGCTGGAAGAGCTGCTCTTCCACGCCTACGACACCTACCGCAAGAGCCACCCGTGGGTCGGCGATCATCCTCTCTCCCCCAAGTCCGTCATCCGTGACATGTACGAACGCGCCATGTCCTTCACCGAGTTGGTTTCCCACTACGATCTGGCCCGCACCGAGGGCATCGTGCTGCGCTATCTCGCCGGCGCCTTCAAGGCCCTCGACCACACCGTCCCCGACGACCTCAAGTCCGAGGACCTGCAGGATCTGATCGCCTGGCTGGGCGAGATGGTGCGTCAGGTCGACTCCAGCCTCCTGGACGAGTGGGAACAGCTCGCCAACCCGGAGGTGATGACCGCCGAGGAGGCCCAGGAGAAGGCTGACCAGGTCAAGCCGGTCACGGCCAACGCGCGAGCCTTCCGTGTCCTCGTCCGCAACGCCATGTTCCGCCGCGTCGAACTGGCCGCGCTCGACCAGGTGGGGGCTCTCGGTGAGCTGGACGCGGAGGCCGGCTGGGACGCCGACGCGTGGGGCGAGGCGATGGACAAGTACTGGGACGAGTACGAGGACCTCGGCACCGGCCCCGACGCCCGTGGCCCCCGGCTGCTGATGATCGAGGAGGAGCCGGAGAACAGGCTGTGGCGCGTCCGGCAGGCCTTCGCCGACCCGAACGGCGACCACGACTGGGGCATCAGCGCGGAGGTCGACCTCGTGGCATCCGACGCGGAGAGCCGGGCGGTCATCAAGGTGACGGCCGTCGGTCAGCTGTAGGCACAGGAGAATCGCACCCATGACGAACGCAGCCGAGAGACTCGTCGACCTGTTGGACCTGGAGCAGATCGAGGTCAACATCTTCCGCGGCCGCAGCCCCGACGAGTCCCTCCAGCGGGTCTTCGGCGGCCAGGTGGCGGGCCAGGCCCTGGTCGCCGCCGGGCGCACCACGGACGGGGAGCGTCCTGTGCACTCGCTCCACGCGTACTTCCTGCGCCCGGGCCGTCCGGGCGTGCCGATCGTGTACCAGGTCGAAAGGGTCCGTGACGGCCGGTCGTTCACGACCCGGCGGGTCACGGCAGTACAGCAGGGCCGCACGATCTTCAATCTCACCGCCTCCTTTCACAAACCCGAGGAAGGCAGCTTCGAACATCAGCTGCCGCCGGCCCGGAAGGTCCCCGACCCGGAGTCCCTGCCGAACGTCACCCAGGAGATCAAGGAGCATCTCGGCGCGCTGCCCGAGCACTTCGAACGTATGGCGCGCCGTCAGCCCTTCGACATCCGCTACGTGGACCGATTGCTCTGGACCCCCGAGGAGGTCCAGCAGTTGGAACCGCGCAGCGCGGTGTGGATGCGCACCGTCGGCCCGCTGGGGGACGACCCGCTGGTCCACACCTGCGCGCTGACGTACGCCAGCGACATGACGCTGCTGGACGCCGTCCGCCTCCCGGTGGAGCCCCTGTTCGGCCCGCGGACCTTCGACATGGCCTCGTTGGACCACGCCATGTGGTTCCACCGGCCGTTCCGCGCGGACGAGTGGTTTCTGTACGACCAGGAGTCGCCCATCGCCACGGGTGGGCGCGGGCTGGCCCGCGGCCGGATCTACGACGTGGAGGGCAGGCTGCTCGTCTCCGTGGTACAGGAGGGGCTGTTCCGGAAACTGGGCTGAGAGGTCGGCCGGCTCAGACCCGCGCGGCGGGCCTGCGGTCCCGTGCGGGTCGTGGGTTTCTGCCGCGCAGGCGGCCCAACAGGCCGCGGGTTCGCTCCGGTCCCTCGGACGGCCCGGCCATCTCCGGTCGGCAGTCCTGCTGCGGGGGCACGTGCCGGGCGCGCTCTTGCGCGGGCACTTCGTGCGCGGGCGGGGCCTGTTGCGACGCAGGACGCGGTGCCGGTCGGTGGTCGCGGGCCTCGGCCAGGGTTACGGTCAGGTCCGCGCGAAGCCAGAGGATCTCGTCCGGATCGTCCGCCGTCATGATCCGTTCGGCGAGACCGGCGGTGGGCGAACCCGGCACGCCGTGGGCCGGCTGTTCCGGCCGCAAGCGGTCCACATAGACGCGTTCGTAAGGGTCGTCGACGATCTCCGCGACCTGGGCGGGGTCCAGGAAGGACGCCACGACCGCGGCCCGCGCCCACGGGTCGTCGGCCGGCCGGAGCAGGAATCCCAGTTGCCGTCCCCGCCAGTTGCGGGGCCGCAGGTCCATGCCTGCTGCGAGTTGGTCCCGCTGGCTCTGTGAGGTGCGGCCGGTCAGCAGTGGGGCGCTTTCCTTGCCGAGCGCGAACTGCCGTAGTTCGTCGGCGAGATACAGCCACACCACGGCCCGGTAGCGGTTGAGGTAGAAGGTCACCGGTGTCACCAGGCCCAGTCGCGCCAGGCGGGTGAACCGGGTGGGCGTCACATCCATGAGCTGCGCGCCATCGGCCGTGCCCACCGCCCGGACGCGTTCGCGCAGCGTCTCGGGGAAGTGTTCGTCGTCGCGCAGCCGGTGGATCTCCTCACGGTCGACGCGTCGGCCGCCGCCCCCTTCGTCAGGAACGGTCCGGACGCATCCGAGGTGGACCGCGAGGTCGAACTCTCGCCGTTTCAATCCCAGTTCACGTGCGGCGCGGCTCGGCGCGAAGGGTGCGCCGGAGGTTCGGAGCACGCCGGTGGTCGGTGTGGTGGCGGTCTGAGCGGGTCGCGTGATGCTGATGCCTGACATGGTCGGTCTCCCCCGTGGAGTGGACGGCCCGCGCCGTGTGCGCCGGCCTCGGGAAAAACCGTATCCGGTTTGACGCCTGGCCCGGCAAGGCTGTGGATAACTCTCGCCCGGACGTCATATCCGCAGGTCAGAGGTCAGATGTCGGAATGTGTTCGGGTTGCCTGGCGTCCACATCGAGGTGTTCGCCGACCCGATTGACGAGCAGTGTCATCTCGTAGGCGATCTGGCCGATGTCGGCCTCTGCGGCGCTGAGCACGCAAAGACAGCTGCCGGTGCCGGCCGCCGTGACGAACAGCACCGCGTCGTCGAACTCGATCATGGTCTGGCGCACTCTGCCCGCGCCGAAGTGGCGTCCCGAGCCTTTCGCCAGGCTGTGCAGGCCCGACGACACGGCGGCGAGATGCTCGGCGTCCTCACGTCGAAGTCCTGTGCTCGCGCCGGTCACCAGCCCGTCGTTCGACAGGACCAGCGCATGTCGTATGTGTTCGACACGATCGGTCAGATCGTCCAGAAGCCAGCCAAGTCCTTGCTTCTCCGCCATGTTTCAGAATCTCCCCGTACGGCAGGTCCTCCAAGCCGAAGGATCCGGTCAGCCAGCCTTCCCCACGGCCGCCCTCCGAGCAAGCAGGATGGGCGCATGGCACAGAAGATGACTGACGAGGAATGGCGGGCATTCGTCTCGCACGGCACCCGCACCGGAAAGCTGTCGACCGTCCGGGCAGACGGGAGCCCGCACGTGGCCCCGATCTGGTTCCTGCTCGACGGTGACGACCTGGTGTTCAACACGGGGAAGGAGACGGTGAAGGGGCGCAACCTGGCCCGCGACGGCCGGATAGCGCTGTGCGTGGACGACGACCGGCCGCCCTTCGACTACGTCGTGATCCAGGGCCGGACGACGCTGTCGGAGGAACTGGACGACGTCCGGCACTGGGCGGCGCGCATAGCCGCCCGTTACATGGGCGAGGAGCGAGCGGAGGAGTTCGGCGCCCGCAACGGTGTTCCCGGCGAACTCCTCGTCCGCGTCCGCATCGAGAAGGTGCTGGCGCAGACCGCCGTCGCCCACTGAGGAAGCGCGCCTCACTCGCGTACTCCTCCCATCAGCTCACGGAGTCGAGCAGCCGGGCGGTGTGCATCCGCCCGGCGTACTCGACCAGTCGGATCAGTACCTCCTTGCCCGAGTCGCGGTCGCGGGCGTCGCAGAGCACCACGGGCGTGCCCTGGTCGAGGTCGAGGGCGCGTGACACGTCCTGCGCGTTGTAGGAGCGGGCGCCGGTGAAGCAGTTGACGGCCACCACGAACGGGATGTGGCGGTGCTCGAAGTAGTCGACGGCGGGGAAGCAGTCTTCCAGTCGGCGGGTGTCCGCGAGGACTACGGCCCCGAGGGCGCCCTGCGAGAGTTCGTCCCACAGGAACCAGAAGCGGTCCTGGCCCGGCGTACCGAACAGGTACAGGGACAGGCCTGAGCGAATGGTGATGCGGCCGAAGTCCATGGCGACGGTCGTGGTGACCTTCTGGTCGACGCCGTCGGTGTCGTCCACCAACTGGCCTGCCTCGCTCAGCAGTTCCTCGGTGCGCAGCGGTCTGATCTCACTGACCGCGCCGACCAGGGTGGTCTTGCCCACGCCGAATCCGCCGGCGACCAGAATCTTCAGCGCCAGTGCGGACGTCTCGTCGTCCGTGGCGTCGGAGTGCTCGGAGACCATCGATCACTTCTCTCAGGAGGGCCGGCAACGGTCGACGTTCATAGGTGTGTACCGCGCCCCCGCGGTGGGTCCGCGCGCGGCGCAGCTGGTTGTGTGCGAGGGCGGCGCGATGACAACGGCTTCTCCCCGTCCAGGAATTGGACCTCTCATCTACAGCGCCCTCAGTCCTTCGATCACCTCGCGCAGAATGCGCTCGTCGGGCAGCTGCGCGGGCGGCACCGGACGGCTGACGTTGACACATCCCAGTTCCAGGAGGTCACCGAGCAGCACCCTCACCACCCCTACGGGGAGGTCCGCGTCCGCGGCGAGTTCGGCGACGGACTGCGTCTCCGTCCGGCACAGGTCGATGAGCGTCCGGTGCTCGGGGCCGAGCGCGGTGTCGTCGTCCGTGCCGGGCGCGCCCAGGTCGAGCGTGACGAGCGCGATCAGGTCGAAGCGCACCCCCGTGGGGCCGGGTTTGGTGCGTCCGCCCGTCATGGCGTACGGGCGGACGAGGGGCCCGGCCTCATTGTCGTACCACTGGCTGCCCGGTTCCCGCAGGGTGCCTGTCGTGTCCTCGGTCATCTGTGCGGACTGCCCTCTCGCCTCATCCGGCGGCGGGCGGGCGGGCCGCTGCCCGCGGCGCCGTGTGGAGGTGCTCGCCCACGCGTTTCACCAGCCGCGCCATCTCGTACGCCACGAGGCCTATGTCGGCGGTCACGGCGGTGAGCACCGCGAGGCAGGAGCCGTCGCCCGCGGCGGCGACGAACAGGAACCCGTCGTCCATCTCCACCATGGTCTGCCGCACGCCACCCGCGCCGAAGTGCCGTCCCGCGCCCTTGGCGAGGCTGTGGAAGCCTGAGGCGACGGCGGCGAGGTGCTCGGCGTCCTCGCGTTCGAGATCGGTGGAGGCGCCCACCGCGAGTCCGTCGTTGGAGAGCACCACCGCGTGCCGTACCTCGCTGACGCGCAGCACGAGGTCGTCCAGCAGCCAGTCGAGTTCACCGGAGCGCCGCTCCGCCCTCGTGCCCGGGTCCTTGATCATGCGCGGTCTCCTTCGCTGCTGTCTCTGCCGGTTTCGGAACCTCGGACGGCTCCGCGGCCGGGTGACCTGCCGCCGCCCCGCACCCAGCCGTCGTGGTAGGCCGCCATGCGGTCTCGTACGGCCTCCGGGGTGCGCTTCTCCTCGCTGCGGGAACCCGGCCTCCGTGTCGGCTCCGCCGGGCGCTGTTCGCGCAGCTGGGGAGCCAGATGCGCCTGTCGGACGCGCCGCGGGAGGTCGTCGCTCTCCTCCGCGTCGCCGGGGTCCTCGGGAGGACGGTGCAGTCGCAGGGCGGTCACTCCTGGTGGTGGGGTTTCGGAGGCGGTCTCCGCCACGGCATGTACGGGAGCAACGAGTGCGGGGCGGTCCGCCGACGCCTGCACCGGCTCCTGGGAAGGGGCGGTGGCAGCGGGCACGCGCGCGTACTCGCGCTCGACAGCTCGTTCCCGGTCCACCGCCGCGCGGGGCGAGCGTTCCGCCGCGCCGCCGTGCAGCAGTGCTGTGGGCAGCAGGACGACCGCGGTGGTCCCACCGTAGGGAGAGGTCCGCAGGTGCACCTTGATGCCGTGCCGCGCGGCCAGCCTGCTGACCACGAAGAGCCCGAGCCGGTCGCTGTCGAACAGGTCGAGAGCCTCGGACTGGTCGATGCGGCGGTTCGCCTCCGCGAGGGTCTCCCGGCCCATCCCGAGGCCCCGGTCCTCGACCTCCACGGCGTAGCCGTTGCCGACGGGTTCGCCGGTGACGCGCACCCGGGTGTGCGGGGGTGAGAACTGCGCCGCGTTCTCGACGATCTCGGCCAGGAGATGCGTGAGGTCGGCGACGGCTGCGCCGGTGACGGCAGCCTCGGGGAACTGGCGTACCTCCACGCGCGCGTAGTCCTCGACTTCGGAGACGGCGGCGCGGACCACGTTCGTCAGGGAGACCGGCAGGCGCCAGGCCCGGCCGGGCGCCGCTCCGGAGAGGATGATCAGGCTCTCCGCGTGGCGCCGCATACGGGTGGTGAGGTGGTCCAGCCGGAACAGGTCGCTCAGTTCGTTCGGGTCGTCGGACCTGCGCTCCATGCTGTCGAGGAGGCTCAGCTGGCGGTGGACGAGGACCTGGCTGCGACGCGCGAGGTTGACGAAGACCCCGGAGATGCCGCTGGCGAGTTCCGCGCGTTCCACGGCTGCGCGCAGCGCGGCGCGGTGCACGGTGGCGAGGGCCTCCGCGACCTGCTCGGTCTCGTCCTCGGCGGGCGGTCCGGGAGGTGCCTCGGCCCGGATGTCGATCTCCTCTCCCGCGCGCAGTTTCAGCATGGCCTGCGGGAGTTTGTGGCGGGCGATCTCCAGGGCGCTGTTGCGCAGACTCACCAGTTCGACCACGAGGCCCCGTCCGATGCGTACGGAGATCACCAGGGAGGCGACGACGGAGGCGAGGCCGAAGAGCACCGCGGCGCCGGCCGGGGTGAGCAGGCCCCGGGCGAAGGGATCGGCCCGGTGCGCGACGTCGTGGCCCGCGTCCGTCTCGATGGCCCGCATACCGCCCTGCACGCGTGCGTGCGTTCTGGCCCAGGTCGTCTCCGGTGCGGCGGCGATCGCCCTGACGCCCGGGCGGGCGCCGAGCACCTTGTCCTCGACGTCGGCCAGCGTGGCGTACGCGGTACCTGCCGCGAGGTTCCGCCAGCTGGCCCGCTCCGGGCCGCGCAGGTCCGAGGCGGTGCCTTCCAGCAGGTTGCGGCGCGTGTCGACGGCTCCGGTGAAGAGCCGCAGCCGCTGTCCGTCGAGCCGCCCGGCGAGCCGCGCCCCGGCGAGAACGGTGTCCTCCTGGGCCAGTGACTCTCCCGCGCGGGAGAATTCGAGCAGTACGCGCGCGTCGGAGCCGAGTTGGGCGTCCTGAATGCCGGTGAGCGCACCGCCCACGGCGAAGGCATCGGAGATGCTTTCGGTGTACCGCGCGTACGCCTCGGCCCATCCCGCACGGCGGTCGAGTACGGAGGCTCGCAGCGTGCGCAGTTGTTCGACGCCGACGACGAAGGTTTCCAGTCGCTCCGCGACTCCGGCGGGCAGTTCCTCGCCGTCGGCGACGGTGTTGCGGTCGCCGAGGCGAAGCTTCGCCACGGTCCGGTCGGTGTGTTCGCCGAGCGTCCTGAGGTCGAGGTCCGGGACGGCGGCCGGATCGGTGGCGCGGCGTACGGCGGCCTCGCGTTCGGCCTGGAGCGCGGCGACGGCGGCTGCGACGGGGGCGCGTACCTGGGAGTCGACGCGCTGCAACTGCCGCAGCCGGGCGACGTCCTGGGCCGTGGTGACGGTGGCGTACGCCCACAGCGCGAGCAGCGAGACGACCGGCACCATCAGCAGGCAGACGATCTTGGCGCGGACGGTTCCCGGCCGCAGCCGCCAGCGTCCCGCGCGCGAGGGCACCTCGTCGGGCAGGGTTCCGAGCGATTCGTCGGAGCCTTCGTCGGCCGGCGGACCGGCGTGTGCGCGGCGTCCGCGCGTCGGGGGCGGGGGCGCCGTCCCGGCGCCGGGTATCGGGGTCCTACGGGGTGTGCGCATGGCCTCCTCGCTCGTGGTGGTTCGGGGTCTGCCCGCGGGCCGTGGACGGCCCGCCGTGCGTCACTGACGGGCGGCGACGCCGTCGACCGGTCGCTGGGCGGACTCGGATTCCCGGCGTTCCCCGGCCGTCGGCGACAGTGCGACGAACGCCGAGGTCAGGAAGAGGTAGGACCCGAGGCCGACGGCGAGGGGGAAGATGAACTGCATCGCCGTGGCCCCGGGCAGTGTCTCCCCGGAGGGTGTGACGTCCACGCGCACCGCGAACATCGCGGTGTAGTGCATGCTGCTGACGGCCGCCCCCATGACGAGCGAGGCGACGGTCACCGCCATCGGCGACTTGATGTTCAGGGCCGCCCACAGGGCCGCGGTGGCCGCGACGACGGCGATCACCACGGAGAGTGCGACGAGCGCCGGGTCGTACTTCACGTCACCGTGCAGGCGTACCGCGGCCATGCCGAGGTAGTGCATGCTCGCCACGCCCAGCCCGGTGGTGAGTCCGCCGATGAAAAGGGCGCGGGCCCGGTCGTGCCCGTAGCCGACGGCGAAGACTCCGGTGGAGACGACGGCCATGGCGACGAGGAGGCTGAGGATGGTCAGCGGCACGTCGTAACGGATGTCGGTGCCGCCGACGCTGAAACCGAGCATGGCCACGAAGTGCATGGTCCAGATGCCGGTGCCGATCGCGGAGGCCGCGGTGACGAGCCAGTTGCGGCGCGAGCGTCCGGTCGCGCCGAGCGCACGGACGGTGCAGCGCAACCCGAGGGCGGCGCCTGTGCAGGCCATCACGTATGACAGTGCGGGGGTCAGCCAGCCGAAGGCGGCGTGGTCCAGGTGTCCCATGACCACGGGACGCTAGTGGGGGCATGGGCGCACATCGGGGGCGCATTTCGAAAGGTATTGAAATATGGCAGGGAAATGCGCCTGAACGATCGCGTCCAGCTCGAACATGCGCGCCCTGGGGTGCTTCGCGTCTGTGCGGGATCAGCGGGATCATGCGGAACATGAGCGACGACCACACACATGTCCAGGAGTTCTTCACCGCCCGCGCGGCCGACTGGGACAGCAGGTTCCCCGACGACGGGCCCGCCTACGCCGCCGCGGTCGCCGACTTGCGACTGCGTGCGGGGGCCCGCGTGCTGGACGCCGGCTGTGGCACCGGGCGGGCCCTGAGGCCGCTGCGTGCCGCCGTGGGGCCCTCGGGAGTGGTCCTGGGCGCGGATCTGACCCCGGCCATGCTGGAGGCCGCGGTACGGGCCGGGCGGGGCCTTGACGGCCAGCTGCTGCTCGCCGACGCGGCGGCCCTCCCCCTGCGTTCGGAGTCACTCGACGCCGTGTTCGCGGCGGGCCTGATCGCACATCTGCCGCGTCCTGGCGAGGATCTGCGGGAACTCGCGCGCGTGGTGCGCCCCGGCGGCACTCTGGCGCTGTTCCACCCGATCGGCAGGGCCGGGCTGGCTGCCCGGCAGGGCCGGCGGCTCACCCCGGAGGACCTGCGGGCGGAAGCCAGTCTCGGTCCGCTGCTGGCCGGTGCGGGGTGGCACATGACGTCGTACGTGGACGAGGACGCACGATTTCTGGTGCTGGCCGTGCGCCCGGCCTGACCTAGGCGGCCGTCGTCGCGGTGGCGACCTCAGCGCGGCTGCCCTCTTCTGCCGTGGGCGCTCCAACTCTACGTTGGACAGCGGCAGATGAACGATCAACCATGGCAACCACACAGGGGGAGGGTGGTCCGGGTGTTCGACGGCATCCATAAATCGTTCACAAGGTTCCTCCGATCCTGGCGCTCGGAAGGGCAGGAGAGCGCGGGGCGGAAGAAACGCACACACAATCTCTTCGAGGCCGCTGCCGCGTATGTGTCGGCGTGCGCGGAGGACGACCAGGACCAGATGGACGAGGCCGTCGCCTGGGTGTCCCCGGAGGCACTGTCGTTCGGGGTGAACGAGCTGGCCTGCCGGGCCGTCATCGCGCTGGCCAGAGAGCGCGACGAGTCGCCGCGGACGGTGGCCCGGGAACTCCTCGGGCTGCCGACGACCTGACCGAAGCGGGTACATCCGGTCGATTCCCCCTGCCCGGCAGGAAAGCAGCAGCTCCGGGAGGGGTGGGAGTCGTGACAACAGCCTTCCGATCGGATTAGGGTGCGCGCCGATGGAAGAACCGATGGGGAGGCTGGGATGGCAGAGACGGACGAGGAAGCCGTCGCCACCGCGGACGACGCGCTCTACGTGCTCACTGCGGCGCTGCTGACGCCCGCGCAGTTTCCGAGCGTGCTGGGTGACGACTATCCGGAGGCATGTACGGCGCTCGGCCTCGCGCCTCTCGCCGACGGGTACGGGCTGGTGCTCGGCCAGGACGGCGAGGGCGCGCGGTGGACCGTCGCCATCGACGACGTGTCCCTGGTCGCGGTCGCGATCGCGTCGTGGGACTGCGGAATGGAATACGACCTGTCGCCGGAGGAACACACGGTCGTCGCGGCCCTGCCCGGCTGGCCTCTCGCCGTCGCCGTCGCGGCTCCCGACGTCCCCGCCCCGCACGACCCGGGTCCCGAGGTCGCGGACCGGCCGCCGCTCGCTCCGCCGGACACCACCACGTGGGGCCCTGCCCAGCGACGTCTGGGCGCCGACGAGATCGCGCGCCAGTGGGCGACCTGGCGGGAGCAGCTCGGTGACGAGGACTTCGCCCCTGCGGGTGGCGGGTCGGCGGCGCCCGAGGGCGAACCGGCAAAGGCCGGGGCGGACTCCGACCGGGACCGTGCCGCGGACACCGCAGGCACGTCCGAGGGGGGCGCGGCGCCGACCGAGGGCACCCCGGACCGCGCCGACGGCGTCGTGAAGCGACCCAGAGCGGGCATCCGGCGCGTCATGGCGGAGGCACGCGCGTACGTGGAGACACCTCCGCCCCTCGGCCGCGTCCGCTCCTCCTTCGCTCCCGGCGACGCGCGGACTCTGCGCGCCGACGGCCCCGGCTGGTCGATGGTGGCCAGAACCGACGACATCGCGTTCGTCCTGCTCGACGACGAGCCCGGAGAGGTCCTGCCGGTGGGCCGGGGCCCGGAGCTGCCCGGTCTCCTCGAAGCACTCGACAAAATGGCCGTACGCCCCAGCTGAGCACGTCGGCCGACGCCGCCCGGATGCCTGTGGTTCCGGGCGGCGTCGCCACGCCAGGCGCTTTCGCCGCCCCGCGGGGTGTCAGCGGCAGTGGGCGCGGAACATCGAACGGTGCCCCCTCAGTGGCCGATCTCCTTGCGTGAGACACGGCGCAGCCTGCGCCGCTGTGCGGGGTCCAGCGTGAGATAGGCGGCTGCCGGGACTCCCAGCACTATCAGCAGCGCGGCCCACCACGGCAGCCAGAACATCAGGATGATCCCGACTGCCACGCCCCCTGCGGCGATCTTCGCGTTCCTCGACATGAGTGTCGCCTCCTTCGCGGCCAGTGCCGCTCTCTGCTCTGAAAAACGGGCCCGTGCCTCCCACGGTTCCGGAGCCGACCCTGAGACGTCCCTGAGATGTGACCCCTACTCGCCCCTGAGGGGCTCTCCCACCTCGTACATGTGCCGCAGGGCCTGCCGGTACGAGTCGACGAGCCCTGTCTCCGTATAGGGCATACCCACCTCACGGCAGTAGGCGCGCACCGTCGGCTGGGCGAGCCGCAGATGGGGGCGGGCCATGCTCGGGAAGAGATGGTGCTCGACCTGGTAGTTGAGGCCGCCGAGGAACCAGTCGGTCAGGGCGCCGCCACGGACGTTGCGGGAGGTGAGTACCTGACGGCGCAGATGGCCCCAGCGCTCGCCTTGCGGGTCGGGCATCTCCATGCCCTTGTGGTTCGGCGCGAAGGCCATGCCCAGGTGGAGGCCGAACAACGCCTGGTGGAGGGCGGCGAAGGCGAGCGCCTGGCCGAGCGAGAGGGAGGTCAGCAGCAGCGTCGCGTAGGCGAGGACATGGGTCACCAGGAGCACTGCCTCGACGGCCCGTTCCCGGGGCGCCTGCAGGCGCAGGTACCGGAAGCCGGTGATCTTCAGAGCGATGCCCTCAAGGAGCGTGAGGGGGAAGAAGAGCCAGGCCTGATGACGGGTCAGCCAGCCCCGGAAGCCGGTGCGATGCCGTGCCTGTTCACCGGTGAACACCAGGACGTCGGCGACGACGTCGGGATCCTTCTCGATGTGGTTGGGGTTGGCGTGGTGGCGGTTGTGCTTGTCGATCCACCAGGAGTAGCTCATCCCCAGCAGCAGGTCGGCGTGGATCAGGCCGATCGCCCGGCTGACGGCCCTGTTGCCGGTGATCTGGGCGTGGCCCGCGTCGTGGCCTATGAAGGCCGTGCGGGCGCAGAACACGGCGAACGGCGGGGCGAGGAGCAGAACCCACCAGGAGCTGCCGATCAGCACGATGCCGGTGCCGATGCCGGCCAGGGCGAGCATGTTGCCGGCGATCCCGAGGGCGTACCAGGTGTGCCGCCGTTCCAGAAGTCCCTGCCCCTTGACGGTGCGCAGGAGGGGCGCGAACTCGCTGCCGGTGGACTGCGCGGCGTAGATGCCCGGAGGTTCGGCGGCGCGGACGGCGGTCTGGGGCATGGCGGTCTCCGGGTCTCTGCGAGGATCGGGCTGACCTGAGGAAACGTACGAAATGGGCACCCCTGGCGACCATGACGCCACCACCCGTCTCCCGGAGGGGAAACCCCCGCTGCCACCCGGGGGTTGAGGACACCCCAGGGGCCGGATGACTCCGCGCACGGCCGAAAACGCGGCGAACACAACCACCCGGGGTGCTGTACCCTCGGCGACGCGTACCCCCAGTAGTCAAATTTGAGGAATGCCCATCACTGTGCAGAGGATCCCAGCGGCGACACCGTCCGAGATCTCCGAACTGGCCGGCTGCTGTGCCGTGTTCGTACCCGGCGATCCGGCCCGCGAGGGCCGGGTGGCGTTCTGGCGGCCCGACGGCGCCGCCCCGCCCACCGTGTCCGCGGGAGCCGTAGACGACCTGACCGTGATCCTGGCCGGCGACCGGGGTGTCGAGCGGACACAGGTGACCGCCGTCCTGCTCCCGGTGCGTGCGGCGCTGCCTGTTCTCACGCGGGCGCGCGGCGCCGCGCAGGCGCACAGGGCGACGGCGTTCTGGGGTACGGCCGCCGTTGTCGCCCTGCAACTGGCCGCGCGCGGACTGCTGCTGCCCGGCCTCTCCGCGGCGGACCACGACGCCTGGCGGGCCGGACCGCTCGGCGCGGCGGACGTGGAACGCGTTCGCGAACTCGCCGCCGCCATGCCGCCGGAGGCGCATGCCGTGCCGTTGGAGGGCGCGGAGCCGCCACGGCTGCCCGACCCCGAGCTGCTGCTGCGGGCGTTTCTGGACGCCGTGGCCGACGCGCTGCCCCGCTCCCCCGCCGCGTCCCTCGCCGCGGGCGGGGCCGCCTACGCGGTGCGGGAACCGCGGCAGATGCCGGAACAGCGCGCGTGGGCCGCCGAGGTCGCCGCCGGGCACGACGCGGGGGTGCGGATCTCGCTGAGGGTGGAGGTGCCTGGGCTGGCGTCGGCAGGGCCGGACGAGACGGCCCTGCGGTTCCGTGCCGTGCTCCAGGTGCACAGTGTGAGCGAACCCGGGCTGGTCGCGGACGCGGCCGAGGTGTGGGCTTCGGCCGGCGCACCCGGCCGCCCCTTCGGCCCGCGCGCGCGGATGGACGTCCTGCTCGCGCTGCGCCGCGCGGCCCGGACCTGGCCGCCGCTCGCGCCGCTGCTCTCCGCGACCGTGCCGGACGCCGTCGAGCTGGCCGACGAAGAGATCACCGAGTTGCTCGCGGAAGGCACCCGCGCCCTGTCCGTCGCCGGGGTGGAGGTGCACTGGCCCAAGGAGCTGGCCCGCAAACTGACCGCCCGCGCGGTCATCGGACCGCCCGACGAGGACACGGGCCCCGGGAGAGTCGCGGCGGACACTCCGTCGTTCCTGTCCGCCGACGCACTGCTCGGCTTCAACTGGCGGTTCGCCCTGGGCGACCAGCAGCTCACACGCGAGGAACTGGACCGTCTCGCCGAGGCGAACCGACCCGTGGTCCGGCTGCGCGACCAGTGGGTCCTCGTCGACCCCCAGGAGGTCCGCCGCGCCCACGCGCAGCAGGACCGCAAGGTCACGCCTGTCGACGCCCTCAGCGCCGCCCTGACGGGCTCCACGGAGGTCGACGGCCGCACGGTCGAGGTACGGCCCACCGGATGGCTGGCGACCTTGCGGGACCGCATCTCGGCCCCGGAGGCGCAGGAACCGGTCGGCCAGCCGGCCGCGCTCGACGCCACACTGCGCGACTATCAGCTGCGGGGCCTGAACTGGCTGGCCAGGATGACGTCCTTGGGTCTCGGGTGCTGTCTGGCCGACGACATGGGCCTTGGCAAGACGATCACACTGATCGCGCTCCATCTTCACCGGCAGACGGACCGGTCGGCCGCCGGGCCCACCCTCGTCGTCTGCCCGACGTCCCTGATGGGCAACTGGCAGCGCGAGATCGAGCGGTTCGCCCCCGGGACGCCCGTACGCCGCTTCCACGGGGCGCGGCGCGGCCTGGAGTCCCTGGTCGACGGCGAGTTCGTGCTCACCACGTACGGGACGATGCGCATGGACGCGCCGCGGCTGGCCGAGGTGCCGTGGGGCCTGGTCGTGGCGGACGAGGCCCAGCACGTCAAGAACCCGTACTCGGACACGGCGCGGGAGCTGCGTTCCATCGGTGCACGCGCACGCGTGGCGCTCACCGGCACCCCGGTGGAGAACAACCTGTCGGAACTGTGGGCGATCCTCGACTGGACGACCCCGGGACTGCTGGGTCCGCTCGGCACCTTCCGCTCGCGGTACGCGCAGTCCGTCGAGGGCGGTCAGGACCCGGCCGCCGCCCAGCGTCTGGCCCGCCTCGTACGCCCGTTCCTCCTGCGGCGGCACAAGTCGGACCCCGGCATCGCACCCGAGCTGCCGCCGAAGACGGAGACCGACCGTGCCGTGTCGCTCACCAAGGAGCAGGCAGGGCTGTACGAGGCGGTGGTGCGGGAGACGCTCGCGGAGATCTCCGGCGCCGGCAGCATGGCCCGACGTGGGCTGATCATGAAGCTGCTGACCGGCCTGAAGCAGATCTGCAACCATCCGGCGCAGTTCCTCAAGGAGGACCGCCCGAAGATCGCGGGACGCTCCGGAAAGCTGGAACTCCTGGACGAACTGCTCGGCACCATCCTCTCCGAGGGAGCGAGCGTTCTGGTCTTCACCCAGTACGTGCAGATGGCACGGCTGCTGGAACGGCATCTGGCCGCACGCGGGGTGCCCTCGCAGTTCCTCCACGGCGGCACGCCCGTCGCGGAACGCGAGGCGATGGTGGAACGTTTCCAGGAAGGCGAGGTACCCGTTTTCCTGCTGTCGCTGAAGGCCGCCGGCACGGGCCTGAACCTGACCAGGGCCGAGCACGTCGTGCACTACGACCGCTGGTGGAACCCGGCGGTCGAGGCCCAGGCGACGGACCGTGCGTACCGCATCGGCCAGAACCGTCCCGTACAGGTGCACCGCCTGATCGCCGAGGGCACGGTCGAGGACCGTATCGCCGAGATGCTGGACCGCAAGCGGGCGCTGGCCGACGCGGTGCTCGGCTCGGGTGAGGCGGCGCTCACGGAACTCACGGACACGGAACTGGCCGATCTGGTGCGGCTGCGAGAGGGGGCGTGATGAGTCAGCTCGGCGGTGACGAGTACGAGGGTGAACACGGCGGGGAGGCGTACGGAAGCGCCGCAGCGGACCCCGACCTTGAACGTACGTTCGCCGCGCTGCCTCCCCCGCCTGGGCGCGGTTTCGCGGAGACGTGGTGGGGGCGCGCGTGGCTGAAGTCGCTGGAGGACGCGGCGTTGGACTCCGAACAGGTGCGGGTGGGCCGACGGCTCGCCCGTGCGGGAGCCGTGGGTGCCGTCTCGGTGCGCCCGGGGCGTATCACCGCCGTCGTCCTCGACCGCGACCGCACCGCGCACCGGTCCGACGTCCTGCTGCAGGAGCTGTCCGCCGAACAGTGGGACCGCTTCCTGGACATGGCGGTCGAGCGGGCCGGCCACATCGCGGCCCTGCTCGACCGGGAAATGCCGTCGCAACTGGTGGAGGACTCCGCTGCCGCCGGGGTCGAACTCCTGCCCGGCATGGGTGATCTGGAGCCGCAGTGCGACTGCGACGCCTGGGACCACTGCGGTCACACGGCCGCCCTCTGCTACCAGGTGGCGCGCCTGCTGGACCAGGATCCCTTCGTCCTGCTGCTGATGCGGGGACGCGGCGAACGCGCCCTGCTGGACGACGTCCAGAGCCGCGGCGCCATACCCGCCGAGGTGCCCGACGGGCCACAGGGCGTGGACGGGGCCGAGGCGTACGCGGCCGGGAGCATCCTCCCCGCGCTGCCTGCCCTGCCCCCGCTGCCCGGGACGCCCGGGACACCACCGGCCCTGGACACCGACACCCCGCCCGCGCCCGGGGTGGACCCCGGCGCGCTGGAGTTCCTGGCCGCGCGGACGGCCGTAGAGGCACATCGGCTGCTCGCCGGGGCACTGGGGGATGGTCATGAACGGCGGCCGCTGGAAATGGAGTTGACGCTGAGTCAGGACGCGGTGCGACTGGCCGTGAGCAGTCCCCCGGAGATCGCGGACCGCCTCGCCGAGGGGTCGGGGCGCAGCCGGGAGCAGTTGGCGTCGGCCGTTCACGCCTGGCGGGTCGGCGGCGCGGCGGCCCTGGCGGTCCTGGAGGAGGAGTGGACGGTCGAGGGCGAACAACTCGCCCGCGCGCGTGCCGCGATCGACTCGGCCTGGGACGAGGACGAGCGGCCGACACTGCGGGCGGCGCGCAACCGGTGGACGGTGGTCGGTGCCGAGGGCCAGTTGCGCCTGGGGCGTGACGGCCGCTGGTGGCCGTACCGGAAGCGCGGCGGCCAATGGGAGCCGGCCGGACGACCGGCTCAGGACCCGGCGACCGCTCTCGCCTCGATGGAGACGGCCTCGATCTAGTCCGCCGCCGCGTCGCCGGACAGCGGAACGAGCGACTCCAGATCACTCGGGAACTCGCTCGGCAGATCCGTCGGGAAGCCGGACGGAAGGTCGGTGGGGAGCCCTGACGGCAACGTGGGCAGCCGGGTGGGGAGTTTGGTGGGCAGTGCTGTCGGGACACTGAACGACGGCTCGGGGGTGCGGCTCGAACTGCGGCTGCTCTCGGGCGGGTTCTTGTCCGGAGTGCTGTCGCCTCCGGACATCATGAGCACCACGGCGACGACGACGGCGACCACGATCACGGCGGCGAGCAGGATGAAAAGAGGACTCGGGCTCCGGCCGGGTCCGCGGTGTCCGCCCTGGTCGCCCTGGTCGCCCTGGTCGCCCCCGCTCTCGTAACTCCCCCCGGAGGGCGGGCCGAAGCCTCCGGGAGGCGGGCCGAAACCCCCGCCCGGAGGCGGACTGTCCCCCGGCGGACCGGGCGGTCGAGGCGGTACGGGCGGCATGGCCATACCGTCAAGAGTCGCCGCGAACCGGTCAGCACGCGACCCCCGCACGGAAGTTGATACGGACTCATGCCATGGACCGCATGGTTCCGGAGCAATCCGAGCCGGGACCGGTCACAGGAGACCCGTCTGAGCACAGATGTACGTGCTGGCGAGCGGGGACCCTGTCAGAAGACATCAGAAGACGGGGTCCCCGGCACGCGACTCGGACTCAGCCTCGCGCACCCAGCAGATGGTCCATGGCCAGCTGGTCGAGCTGCTCGAAGGCCATCCCGCGCGCGGCCGTGGCGTCCACGTCGAACTCCTCGAACGCCGAGCGGTCCGCGAGCAGGCCCTGGAGACCGTCCGCAGCCGTCTGCTGCGCCAGCTCGTCCAGCCGCGAGGCGCGCAGGGCCGCCTGGACCTCAGGGTCGGCACGGAAGGCGGCGGCGCGCTCCTTGAGGATCAGGTAGTTGCGCATACAGCCGGCCGCCGAAGCCCACACGCCGTCGAGGTCCTCGGTCCTCGGGGGCTTGAAGTCGAAGTGCTTCGGGCCCGCGTAACCGGCGCTCTCCAGGAGGTCGACCAGCCAGAAGGCGGCACGCAGGTCGCCGGCGCCGAAGCGCAGGTCCTGGTCGTACTTGATGCCGGACTGGCCGTTGAGGTCGATGTGGAAGAGCTTGCCCGCCCACAGTGCCTGGGCGATGCCGTGCGGGAAGTTCAGCCCAGCCATCTGCTCGTGGCCGACCTCGGGGTTGACGCCGTACATCTCCGGGCGCTCCAGGCGCTCGATGAAGGCCAGGGCGTGGCCGACCGTCGGCAGGAGGATGTCGCCGCGCGGCTCGTTCGGCTTGGGCTCGATCGCGAACTTCAGGTCGTAGCCCTGGGCGATCACGTACTCGCCGAGAAGGTCGAAGGCCTCCTTCATGCGGTCCAGGGCGACGCGTACGTCCTTGGCGGCGCCGGACTCGGCGCCTTCCCGGCCGCCCCAGGCGACGTAGGTCTCCGCGCCGAGTTCGACCGCGAGGTCGATGTTGCGGATCGTCTTGCGCAGCGCGTAGCGGCGCACCTCACGGTCGTTCGCGGTGAACGCGCCGTCCTTGAAGACGGGGTGCGTGAAGAGGTTGGTGGTGGCCATCGGTACGCGCATACCGGTCGCGTCGAGGGCCTGGCGGAAGCGCTTGATGTGCGACTCGCGCTCGGTGTCCGAGGACCCGAAGGGGATCAGGTCGTCGTCGTGGAAGGTCACTCCGTGAGCACCGAGCTCGGACAGGCGCTGCACCGTCTCGACCGGGTCGAGCGCACGGCGGGTGGCGTCGCCGAACGGGTCCCGTCCCTGCCAGCCGACGGTCCAAAGTCCGAAGGTGAACCTGTCCTCGGGGGTGGGCTGGTAGTTCATGCCGCGGCTCCTTGCGTTTGCTCCGACTATTTCGTCATGGCGGTTTACAAATTAGTATGCGGAAGCATCTCTGGGAAGAGACAACCTGTCCCTGAGCAGAGACTGATGGTGGAAACGGGTCCCCGCGACCCGGACGGTCACCGGAAAACGCCAGGCCAGATCCCGCGGAGCCGCGGAAGAGGGAGAGCTCGATGTCAGCAGCCGAGGGTCCGCTCGTTGTCGGCGTGGACACGTCGACCCAGTCCACCAAGGCGCTGGTCGTCGACGCGGCCACCGGGCGGGTGGTGGCGAGCGGCCAGGCACCGCACACCGTCACCACCGGAGCGGGCCGCGAGAGCGATCCGCGGCAGTGGTGGGACGCCCTGTGCGAGGCACTGAGCCAATGCGGTGACGCGGCCCGCGAGGCCGCCGCCGTGTCGATCGGCGGCCAGCAGCACGGGCTCGTCACCCTGGACGCGCACGGCGAGCCGGTCCGTCCGGCGCTGCTGTGGAACGACGTACGCTCCGCGCCCCAGGCCCGCCGGCTGGTCGGGGAACTGGGCGGCGCGAAGACCTGGGCGGAGCGCACCGGAAGCGTTCCCGGCGCCTCCTTCACGGTCACGAAGTGGGCCTGGCTGGCGGAGCACGAGCCGGAGGCGGTGCGCGCCACCAAGGCCGTGCGCCTCCCCCACGACTACCTCACCGAGCGTCTCACCGGCCAGGGCACCACGGACCGCGGCGATGTCTCCGGCACCGGCTGGTGGGCGTCGGGGACGGAGGCGTACGACGCGGAGGTGCTGGCGCACGTGGGGCTCGACCCCGCGCTGCTGCCCCGGGTGGTCCGGCCCGGCGAGGTGGCGGGAACCGTTCGCGACGGCCACGACCTGCCCTTCTCCAAGGGCACCCTGGTCGCGGCGGGCACCGGGGACAACGCCGCCGCCGCCATGGGCCTCGGGCTGCGCCCCGGCACTCCGGTGCTGAGCCTCGGCACGTCCGGCACGGTGTACGCGGTCTCGACGCACCGGCCCGCCGACCCCACGGGCACCGTGGCGGGATTCGCCGACGCACGCGGCGACTGGCTCCCGCTGGCCTGCACCCTCAACTGCACGCTCGCCGTCGACCGCGTCGCGGCACTGCTCGGCCTGGACCGTGAGGCCGTCGAACCCGGTACGGGCGTCACGCTCCTGCCCTACCTGGACGGCGAGCGCACCCCGAACCTGCCGGGCGCCTCGGGACTGCTGCACGGGCTGCGGCACGACACGACCGGCGGACAGCTCCTCCAGGCCGCGTACGACGGGGCGGTGCACTCGCTGCTCGGCGCCCTCGATCTGGTGCTCGACACGGAGGCGGACCGTTCGGCGCCCCTGCTGCTGATCGGCGGCGGCGCACGCGGTACGGCCTGGCAGCAGACCGTACGCCGGCTGTCCGGGCGGCCCGTCCAGGTGCCCGAGGCCAGGGAACTCGTCGCGCTCGGCGCCGCGGCGCAGGCGGCGGGCCTGCTGACCGGCGAGGACCCGGCCGCGGTCGCCCGCCGCTGGGACACGGCCCGGGGGCCGGTGCTGGACGCGGTGGAGCGGGACCAGGCGACGCTGGACCGGATCGCCGGGGTACTCTCCGACGCATCGCCGCTGCTGGAGCGGGGGACGGACGCCGAGTGACGGCCCGAGAGGGCCTGCCTTCCCAGTGCCGACGTACGCCCGTCCGTGAACGTCGGCTCACGGACACCGACCGAGGACTGACGGAGGCATGAGCGCACCGCTGCACGAGGCCCGTCCGCCCGGCACGGGCGCCCGGCTGCCCGACACCCAGCAGGGCATGCGCCGCCGCAATCTCGCGCGGGTGATGCACACCGTCAGCGCCGAGGGGCCGCTCTCGCGCGCGGGGGTCGCCTCACGCATCGGGCTCACCCGGGCGGCGGTGTCGACGCTGGTGGACGAGCTCATCCGCTCGGGGCTGCTCGAAGAGCTGGGTCCCGAGCGTCCCGGCCGGGTCGGGCGCCCCGGGTCGGCGCTCGCCGTGAGCGGGCGCGGTCCGGCCGGGATCGGCGCGGAGGTCGGTGTCGACCATCTGGCGGTCTGCGCGGTCGACCTGCGGGGCGTGGTCCGGGCGCGCGCCGTTCGTCACGGCGCCAACCGCGGACGCTCACCCGAACCGGTGATCACGGAACTGACCGGTCTGGTGCGGAAGGTCATCGCCGAAGCGGAGCGCGAGGGACTGTGGCCGGCCGGGCTCGCGGTCGCCGTACCGGGGCTCGTGGCCCGCGACGGGCGCACCGTCGTCCGAGCCCCGAACCTCGACTGGCACGACACCGACCTCGGCGCGCTGCTTCCCGTCGACCTCCCGTTGACGGTGGACAACGAGGCCAACCTCGGCGCGCTGGCGGAACTCTGGCTCGGAGACGGCACTCCGCCGGACTTCCTGCATGTGTCGGCCGAGATCGGTATCGGCGCGGCGGTGGTCGTGGACGGGCGGCTGCTGCGCGGAACGCGCGGATTCGCCGGCGAGCTGGGGCATGTGCCGGTGCGTCCCGAGGGGCCGGAGTGCGCGTGCGGTGGTCGCGGGTGTCTGGAGCAGTACGCGGGTGAGGAGGCGGTCCTGCGGGCGGCGGGCGTCGAGTCGGGCGAGGACCGCGTCGGGCTGCTCGCGGAGCGCGCCGCTCAGGGCGACCCGGCCGTACGGCGAGCCCTGGACGGGGCCGGCACGGCACTCGGTATCGCGCTGACCGGGGCGGTCAATCTGCTGGACCCGGAGACCGTCGTCCTGGGCGGCGCGCTGTCCGGGCTCGCGCCGTGGCTGCTGCCGGCGCTGGAGGCGGAACTGGACCGGCGTACGGCGGGACCCGCCTGTGCGGTGACGGTGTCGCGGCTGGGACCCGAGGGCCCGCTGCTGGGCGCCGCGCACTCGGTGGTGCGGGCGGTGCTGGACGACCCGGGGGCGGTGGCGGGGCGGGGCTGAGCGGCGACCTTCCCGGCATCCGCAACCCCCAATCACACCGGCGAGTCCTTCAACCAGTACGCACCACCTTTCTTCACCTTGCTCACCTTCCTCACCTTCGTCGAAAGGCCATTCACGGATGGAGCGGACCAGGGCGTTCCCCAGCAGACGGCGGCTGTTGAAGAGCGCCGCGCTCGCCGCCGGCCCCTACGCCCTGCTGCCCGCGCCCCGGGTCGGCGCCCAGCCCCCGTCCCCCGACTACCCGTCGGCCACGTGGGAGCCTGCGACCACCGCCAACTACACGGCGTCGCACCGCCCGTTGACCCTGCTTCCCGACCTGGTCGTCATCCATGTCACCCAGGCGTCCTACTCCACGACCCTGGCCGTCTTCCAGCACCCGCTGAAGAAGGTGTCCGCGCACTACGTCGTGCGGTCCGGCGACGGACACGTGGCGCAGTGCGTGCGGGAGCAGGACATCGCCTGGCACGCGGGCGACTGGAACCACAATCTGCGCAGCATCGGCATCGAACACGAAGGGTGGGTGGAGCGGCCCGGCTGTTTCACGGACGCCCTTTACGAGCAGTCGGCGAGGCTCACCGCGACGGTCTGCGCCCGCTACGGCATACCGAAGGACCGCACGCACATCATCGGGCACTACGAGGTGCCCGGCACCGATCACACCGATCCAGGACCTGACTGGGACTGGACGCGTTACCTACGCCTCGTCAACGGCGCCTGAGCGAAACAGTGGTGCCCTCGATCGGTCGACCGCGTCGAAACGGTTGTCCGCTTCCCTCCCCCGAGTGACGATGTCACCAGCCGCATCGCCGCAGGGAGGCCCAGTTGACCGATCCATGGGTGGCCCTGGAGCCGGGAGCCGACCCCGTCGAACGGGGACGGGTGCTGCGTCGCGCGCACGAGACGTTCACCGAGGGCGGGACGGTGACCCGGCCGGTGCGTTCCGTGGTGGCCGACTCCTGGAGACGTTCCGCCCGGGCAGGGGTGGGGCCGGACGGCTCCGCGAGTGTGGAACTGCTGGACAGTGATCTCGGCGCCTACCGTGCGGAACATCCGCTGGCCCGGGTGATGCCCCTGTTCCGGGAACTCATGGGCACCTTCGCCGCCGACGGCGAGCATCTGCTGGCGGTGTGCGACGCGCAGGGCAGGCTGCTGTGGGTGGAGGGGCATCCGAGCACCAGGCTGCAGGCGGGGCGGATCAACTTCGTACCGGGGGCGCGCTGGTCGGAGTCGGCGGTCGGTACGAACGCGCCGGGTACGGCGGTCGCCGTGGACCGGCCGGTGCAGGTGTTCGCGGCCGAGCACTTCATCCGGCAGGTGCAGCCATGGACGTGCGCGGCGGCTCCGGTGCACGATCCGCGCACCGGGCGGGTGCTCGGTGCCGTGGACATCACCGGCCGGGACGGGCTCGCGCATCCGCACAGTCTCGGGTTCGTGCAGGCGGTGGCACGGGCGGCGGAGTCCCAGCTGGCGCTGCTCGCCCCGGCCCGCCCCGCCACGGACGTGCTCGAACTGACCGCGCTGGGCCGTGACGAGGCTCATCTGCTGGCCGCCGGGCGCGCGTTGCGGCTCAGCCGTCGGCACAGCGAGCTCCTTGTGCTGCTCGCCCGCCATCCGGAGGGGCTGACCGGGGACGAGCTGCTGTGCGCGTTGTACGAGGACGAGTCGGTCACGCCGGTGACGCTGCGCGCCGAACTGGCCCGGCTGCGCCGTGTCCTGGCTCCGGGGCTGCTGGCGTCGCGCCCGTACCGGCTGACG
Organism: Streptomyces turgidiscabies Car8; assembly: GCF_000331005.1. Classification (GTDB taxonomy): domain Bacteria; phylum Actinomycetota; class Actinomycetes; order Streptomycetales; family Streptomycetaceae; genus Streptomyces; species Streptomyces turgidiscabies. The sequence goes on from NZ_AEJB01000618.1 coordinate 34,122, forward strand.
TTGCCGGTCGAGTCGGACATCGCCGTCGTGGAGCGCGCGCTCGACACCGGGGCCGTCACCACGGCGGTGCGGGCGTACGCCGGTCCGTTGCTGCCCGGTTCGAGGGCACCGGCGGTGGCCCGGCTGCGGCGCAGGCTGGCCGACGGTCTGCGCACCGCGCTCGTCGCCCGCCGGGACCCGGACCTGCTGGCCGACTGGGTCCACGCGCCGTGGGGCGAGGACGACCTCGATGTATGGCGTGCGCTCGCGGCGGTGCGACCGACGGTGGCCGTGCGGGCACGCCTGAACGAGCTGGAGTCGGAACAGGCGGCGCCGCGGGGGTGGGCGCGGCAGACCGCCCGGCGCTGACCGGCATACCCGGCTCCCGTCCCCCGGGCTCAGGTCCCACAGCCCGCGCGGGCTCCGGGTCGCCGGCCGGCCCACGCGACGGCACCGCCGTACGCATCACGCGTCGGTGCACTCCTGCGCTCCCCCGCCCATGCCACGCCAGGCACCCGTGCGCAACCTGTCTGCAACCTCGCCGGTTCTAGCGTCGCGGCGAGAGCGGCCCACCGGCGGGCGGCTCTGCTGAAGGAGGCAGGCCAGCATGACCCGTTACGCGGCGCCCGGCACCACCGGCGCGATCGTCTCCTACCAGGCGCGCTACGACCACTTCATCGGCGGCGAGTACGTGCCGCCGGCCCGGGGGCAGTACTTCGAGAACCCGAGTCCCGTGAACGGGCAGCCGTTCACGGAGATCGCGCGGGGCACCGCCGAGGACGTGGAACGCGCGCTCGACGCGGCGCACGCGGCGGCGCCCGCCTGGGGCCGTACGTCCGTGACCCAGCGGTCCGACATCCTGTTGAAGATCGCCGACCGGATGGAGGCGAACCTCGAAGCACTGGCGGTCGCCGAGACCTGGGAGAACGGCAAGCCGGTACGGGAGACGCTCGCCGCCGACATCCCGCTCGCCATCGACCACTTCCGCTACTTCGCGGGCGCGATCCGAGCGCAGGAGGGGTCGCTCGGCGAACTCGACGACGACACGGTGGCGTACCACTTCCATGAACCGCTCGGGGTGGTCGCACAGATCATCCCGTGGAACTTCCCCATCCTGATGGCGGTCTGGAAGCTGGCGCCCGCTCTCGCGGCGGGCAACGCGGTCGTGATCAAGCCCGCCGAGCAGACACCCGCGTCCCTGCACTACTGGATGAGTTTGATCTCGGACCTGCTGCCGGCGGGTGTCGTGAACATCATCAACGGCTTCGGCGTGGAGGCGGGCAAGCCGCTCGCGTCCAGTGCGCGGGTGGCGAAGGTGGCGTTCACGGGTGAGACCACGACGGGGCGGCTGATCATGCAGTACGCCTCGGAGAACATCAAGCCCGTCACACTGGAGCTGGGCGGCAAGTCGCCGAACATCTTCTTCGACGACGTGTGGGCGGCGGACGACGACTTCCGCGACAAGGCGCTCGAAGGCTTCACCATGTTCGCGCTCAACCAGGGCGAGGTGTGCACCTGCCCGTCCCGTGCACTCGTCCAGCGCGGCAACTACGCCGACTTCCTCCAGGCCGCGGTCGCCCGTACCGAGCTCATCAAGCCGGGCCACCCGCTCGACACGGACACGATGATCGGCGCGCAGGCCTCCAACGACCAGATGGAGAAGATCCTCTCGTATCTGGACATCGGCCGACAGGAGGGGGCCAGGATCCTCACGGGTGGTGAACGCATCGACTACGACGGTGAGTTGAAGGGCGGGTACTACGTCCAGCCGACCATTTTCGAGGGTGACAACCGGATGCGGATCTTCCAGGAGGAGATCTTCGGACCGGTGGTGTCCGTGACGTCCTTCGACGACTTCGACGACGCGATCAAAACCGCCAACGACACGCTGTACGGCCTCGGGGCGGGCGTGTGGACCCGGGACATGAACACCGCGTACCGGGCGGGCCGCGCGATCCAGGCGGGCCGGGTGTGGACGAACTGCTACCACGCGTATCCGGCCCACGCGGCGTTCGGCGGCTACAAGCAGTCCGGGATCGGCCGTGAGACGCACAAGATGATGCTGGACCACTATCAGCAGACGAAGAACCTTCTGGTGTCGTACAGCCCGAAGAAACTTGGGTTCTTCTAGAGCCTGAAAGTCGGTTGCCTGGAGGCATCGTTGCACTCCAGGCAACCCAACACGACAGCTACTCAATGCCATCGGTCGGGCTCGTCTCGCTACTCTCTGGCACGCAGCGGGGTTCCACTCGGACCAGTCGCGGACCCAATTCTGCCGGAGCCACCGGAGCCACCGGCTGACCGTGCCGTCGGTGGAGGGGACTGTCAGACGCATCTCGGCATCGGGCAGAGCCGTGAGTGAACAGACCAAGTAGGCCTCGGCTGTCCGTTCCACTGTCGGCCGAGCACCCGGAGGCGCGGACGCCCAGACGCCGGGCTGTCCTGACATGGCTGCGAACGCGGGTAGCGTCCAGCGGCTGTCGGCTCGTCAGAACGCGTGGCACGACAACCAACTGATCCTGCGTCGACAACGAGCTCCCCGACATCTTCTTCGCGGTTCCGCAACGGGACCGCTGGCCTCCGGGCCCCGGCATGGCTGCTGGAACGCTACGGATCCCCGGCCGGATTGCGAAAGGCCGGTCGTCGCAGGCTGGTTGAAGTGATCCGTCCCAAGGCCCCGCGCATGGCGCCCAGCGGCTGATCGACGAGATCTTCGACGCGCTCGACGAACAGACCGTCGTGGTCCCCGGGACCGGCACACTCGACGTCGTGATCCGGTCACTGGCCCGCTCGCTCGCGGCCGTCGACGAACAGCGACGAACTCTGGAAACGCAGATCGGGCAACTGCCGGAGGCCCACCCTCTTTCGGCGGTCCTGTCCTCGATGCCGGGGGTCGCGGTCAGGACCGCCGTTACCTTGCTGGTCACCGTCGGCGACGGCACCAGCTTCCCCGCCGCAGCCCGCCTGGCCTCCTACGCCGGCCTCGCCCCGACCACCAAGTCTTCGGGGACCTCTATCCACGGCGAACACGCGCCCAGCGACGGCAACCGGCAGCTCAAACGCGCGATGTCCCTGTCCGCGTTCGCCGCACTGCACCGCCTCCCGCACCTACCGTCCGATGCCGGGCCCGCGGAAAGATTCACACACAGGCTCTCCTCCGCCTGGCCCGCCACCGCATCAGCGTTCTGTTCGTGATGCTCCGCGACGGCACCTTCCACGAACCCAGAACCCCACGCCTCGCTTGACGAAAGACACAGGGGCCCCCGCCTACGCCTCCACCATCCGTCGCAACAGATCCCGCAGAGACTCCCGCTCCCCCTGTGACAACCCGGCCAGCGGCTCGCGCGCGAAGCGCAGTCCCTCCCGTAGCTCCCGTGCCACCCGGCGCCCCTCGTCCGTGGCCGCCGCCACCTTGACCCGCCGGTCCGCAGGGTCGGGTCGCCGCTCCACCAGAGCCCGCGCTTCGAGCCGGTCCACGATCCCGGTGACGTTCGACGGCTCGCACTTCAGTTTCTGGGCGAGCTTGCGCATGGGCAGCGGCTCCCGGGACAGCAGACTCAGCAGCCGTACCTGCGCCCCGGTGAGGGCGTGCTCCGCGGCGGCCTCCTCGTATTCCGAGTGGAAGCGGGCCACCACATCGCCGATGAGCTCCACGACCTCCATGGTCAGCGAGTCGGGTCGGGTCGTGTCAGGAGTGGCCATGCGCTCCAGGATACCGCGTTACTTGACAACCTGAAATATTCAGAGGCATGGTTGTTTCAGATACTGAAGTAAATGGAAAGGGTCCTGGCATCATGATCAACCGCGAATGGCACCTCAACTCCCGCCCGGTGGGCGTACCCAAGCCCGAGGACTTCGCCCTGGTCGAGGCGGAGGCTCCGACCGCCGGTGAGGGCCAGGTCCTGGTCCGGAACAAGTACCTCTCGGTCGACCCCTACATGCGGGGCCGCATGAGCGACGCGAAGTCGTATGCCGCGCCCTTCGAGCTCGGCGAAGTCATGCAGGGCGGTGCCGTCGGCGAGGTCATCGAGTCCAACGTCGAGGGCATCGCCGTCGGCGACCACGTCCTGCACTTCCTCGGTTGGCGCGAGTATGCGGTCGTGGCATCGCAGAGCGCCGTCAAGGTGGACGCGGACGCCGCGCCGCTGTCGACGTACCTCGGCGTCCTGGGCATGACCGGCCTCACGGCCTACGCCGGTCTGCTGCGCGTCGCCTCCTTCAAGGAGGGTGACTCGGTCTTCGTCTCCGGCGCCGCGGGTGCCGTCGGCAGCCAGGTCGGCCAGATCGCCAAGCTCAAGGGCGCCTCGCGGGTGATCGGCTCGGCCGGCTCCGACGACAAGGTCAAGCTGCTCGTCGAGGAGTACGGCTTCGACGCGGCCTTCAACTACAAGAACGGCGAGGTCAGCGACCAACTGCGCGAGGCCGCCCCGGACGGGATCGACGTCTACTTCGACAACGTGGGCGGTGACCACCTGGAGGCCGCCATCGGCTCCCTCAACCAGGGGGGCCGTATCGCGGTCTGTGGGATGATCTCGGGCTACAACAACACCGAGGCCGCTCCCGGCCCGAGGAACCTCGCCCGTCTGATCCAGACCCGCGGCCGCATCCAGGGCTTCCTGGTCGGCGACCAGTACGACCTCCAGCCGGAGTTCGTCTCCGAGGTCGGCCCGTGGGTGGCGTCCGGGCAGCTCAAGTACCGCGAGACGGTCGTCGAGGGCATCGAGAACAACCTGGAGGCGTTCCTCGGGGTCCTGCGCGGCGACAACACCGGGAAGATGATCGTCAAGCTGTAGTCACGGGACCGTCTGCGTGACTACGCCCGACGGAGCTCGTCG
>NZ_AEJB01000619.1 GCF_000331005.1 Streptomyces turgidiscabies Car8
TCGGCTCCGCCGCCCGGCGTTCGATCACGACGACGAGCAGCACGAGCGCAAGTCCCGTACCGAAGAAGGCGGTTGACGGCCACGACAGCCAGGGCCAGGCCACGCCGCCCTGGACGAGGGCCGTGAGGAGTACGCCGCCGCACGCGAAGACCGCCAGCGCGCCGGCCCAGTCGATGCGCGGGCGGGCGCCGGAGGTGTCGCGCTGGGGTTCGTGGAGGTGGCGGGCCAGGAGCCACATCGCCACCGCGCCGACGGGGAGGTTGACGAGGAAGATCCAGCGCCAGTCGGCGTAGCCCGCCAGGATCCCGCCCACCGCGGGGCCGGCCACCGCCGAGGTCGCCCACACCGTCGACAACTTGGCCTGGATCTTGGGGCGTTGCTCCAGCGGGTAGAGGTCGGCGGCCAGCGTCTGGACCGTGCCCTGGAGGGCGCCGCCGCCGAGGCCCTGGATGATCCGGAAGGCGATCAGCGCGCCCATGTTCCAGGCCAGCGCGCACAGCAGTGAGCCGGCGAGGAACAGGGCGCAGCCCGCTATGAGGACCGGTTTGCGGCCGAAGGTGTCGGAGAGTTTGCCGTACACCGGGAGGGTGACCGTGACGGCCAGCAGATAGCCCGAGAACAGCCAGGAGAAGACGGAGAAGCCGCCGAGGTCGCCGACGATCTGCGGTACGGCGGTGGACACGATGGTGGAGTCGAGCGCGGCCAGCGCCATCGCGAGCATCAGGGCGGCGACGACGGCCCCTCGTCGCTCGGTTCCGGTGTGCTGCGCGGTGTCGCCTGTCGCGGGTCTCGTACGGCGCCCACTGTCCACCGGGTTTCCTTTCCCCCTGCATCTATCTGCCGACGACCACTCTGCCACTTGACCCTCACGCGGCGGGAGGGTGGAGCCTGGCCGGGCAGGAGGGTGGAGACAACCCCGAGACCCGCTCCACCGAGGGGTGGACAGCCCCTAGGGGTACCTCCTTACTACGGCTCGGGGAGGGTTCGTACCGACGGAGGACGAGACGGGGTGCTCCCGCTCCTTAACCTGGCTTTACGCCGCTGGGGACGGCGTTCCTGAACTTCGGGGGTGGGGTTTTCCCCCGCACAAGACTGCGCTGGGCACCAGAGACCCGGACCCCCTCCCACCAGCAGACTCATACACACAACGCAGGGCACAGCGCAGGGCGCGACGCAGGGCGCAGGCGCAGGGACACCACGCGGGACAGTCCGTCCGGCGGATCAGCGAAGCATCACACCCGGGATCAGTGCGCGCTCAGCACTGACCGACTTAGGAGACATACCGTGACATCGGCTGTGACAATCACCAGGCACGGGGGCACTGGAGGGCGTACTGCCGTTGCCGCACGGGCGCGGCAGGTCGTGAAGGCGTACGGGTCCGGTGAGACCCGCGTCGTCGCCCTGGACCAGGTCGACGTGGACATCGCGCGGGGACAGTTCACCGCGATCATGGGCCCCTCGGGCTCCGGCAAGTCCACCCTCATGCACTGCCTCGCCGGGCTCGACACCGTGACGTCCGGGCAGATCTACCTCGACGACACCGAGATCACCGGGCTCAAGGACAAGAAGCTGACGCAACTGCGCCGGGACCGGATCGGGTTCATCTTCCAGGCGTTCAACCTGCTGCCGACGCTCAGCGCGCTGGAGAACATCACGCTCCCCATGGACATCGCGGGCCGCAAGCCGGACAAGGGCTGGCTGGCCCAGGTCGTCGAGACCGTCGGCCTGAAGGACCGGCTCAAGCACCGGCCCAACCAGCTGTCCGGCGGTCAGCAGCAACGCGTCGCCGTGGCAAGGGCGTTGGCCGCGCGGCCCGAGATCATCTTCGGTGACGAGCCGACCGGAAACCTCGACTCCCGTGCGGGTGCTGAGGTGTTGGGCTTCCTGCGCCGCTCGGTGGACGAGCTCGGCCAGACCATCGTGATGGTCACGCACGACCCGGTGGCCGCCTCGTACGCCGACCGGGTGCTGTATCTCGCGGACGGGCGGATCGTCGACGAGATGTTCCGGCCGACCGCCGACAGCGTCCTCGACCGGATGAAGGACTTCGACGCGCGGGGGCGTACGTCATGACTGTGCTGAAGACCTCGATGCGCAACTTCTTCGCGCACAAGGGCCGGATGGCCCTCTCGGCGGTGGCCGTGCTGCTGTCGGTGGGGTTCGTGTGCGGGACGCTCGTCTTCACCGACACCATGAACACGACGTTCGACAAGCTCTTCTCGACCACGTCGTCCGACGTCACGGTGTCGCCGAAGGCGGCCAAGAGCGACGACACCCCGCAGAACGGGGTACCCGAGTCGCTGCCGGCCTCAGTGCTCGCCAAGGCGCAGCAGGCCGAGGGCGTCAAGTCGGCCGAGGGCGCGGTCAGTTCGATGAACGTGACCGTCGTCGACAGCGACAACGACAACATGGGGTCCAGCACCGGCGCTCCGACCATCGCGGGCAACTGGACGCGCAACGACCTGCGTTCGATGGAGATCACCAGCGGTCACGCACCACGCGGGCCCACCGAGGTGATGGTCGACGCGGACACCGCCGACAAGCACCACCTGAAGATGGGCGACGAGCTCCGTACCATCGCGCAGACCGGTGACATCCGCGCGCGGATCGTCGGTATCGCCACCTTCAAGGTGACCAACCCCGGTGCGGCCGTCGTCTACTTCGACACCGCCACCGCGCAGCGTGAACTCCTCGGCGCCACCGGCCGGTTCAGCCAGCTCAACGTCACGGCGGCCGACGGGGTCACCGACACCCGGCTCAAGCAGAACGTCACCCGGGCCCTGACGGCCGACGGTGTGTTCAAGGTGCAGACGAAGAAGGAGTTCTCCGACGAGAGCCGAGAAGGTATCGGCCAGTTCATGAACGTCATCAAGTACGCCATGCTCGGCTTCGCCGGGATCGCGTTCCTGGTCGGCATCTTCCTGATCATCAACACCTTCTCGATGCTGGTCGCCCAGCGGACCCGCGAGATCGGCCTGATGCGGGCGATCGGCTCCTCCCGCAAGCAGGTCAACCGGTCCGTGCTGGTGGAGGCGCTGCTGCTCGGCTTCGTCGGATCGATCCTCGGTGTCGGCGCGGGGATCGGCATCGCGATCGGCCTGATGAAGCTGATGGCGATGGCCGGCATGAACCTCTCCACCGACGACCTCACCGTCAAGGTGACCACCCCGGTGATCGGTCTGGTCCTCGGCGTCGTCGTCACCGTGCTCGCCGCCTACCTCCCGGCCCGCCGGGCGGGCAAGGTCTCCCCGATGGCCGCCCTGCGCGACGCCGGCACCCCGGCCGATGGCAAGGCGGGCCTCGTACGGGGTCTCATCGGCCTCGTCCTGACGGGCGCCGGCGGCTTCGCCCTCTACCTGGCCGCCACCGCCGACACGGCGAGCGACGGCTCCATGGTCCTCGGCGCGGGCGTCGTGCTCTCGCTCCTCGGGTTCGTGATCATCGGCCCGCTGCTCGTCGGCGGTGTCGTACGGGTGCTCAGCGCCGTGCTGCTGCGGGGCTTCGGCCCCGTCGGCCGGCTGGCCGAGCGCAACGCCCTGCGCAACCCGCGCCGCACCGGCGCCACCGGCGCGGCCCTCATGATCGGCCTCGCCCTGGTCGCCTGTCTGTCGGTGGTCGGCTCCTCGATGGTCGCCTCGGCGACGAGCGAGCTGGACAAGTCGGTCGGCGCTGACTTCATCGTCGAGGGCAACCAGCGGATCGTGCCGCAGGCGGAGAAGGCGATGCGGAACTCGCCCGGCCTCACCCACGTCACCCGCTACAAGGAGGTCGAGGTCACCCTGACCCCGCCCACCGGCAAGGGCGAGACGACCCAGCTGACGGCCGCCGACCCGACGTACGCCTCCGACCTGCGCCGCACCACCGTCTCGGGCACGCTGAGTGCCGCGTACGGCAAGGACGCCATGTCGCTGGGCTCCGCATACGCCGAGGACCACCGTGTGAAGGTCGGCGACACGATGACCGTCGCCTTCAAGGGCGGCTCGACGGCGAAGCTCAGGGTCGCCGCGATCACCGACGACGACGTGGCGATCGACAAGGGCTCGCAGTACCTGTCCATCGCGACGATGGAGAAGTACCTGCCGGCCGCCAAGGTCCCGCCGAGCAGCCTGATGTTCGCCTCGGCGAAGAAGGGCGAGGAGGAGTCCGCGTACGCGGCGCTGAAGAAGGCCCTCGACCCCTACCCGCAGTACCAGGTCCGCGACCAGACCGACTACAAGCAGGAGCTGAAGGACCAGATCGGCCAGCTCCTGAACATGGTCTACGGTCTGCTCGCCCTGGCGATCGTGGTCGCGGTCCTGGGTGTGGTGAACACCCTGGCCCTGTCGGTGGTGGAGCGGACGCGGGAGATCGGCCTGATGCGGGCGATCGGCCTGTCGCGGCTGCAGCTGCGCCGGATGATCCGGCTGGAGTCGGTCGTGATCGCCCTCTTCGGCGCGCTGCTCGGCCTGGGCCTGGGAATGGGCTGGGGCGCGACGGCCCAGCGCCTGCTGGCCCTGGAGGGCCTGAACGTCCTGGAGATCCCGTGGATGACGATCGGCGGGGTGTTCGTCGGCTCGGCCTTCGTGGGCCTGTTCGCGGCACTGGTACCGGCGTTCAGGGCGGGGCGGATGAACGTGCTGAACGCTATCGCCACCGACTAGCCGACGCGGCGGGGAACGGGGGGGTACGGGGGTACGGGGGACCGTTGTCCACAGGCGCCGCACCGGCCGACGCGGCGACGTACGCTGGACACCCCCCCCGGCCCGTCACACGTGTCGGGTGGTTCGCGTTGCCCACCCCTCACAGCCCACACCTCACGAAAGCTCTCTCATGAGTCTGCACGGTCTGCTCGACGTCGTCGTCAAGGACGCCGCCCTCGCGGAAGCGATTCTGGCCGCCGGCGACGGCAACCGTATGCACGTCGACCTGGTCGGACCACCCGCCGCCCGCCCGTTCGCCGTGGCCGCGCTGGCCAGGCAGTCCGGGCGCCCGGTGCTGGCCGTGACCGCGACCGGACGTGAGGCCGAGGATCTCGCCGCCGCCCTCAGAACGCTGCTGCCGCCGGACACGGTCGCCGAGTACCCGGCCTGGGAGACCCTCCCGCACGAACGCCTCTCGCCCCGCAGCGACACCGTCGGCCGCCGCCTCGCCGTACTGCGCCGCCTGGCGCACCCCAGCTCCGACGACCCGGAGACCGGCCCGGTGTCGGTCGTCGTGGCGCCCGTGCGTTCCGTACTCCAGCCGCAGGTCAAGGGGCTGGGCGAGCTGGAGCCGGTCGCGCTGCGCACCGGCTCGACCGCCGACCTGGGCACCGTCGTCGAGGCGCTGGCCGCCGCCGCGTACTCCCGCGTCGAGCTGATCGAGAAGCGCGGCGAGTTCGCCGTACGCGGCGGCATGCTCGACGTGTTCCCGCCCACCGAGGAACACCCCCTCCGGGTGGAGTTCTGGGGCGACGACATCGAGGAGATCCGTTACTTCAAGGTCGCCGACCAGCGCTCCCTGGAAGTCGCCGAGCACGGCCTGTGGGCGCCGCCCTGCCGCGAGCTGCTGCTCACCGACCAGGTGCGGGAGCGGGCGGCGGCCCTCGCCCAGGCACACCCTGAGCTGGGAGAACTCCTCGGCAAGATCGCCGAGGGGATCGCGGTCGAGGGCATGGAGTCCCTCGCCCCCGTCCTCGTCGACGACATGGAACTGCTGCTCGACGTGCTGCCCAAGGGCTCCATGGCCGTCGTGTGCGACCCGGAGCGGGTCCGGACGCGGGCCGCCGACCTGGTGGCGACCAGCCAGGAGTTCCTCCAGGCGTCCTGGGCGGCCACCGCGGGCGGTGGCGAGGCGCCCATCGACGTCGGCGCGGCCTCCCTGTGGTCCATCGCGGACGTACGGGAGCGGGCGCGCGAGCTGGACATGATGTGGTGGTCCGTCTCGCCCTTCGCCGCCGACGAGACGCTCACATCCGCCGCTGACGCGGCGGCGGGCGACGCGGACACGCTCAAGCTGGGCATGCACGCGCCCGAGACCTACCGCGGGGACACCGCGAAGGCGCTCGCCGACACCAAGGGCTGGCTCGCGGACGGCTGGCGCACGGTGTTCGTCACCGAGGCGCACGGCCCGGCCGCCCGTACGGTCGAGGTGCTCGGCGGAGAGGGCATCGCGGCCCGCCTCGACGCCGACCTGACCGCCCTGAGCCCCTCCGTCGTGCATGTGGCGTGCGGCTCGATCGACTTCGGGTTCGTCGACCCGAACCTGAAGCTCGCCGTGCTGACCGAGACCGACCTCTCCGGGCAGAAGGCCGCCGGCAAGGACGGCGCCCGCATGCCCGCCCGGCGCCGCAAGACCATCGACCCGCTCACCCTCGAAACCGGCGACTACATCGTGCACGAGCAGCACGGTGTGGGCCGCTACATCGAGATGGTCCAGCGGACCGTGCAGGGCGCGACCCGCGAGTATCTCGTGGTCGAGTACGCGCCCGCCAAGCGCGGCCAGCCCGGCGACCGCCTCTACATCCCCACCGACCAGCTGGAACAGATCACCAAGTACGTCGGCGGCGAGGCACCCACCCTCCACCGCCTCGGCGGCGCCGACTGGACGAAGACCAAGGCGCGCGCCAAGAAGGCCGTCAAGGAGATCGCCGCCGACCTCATCAAGCTGTACAGCGCGCGCATGGCGGCCCCCGGGCACGCCTTCGGGCCCGACACGCCCTGGCAGCGCGAGCTGGAGGACGCCTTCCCGTACGTCGAGACGCCCGACCAGCTGACCACGATCGCCGAGGTCAAGGACGACATGGAGAAGACGGTCCCGATGGACCGCCTGATCTGCGGCGACGTGGGCTACGGCAAGACGGAGATCGCCGTCCGCGCCGCCTTCAAGGCCGTCCAGGACGGCAAGCAGGTCGCCGTCCTCGTCCCCACAACTCTCCTCGTGCAGCAGCACTTCGGCACCTTCGGTGAGCGCTACTCCCAATTCCCGGTCAACGTAAGGGCGTTGAGCCGCTTCCAGTCGGAATCCGAGTCGAAGGCCACCCTGGAGGGCCTCCGCGAGGGCTCGGTCGACGTCGTCATCGGCACCCACCGGCTCTTCTCCTCCGAGACCAAATTCAAGGACCTCGGACTCGTCATCGTCGACGAGGAGCAGCGGTTCGGCGTCGAGCACAAGGAGCAGCTGAAGAAGCTGCGCGCCAACGTCGACGTGCTGACCATGTCCGCGACGCCCATCCCCCGTACGCTCGAAATGGCGGTCACCGGCATCCGCGAGATGTCGACGATCACCACCCCGCCGGAGGAACGGCACCCGGTGCTGACCTTCGTCGGCCCCTACGAGGAGAAGCAGATCGGCGCCGCGGTCCGCCGCGAACTCCTGCGTGAGGGCCAGGTGTTCTACATCCACAACCGGGTCGAGTCCATCGACCGGGCGGCGGCACGGCTCCGGGAGATCGTCCCCGAGGCGCGGATCGCGACCGCCCACGGCCAGATGTCCGAGCAGGCGCTGGAACAGGTCGTCGTCGACTTCTGGGAGAAGCGGTACGACGTCCTCGTGTCGACGACGATCGTCGAGTCCGGCATCGACATCTCCAACGCCAACACCCTCATCGTGGAGCGCGGCGACAACTTCGGCCTCTCCCAACTCCACCAGCTGCGCGGGCGAGTCGGCCGTGGCCGCGAGCGCGGGTACGCCTACTTCCTCTACCCGCCCGAGAAGCCGCTCACCGAGACCGCCCACGAGCGGCTCGCGACCATCGCCCAGCACACCGAGATGGGCGCCGGTATGTACGTCGCCATGAAGGACCTGGAGATCCGCGGCGCCGGAAACCTCCTCGGCGGCGAACAGTCCGGCCACATCGCGGGAGTCGGCTTCGACCTCTACGTACGGATGGTCGGCGAGGCCGTCGCGGACTACCGGGCCTCGCTGGAGGGCGGGGTGGAGGAGGAGCCGCCGCTGGAGGTCAAGATCGAGCTCCCCGTCGACGCCCACGTCCCGCACGACTACGCCCCCGGCGAGCGCCTGCGCCTCGCGGCCTACCGCGCCATCGCCTCCGCGAACACGGAGGCCGACATCAAGGCCGTACGGGAGGAACTCGTCGACCGCTACGGCAAGTTGCCCGAGCCGGTCGAGAACCTGCTGCTCGTGGCGGGGCTGCGGATGCTCGCGCGGGCCTGCGGAGTCGGCGACATCGTGCTCCAGGGCACCAACATCCGTTTCTCGCCGGTGGAGTTGAGGGAGTCGCAGGAGCTGCGGCTCAAGCGCCTCTACCCGGGGACGGTCATCAAGCCGACCGCGCACCAGATCCTCGTACCGCGCCCCAAGACGGCGAAGGTCGGCGGAAAGCCGGTGGTCGGGCGGGAGTTGCTGGGCTGGACCGGCGAGTTCCTGACGTCGATCCTGGGGTCGTGAGCGAGCAGGCAGAGCGGTAACAGGGAGCCGCCCACGGCCCGTTGGGGGTCGTGGGCGGCTTTTCCCGCTGGTGAGCCGAGGATTCAGCCGGCCTCCGGCGCTCTACGGCTGTTCGGGCCTGTCGCGATCACGATCCATGCCCATCGCGCCCTCGGCTCTCCGCTGAGCGTCGTCGACCTGGCTCGTGTACTTGTCGCCCGTCTTCTCGTTGACCTTCTTCTCCGCGGCGTCGGAGGCGTTGTGCCCCATCTTGCCGCGCATCTGGCCCTTGAACTTGTCGAGGATGCCCATCCAGGAGCTCCTTCCGGAGGTGAGTCAGCATCGACGATACGCCCGGTATGCGGAGTACGCCCCTTGAGCACCGGTGGGCGCCCTATGGCGGGGCGAGAGCGCCCGCTAGCCTGTCGACCAGCGGAAATCCGCGGGCGGGAACGGGAACGGGGCAGTAGGGGAGGGACGTAACGTGGTGTGTCTGAGGGGTGGGGGCGTCGCCGCCGCCGTACTCGTGGTGGTGTTCGGCGTCGGCGGGTGCAACGGCGAGACCCTGGGCTCCGCCGGGCCCGAGGAGAGCGCGAGCGGCGCGGCAGGCGGAGGAGGCGGTGGCGGTGGAGCGGCGCTCAAGGCCGTCGACTCGCTGACCGTGAAGGGACGGGCCCCCAAGACGGGCTACGCCCGGGACCGGTTCGGCACCGCGTGGGCGGACACCGACTCCAACAAATGTGACACCCGCGACGACATCCTCAAACGGGACCTGGCCGACGTGAAGTTCCGCAGCGGCGGCTGCAAGGTGGCCGCGGGGGAACTGGAGCCGGACCCCTACAGCGGCAAGGACGTGACGTTCACGCGGGGCCGCAGCGAGGTGGACATAGACCACATCGTCGCGCTCTCCGACGCCTGGCAGAAGGGCGCCAAGTACTGGGACGCCAGCAAGCGCATAGCCCTGGCCAACGACCCGCTCAACCTCCGTGCCGTCGACGCGAGCACCAACCGCAGCAAGGGCGACGGCGACACGGCGACCTGGCTGCCGCCCAACAAGGCGTACCGCTGCACGTACGTCGCCAACCAGGTCGCCGTGAAGAAGAAGTACGAACTGTGGGTCACGGCGGCGGAGAAGACCGCGATGAAGAAGGTGCTGTCGGGGTGCGCCGGAGAGCCACTGCCCACCGGCGGCAACCCGACGGAAGCACCGGCACGGTTCCACGCGAACTGAGCCCCAGTCCGATCCCGTTACCGTGACGGCCATGGAGCTGAAGGTCTCGTCCCTCGCCGAACGTCCCGAGATGTATCGCCAGGTCGTCGAAATGCCTGACACCTGGCCGGAGTTGATGCAGCACGACTTCACGGGCAACGCCCACTACGACCGGATCGCCACCGAACTCCCGGAGCACGTCCTGTTCGCCGAGGACGAGCGGGGCGAGGTTGTCGCGCACGCCTACAGCGTGCCCTTCGCGCTCGCCGCCGAGGGCCGCGGCGCGGGCCGGCTGCCCGCCCGGGGCTGGGACCAGGTCCTCGTGTGGGCGTTCCAGGACCTGCGTGCCGGTACCCGGCCGGACACGGTGAGCGCGATCTCGATCGTCGTCTCCCCGCACGCACAGGGCACGGGACTGTCCGGCCGTATGCTCGCGGCGATGCGCGACAACGCCGCCGCGCACGGCTTCCGCGAGGTCGTCGCCCCGGTCCGGCCCAGCGCCAAGCACCTGGAGCCCCGGACACCGATCGCCGAGTACGCGTACCGGGTCCGCGAGGACGGCCTGCCCCACGACCCGTGGCTGCGCGTGCACGCCCGGGCCGGCGCCACCATCGTCGCCATGGCACCGGCGTCGATGTGCGTCGCGGCCTCGCTGGAGGAGTGGCGCGCCTGGACCGGCCTGCCCTTCGACATCGAGGGCGAGGTGGAGGTACCCGGCGCCCTGGCACCGGTGCGGTGCGACCTGGCACACGGGTACGGGGTGTACGTGGAGCCCAACGTGTGGATGCGGCACACTCTGTGACCGTCCGCCCGGCTCCCGGCTCCCGGCTCCCCGGCGCTCAGCCGCCCAGCGCGTCCAGGTCGAGGATCTCGCCGGTGGGCTTCTGGACGGTGACCGGCTTGTCGTAGTCGCTGAAGACGACGGTCCCGGGGTCCTTCGCCGACTTGCTGTCGACGCGCAGGAGATAGGGCTTGCCCTCACCCGCGACGTACATCGTGTACGTGTCCTTGCCGTCCTTCTCCGTCACGGCGACAGCGGACCTGCCGTCGACTGTCGTGGTGGCGCCGCGTGTCACCCCGGAGTCGGCCCCGGAAGCGCCGTCCTTGAAATCGGCGAGCACGCTGTCCAGGTCGCAGAAGCCCGCGAGGTCCTTGGCGTCGGAGCCGGTCGTGGCCATCTTGGTCCACTTGCCGGCCAGCATCGCCACGACCCCGTCGGTCTCCTCCTTCGACGAACCCTCGCTCTGCGCCCGCAGGAACTTCTCGTCGTACTTCATGTAGAGGGTGGTGCCGGACTTCACGAGATCGGCCTTGCCCTGACCGTTCATGCTCATCGTCCCGGCGCACTGGCCCCGCTTGTCGAAAGCCATGTCGATCCGGATCGTGCCGCCGCTCTCGTCGTCCGGAACATCGCCCGTCATACGGAGCGACGAGGCACCCGAGGTGGCCGTCAGCGCACGTTCGGCTATCTCGCCCCCGGTCAGCCCGGCGAACGGGTCCTTCGTCTTGTCGGCGGTGTCGGCCGCGGTCTTGCCGGCCGCTTTGTCGGTCGTCCTGTCGCTCGTCTTGTTCCCGTCGGTCTGGCAGCCGGCGACCCCGGCGACAGTGACGGCGGTGAGGCAGAGGGCGGCAAGTGTGGTTCGGCGCATGAGAGTTCCTTCGAGGGTTCCTGGTGAGGACGAACTGAGCGAGGGGCGCATTGAGCTGCGCGGTGCCGAGTAGTGCTGAGCGGAACAGGGCGAAGTGGTGAGAGGCGTGAGAGGCGTGAGAGGTGTGGGCGGCGGTGGCGCAGTCCCCGGTGCTTCGCCGCCGCCGCCCGGCTCTTCCCTCCCCCTCGGTGCCCGCCTCTTTCCGGCGGCCCTCGTTCGCTGGGTCAATAACAGCAGACCGTGTGAACCGAGTCAACACGATTCACGCGATGACTCATGTACACGGCCGTGAAGGGGTAGATCTTGTGTGCGCCGGTATGCTCGGCGTCACACGTTGAACGAGGGTGTACGACCAGGACTGTGTACGGGTGACCAGAGCCGTACACAGGAGCACCGGGGCCGTGCACGGGACGAGGGGAGCGCGGCGCGTGCAGGACAACGCCACGGAAGTGACCGCCGCCGGTATCGCACGGCTCGCAGGCGTCGGCCGCGCCGCCGTCAGCAACTGGCGCCGCCGTCACGCCGACTTCCCCAAGCCGGTCGGCGGCACCGAGACCAGCCCCGCCTTCGCCCTCGCCGAGGTCGAATCCTGGCTCCGCCACCAGGGCAAACTTGCCGAAGTGCCCCTCCGTGAACGCGTCTGGCAGCAACTCGTCGGCCACCCCGAGGGGCCTGCCACCGCCCTCGTCCACGCGGGCTGCGTTCTGCTGCTCATCCACGACCGCCCCACCGTCTGGCTCGAACTGGGTGCGGTCTCCGACGAGCGCCTCGCAGCCCGCCTGCCCGCCACCCTGGAACAGGTGATCGCCCCGCGCTTCGGCGTCCCTCAGAAGCGCGGGGTTCACACCTCGCCGACCGCGCGGGCAGTTCACACGGCGTCCGCCGCACAAGGGGTTCACAGTCCGACTGGCGTTCGGGGAGTTCACAGTCCGACGGTCGCAGGCGCCGAGTCGGCCGTGAACGAGCCGGGCGGTGTGAACACCTCGGGGGCCGTGAACACACCGCCTGGAGTACACGCCAGCCATCCCGCCCCCGGCGTTCACACCACCCCTGCCCCACCCCGGGTACACAGCGCAGCCTCCGTGCACACCGCCCCCACCGCCCCTTCCGTACACACCCAGCCCGCCGTACACACCCCCACCGGCCCCGCACTCCTCCCCTCCGTCCCGCTCCTCCGGGGAGTCGCCGAGCTCGCGGCCGAGATGGGGGCGCGGCAGACGTACGAGTTCCTGGTCGGGCGGCATCTCGACGCCAACCCGCGGCAGTACACGCTCACTCCGGCCGAGCTCGCCCGCCTCATGGGGGACCTCGCCGGTCCCGCGCGCACTGTGCTCGATCCGGCTTGTGGCACCGGCGCACTGCTGCGCGCCCTTCCCGTACGGGGTACGCGGGAGATCGAACGGGACGACTCGGAGCGGGAGTTGTACGGGCAGGACAGCGCCCCGGAGCTGGCAGCGCTCACCGCCCTCCGGCTCGCGCTCCAGGGGCGGAGCGTGGTGCGTACAGCGGTCGGGGACACGCTTCGCAGTGACGCGTATCCGGGGCTCAGGGCCGACGTGGTCCTCTGCCATCCGCCGTTCAACGAGCGCAACTGGGGGCACGACGAACTCGCGTACGACGCCCGCTGGGAGTACGGGTTCCCGGCCCGCAACGAGTCCGAGCTGGCCTGGGTGCAGCACGCGCTCGCGCGGCTCAGGGACGGCGGCACCGCCGTACTGCTGATGCCGCCGGCCGCGGCCTCGCGGCGTTCGGGGCGCCGTATCCGCGCGGATCTGCTGCGGCGCGGGGCGCTGCGCGCGGTGATCGCGCTGCCGGTCGGCGCGGCGCCTCCGTACAACATCCCGCTGCACCTGTGGGTGCTGCGGCGGCCCGACAAGGCGCCCGCGCAGCCCGAGGTGCTGCTCGCCGACATCGGAAGCGTCGCCGAGCACACCGGGCGCGGCGGGCTCGACTGGGAGGCCGTGCGTGCCGCCGTCCTCGACGCCTGGCGGCCCTTCGAGCGGGCCGGGACAGCGGCCGAGCGGCCGGGGGTGGCGCGCTCCGTGCCCGTCATCGAACTCCTCGACGACGACGTCGACCTGGCCCCCGCCCGTCACCTCCCGCCGGCCACCGCGGGCGACGGCGAACACCTGAGCGACGTACGGGACCGACTCGGCGAGACCCTGCGGCTGACCGCGGACCTCACTCCGCCCGCCCCCGCCGGACCCTCCGACGAGCAGCCCGGGCGCTGGCCGCTGATCACCATCGGTGAACTCGCGCGCGGGGGCGCCCTGGTGATGCGTACCGGCGGAAACGGCGGCCACGCGCGCGTGCCCGTGCTCACCGACCAAGACGTCCTCGCCGGCACCGCCCCCTCCGGCTCACTGCCCGAGAGTGACGAGGAAGCCGTGCGGGTGGAGGCGGGTGACGTCGTCGTGCCGGTGCTGGGCGGCGGGTCCGTCGCACGGGTGGTCGACGATGTGACCGCGGGGGCCGTTCTCGGCCGCAGTCTCGTCCTCCTCAGGCCCGATCCGGCGGCCCTCGACCCGTGGTTCCTCGCCGGGTTCCTGCGCGGCACCGCCAACAACCGGCAGGCCAGCAGCTACGCGTCCACCGCGACCCGGCTCGACGTGCGCCGACTGCAACTGCCCCGGCTGCCCCTGGACGAACAGCGGCGCTACGGCGCCCGGTTCAGGTCGCTCGCCGAGTTCGAGGAGGCCCTGCGGCACGCCGGCCGTCTCGGCGGACAGCTCGTGCGGGGCATGTACGACGGGCTGACGGACGGGACCGTCGCGCCCGACTGAGCGGGCGGGAAACGTGTGTCGGACGTGTATCGGACGCGTATTGGAGGGCACGCGGGCGCGTGCACGTGCGTACATGGACGTATCAACTGATGAGTCGGACAACGGTTCGGTACAACCCGGGACCTGTTGTCCGTGTCGGCCTATACGCTCGACACGCTCGACGCGATGTTCGTCCTCGTCAGGCGATCGGGTTCAGGCGATCGGCTTCGGACGATCAGGTCGGGCGAGTCGGGCGAGCAGATCACGTCGCGCAGGTTCAGTCGATCAGGAGCAACCATGTCAGGCCACGGCTACCCGCAGCCGGTGAAGCAGCCGCCCTCGAGCGGGTGGCTGGTCTTCCTGCGCGTGCTCTTCGTGGTGATCTCCGTCATGAGCTGCGGCCTCCTGACCTGGACGATGCTGCTGCGGCTGGCCATCGTGACCCGCAAGGCGCTCGACTGGGGCCTGTTCGTCGCCGTAGTCGCGGCCGACATCCTCAGCCTCGTCCTGCTGGGCAACGAGCCCGGTGAGGACATCCACACCGCGGGCGGCTACACGGGCCTCGCGCTGCTGCTCGGCACCCTGGCGATCGTGATCGGCTACTACATCGCCGCGGACGTACGCCACTTCAACCAGCTCCGTCATCCCGCCCCCGCCGGCCCGCAGCACCCCGGGTACATCCCGCAGCAGCCCCCGCTGGCATACGGCTACCCCCAGCCCGCAATGGGGTTCCAGCCGCAGCCGCAACCCCCGTCGCCGTACACCGCCACGCCTCCGCCCCAGGCCCAGCCCCACACGCCGATACCCCAGGCCTCCGCGGCCGGCCCGCCCGTCGACCCGCCGCGCCCCGCGCCCGCCCGTATCGACCAGGTCCGCGCCGAACTCGACGAGCTCAGCGACTTCCTGCGCCGCAGCAACGGCAACGGCAACGGCAGCGACGGCACCGGCAGTAACGGCAACGGCACCAACAGCAGCGGCGGCGGCAACGGCCACGAGGGCGGACGGTGAGCGTGGCGACGGGACGCGTCATCGCCGACCGGTACGAACTGTCCACGCTCATCGGCCAGGGCGGCATGGGCCAGGTGTGGACGGCGTACGACCAGCGGCTCGACCGGCGCGTCGCCGTCAAGCTGCTGCGCCCCGACAAGGTCGCCGGCCAGGAGGCCGACGAGCTGCGCCGCCGCTTCGTGCGCGAGTGCCGGGTGACCGCGCAGGTCGACCACCCCGGGCTCGTCACGGTCCACGACGCGGGCAGCGAGGGCGAGGAACTGTTCCTCGTCATGCAGTACGTCGACGGCGCCGACCTCTCCGACCACCTCGCCGAACACGACCCGTACCCCTGGCAGTGGGCGGTCGCCGTGGCCGCGCAACTGTGCGCCGTACTGAGCGCCGTGCACGCCGTGCCGATCGTCCACCGCGACCTCAAGCCGCGCAACGTGATGGTGAAGCAGGACGGCACGGTCACCGTCCTCGACCTGGGCGTCGCCTCGGTCATGGACACCGACACCACCCGCCTCACCCACACCGGCTCACCCATCGGCTCGCCCGCCTACATGGCCCCCGAGCAGGCGATGGGCGGCGCGGTCGGCCCCTACACGGACCTGTACGCACTCGGCGTACTCCTCCACGAACTCCTCAGCGGGGACGTGCCGTTCTCCGGCTCCACGGCCCTCGGCGTGCTCCACCGGCACCTCTACGAGCCGCCGCTGCCCGTGCGCCGACTGAGACCCGAGGTGCCCGACGCCCTCGAAGCGCTCGTCCTGCGGCTGCTCGCCAAGGACCCGCAGCACCGGCCCGCCTCCGCGCAGGAGGTGTACGAGCACCTGTCGCTGCTCCTCCCGGAGCGCGGGATGCCCACCGGAGCCCCCCTCGACCCCACACGCCCCTTCCTGCGCCCGCACGCCCCCTGGCCGGACCGCGCGCGCACCCCCGCGCCCCAGCCGACGGCCGCTCCGGTGGCAGAGCGACCCGACGTCGCCGGAGCCGTCGACGAGGTCAAACGCCTCCTCGGCGAGGGCCGGATCACCCAGGCCGTCGACATCCTCGGCGGAATCCTGCCCGCCGCCGCCGAACAGCACGGCGAGCACTCCCCGGTCGTCCGCACCCTGCGCAAGCAGTACGCGGCCACCCTCATGGACGACGGCCAGTACCGCCGCGCCCTGCCCGAACTGCGCCGCCTCGCCGACGAACGCGCCGCCGAGGCAGGCCAGGCCGACCCCCAGTCGCTGCGCTTCCGCTACGAGGCCGCCCAGTGCCTCGAACAGCTCGGCGAACCCGCGGCGGCCCTCGCCGAGTACCGCGCCCTGCTGCCGTACTACGAGAACCAGTACGTCGCCGGCGACCCGGAACTCTCCCTCGACGTCCGCCGCCGCATCGGCCACCTCCTCCTCGCCCTCGGCGACCGCACCGCCGCACGCGACACCCTCGCCCGCCTCCTCCACGACGTGGACCGCCTGCGCGGCCCTGGACACCCGCTGGCGGCGGAGGTCCGGCGGACCCTGGCATGGCTCGGACAGGTGCACGGATAGGGTTTGCGGTGGCTTGAGGGAATCTTGTAGGTCTGCGGGGCCGATGTTTCCCGAACACGGGAACGACGCCGGTTACGTTGCGACCTGCTTCCGTGTCACAGCACGTCATGCCGAAGCACGTCATGTCGCAGAACCAGGGGTGGGTTACGTGGTGTCCAGTCACCGGCAGTCCAAGAAGCGCAGGTACATCACCTGGGCGGTGGCCGGTACGGCCGTCGTCGCCGGGGCAGGGCTCGCCGCGCAGTCGTCGATGGCCGCCACCACCTGGCCCGCGCAGCGCACCTTCACCGGCCGCGCGTTCGACACCTGCACCGCGCCCTCCGCCGCCGCGATGAAGGCCTGGCGCACCAACAACTTCTACGGCGCCGCCGCCGTCTACATCGGCGGCAAGAACCGCGGCTGCGCCCAGCCCAACCTCACCGCGTCCTGGGTGAAGACGGTCAGCGCCCAGGGCTGGAAACTCATCCCCCTGTACGTCGGCGCCCAGCCGTCCTGCCAGACCGGTTCCAGCCCCGAGAAGCTCACCGCCGCCACGGCCGCCTCCCTCGGGGCCACGGACGCGGCGGACGCGGTCGCCAAGGCCTCGGCGCTCGGTATGAAGGCCGGCAGCCCGGTCTACCTCGACATGGAGTCGTACGACATCACGAACAAGGCGTGCAACGACGCCGTACTGACGTACGTACGCGCCTTCGACAAGGCACTGCAGGCCAAGACGTACCGCACCGGCTACTACGGCTTCACCAGCTCCAGCGCGAAGGCGATCGCCCAGGCCACCGACCGCACCAACCTGCCGGGCAACATGTGGTACGCGCTGTGGGACAAGCAGAACACCACCACCGCGGACTGGCCCTTCGCCGCCACGCAGTGGACCAACCACAGCCGGGCCCACCAGTACATGGTCAACAGCAAGGAGACGCGCGGCGGTTACACGATCACCGTGGACCGCGACGCGTGGGACGCACCGGTGGCGATCACCGGCTGAGACGGCCGGAGGCCGCGGGAGAGCGAGGCGGTGCCCGAAGTCCTGGTGAATCGTTGGTCGAATGGCTTGGCCAGAGCTGAGCCACTGCCTAACATCGATCACCGCAAGACCTTGTGCACCGCCGCACAATCTCCTCGGGAGGCTTCCTTGCACCGCCGTCGTCGCACCGCGCTCTTCCTCTCCGCCGCGATCGTCGCCGCGGCCCCGCTCCTCACCGCCTGCGGAAGTGACGCGCATCCCGGCGCGGCGGCCGTCGTCGGCGGGCAGCGGATCACGGTCGCGCAGCTGGAGAGCAGGGTGAACGAGGTACGCGCGGCGCAGCGGGCGGCCACCCCGGACCAGGCCCAGTACGCGCAGACCGTCGCCAGAACCGGCAGCCTCACCCGGGACACCCTGCACACCCTGGTCCTCGACCGCGTCCTGAACCAGGCCGCGAAGAACGCGGGCGTGACCGTGACCCGCAAGGACGTCCAGAGCCTGCGGGCCTCCCTGGAGCAGCAGGCGGGCAACGCGAAGGCGCTCGAGGACGCCTGGCTCCAGCAGTACGGTGTCGCTCCGGCCCGCCTCGACGACAGCCTCCACACCGAGATCGTGGCCCAGAAACTGGCTGCCTCACTCGGCGCCGACATGAGCACGCCGGACGGCCAGGCCACGTTCTGGAAGGCGATGTCCGAGGCCTCGAAGACCCTCGACGTCGACCTGAACCCGCGCTACGGCACCTGGGACGTCAAGAAGAGCAGCCGCGTCGACGCGAAGACCCCGTGGGTGCGGGAGATCACGGCGCCGCAGACGGCCCAGGGGACGGCGTAGCCGCTACGGCGCAACGGTTGTCCGCGCAGGTGTACGCGGTGCTGGTGTGCCCAGGGGTGCGCGGCCTGTGGACAACCTAGAGGCCTGTGGACAACCGGTGGGGCTGTCGGTGGCGTGGGTTACGTTCGGAGGGTGAACGCAACCAGCAGCTTCGAGACAGCTCCGGAGACGGAGCGGGAGACAGGGTCGGAGACCGGCCCCGGCCGGATCGTCCTGCTCACCACCAGCCACCGCGTGGCCCCCGGCCTGCTGTCCTGGCCCGCCTGGCAGGCGCTGCACGCGGCCGACCGGGTGCTGTGCGCGGACGGTGCGCATCCGCAGCTGCCGTATCTGCGGGACGCCGGCACAACCGTCGAGGAGACCGCCCCGACCGCCGAGGACCTGCTCGACGCCTGCGCCGGCGGCCGGACGGTCGTGGTCGTGACGACGGGCGAGGGCGACCCGGCCCTCACGGACGGCCTGGCCCGCCTCGCGGGCTCCGGCCGAGTACAGATGCCGGACCTGGAACTCCTCCCCGCCTCCTACGACCTCCCCGGCGCCCGCCTCCTCGACCTCGTCCAGGTCATGGACCGCATCCGCCTGGAGTGCCCCTGGTCGTCCCGCCAGACACACAAGGGGCTGGCCAAGTACGGCATCGAGGAGGCGTACGAACTCGTCGAGGCGATCGAGGAGGGCGACCGGGACGAGCTGCGCGAGGAACTGGGGGACGTCCTGCTCCAGGTCGTCTTCCACGCCCGCATCGCCGAGGAGGCGAGCGAGGTGAGTGACGGGAGTGAGGGGAGTGAGGGGAGCGAGGAGGAGGACGGCGCGGCCCCCTTCTCGATCGACGACGTGGCCGCCGGCATCGTCACGAAGCTCATCCACCGCCACCCGCACGTCTTCGGCGACGAGACGGCGTCCACCCCGGAGGACGTCAAGAAGCTCTGGCTGCGCACCAAGGCGGTCGAGAAGCGCCGGACCTCGGTGACCGAAGGCATTCCGCTCGGCCAGCCCGCCCTGGCCCTCACGGCGAAACTGGCGTCCCGCGTCCACACGGCGGGCCTGGACGTTCCCCTGCCGCAGGGCGCGGGCATCGGATACGAGCTGCTGGAGATGGCGGTACGGGCGGAGCGCGAGGGCGTGGATCCGGAAGGGGCGCTGCGGGTCGCCGCCCGGGCTTATCGGGACGCCGTGCGGGTGAAGGAAGGGGCGGGAGGGGTGGCCGGGGTGGCTGGGGAGGAGTGACGGTGCGTTGAGTCGGGCCCGGGCTCAGTACCGTTCACCCACAGCGGTGTTGAGGTGTGGGGGCGTGCGTGGAACACAAGATGGACCTGCTGGCGGCCGAGGGCGCCGAGGTGCTGGTGGTGGGACTGAGCCTGGCGGAGGACTGGGAGCGGGTACGGGACCTGTTCGTCGAGTGGTTCGAACGGCGCGGGCAGGACGACTCCGCTGCTGAACTCCAAAGCCTGCGCGGCCCGGTGGAGTTGGAGGAGGGCACGGCGGAACTGCTCTGGCGCGACCGGCTGAGCGAGGGTCTCGCGGACGCGTGGGACCTGGACGGCTCCGATGAACTCACCGTCATCATCGAGGAGATGAGTGCGGGGCAGCCCGACGGGTCCCTGTCGCCCCCGAAGCAGACCGGGAGTCCCGATCCCCGTCCCCTCTCCCTCCCTCTTCCTGGTCCTGCTCCTGCTCCTGCTGTGGCGGGGGACCACTTCGACTTCCAGAGGATCACGGTCAACGGGCAGTTCGTCGGTGTGCAGCACGTGCAGCAGGCGGGTGGGGATGGCACGAGGGGTGCTCCCCAGTCACCTTCGGTGGACTGGCCCTCGGCGGACGACATGGATCCGCTGGCTTACGGGGTGCGGCCGACGCGGCGAGGCAAGGGGCTTCCGCAACTCCCTCCGTATGTCGCACGGGACGCCGACCCGGCCGTCAGGTCGGCGCTGGAGCAGGCTGCTTCGGAGGGCGGCCTCGTCGTCGTACGAGGGGACGCGTTTGCCGGGAAGTCGCGTACGGCGCTCGCTGCCATGGCCGAAGTGCTCTCCGGCGTACGGGTGTTCGCGCCTGCCCGGCACGAGAACCTGCGGCAGCTGCCCGCCCTGTTGAGAAGCCTGCCCGGCGA
Source organism: Streptomyces turgidiscabies Car8 (assembly GCF_000331005.1). GTDB lineage: Bacteria > Actinomycetota > Actinomycetes > Streptomycetales > Streptomycetaceae > Streptomyces > Streptomyces turgidiscabies. The sequence goes on from NZ_AEJB01000619.1 coordinate 20,392, forward strand.
ACGCTGCGCGCTGTGGCTCGACGACCTCGACGGTCACCTCGGAGACGGGGGCCTGGAACCGAGGCTGCTGGCCCAGCTGACGGGACAGGGGGTGGCGGTGGTCGCGACGATGAGCGAGGACACGTACGACGAGTTCCGGAAGTCGTCCCGGGGCCGCGTTCTCGATCTGGCGCACATCGTCGAACTGCCCCGGGACTGGAGCCACGGCGAGCGGAAGCGGGCGGGGGAGGCGGCGGACCCCCGGCTGACGGAGGCCGCGCGCCGGTGCGGTGCGGAGGGCGTGGCGGGGTATCTCGCGGTCGGGCCGATGCTGTGGGAGGAGTGGCAGCGGGCCCGGCGTGCGGACCGGCATCCGCGCGGGTACGCGCTGGTGCGGGCGGCGGTGGATCTGGCCAGGTGCGGGTTGCGGGGCCCGCTGCCCCAGGGCCTGCTGGTGCAGGTGCACGCCGGGTACGAGGGTGTGGCCGGCATGGAACGGGAGCCCGTGGACGACGCCCTGGCCTGGGCGGCGGAGAAGCGGCACGGGGTGCTGCGGATGCTGAGGAGAAGCGGCGCGAGTATGTGGGAGGCGTCCCCCTATCTGGTGGACACCGCGTTCCAGGACGAGGCTTGTCCGCCGGTGGAACCGCAGGTGCGGTGGGCGGCGCTGGGCGTTGCCTGGGTGGATTCGGCGTACGACGCCGAGGTGGTCGTAGAGGGGGCGCGGGGGGCCTTTCAGGTGGCCGCGGAGGCGGGGGACGGGCAGGCCATGTTCGAACTGGGGTTGCTTGAGGAGCGCTTGGGGGACACGGAGGAAGCAGAGGGATGGTTCCGGCGGGCGGTTGAGGCCGGGAAGACGGAGGCGGCGGGGATATTGGGGCGGTTGCTGGTGCAGAGGGGGGCGGCGAGGGACGCGGAAGCCTTTTTGGAGACGTCTGCAGAGGCTGGCGATCACGAGGCGGCAGTCATGCTCGGCAAGCTGCTTCGTGATCGTTCGCTGCGGTGGCTGAAGGCGGGGGCCGAAGGGCGTGCACCTCAGTCCGACGACGGCTACGAGGCTGCCGACAGCGCCGCCCCCCTCACCCCCGTGCGAGTGAGGCAAGTCGTGATGGACGAATTCACGGCCTGGTATCTCCGCACCTTCGGCACAGGGCACCTCGGCGTCCGGCTCACCGTCGGCGAAGCCCCCGGTACCCCGGATACCTTCCAGGAGTGACCAACCAGCCCCACTCCACGCCCCCGGCGCCCGCCCCCGAACTCTTCACCTGGGAGTTCGCCACCGACCCCTACCCCGCCTACGCCTGGCTCCGTGAGCACGCGCCCGTGCACCGGACGAAGTTGCCCAGCGGGGTCGAGGCCTGGTTGGTCACGCGGTACGGGGATGCCAAGCAGGCCCTCGCCGATCCCCGGCTCTCCAAGAACCCCGCCCATCACGACGAGCCCGCGCACGCCAAGGGCAAGACCGGTATCCCCGGTGAGCGCAAGGCCGAGTTGATGACCCATCTGCTGAACATCGATCCGCCGGACCACACCAGGCTGCGCAGGCTGGTCGCCAAGGCGTTCACCCCGCGCCGGGTCGCCGAGTTCGCGCCCCGGGTCCAGGAACTCACCGATCAGCTGATCGACCGGTTCGCGGCGAGCGGCTCCGCCGATCTCATCCACGACTTCGCGTTCCCACTCCCCATCTACGCGATCTGCGACCTGCTGGGCGTCCCCCGTGAGGACCAGGACGACTTCCGGGACTGGGCCGGGATGATGATCCGGCACGGGGGAGGGCCCCGGGGCGGGGTCGCCCGGTCCGTGAAGAAGATGCGGAGCTATCTCGCCGAGCTGATCCACCGCAAGCGCGAGGCGCTGTCCGACGTACCCGAACCCGGTGAAGACCTCATCTCCGGGCTCATCCGCGCTTCCGACGAGGGCGAGCACCTCACCGAGAACGAAGCCGCCGCCATGGCCTTCATCCTGCTCTTCGCCGGTTTCGAGACAACCGTCAACCTGATCGGCAACGGCGTCTACGCCCTCCTCACCCACCCCGAGCAGCGCGCCCGCCTCCAGGCTTCCCTGGCCGACGCGGACTCCTCCCTCCTCGAAACCGGTATCGAGGAACTCCTCCGCTACGACGGCCCCGTCGAGCTGGCCACCTGGCGCTTCGCCACTCGCCCGCTCAGCATCGGCGGGCAGGACATCGCGGCCGGTGACCCCGTCCTCGTCGTCCTCGCCGCCGCCGACCGGGACCCGGCACGGTTCGCCGACCCCGACACCCTCGATCTCGGCCGCCGGGACAACCAGCACCTCGGATACGGCCACGGCATCCACTACTGCCTCGGTGCCCCGCTCGCCCGTCTGGAGGGCCGGAGCGCGCTGGCCACCCTCCTCACCCGCCTCCCTGACCTGCAACTCGCCGCGGATCCGGCCGAGTTGCGATGGCGGGGCGGGCTCATCATGCGTGGACTGCGCACCCTGCCCGTCGAGTTCACCCCGGTGCGCGAATCCGGCCAGACCTTGCCGGTGGCCCCGTAGAAGATCACGGGAAGGTGACACTCCCTCAACAATGTGATCTTCACGTGATCTGTGCGGCATGAACTTGTGACAAGCGATCGCCTGCGGCTACGTTCGTGCACCAGTGCGATGCCCGGCATCACGCGTCGCTCTGGTCCCCGCTGTCTCGTGAAAGGCAACCGCATGCTCTCCGGGAACGGTCGTCACCGTCGCCCCCGCCAGGCCCCGGCGCTGCTCGTCTCGGCCGGTGTCGCCGGCTCGGCCATCGCCATCCCGCTGCTCGGCGCGACCGGCGCCAGCGCGGCCAGTGGCACCACCTGGGACCGGGTCGCGGAGTGCGAGAGCGGCGGCTCCTGGAGTGCCAACTCCGGCAACGGGTTCTACGGCGGGCTCCAGTTGACCCAGGCGGACTGGGAGAAGTACGGCGGTCTCTCCTACGCCCCGAGCGCCGACCAGGCCAGCCGTTCGCAGCAGATCGCCGTCGGCGAGAAGATCCTCGACGACCAGGGGGCCGGTGCCTGGGAGGCCTGCGCGCTGCTGTCCGGGCTCGGCAAGGACACCGGCTCGGCGGACGTCGACACCGGTGTGGCCGGCGGCGACACCGACGCGTCCAAGGGTGACGCCTCGGGTCTGGGCCTGGGAGTGATCTCGGGCTCTGGATCGGACTCCTCGTCCTCCTCCTCGACTTCGGCGTCGCCCACGCCCTCCGTGTCCCCCTCCACCGGCTCCTCGGCCCTGACCGGGGGCCTCGACTCGTCGCCGTCCCCGACGCCGTCCAGCGGGGCGACAACCGGCTCCGCGGGCGTCGGCGACCCTGCCGGGTCGTCCGCCTCGCCTTCCCCCTCCGCTTCGTCGCCCAGCGCGGACGGCTCGAAGGAAAGCGACAGTTCGCCCGTAGGTTCCGTAAAGGGTCAAGAGGCTGGCAAATCAGGTCAGAAGGCAGAGAATGAGGGTGGTGCGAGCAGCACCGAGACCCCTGCCGGTACCGGCCGTCACCGCGGCAAGGCCGAGGGGTCGTACACCGGCAGCATCGGGGACGCCCTCTGGGATGTCACCGGCTCCCTCGATCTCGTCGGCGGGCAGTCCGAATCCACCGCTGGGAGCGACGCCTTCCTTGACTCCGACTCGGGACTCGTTCTCCCCGGTCAGATCCTTGCCGTAGGTAGCGAACCGGGGCAAAACTAACCGGAGTTCACGTCCTGGTTTCGCGCTGAATGTCCGTTATCGATGCGGTGAGACATAGGTCTCAGAAGCCCTGATCGTCTTTGTATTTCATCGGATCAGCTGTTTACGGTCGTCATCGCCCGCCACAGTGGGCCCCGCCGGTCGCAACGCCGAATCCTGCCAACGGCCGAACGGGAACAGTCGTCGCGTCAAGCGCCGTAGGCAGGAGCGGGGGACCCAAGGTAGGCGCCGCACCGGGCAGTTGTCCGGAGCGGCTCGGGGTGAAGCCGTACGCCGCCCGACAGGGGCGTACGGCCGGGCAACTCAACCGGCCCGAACCCGACAGCTCACCTCGCAGGCGTCGGTGAGGGGATCTTTCATGCTGTTTTCCGGCAAGGGCAAGCACCGTCGTCCGTCCAAGGCCACCCGCGTCGTCGCCATCGCCGGCGTGACCGGTGCCGCTGTCGCCGCTCCGCTGCTGGCGGCCGGCTCCGCCTCCGCCGCCACCTCCGCCGAGTGGGACACCGTCGCCCAGTGCGAGTCCGGGGGCAACTGGTCCATCAACACCGGCAACGGCTACTACGGCGGCCTGCAGTTCTCCGCCTCGACCTGGGCCGCGTACGGCGGCACGGCGTACGCCGGCACCGCCGACCAGGCCTCGAAGGCCCAGCAGATCACCATCGCCGAGAAGGTCCTCGCGGGCCAGGGCAAGGGTGCCTGGCCGGTCTGCGGCACCGGCCTGTCCAGCGCCTCCTACGACGGCGGTTCGAGCCGCGGCAGCGGTTCGAGCACGGGTGCGAGCGACAACAACTCGTCCAGCAGCTCGAACAACTCCAGCGGCTCCGGCGAGACCTCCACCCGCTCCACCGACAACCAGCAGGCCTCCCGTTCGCAGGAGCGGCCCGCCGCGAAGAAGACCGTCACCACCCCGACCGGCAAGAAGGTCAAGAAGGGCGACGGCGAGTACAAGGTCGTCAAGGGCGACAGCCTCAGCGCGATCGCCGAGGCGCACCACGTCAAGGGCGGCTGGCAGAAGCTCTTCCAGCTGAACAAGGACATCATCGACGACGCCGACTTCATCTTCCCGGGCCAGCAGCTGCACCTCAGCTGATCCGGCTTTACCTGGGCCGGTACAGCTGACCCGGTCACCGTCGGGCCGCACGTCCCCCAGATCCCAGCCGGCCCGAAGGTGAACCACAGGACCCGCACAGCCGTGCCTTCCACAGTGAAGGCCTCGTGCGGGTCACCCCCCGTCCCCCACGGGCTCCCCGCTCCGGTGCGTGTTCCCCCGTACGCACCGGAGCGGGGCTTTTTGTTCCCCGGGGGAACAATGTTTACCCTGGGTTCCGTTCATGTTCCGTCCATGGGGTGGTCGGAAGGCTGGCCGATCCCCCGGAGCCGGTTAGGCTCATCAACGCGGAGCCGCCGCGGCCCCGTACTCGCGAGGCCTCAGCCAGCCCCGCGTACCCGCGTCACATTCCATAAGGAGATGCTCGTGCCGTCCATCGACGTCGTCGTAGCCCGGGAAATCCTCGACTCGCGAGGCAACCCCACCGTCGAGGTCGAGGTCGGCCTCGATGACGGCAGCACCGGTCGTGCCGCCGTCCCGTCCGGCGCCTCCACCGGAGCCTTCGAGGCCATCGAGCTGCGCGACGGTGACCCCAACCGCTACCTCGGCAAGGGTGTCGAGAAGGCCGTCCTCGCCGTCATCGAGCAGATCGGCCCGGAGCTCGTCGGCTACGACGCCACCGAGCAGCGCCTGATCGACCAGGCCATGTTCGACCTGGACGCCACCGACAACAAGGGCTCCCTCGGCGCCAACGCCATCCTCGGCGTCTCCCTCGCCGTCGCGCACGCCGCCTCCGAGGCCAGCGACCTGCCCCTCTTCCGCTACCTCGGCGGCCCGAACGCGCACCTGCTGCCCGTTCCGATGATGAACATCCTCAACGGCGGGTCCCACGCGGACTCCAACGTCGACATCCAGGAGTTCATGATCGCCCCGATCGGCGCGGAGTCCTTCTCCGAGGCGCTGCGCTGGGGTGCGGAGATCTACCACACCCTCAAGAAGGTGCTGAAGACCAAGGGCCTGTCCACCGGTCTCGGCGACGAGGGCGGCTTCGCCCCGAACCTAGAGTCCAACCGCGCCGCGCTCGACCTCATCATCGAGGCCATCAAGCAGGCCGGGTACGTCCCCGGTGAGCAGATCGGCCTCGCGCTCGACGTCGCCGCGTCCGAGTTCTACAAGGACGGCAAGTACGAGTTCGAGGGCAAGTCCCGCACGGCCGCCGAGATGACCGAGTACTACGAGGAGCTCGTCTCCGCGTACCCGCTCATCTCCATCGAGGACCCGCTGTACGAGGACGACTGGGACGGCTGGAAGACCATCACCGACAAGCTGGGCGACAAGGTCCAGATCGTCGGCGACGACCTCTTCGTCACCAACCCGGAGCGCCTCGCCCGTGGCATCGAGGAGGGCTCGGCCAACGCCCTGCTCGTCAAGGTCAACCAGATCGGCTCGCTGACCGAGACCCTGGACGCCGTCGAGATGGCCCAGCGCAACGGCTTCAAGTGCATGATGTCCCACCGCTCCGGCGAGACCGAGGACGTCACCATCGCCGACCTCGCCGTCGCGGTGAACTGCGGCCAGATCAAGACCGGCGCCCCGGCCCGCTCGGACCGCGTCGCCAAGTACAACCAGCTGCTGCGCATCGAGGAGATCCTCGACGACGCGGCGGTCTACGCCGGCCGCTCGGCCTTCCCCCGCTTCAAGGGCTGACCCCACCTGGGCCAAGGCATAGCCAGTCGTACGTACGTCCCCGTACCCGGTCCCGTACCGTGTGCGGGGACGTACGCGCGTGTGAACGGGAGGCGGGGAACATGGCCGTGAAGGACCGGGACCGGTTCTCCACCGCGACCAGGATCAAGCTGCTCGGCGAGCAGACGGCGGCCCGCGTCTACCGTTCGCAGACCAAGCGCCAGGCCCGCCGCTCCCGCCTGACCGGCCGGGCGGCCCTGCTCGTCCTGGTGCTCTGCTCGCTGATCGTGGCCCTCGCCTACCCGATAAGGCAGTACGTCTCCCAGCGTGCCGACATCGCCGACCTGGAGCGCGAGCGCGACCAGGCCAGCCGCCGGGTCGAGCAGCTGCGCGACCTGAAGGCACGCTGGCAGGACGACGCGTACGCGCAGCAGCAGATCAGGCAGCGGCTGCACTACGTGATGCCGGGCGAGACCGGATACATCGTGATCGACCCGGACGCGGCCAAGCAGTCGCGCGTGGACCTGGGCGCGGCCGACCGTCCCTGGTACGCGAACGTCTGGGACGGCGTGGACAAGGCCGACGCCGCGAACCAGTGACGTGAAGCAGTGAACTGAACGGAAAAGAAAAGACAGGTATGGACACGCCCCCGCCTCCCACCCCGCGCACCGAGCCGACCGACGCGGACGTCGAGGCCTTCCAGCAGCAACTGGGCCGCCCGCCGCGCGGGCTGCGCGCCATCGCGCACCGCTGTCCCTGCGGGCAGCCGGACGTCGTCGAGACGGCGCCGCGCCTGCCGGACGGCACTCCCTTCCCCACGACGTACTACCTGACGTGCCCGCGCGCCGCCTCGGCGATCGGCACGCTGGAGGCGAACGGCGTGATGAAGGAGATGACGGAACGGCTCGCGACCGACCCCGAGCTGGCCGCGTCCTACCGCGCCGCGCACGACGACTACATCGCACGCCGGGACGCGATCGAGGTCCTGGAGGGCTTCCCGAGCGCGGGCGGCATGCCGGACCGCGTGAAGTGCCTGCACGTCCTCGTGGGCCACTCGCTGGCCGCCGGCCCCGGGGTGAACCCCCTGGGCGACGAGGCGATCGCGATGCTGCCGGAGTGGTGGGCGAAGGGGCCGTGCGTGGCGCCGACCGAGTGAGTCCGGCCCCCGCCGCCCCTACCCGTTCCCATCCCTGGTGCGGGCCTTGATGGCGCCGACCGTCCGGTGGGCCTTCTCCCAGGCCAGTTCCTCGGTCGGGGCGATGATCGGGCGGAACGCCACCTGGAAACGCGGTACGTCGGTGCGGCCCGCTTCCCTGGCGGCGGCCTTCACCGCCTCGATCTGCTCGGCGGTCTTCGCCAGCGGCTCGCCCCACAGGCAGTAGACGTCGGCCTCGGCGCCCCCGGCGGCGTACGCGGCGGGCGAGGAGCCGCCGAACGAGACGTTCGGGCGTGGCTGTTGGACGGGGAAGACGTCGCTGACGAAGTCGTGGAAGCGGTAGTGGTCGCCCTCGTGGTCGAAGGGCTCATGGGTGGTCCAGATCTTCTTGACGATCCGGATGTACTCGCGGGTGCGGGCGTACCGCTCGTCCTTGGTGAGGGTG
>NZ_AEJB01000620.1 GCF_000331005.1 Streptomyces turgidiscabies Car8
CGTCCCCGTAGCGCCTGACGGCCGCCGCGGGCCACGTGTACTCGATCTCCGCCAGGGTGAAGCCCGCGGCCGTTCGCAGGGGGCGCTCGGCGGTGCGCAGGCCGCCCGCGCGCTCGTAGAACGAGATCGCGCGGGCGTTGCCGTGCAGCACCTCCAGGTAGACGTCCCGGCCGGGGCGGTGCCGGGCCGCCCAGGCGAAGCCCTGGTGCAGCAGGGCGCGGCCGACGCCGGTGCCGACGTGGTCGGGCCGGGCGTGCAGGTTGTCCACGTGGACCCGGCCGTCCGCGGCCGTGTCCAGATGGATGAAGCCGCGCAACTCGCCGTCGTGCTCGGCGAGCAGCAGACACCGGTCGTCGGACAGGGCCTTCGTGCGGGCCCGCCACTTCGCGAGGTGCTCCGCCGCGAGCGGGCCGTCCAGATACGCGGCGGGCATGAGCGCGGCGTACGCGCTGCGCCAACTGGCAGTGTGCAGGCTCGCGATGGTGTCCGCGTCGGCACGGCTGCCGCTCCTGATGCGCATGGAACCGCAGGCTACGCCCGGCTGGTGTGCGTGTCCTGCCGGGCCGTGAGCACCCGTGGTCCCGACGTCGTGATCGCCACCGTGTGTTCCGCGTGGGCGGCGCGGGAGCCGTCGTTCGTGCGGAGGGTCCAGCCGTCCGGGGCCTCGTAGTAGCCGTCCTTGCCGCTGCCGATCAGCATGGGCTCGATCGCCAGGACCAGGCCGGGGCGCAGCGGCATGCCCCGGCCGGGGCGGCCCTCGTTGGGGACCGGGGGGTCCTCGTGCATACGGCGGCCGATTCCGTGGCCGCCGAAGCCGTCCGGGATGCCGTAGCCCGCAGTACGGCACACCTCGCCGATCGCGTGCGCGATGTCGCCGATGCGGTTGCCGACGACCGCCGCCGCGATGCCCGCCGCGAGGGCCCGCTCGGCGGTCTCGACGAGCCGTACGTCGGCCGGGCGCGGCTCGCCCACGATGAAGCTGATCGCCGAGTCGCCTGCCCAGCCGCCCAGTTCGGCGCCGAAGTCGGCGGAGACGAGGTCGCCGTCGCGCAGCCGGTAGTCGTCCGGGATGCCGTGCACGATCGCGTCGTTCACCGAGGCGCAGAGCACCGCCGGGAACGGGGTGGGCGCGAAGGAGGGGTGGTAGCCGAGAAACGGGGAGGTGGCCCCGGCGGCGCGCAGCACCTCGTGTGCAACCTCGTCCAACTCCAGCAGGGAGACGCCCACGTCAGCGGCTTCCCGGACGGCGGTCAGGGCTCTGCCGACCACCTGGCCGGTCTCGTACATGGCATCGATCGCTGTGTCTGTCTTGAGTTCCACCATGCCAATTACTATACCGGTATTAGAATGGTGGGATGGTACGCACTCCTCTCACCCCCGAAGAGCGTGAACGCGGCGAGCGGCTTGGCCGGTTGCTGCGTGAGGCGCGTGGCGGTCGCAGCATGGCGCAGATCGCGGCGCACGCCGGTATCTCCGCCGAGACCCTCCGCAAGATCGAGACCGGCCGTGCGCCGACCCCGGCCTTCTTCACGGTCGCGGCGCTGGCGCGGGTCCTCGGACTGTCCATGGACGAACTCGTCGGGCGGTGCGAGCCGTTGGCTCCGGTCGCGGCGTGAGCCCACGGGGGGCGGTTTTGGCCATTGTGGCAGTGGCTCACGTCACGTTCCGCTGGGTGCGCGGTACTCTGCGTCCGGTCCGAAAACCCCCCGTAGCCCATCCGTAACACGGTTGGTGTTTTCTACGGGACGGAGACTCCGGTCGGGCATGGGGTGGGCGTCATGGTGGTGGAACAACTCCCGGGGCAGGTGCGGGAGTTCGCGCGGTATCTGAACGGCCTGCTGGCCCGCCTCGATCAGGGCGCGGGCTGGTGCGGCGTGTTCTGGGAACGCGACCCCGACGGTATGCGCGCCTGCCTGGAGGGGTACGAAGTGCCGCCCTGGGACGTGGTGGACGCGCTGCTCCAGGATCTCGCCGCCGGGTACGGAACGGGCACGGTCGCCCCGGAGTCCGAGCAGGCGCGTGCCCTGCACCGGGCCGCGCTGGCCGCGTTCGACACCCGCCCCGGCGCCCGCGACACCCTCGGGGACCGGCTCGACGTGATGCTCCGGGAACAGAAGTACGCGGCGGAACGGCTCGCCGAGCTGGGGCGGTCGCTCGCCTCCGCCGCCTCCCACGAGGAGGCCGAGGGTCTCCGCCTCGACCTCGCCTGGGCCCACGACGACCACGAACGTGCCTCCGCCCGCTGCGTCGAACTCCGTTACCGCCTCGACCAGTTGGCCCGCAGGGCGGTGAGCCGGGCGCCCTTCCAGCACCGCGACCGCGACGACGAGGCGGACCTGTTCACCGGCCGCCCCCAGCGCAACCCGCACCCCGCCGACGCGCCGGCGGGCGACCCCCTGCCCCTGCCGAGACAACGCACCCACCCCGACGAACAGCACCCGGCCGACACCCCGGCCACCTGGTACACCGACGGCGCCCGCGACTCCGGCCACACGACCGAGGAAGCCGGCGCCCCGGGTCCCGGCGACGAGGCCTCCACGTGGCGTGCCGGCTCCGGCCGCCCGTCCGACGCGGACGGCTCCCGCCCGGCCGCCTACGGCGACGGTCGCCAGGGTCCCGGCGGGGAGTCTCCCGCCTGGCGCGACGGCGCCCGCGAAAACGACGATCTCGGCCCAGGCCGCCGGAACTCCGGCGAGGGCGCACCCGCGTGGCGCGACGGCTCCGGCCGAGACGGCTCCCGCCCGGCCGCCGCCTACGACGAGGACCGTAGCGCCAACGGCCCGGGTTCCGGCGACGAGTCCTCCGCCTGGAGTGCGAGCGCCCGCTATGGCGGCGACCGGAGTTCCGGCCGACGGGACGCCGACGACGACGCGTCCACGTGGCGCAGCGGTGCCCACCCGGCCGCCTACGTTGACGACCGCGACCTCGGCCGCCGGGGTCCCGGCGACGAGGCTGCCGCTTGGCGCGACGGCGTCCGTCGCGCAGGGCGGGCGGCCGACCAGGGCGGCGCCCACCCGGCCGCCTACGTTGACGACCACGACCTCGGTCGCCAGGCTCCCGGCGACGAGGCTCCTGCCTGGCGCGACGCGGTCCGTCGCACCGGCCGGGCGGCTGACCAGGAGGGTGGGAACCCCGCCGCCTACGGCGACGGTCTCGGCCCCGGACGCCGGGATTTCGGCGACGGCGCACCCACCTGGCGCGACGGCACCCGTCGCACCGGCCGGGATGCCGAGCCGGACGGCACCACGTCCGGCGACGACCGCGTCCCCGGCGGACAG
>NZ_AEJB01000621.1 GCF_000331005.1 Streptomyces turgidiscabies Car8
CGCCGTCGGCGCGCAGGCGCCAGCCGTAGATACGGTCGCTGGCGCCGGGGGCGGTGGTGCGCATGACGAGGCCGCCGGGGCTCTCCGTGGCGAGTCCCAGCGCCAGGACCGTCGTGAATTCGAGGGCTTCCGCCTCGTCGAGTTCTGTGGCGCCCTCGCTGTCGTCGTCGGCGTGCAGGACGGCGATCAGCGTTTCGACCGGGGTCGTGACACTGCAGACGAGATGCCTGTTGCCCTGTGGGGCAGTGTCGATGATGCGGACGAGAAGGCTCGAAGCACGGGCGAAGGCCGCGCGCCCGATGTCCTCACCGCAGGACGCGCATGCGCCGATACGCGCCAGGAGAGTGGCGGCGTACTCCCAGGTCGCCTGTCGGACGGCCTCGTCGACCAGGTCCGGGAGCAGTTCGGCGAGGGGTCGGCCGTCATACGGAACGGTCGGGCCCGTGGTCGCGAGTTCCGCTGTGAAGCGGGTACGGCTGGTCGGGGCGTCCGGGTCGAGGCCGGTGGCGGTGCAGAATTCGGCGTACTCCTCCGGGTCGAAGAGAGCGACGGTGGTGTGATTGCCCTGGTCGGCGAGGCTCTTCAGGAGAGCCTCGACCTCCCGGAGGTAGGCCGTGTGGTTGTCGAAGGTGAAGGTGCGGTAGCGCCGCATCGCCCGGAAGTCGTGCTCGTCGGTGAGCAGGCCGATGGTGGCAGCGATTTCGCGGCGCAGAACGCGCCGCATGGTTGATTGCCCGGTGTTCGCCATGGTTCCCCCTGTGCGCTGTCGATCAATGCTCACTCACAGTAATCGGAGGCACTGACAATGCCTTTTCAGTCAGGCGGTCGCGCACGACGCGGTGCTGGATCATGCAGGTCACAGCGATGCCGGCGCCAAAGGTGGTCCAACCGAGCGGGCCGGTGGTGATGGCCGCCGTGACGGCCAGTGGTCCGATGCTGCGCTGGACGGCTTGCGCGAGTCCGTGGACACCGAGGTATGAGCCCTGGGCGGTGTCGGAGGCGAGGGCGACGGAGAGTTCCCAGGAGACGGTGGCGTGGAGCATCTCGGCCAGGGTGAAGGCGGTGGCCGAGGCTGCGAGGAAGAGTGTCGCGGAGGTGGCCGTACCGGTTGCCGAGAGGGCCATGGTGGCGCCGCCCAGGGCGAAGACCGCGGAGAGCGGGAGCAGCAGTGCGCGGGCTGCCTTCGTGGTGGCGCCGAGGCGGGCCAGGGGGACCTGGAAAACCACCACCATCACGTTGTTGAGAACCATCAGCAGGGGTGCGAGACCGGTCGGTGCGCTGCCGGTGTGGGCGATCCAGAGGGGCAGCCCGACTTTGAAGACCGCGTCGTCGAGGAAGAGGACGGCCTCGGTCGCGACGTAGGCGAGGTAGGTGCGGTCGCGCCACGGGTTCGCCGGGTTGGCCGTGGGGGTCGGGTCGGACGACGTGATGACCGTGCGGGAGGGCGAGGGCGGTTCCGCACAGCGGACGGTGAGAGTCGCGATGGCGACGAACGAGAGTGCGTCGCCGACGAGCAGCCATCGGTAGGCCGCGGTGGAGCCGAGGGCCAGGGCCGCGGCAGCGGCGAGTCCCCCCAGGGCCCAACCGGCGTTGGCGGCGGTCCTGTTGACCGCCTGGTACCGGACGCGGTCCGGTCCGGCGACTCGGGTGGCATAGAGCTTCGTGATGACGCTGGAGGCGCGGTCGCCGAAGCCGCCGGCGGCCGTACACGCGAGGAGCACCGCGTAGTGATCGGTCGTGAGCAGGGCGAACGAGGCCAGAGCACGCATCAGTTGGACGGCGACCAGGACGCGGGTGAGCGGGAAGCGGTCGGCGAGACGGCCGCCCATGGGTGCTCCGGCGATGCCGATGGCCCCCGCCGCGGCGACGAGGGTGCCGACCTCCGCGACGGAGAGGCCGGAGACGTAGGTGAAGTACAGGACGGAGACGGATGCCCACAGTCCGCTGCCGATGCGGTCGACGAGGGTGATCAGGAGCATTTTGCGGCCGTCGGGGCCTCCTGGTACACGGTCGGTCCAGGCTGCCGCACGACGCATCGGATGCACGTCCCCTCTTGCCTCAATTTATGTACTGATACATACTTGCCAACGTGGCAACACAATATGGGATCAGTGGTACGACGGCCAAGGGAATTGCCTCGTCCGTCGAAAGAGGCGTGTCCGAGGGGCTGTTGGGGCCGGGCGCCGCGCTGCCTCCGGTGCGTCGGCTCGCCGACGGTCTGGGGGTGAGTCCGGGGACTGTTGCGACGGCCTACAAGGAGTTGCGGCGGCGCGGGATCGTCGTCACGCGAGGTCGTGGCGGGACTGTCGTGGCTGCCGCTCCCGCGGTCGCCTCACGGCGGCCTCCGAGGGTGCCGGACGGACTGCGCGACCTGGCCGGCGGGCACCCTGATCCGGACCTCCTCCCCCGGTTGGTACCGCCTTCACACCTCTCCCCCGGTGCCAGGTCGCATCGCGCGACGCCCCGGCTGACGCGCTTGGAAGACGCTGTCCGGGACTGGCTCGGGCCGGACGGAGTGCCGACCGAGCACGTGGCCTTCGCCCACGGTGCGCTGGATCTGATCGGGCGGCTGCTGTCGGTGGAGCTGCGCCCCGGCGATGCCGTGGCCATGGAGGACCCCGGCTACCACCATCTGCTGGATCTGGTGACCGCTCTGGGGTTGCGCAACGTCCCGGTAGCCGTGGACGACGAAGGGCTGCTTCCGGAAGCACTGGAAGAGGCACTGCGGGCGGGTGTGCGGGCCGTCGTGTGCAGTCCGCGCGCGCAGAATCCCCGCGGCGGGTGCTTCTCCGCGGCGCGCCGGGACGCGCTGGTCGCGGTGCTCCGTAGCGCGCCAGAGGTTCTCGTGGTGGAGAACGATCACGCGTCCGCCGTCGCGGACGCACCCCTGTACACGCTGACGTCGGGTGGACTGGCCCGGTGGGTGCATGTCCGCACGGTGAGCAAGTTCCTGGGGACCGACCTGCGGTGGGCCGCGGCGGCCTGTGACCCGACCACGCTGGCCCGGCACGACGGACGGATGCTGCTGACGTCCGGCTGGGTCAGCCATCTGCTCCAGGAGACCGTGTACGGGCTGCTGACGGACGACGGCACGCGCGCGTTGGGCACGCGTGCGCGGGAAACGTACTCGCTGCGGCGGAACACCCTTCTGCAGGAGTTCGAACGGCACCGGATCCCGGCCCAGGGAGCGAGCGGGATGAATGTGTGGGTGCCCGTGCCGGACGAGTCCGCAGTGGTGAACGGACTGCGGTCGTACGGCTGGTGGGTCGCCGCCGGCGCGCGGTTCCGGCTCGTGTCCGGGCCGGCGGTGCGGATCTCGGTGGCCGACCTCCAGCCGGCCGACGCGGCGCGGCTGGCCTCGGACTTCGCCGCTGTACTGGTCGAGTCCGAGGCCACCTACGGCGGTTGACCGCTGTCTCCGTGAGCTGGTCAGGCGCGTTTGCGGGCCAGCTCTTCGTAGAAGTGCAGCAGGTCGAGGTTGTCGATGGAGCCGGGGTTTACCGCCTTCTCCAGGGGGCTTCCCTGGAGAAGGCGCTTCACCGGGACCTCGATGCGTTTGCCGGTGAGGGTGTGCGGAACGCCGGGGACCTCGATGATCTCGTCGGGGACGTGGCGCGGGGACAGCTGTTCACGGATGGCCTGTTTGATACGGGTCAGCAGTGCCTCGTCGAGGACGGCTCCGGGCGTGAGGTGGACGAAGAGGGGCATCCAGTAGCCGCCGTCGGGTTGTTCGACACCGATGACAAGGGATTCCTTGATCTCAGGCAGCCGTTCGACGGCTTCGTAGATGTCGGCCGACCCCATACGTACGCCCTGGCGGTTGAGTGTGGAGTCGGAGCGGCCGTGGATGACCACTGAGCCGCGCGAGGTGAGCGTGATCCAGTCGCCGTGGCGCCACACTCCGGGATAGGTGTCGAAATAGCTGTCGTGGTAGCGGCTGCCGTCGGGGTCGTTCCAGAAGTGGATGGGCATGGACGGCATCGGGTTGGTCACCACGAGTTCACCGACCTCGTCCACGAGGGGGTTTCCGTTCGGGTCCCAGGACTGGAGGTCGGTGCCGAGTCCGGGCGCCTGGAGTTCACCGATGTGCACCGGCAGGGTCGGCACGGCTCCTGCGAAGCAGGAGCACACGTCCGTGCCGCCGCTGACGGAGGCGATCCACAGGGCTGCCCCTTCCTCCGCGAACTCGTCGTGCAGCCAGCGGAATCCGTCCGGGGGCAGCGGCGATCCGGTCGTTGCGACGCACTGCACCTTGGAGAGGTCGAAATCCCGCGACGGGTGCACGCCGGCCTTGCGGCAGGCCATGACGTACGCGGCAGAGGTGCCGAAGAGGGTCGCCCCCGTTCGTTCGGCGATCCGCCACTGGGCCCCTGTGTCGGGATAGCCGGGGCTGCCGTCGTAGAGGACGATCGTGGTGCCCGTCAGAAGGCCGGAGACGAGGAAGTTCCACATCATCCAGCCGGTGGACGTGTACCAGAAGAAGCGGTCCTCGGGGCCCAGGTCGCAGTGCAGGCCGAGTTGTTTGAGGTGTTCGACGAGGATGCCGCCCTGGGACTGGACGATCGCCTTGGGGAGGCCGGTCGTGCCCGAGGAGTAGAGCACCCACAGGGGGTGGTCGAAGGCGACCTGGTCGTAGACGGGTGTCACGTCCGCGGATGTGAGGGCGGACCACTCCAGGGCACCTTCGGGAGGCTCGGTGCCCAGCAGCGGGATGTGGACCACGGCGCGCAGGGTGGGCAGTTCGCGGCGGAGTTCGGCGACCGTGTCACGGCGGTCGTGCTCCTTCCGCGTAGCGGTACCGTCGACGGTGACAGCACGACCGGTTCGACCTGCTGGAAGCGGTCGAGGACGCTGCGGGCGCCGAAGTCGGGGGCGCAGGACGTCCACACGCCGCCCACGGCGGCCGTGGCGAGCAGGGCGACCACGGCTTGGGGAACGTTCGGGAGGTAGCCGCTCACGCGGTCTCCTGGGCGCACTCCGAGTGCGCGGAGCTCGGCGGCGAGGGAGCCGACCTGGCGGCGCAGTTCGGACCAGGTCACCGGGTGGGGTTCGTGGGTCTCGTCGACGTGCAGGAGGGCCGGTTCGTCCGCGCGGGCGTCGGCGGCGCGCAGGGCGTGCTCGGCGTAGTTGAGTGTCGCGCCGGGGAACCATTCCGCGCCGGGCATCGTGCGATCGCCGAGCACGCGCGCGTAGGGCGTCGAAAAGCGCACGTCGAACCACTCGGTGACGGCCTGCCAGAACGTGTCGAGCCGGTCCACGGACCAACGGTGCAGTGCTGCGTAGCCGCCGTCGGCGGGGGCTCCGTGGTGTTCGGCCGCCCACGCCTGGAACGTGGTGATCCGGGCCCGGGCGATGCGTTCTCGGTCGGGCTGCCAGAGGGGCGCGGGGTTCGTGGTGGGCATGGGGCGGCTCCCGGACTGTGCGCGTGACACGGCTGACACGGACCATGCCATCTGATCGACTCCGGCACCAGGGTGCGCCGCGCGGGGGCCGTGTCGTGAAGATGAAGATGTGGTCCCTACCGGGGTGAACGGCTGCTGAACAGTGCGTCCATCGGGGCAAGTCAGTGGCAGGCTGAGCAGCATGGAAGGTCGTGACCTGGTGCGTTCGGTGAAGGCGGTCGGTTCGGCGGGGGCTGCCCAGGGGCTGCGCACCGTTCGGGCCGCCTGGCGCAGAAGGCGTCTCGACGCCGCCGGGCTGCCGCCGCGGGGCGCCGAGCGCGCGCGGGTGCCCGGGCCCGTACGGAAGGTGGAGCCGGGACCGGGTGGCGGTGTCATCCGGTTCGCGAGGTCCGAGCTGCGGGTCATGGTCGCCGTCACCGGGGCGGTCTTCTGGGGCTGGGACGGGGCGGGTCCCGAGCCGTCGTACGCACTCGCCGACCGCTGTCCTGAGCCGGATCCCCGCGCCTCGCTGGAGCCGGACACGGAGGGCGGCTGGCGGGTCGTGGCCGAGCGGGTGACGGTCGTGGTCTCCCGGCACGGTGCGGTGGAAGTGCTGACCCCCGGAGGGGTGAGCCTGCGACGGGAACTTCCGCCGCGGTGGTGGGATCCCGTGGGCGGCGGTCCGAGCCGCTGGATGCAGCGCTCCGAAGTGGCCGCGGACGCACGGTTCTTCGGGCTCGGCGGGCGCGCCTCGGGGCCCCGGTTGCGCGAGGGGACGTACCGCCTGTGGAACAGGGATCCCGGTCGTGCCTTCCGGCCCGACGAGGATCCGCTGCACATCACCATGCCGGTGCAGTTGGTGGTGGCCGACGCGTCGACCCATCTGGTGTTCCATGACACCTCCTGGGACGGCACGGTGACCCTGCGGGAGGGTGAGGAAGGGGCGGGTTCGGGCCACGACAGGGCCGGGACGTGCGAACTGCGGTCGGACGGCGGGCCGCTGCGCTGCTGGATGATGGTGGGCACCCCCGCGCGCGTGCTCCACACCTGGGCCACCCTCACGGGAGCGCCCGCGCTGCCCCCCGCGTGGGCTCTGGGCCATCATCACGCGTACCGGGGCGTCGGCGGTGAGCAGGAGGTGCGGCGGATCGTCACGGGCTGTCAGGAGCACGATCTGCCGCTCGACGCCGTCCACCTCGGCATCGGCCACTTCGACGAGCACCAGGTGTTCACGGTCGACCAGGAGCAGTTTCCCAAGCTGCCGGCCCTTGCCGAGGATCTGCGGCGGGACGGCATACGGCTGGTGTCGGTCGTCGACCCGGCGGTCAGGGCCGAGCCGGGCAACGCGGTGTACGACAGCGGTAGCGCGGAGGACGTTTTCATACGGGACGCGTCGGGGCAGCCGGTGCGGGGAGTCGCGTGGCCCGGTGAGTCGGTCTACCCCGATTTCACGCACGCGCGCGTGCGTGCCTGGTGGGGGCGAATGTACGAGGAGCGGCTCGGGCAGGGATTCGCCGGTTTCTGGCACGACATGAACGAGCCCACGTCTTTCACCGCGTTCGGAGAGTCGACCCTGCCCCGCTCGGCACGCCACGCGCTGGAGGGACACGGCGGGGACCATCGCGAGGCACACAACGTGTACGCCCTGTGCATGGCCCAGGCCGCCTACGAAGGGCTGCGCGAACTCGCCTCCGAGGAGCGGCCGTTCATGTTCTCCCGCTCCGGGTGGGCGGGTATGCAGCGCTACGGCGGAGCGTGGTCCGCGGGTGTGGCGGCGGGCTGGCCGGGGCTGCGCTCGTCACTGTCGCTGGTCATGGGCCTCGGGCTGTGCGGGGTGCCCCACTCGGGATCCGATGTGGGCGGTTTCGACGGGAGTCCGTCGCCGGAGCTGTATCTGCGGTGGCTGCAACTGGGCGCCTACCTGCCGCTGTTCCGTACGCGCACGAGTCTGCGGGCGGGACGGGGGGCGCCCTGGGAGTTCGGTCCGGACGTCCTCGCCCACGCGCGCGTGGCGCTCGGTGAACGTCGGCGCCTGCTGCCGTATTTCATGACGCTGGCGCATCTGGCGCGCCGCACGGGGGCGCCCTATGTGCGTCCGTTGTGGTGGGGGGCGCCCGAGGACCGTGCTCTGCGGGACTGCGAGGACGCCTTCCTGCTGGGTGACTCTCTTCTGGTGGCGCCGGTCCTCGACCCGGGTGCCGGGCGGCGTGCGGTGCGACTGCCGCGCGGGCGCTGGTACGACACGGCGACGGAGCAGGCGTACGAGGGGCCCTGTCAGGTGCTGGTCGACGCCCCTCTGTCGCGCATCCCGGTTCTCGCGCGCGCGGGCGCCGTCGTGCCCGTGCGGGGCGACGACGGCGGGCTGGAGTTGGAGGCGTGGGCGCCCGCCCGCGGACGTACCGGAGGCGGGCTGGTCGTGCCGGACGCGGGTGAGGGGTGGGAGGAGCCGGAGATCGAGCGGTACGTCACGCGCTGGGAGGGAGAGCGGGTGGTCGTCGAGCGGGAGGGGGAGGACGGCGTGAGCGAGCAGCCGCCCCACCCCGTGCGTGTACGAGGGCTCCAGGGGCGCTGATCGGGCTCAGTAGCGGCCCTCGAACCAGGCGCGTGCGGCCACCGTGTGGAGCGGGAAGGCGAGCTCCTCCGGCCTGCGCAGAAGGTGCCAGCCGTCCGTCTCGTCCGTGGCGGCGGACTGCGGCAGCTGGTCGGCGGGGCGCTCCGGCAGGACGCCGAAGAGCAGCAGGTGCCCGTCGGGCGAGCTCAGGGCGTCGGCGAGACGGACGTCGCGGCTCGCCGCCTCGATGCCCGTCTCCTCCCTGAGCTCGCGGACCAGGGCCTGGCGCCAGTCCTCGCGGTGGTCCACGTACCCGCCGGGCAGGGCCGTGCCTCCGCGCGCGGGGGCGATGGTCCGGGTGATGACGACGAGGGCGGCGCCCTTGGTGTCGTACACGGGCTGGAGTGCCACTGCGACGGGCAGCGGGTTGCGGTAGGCCACGGTGCCGCAGGCGGGGCAGGTACGGGGCCAGCCGGAAACGCCCTCTCCGTAGGGCGCTCCGCAGCGCGAACAGTGGGAGTTCGGCGCGGAGTTGTCGGTTGAAAGTTGATTTACGGACACGCCGCGGACTGTATCCGATCATGTGGACGG
>NZ_AEJB01000622.1 GCF_000331005.1 Streptomyces turgidiscabies Car8
CCCTTCGTGTGTCCAAGTGGCGCTGGTGGGGCGCGTTTCGCGGGCGGGGGCGCACGGTTGCGTTCGGGGCGAATGCGCGCCGATCAAGGGTGGCGAGCCCACTAGCGTGTGTGTCGGCGCCCCAGTTCTCTGGAGCGCCCCCTTCCAAGGACATGGTTCCGGACCCCCGCCCATCGGGGCCCGGCCCGAGTTCCAGCAAGCCGCCTACCGGGTCTATGGGCGGTGTCGCGGAAGGGGGCGCCCATGGGTCGCCACCGCAAGCCCACCCGCTGGGACCGGCTCCGTCTTCGGGCGGTCAAGTTCCGGAGGAGGTGCCTCTTGCGGACATACGGATGGTGAGCGGCCGCCCCCATAGGAACTAGGGGCGGACACCCGTGAACCATCAGGAGCCTGCCGCAGTGCCCCTGCGGTGGGCTCCACCTGCCTGTACGGTACCGACGCGAGAGCCCCCGCGCCACCGGCCTCCGAGGCTCGGCGACTCGCACGCGCCCCCATTCACAACCGATGCGCCGCCCCCGTAGGGGTCGCCCCCCGCGTGTCCAGCAGCAGCTGTGCCTTCACCGACAGGCCCTGGAGGTCGTACGTGCGGTGCTGCTGGAGGAGGATCGTCAGGTCGGCGTCGGCCGCCGCCTCGTAGAGGGAGTCCGCGCGGGGGACGGGGCGGTCCAGGACGCTCCAGGACGGGATGTGCGGGTCGTGGTAGCTGACCGAGGCGCCCAGCTCCATCAGGCGGATCGCGATCTCCTGGGCGGGGGAGCCCTGTTGGTCGGCGAGGTCGGGCTTGTAGGTGACGCCCAGCAGCAGTACGCGTGCGCCGCGGGCCGATTTGCCGTGCTCGTTCAGGAGCGTGGCCGCGCGCTGGATGACGTACTGGGGCATGTGGTTGTTGACCTGCTGGGCGAGTTCCACCATGCGCAGGGCGCGGCCCGTGCGGCCGGTGTGGCCCGTGTGGTTGTGCAGGTCCTGGGGGACCGCGTGGCCGCCTACGCCGGGGCCCGGGCGGAATGCCTGGAAGCCGAACGGCTTGGTCTCCGCGCAGCGGATGACGTCCCACAGGTCGACGCCCAGGTCGTGGCAGAGCACGGCCATCTCGTTGACGAGGGCGATGTTGACATGCCGGAAGTTGGTCTCCAGCAACTGCACCGTTTCCGCTTCCCGGGGTCCACGCGCGCGTACGACCTTGTCGGTGAGCCGGCTGTAGAAGGCGGCGGCCGACTCGGTGCAGGCCGGGGTGAGGCCGCCGATGACCTTCGGGGTGTTGGCGGGGGTGAAGTCGCGGTTGCCGGGGTCGACGCGGCTGGGGGAATAGGCGAGGTGGAAGTCGCGGCCCGCCCGCAGCCCGGAGCCCTCTTCTAGAAGAGGGCGCAGGAACTCCTCCGTCGTTCCCGGGTGGACGGGCGACTCCAGGATCACCGTGGTGTGCGGGCGCAGCCGCGCGGCGAGGGTGCGGGCGGCGGCCTCCACCTGGCTCAGGTCAAGGGTTCCGTCGGCGCCGCACGGTGTGGGCGCGCAGATGACGGCGGTGCGTACACGGCCGAGTTCGGCGGGGCCGGCTGCTGTCCGGAAGCCCTTGGAGAGCATCCGGCGCAGTTCCGCGGCGGTGAGGGAACCGGCCTCGGGGCCGGTCTTGTAACCGAGGGTGGGGATGCCTGCGGCGACGGCCGCCTGGGCCAGTGGCAGGCCGAGATGTCCGAGTCCGATGACGGCGAGGTCTGCGGGCATGCGAGGGCCGTCCTTCCCAGTAGCCGAAGCGGGACAGGTGCGCAAGCGCTGTGGACAGAACGAGCGAGCGCAATGTCAGACTAGGAGTAAATATGACCGATATGCGTGATTGGGTGGGCGAGTTTCCACAGGTGTTTCTGTGTGGGTTGTCCACAGGCTGAGGGCGGGTGGTGGCCGAAGTCGGGCGACCCGGTCAGAATTCGGGCAGGGGGATTCGGGCAGGCGCAGTCGTACGGCGTGAACCACAGTCGGCCGGTCGTGCGGAGACGGCCGGTGCGACCGACAGCTGGAGGCAGCGATGAGGACAGCGGCACTGGGACCGGTGGAGCGTGCCGAGTCACTGGCAGCAATGGCCGAGCGTGAGCTGGATGTGCTGGTCGTGGGCGCCGGCGTGGTCGGAGCGGGCACCGCGCTCGACTCCGTGACCCGCGGTCTGTCCACGGGACTGGTGGAGGCCCGTGACTGGGCGTCGGGCACGTCGAGCAGGTCCAGCAAGCTCATTCACGGCGGGCTGCGCTATCTGGAGATGCTCGACTTCGCCCTCGTCCGGGAGGCGCTGAAGGAACGCGGGCTGTTGCTGGAGCGGCTCGCGCCGCACCTGGTCAAGCCCGTGGCGTTCCTGTATCCGCTGCAGCACCAGGGCTGGGAGCGGTTGTACGCCGGGGCGGGCGTCGCGCTCTACGACGCGATGTCGATGGCTCGCGGGCACGGGCGTGGTCTGCCCGCGCACCGTCACCTGAGCCGCCGTCATGCCCTGCGTGTCGCGCCCGCCTTGAAGAAGGACGCGCTGGTCGGAGCGCTGCAGTACTACGACGCGCAGATGGACGACGCCCGCTTCGTGGCCACCCTGGTGCGTACGGCGGCGGCGTACGGCGCGAAGGTAGCCAACCGCGCGCGGGTGACCGGCTTCCTGCGGGAGGGGGAGCGGGTCGTCGGTGCCCGGGTGCAGGATGTCGAGGGCGGCGGAGAGTACGAGATCCGTGCCCGGCAGATCGTCAACGCCACCGGGGTGTGGACCGACGACACCCAGGGCATGGTCGGCGAACGCGGCCAGTTCCACGTCCGGGCGTCCAAGGGCATCCATCTGGTCGTACCCAAGGACCGGATCCACTCGACGACCGGGCTGATCCTGCGCACCGAGAAGTCCGTGCTGTTCGTGATCCCGTGGGGCCGGCACTGGATCGTCGGCACGACGGACACCGACTGGGACCTGGACAAGGCACACCCGGCGGCCTCCAGCGCCGACATCGACTACCTGCTGGAACACGTGAACTCGGTACTCGCGGTGCCGCTGACGAGGGACGACGTCCAGGGCGTGTACGCGGGCCTGCGGCCCCTGCTCGCCGGGGAGTCCGACGCCACCAGCAAACTGTCGCGCGAGCACACGGTGGCGCATCCGGTGCCGGGCCTGGTGGTCGTGGCGGGCGGCAAGTACACGACCTACCGGGTGATGGCGAAGGACGCGGTCGACGCGGCCGTGCACGGACTCGACCAGCGAGTCGCCGAGTGTGTGACGGAGGACGTGCCGCTGCTGGGCGCCGAGGGCTACCGCGCGCTGTGGAACGCCCGGGCGCGGACGGCCGCGCGCACCGGCCTCCACGTGGTGCGCGTGGAGCACCTGCTGAACCGGTACGGCTCACTGGCGCAGGAGGTCCTCGATCTGATCGCCGCGGACTCCTCGCTGGGCGAGCCGCTGCAGGCGGCGGAGGACTATCTGCGGGCGGAGATCGTCTACGCGGCCTCGCACGAGGGCGCGCGGCATCTGGACGACGTGCTGACCCGGCGGACCCGGATCTCGATCGAGACATTCGACCGGGGGACGCGCAGTTCGCGTGAGGCGGCGGAGCTGATGGCGCCCGTCCTCGGCTGGGACAAGGACCAGATCGAGCGTGAGGTCGAGCACTACGACAAGCGCGTGGAGGCGGAGCGCGAGTCGCAGCGGCAGCCGGACGACCTCACCGCGGACGCTGCGCGGCTGGGTGCGCCGGACATCGTGCCGCTCTGACGCATCCGCAACTTCCGGTCCCGAAGCGCGGGTTTCGGCCTTCCCGCAACTTTCCGTCCGCTCTTCTCGAACTCCTGACCGTCACTCGAACGAGTGTCGTGAGCTGGGATCTTTGCTCGGCACCCGTCCGTTCTACGGGGTGCGGGGGCAGAAGTCGGCAGCGAGCGGGCCCGGTTCGGGACCGGGGCCCGCGCTCGCGAGGGGGTTCATTCGGGAGGGGGGATGGCAGTGACAGCAGGTGGGGCGGGGGATCGGTTGCGTCACGCGGCCTTCCTTCCCACGGGCCGCCGTCCGTCCCGAGGGGCACCCGGGGCATCGGCCGGTTGTCGGGTGAGGGACAATGGAGGCTCTGTCAGGGCGGGTTGCTTGAGGGGACGCATGTCGGAGGCGGAGCGGGCGGGAGCATCCCGTCAGGACAGGAGTGAGCGTCTCCTCGCCGGGCGGTACCGGCTGGGAGGAGTCCTCGGCCGCGGCGGCATGGGCACCGTCTGGCGCGCGGAGGACGAGACCCTCGGCCGGACGGTCGCCGTCAAGGAGCTGAGGTTCCCGGGGAGCATCGACGAGGACGAGAAGCGGCGGCTGATCACGAGGACGCTGCGCGAGGCCAAGGCGATCGCGCGGATCCGCAACAACAGTGCCGTGACCGTCTTCGACGTGGTCGAGGAGGACGACCGGCCGTGGATCGTGATGGAGCTCGTCGAGGGCAAGTCGCTCGCCGAGGTCATCCGTGAGGACGGGCTGCTGGAGCCCCGGCGCGCGGCCGAGGTGGGCCTCGCGATCCTCGACGTGCTCAGGTCCGCGCACCGCGAGGGCATCCTGCACCGCGATGTGAAACCGTCGAACGTGCTGATGTCCGAGGACGGCCGGGTCGTCCTCACCGACTTCGGTATCGCGCAGGTCGAGGGCGACCCGTCGATCACCTCGACCGGCATGCTCGTCGGCGCGCCCTCCTACATCTCGCCTGAGCGGGCCCGAGGCCACAAGCCCGGCCCCGCTGCCGACCTCTGGTCGCTCGGCGGCCTGCTGTACGCGTCGGTCGAGGGTGTGCCGCCGTACGACAAGGGGTCCGCGATCGCGACGCTGACCGCCGTGATGACGGAGCAGTTGGAGGAGCCGAAGAACGCGGGCCCGCTGAAGGACGTGATCTACGGGCTGCTCAACAAGGATCCCGCCAAGCGGCTCGACGACGCCGGTGCGCGCCGGATGCTCAACGCGGTGATCCACGCTCTCGAGCCCAAGCCGGCCGCGCCGGAACCCATGGATGCCACGAAGGTCGTGCCGTTGCCGGTTCTGCCGGGCAAGGGCAAGGGCAAGGAAGCCGGTAAGAGCGCGGAGAGCGGGAGTCCGGCCGAGTCGGGTTCCGGGGGCAAGCGGGCCGAAGAGGCCGGCGAGCGGTTCCGGGGAGCGTTCCGGTCCGTGAAGAAGGCGGCTGTCGCGGCGAGTGCCGGGGCGGGAGCGGCGGTTCGTACGAAGTCCGCAGGCTCCGCCGGGACGGCCGGTTCCTCCGAGCCCGCGGGAGCGGCCGGGGCCGGCGCGGCCTCGGGGACCGCGGGTTCCACGAGCGCGGCCTCGGGGAGTGCGGCTTCCGCCGGTGTGGCGGACCAGGCTGCGAAGAACGCCGGTGCGCCGGAGGCCGGGAAGCGCACCGGCGGTACCGCGCAGGGGGCTGTCGTTCCCGGCGCACGGGACGGCCAGGCTCGGGACCGGGGAGCGCAGGGAAGCAACTCCGGTACCGGGGGGCGTAGTTCGGGGTGGCCTGTGGTGCCGCCGCCGGATCTGCCGCCGCGGTCCGTGCCCAGGGCGCCGATCACCGACGTGGTGCCGAAGCGCACGCTGGTGCTCATCGCGGTGGTCGTCGCCGTCATCGTGCTCGGTGTGGTGCTGGCCCTCGTGCTCGGGGGCGACGACTCCACCGACAGTTCCGCCGGCGGGGCGAAGAGCGGCGGGGACAAGGTGACGTCCACGTCATCCGGCTCCCCCGCGACCAAGGAGGACAAGGACGACGGCACCCGTACGGACGGTGGTCAGAGCGCCGACACCAAGACCGGCACGGAGACGGGAACCGGGACGGGCACGGGAGCGGGCACGGGGAACTCCCCCAGTGCGTCGGCGAGTGCGTCCGGTGAGGCCGGTGGCTCCGCGGGAGTGTCCACGTACAAGAGTGGGCAGGGGTTCTCCATCGGACTGCCCGCCGGGTGGAAGTACGAGTCCACGGGGGCCGCGGGGGCCCGCTTCGCCGGGCCCGACGGGCAGAGGCTGCTCGTCGGATGGACCACGACACCCAAGAGTGATCCCGTGGCGGACTGGAAGAACCAAGAGCAGTACATGACGCGTTCGCAGTACGACAGGATCCGAATAGCGAAGGTGAGCTACCGCGGCTGGAACACGGCCGACTGGGAGTTCACCTACTCGGAGGGCGGGACGAAGTACCGGTCGGTGGACCGGGGGTTCGTCGTCAACGGCCAACTCGGGTATGGGCTCATGTTCACGGCGAAAGCGTCGAATTGGGACAGTGAGCTGCGCAAGGAGACATGGCGGACCTTCACGGAGACGTTCGAGCCGAAATCGTGATGCGCGCGCTCCCGAGTTGAGGCCGTGAGATCTCGAATCCCCTCTTTGTGAGTTGCCTCCGGCACGTATCGTGAGTGGTTGCGGACCGTACGCATGCAGAACGGGACGTATGGCGAACGGAATTGAGCAGCCGGACGGCCGGGGGAGGCATCGTGGAGGAATATGCGGGGCGGGTACTCGCCGACCGCTACCGCCTGCCGCTTCCGCCGTCGGATGAGTTCGAACAGCGCGAGACCCGGGCCTTCGACACGTACAGCGGGCAGGAAGTCCTGGTCAGGCAGGTGCCGTTGCCCGAAGTCGTCGAGGCCGAGGTGCTCGACGCGGACGGGCTGCCGGACGGGTTCGTGGCGCGGGACGGGCGTCGGGCGCGAAGCGCTGCCGCGCGGTCCACGGCCACCCGTCGGCCCAGCGATCCGACCGTACTGCGTGCCATAGAGGCCGCGCAGGCAGCCGCGTCCATCCCCGATCACCCACGGCTCGACCAGGTCTTCGACGTGTTCGCGCAGGGGGGCTCACTGTGGATAGTGAGTGAACTGGTGCCGGCCAGGTCTCTGGAGTCGCTGCTCGCCGAGAAGCCGCTGACGCCCTATCGCGCGGCGGAGGTCGCCGCCGACGTCCTCATGGCCCTGCGGGTGCTGCACGCCCACGGCTGGGTGCACCGGAACATCACCGAGCGCACGGTGCTCGTCTGCGACGACGGACGCGTGATGCTCACGGGGCTGGCGTCCGGCGCGGCGGAAGAGGCGCTGTGCGGGTACGACCCGGTACCCGGCCGGGACGGGCCGGGGGTGACCGGCGCGCCGGGGGGCGCGGCCGCGGCGGTCGGCGCTTCCACAACGGGTGGCGCTCCCGGGTCGGGTGGCGGGGGTTACGGCGTTGCCGGGGGGACGTTCGCCGGGGATTCCGGCGGAGACCCCGAGGCTGCTCGGCGTGCCGCCATCGAGGCGCGGTCGGGTGGCGGTGCGGGCTCGGCCGGCGGTAGTGGCGGGGGCGGTGGGTACGGGCAGTCGCCGGGTTCGTCGGCGGGAGGGCAGGCCGTAGCGAGGCCGCAGGGTCTGACCGGCGGTGGGGGTTACGGGGTTGCCGGGGGGACGTTCGCCGGGGATTCCGGTGCGGATCCCGAAGCTGCTCGGCGTGCCGCCATCGAGGCGCGGTCGGGTGGAGGGATGCCCGGCACCGGCGTCGAGGGAAGCAGCGGAGGCTCCGGCGAGCGGCGGGCGTTGGAGACCGAGGGGGACATCCGGGCGGCGCGGGCCGGGGCCATCGCCGCGTATCGGGCGGGGGCCCGGGCAGCGGCCCGGGTTCAGGAGGCCGAGCAGAGCGGGCGCATGGCGCTGCCCGGCGCCCGGCCTTCGATCGAGGCGGCCGGTGACGCCGGTACCGGTGTGTACGGCGCCGGTGTGGAGCGGGCTGCGGCCACTCCGCCTCCGGGGCAGATCGCCGACCCCTACGGCGTGCGCAACACGCCCGCGTGGAACGGTGTGGCGTTGCCCGCGACCGGAGTTGCCGGACACACCGGACAGGCGCGTACCGCTCTCCCCGCCGGAGGTAACGGCGCTGCGGCGAGCGGAGTGTCCGACACTATTCCGCACCAGCAGCACCGCCCGCTCACCCACGCTCTGCCTCATGCCCAGCCCGAGGACCAGTCCCCTCACGCCCAGCCGCAGGATCAGCGCGCGCCGGCCGACCGTGTCCCCGGTCGGCCCCCGGGCCACTGGGACGGCGCGGCCGTCGCCGACGCGCCCAGGCGTGGGCCCGCCACCGCGCTGGCCGCCGAGCGGGCACGGCAGGCGCGGATGGCTGTCGTCGGGGCGGTGACCGAGCGTTGGGCGCCCGAGCAGGCCGGGCCCGTCCACGAGAACTGGCAGCTGGCCGCGCCCATCGGGCCCGCGACGGACCTGTGGGCGCTCGGCGCGCTGCTCTTCAGGGCCGTACAGGGTCATGCGCCCTATCCCGAGGAGTCGACGGCCGAGCTGGTGCAGCTGGTGTGTGCCGAGCCGCCCGCCTTCGCCGAGGAGTGCGGGCCGCTGCGGCCCGTCGTGGAGTCGCTGCTGCGTCAGGACCCCATCGAGCGGCTCGACTTCGAGGAGCTGAACGGCTGGCTGCGTTCCCTGGTCAGGTCGGCGCCGGAGCCGGAGGCCGGCGCGCACGTCGTCGCCGCGCCGCCCACCGATCCGCGTCGGCTGCCGATCGTGCGACGCCGGGGCGAACTCGTGCGCAGGCGCAAGGCGGGTCTGCCCGCGGCCGGTCCGCACGGCCGGCACAAGCGGGCCAGGCAGGAGCAGCGGGCGCCCCGCAAACTGGGCCGCAACCTGCTCCTCCTGATACTGCTGGCGCTGGCCGCGGCGATCGCGTACGCCCTGTTCTTCATGCCGAAGGCCAACAGCGACGGAGCGCGGGACGGGGAGCGGACCGGTTCCGCCGGGGAGGTCAGCGCGGCGCCGGAGCAGTCGTCCGACACTCCGGACGCGAGCAGCGAACCGAGGCCCGAGCAGACCTCGCCCAGTGGGGAAAAGGGCAACAGCGCCTCCCCGTCGGCGGGTTCGTCCGAGACGACGCCGGCCGACGGGCCCGATGCCGCCGCCGGGTTCACCGTGCGCACCGATCCCGCGGGCTTCCGCGTCGCCGTGGCCGACGGCTGGGACCGGGCGGGCAAGAACGGGCGCGGCCAAGTCGTCTACTCGCACGGCTCGTTCCAGCTGATCGTCGTACCGGGCCGGGACACCACCAAGACGTCCGGCGCCGATCCGATGGCGTACCAGCGGGAGCGGGAGTACGAGTTGCAGCCGTTCCGCGACTCGACCTGGGCCACGTCCAGCGGGATGCGGACCATCGAGGTGGGCGGACGGACCATGGTCGAGGGGCAGTTCACCTGGCAGAACAGCTCCGGCAGCGAGGTGTTCGTACGTAATCTCGCGATAGTCGTCGACGGCCGGTACCACGTGGTCCAGGTGCGCGGACCGGAGGCCGAGCGGGACGAGGTGACCCGGCTGTACGAGCAGGCGGCGGCTACCTATCAGGCAACCGGCTGACCGTGGGGTCGCGCCCGGCGGGCAGAACCGTCACAGTGCTGTCTCCGTAGGGCCCCCTGCGGTTCCCCCCGGCGAGGGCGCTCCTTAGTCTTGCCCCTGTCAAGACCATTGCGGGGAAACGTGAATCAGATGCAGGGCCAGCTCCTCGCGGGCCGCTACCGGCTCGTCGACGTCATCGGCAGCGGTGGCATGGGCCGGGTGTGGCGTGCGCACGACGAGCTGCTGCACCGTGCCGTCGCCGTCAAGGAGTTGACGGCCGCGCTGTACGTGTCCGAGAGCGAGCAGGCCGTCCTGCTCGCCCGGACCCGGGCCGAGGCGCGCGCGGCGGCGCGGATCAACCACTCCGCCGTCGTCACCCTGCACGACGTGCTCGACCACGACGGCCGGCCGTGGATCGTGATGGAACTTGTCGAGGGCAACTCGCTGGCAGACGCGGTCAAGGAGGCCGGACGCGTCGAGCCGCGTGAGGCCGCCAGGATCGGCCTGTGGGTGCTGCGCGCGCTGACCGCCGCGCACGCCGCCGGTGTACTGCACCGCGACATCAAGCCCGGCAACGTCCTCCTCTCCCAGGACGGCCGAGTCCTGCTCACCGACTTCGGCATAGCCCAGGTCGAGGGGGACACGACCATCACCCGTACCGGAGAGATCGTCGGGTCGGTCGACTACCTCGCGCCGGAACGGCTGCGCGGCGACGATCCGGGACCGTCCTCCGACCTGTGGGCGCTCGGCGCCACGCTGTACACGGCCGTCGAGGGCCGGTCACCGTTCCGCCGCACCTCCCCGCTGACCACCATGCAGGCGGTCGTCGAGGACGAGCCCGCCGAGCTTCGGTACGCCGGTCCGCTCGGGCCCGTCATCACGGCCCTGCTTCTCAAGGATCCCGCCGTACGGCCCGGAGCCGCCGAGGCCGAGCAGATGCTCGCGGAGGCGGCGGAGGGGCGACGGCCCCGCGCGGCCGAGCAGTACGTGCCGACGCTGCGCAGCAGGTCGGTGCGGGCGCCGGCAGAAGGGGAGGTCGGGTCCTTCCGTATAGGGGGCGCGGCAGCCGGTTCCACCACGGCTCAGCAGGGGACCGTCGTCGGTCCTGGCGCCCCGGGCCGGCCACGCCGCCGAGGTCGGACGATCGCGCTCGTCGCCGCGCTGGTCGTGCTCGTCGGAGTGGGCGGAGCGGTCGGGCTGCACCAGTGGAACTCGCGGTCGCAGGAGGTGGGTTCCGACATCGCAGCGACTCCGTCCGTCTCCGCGTCCGACGCGGCCTCCGCCACTCCTTCCGCCACGTCCACCGCCGCCACCGACGTGCCGGAGGGCTGGGCCCGGGTCGTCGATCCGGCCGGTTTCAGCCTCCCGTTGCCCCAGGGGTGGACGCGGACGGTGACGAACGGGCAGATCGACTACACCCCCGACGGCGGGAAGCACTTCCTGCGTATCGCCATCGACAAGGACCCGGACTTCGACGACCCCTACCTCCACCAGCTTGACCTGGAACTGCAGCTCAAGCGGCTCAGCGAGTACAGCAGGGTCAGCCTGGAGTCGAACATCTACCGCGACCGCAAGGGCGCGCTCTGGGACTTCACCTGGACAGCCCTGGCCAAGGACTCGGAGTTCCCGGGGCCGCGGCGGGCCATCGAGCAGGCGTATCTCGGCCGGGACGGAGCCGAGTACGTGATCTACATGTCCGCCCCGGCGGCCGACTGGGCGACCGCGCGCGAGCAGTTCACGACGGTACTGCGAGGGTGGCGGCCGAACTCCGGCTGACCGCGTCCGCCGTCCGCCGGGCCGGGTACGGCGGTTGTCGGTCATCCGCCGCTCACCGTCCCGGAGTCGCGTCCTCCGGTGGGGCATGATGAGGCTCATGGGGACCGAGGGGGAGAGCTTCCGAGTGATCGCCGGGCGGTACCGCCTGGAGGCGAGAGTCGGCCGGGGCGGTATGGGCGTCGTCTGGCGGGCGACCGACCAGCTGCTCGAACGGCGGGTCGCGGTCAAGGAGCTGACGCAGGACACCTCCCTCGAGACGGACGAGGCCCGGCTGCGGCGCGACCGCAGCCTGCGCGAGGCGCGTGCGGTCGCCCAGCTGCACCATCCGCACATCATCGTCGTGCACGACGTGGTCGAGGACGACGAACGCCCATACATCGTCATGGAGTTGATCGACGGCAGCTCGCTCGCCGACCGGATCTCCCGGCACGGGCCCGTCGACGCCGACGAGGCCGCCCGGATCGGCATCGCCCTGCTCGGCGCCCTGGGGACCGCCCATGCCGCCGGGGTGCTGCACCGGGACGTCAAGCCCGCGAACGTCCTCCTTGAGGACGGCACCGACCGGATCGTCCTCACCGACTTCGGTATCGCCCAGGTAGCGGGCGCGACCACGCTCACCGAGAGCGGCTCCTTCGTCGGCTCGCCCGAGTACACCGCGCCCGAGCGGATGTCCGGCGTCAGGACCGGGCCGGAGTCCGACCTGTGGTCGCTCGGCGCGCTGCTGTGCACGGCCCTCAGCGGTGAATCACCGTTCCGGCGCGACTCGTTGGGCGGGATTCTGCACGCTGTCGTGATCGACGAGGTACGGCCACCGGCGCAGGCCGCGCCGCTGCTGCCCGTCGTACGGGGCCTCCTGGAGCGCGATCCCGAGCGGCGCCTCGACGCGGCGGAGGCGGAGCGGATGCTTCGGGCGTTCCGTGCGACCGGGCGGACCCCGAAGCTGTCGGCCGGGTACACCCCGGGCCGGGCGCAGACCCAGCGGCGCGACGAATCCGGCGGCCGGGAGTCGACGCCGACGGTCTCCCTCCGCAGGGCCTCCTCCCGTACGGCGGACCGGCCACCGAGACCCTCGAGGCGGGCCGTTTTCATCGCCGCGGTGCTGGTCGCGGCGCTGGCCGGGGCGGGAGTGTCCGCTGCGGCGCTGCTGATGCACTCGGGGGGCGGCGGGGGCGACTCGTCGAGCAGCACGGCACCGGCGACGCCGACGGTGTCGGGCGCGTCGCAGGTGACACCCGGCAGGACGGGGGCGGTGCCCGGTACGTCGACCAGGTCGCCCGGTGCGACGGGGGTGTCGCCGAGTACGGCGACGGCGTCGCCCGGGGCAACGCCTTCTGCCGCGACCGCTCCCTCCGGCTACCG
Organism: Streptomyces turgidiscabies Car8; assembly: GCF_000331005.1. Classification (GTDB taxonomy): domain Bacteria; phylum Actinomycetota; class Actinomycetes; order Streptomycetales; family Streptomycetaceae; genus Streptomyces; species Streptomyces turgidiscabies. The sequence continues at coordinate 12,445 of NZ_AEJB01000622.1, forward strand.
TCTGGCACACGACCCGCGCGGTTTCTCGCTCGCCGTTCCGGACGGGTTCACGCGGACCGAGCAGAAGGAGCGGGTCTTCTATCTGTCGCCGGGGGAGATCTTCCGGCTCGGCATCAAGGTCGTCGATCCCCAACCGGGCGGCCCACTCGCCGTGATGGAGCGGGCGGACGCCAACGGCGCCTCCACGAACCCGGGTTACCGCGACGGGCGGGTCACCGAGACCGTGCACACCCAACACGCCGCCGCGCTCTGGGAGTTCACCTGGGACGGCTTCAGCGCGGCCGAGGGGCCACGACACACGTACGACCTGTGCTGGGAGGAGGGCGGGCGGATGTACGACGTGTGGGTGTCGGCGCCCGTCGGCAAGGTGCGGGAGGCGAAGGAGTATTTCGATGTCGCCCTCGACACCTTCGTCACGGGTGGATGACCTCAGAGACGGAGAGCCGCCCGGAGAAGTTCCTTTTTGCCGGTCCGGCCCACCCGGAGGGTGAATCCGCCGCCGGGGCGGGAAACCGGCTTCGCGTACCAAAGCCCCGTCCGACGCCACCACTTGGCAGCCGCCAGCCGCTTCGGTAGCGGCGGCAAAGGCAACACCCGCTCGCCGAGCCGGAGTTCACCGCTCCACACACCCGGGCCCAGCTCGGCGACAGGCACACGCACGGTGAACTGCTCGCCGTGCGGGGGCCGTACGGCACTGAGGACCACCGTTCCGCCCGGCTCCTCCCCGTTGCGCAGATGCACGGTCAGCGCCCCGCGCGGGTACGCGCCCAGCGTGCAGCGGCCGGTGATCAGCAGCTCGGTGGGCCGGCCGGCGTGCCAGCGGATGTCCCCGAACGTGATCCGCTTCAGCACCGGGTGCTTCCGCTCGCCGAGGTCGATCGTGTAGTTGCCGTACGGGACGGTGGTGTAGAGCGTGACGGCACGCCGACCGCGTACGGTCTCCGTGATCCGCACGTCGGGACGGCCGGGCAGCCGGTCGGCCCGGTTGCTGCCTATGCGCACCTCACGCGTGTGCCCCTGGGTGCCGACGGCGAGGGAGATGTCCCACAGCCCGTCGTCGAGGGACGATCCGTCGGCGACGGTGTCGATGTCGAAGGTGGCCTCGAATCCGGCCCGCTCGTACGAGTACCGTCCCTCGTCCTCCTCGGCGCCCAGGCACGGAGACGGGACGCTCGTGACGGGCAGCCGGTACTCCGTGCCCGACTCCCGCTCCCGCAGGACGAGTTGAGTGGTGACGTCCGGTGTCTCCACCCGGCGCTGATACGCGTACCCGGCCAAGCGCACCCGAGTGCCACGCAGTTCGGCCCGCGAGACGTGATGCCGTATTTCGGTCGCGGTCTCGGTCGCGGTCTCCGCCTCGGTCACTGTCCCTGTCTCGTGCTGTCTCAGGGAATTCGTCTCGGGCACGGCCATCGTCACGTTCTCCAGAAGGTGGGAAGTGTGAAGTGCGAATACGCGCGCCGATACCGGGTCTGCGTGGCGACTGGCTCGTGAAGATACCGTGACCCGATCGTGTCTTCAAGGTAAGAGCACCGTGATCATCCTGCTCAGTGGGGTGAGCCGGGTCACCGTTGAATCCCGCTTTGTTCCAGCTGTGAGCAGGCTGAATGCGAACTCTGCTAAAACGTCGACATGGACATGGGTACCGGCGTGAGCAACGAGCTGTTCGGGCGTGCGCACGCCCGGCAGCGCTGGGCGGCGCGCGGTGCGCTCGGAGCTGCCGGACTGGCGGTACTGCTGCCGATCGGCTACGCGGGCATGGGCAGTCTGCTGCTCGCGGCGGTCGGCGTGGGCGGAGCCGTCCTCACCGCGTCCAGCCTGTGGTGGGCGCTCGCGCGGCGCGGCCTCGTACGGGGTGTGGGGGTCGTGCTCGCCGTAGCCACTCCCGTCGGTGTCGTCGCGCTCTTCGCCGCCGCCAACCTGCTGTGGCCCGCGACGGCGTCCCTCGCCCTGTGGGGCGCCGCCGTGTGGGCCGGGAAGTTCGCACTGAGCAGCACCAGGTCCCATGTCATTCCGGTCCGTGAGTACGAGGCGCCCGCACCCCTGCGCCCGTTCCTCCTCATGAACCCGCGTTCCGGCGACGGAAAGGTCGAGCGTTTCCGGCTGCGCGAGAAGGCGGAGCGGCTCGGTGCCCGCGTCCATCTGATCGACCCCGGCAAACCGGAACCCGAGGACGTGGTCGCTCTGGCCCGCGAGGCCGTCGCTGAGGGCGCGGACCTGCTCGGCGTGGCCGGCGGCGACGGAACCCAGGCACTCGTCGCGGGCGTCGCCGCCGAACACGACCTGCCCTTCCTGGTCGTGTCCGCCGGTACGCGCAACCACTTCGCCATGGACCTCGGCCTCGACCGGGACGACCCGGCGACCTGCCTCGACGCCCTCACGGACGCGGGCGGGGTGGAGCTGCGGGTGGACCTGGGCTACCTCGACAGCGGCACCGGCGCCGGAACCGACACCGGCAGCGCCGACGGAGACGGCGACGGTACGGCGGACAGCCGCCCCTTCGTCAACAACGCCTCCTTCGGCGCGTACGCCTCGATCGTGCAGAGCCCCGCCTACCGCGACGACAAGGTCGGCACCACCCTGGGACTTCTGCCCGAGCTGCTCACCTTCGAGCGCGGCGCGACACTGACCGCCCGCGCCTACCCCCAGACGCGAGTGCGGACGGGGGAGCAGCCGGGGGAGACGGTCATCCACGCGCCGCAGGCCGTCCTGGTCAGCAACAACCCTTACCGCATGGACGACTTCGCCGGTCTCGGCCGTCGTGAGCGGCTGGACGCCGGCGCCCTCGGGGTGCTCGGCATCAAGGTCGAGGACGCGGCCCAGGCGGCCGAACTGCTGCTCGGCCGGTACGCCACCGGCCTGACCGTCGTCACCGCCCACGAGGTCGTCGTCGAGGCCGACCTGGGCGAGATCGAGGTCGGCCTGGACGGCGAGGCCCTGGTCCTGCCCACCCCCGTCCGCTGCCGCGTCGAACCGGGCGCCCTGCGCGTCCGCGTCCCCCGTCACCGGCCCGGGGTGCCCGCCCCCACGCCCCCCATGGACTGGCGGCGACTGCGCAAACTGGCGGCGACGGTGGGCCGTACGGCACTGCCCCGCCGTACGACGGACGCCCTGGACCGGCGTCGACAAGCGTCCGCCCCGCAGGGTAGGGATGGGGCATGAGCAACGGCGGGGAAGGCGGCCCGAACAGGGGCGCGGGGAACGACAATGGGGGCAAAAAGGGCGATGTGGGTCGGCTCGTCGGTGGCCGGTACCGGCTGACCGAGCGCATCGGATCCGGTGGCATGGGCACCGTGTGGCGGGCCCACGACGAACTCGTCGAGCGTGAGGTCGCCGTCAAGCAGCCGAGGCTGCCCGGGGACCCGCAGGACGCCGCCCACCAGCGGATAGCGCACCGCCTCCACCGGGAGGCGCGGGCCGCCGCGCGCGTGGACCATCCCTCGGCCGTCTCCGTGCACGATGTCGTCGTCGAGGACGGACTCCCCTGGATCGTCATGGAGTTGGTGCGCGGCGAGTCGCTGCACGAGGTGCTCCAGCGGGGCGCCGTCAAGCCCGCCGAGTCCGCGCGCATCGGCCTCGCGGTGGTCGGCGCGCTCAAGGCCGCGCACTCCGTCGGGATCGTCCACCGGGACGTGAAACCCGCCAACGTCCTGCTCGGCCCGCACGGCCGGGTCGTCCTCACCGACTTCGGTATCGCGCACATCATGGGCGAGGAATCCCTCACGATGAGCGGGGAGTTCGTCGGTTCCCTGGAGTTCATCGCACCCGAGCGCATGTCCGGCCGGGGCGCAGGCCCGCCCTCCGACCTGTGGTCGCTCGGCGTACTCCTCTACGCGGCGGTCGAAGGCTGGTCCCCATTCCGCCGTACGACGCTGGAGTCCACGCTCGCCGCGATTCTCGCCGCCGAGCCGGTCAAGCCTCAACAGGCGGGCCCGCTCGGCCCGTTGCTCGTACGAATGCTGGCGAAGGACCCCGCCGAGCGCCCCGACGCGGAGGAGGTCACCGCAGCCCTGGAAGCGGTCGCCAAGGGCTGGCCGCTGCCGGAGGCGCCCGAGCGGGGTGAGTTGACGGAGGCTCAGGAACCGTTCAACATCAAGGAGTTGGCGGACGACGCGGGCACGGTACGGCTGAAGGCGGCGGGTCAGGCGCCCGAGCCCTCTCCTGTTCCCGCGTCCGCGTCCGCATCGGCCTCCGCCTCCGCTTCGGGGCCCGAGACGGTCGTACCCGGCAATCCCGTGCCCGGGTCGCCCGGCCCCGAGACGCGTGCCGCCTCGCTGTCCGCCCCGAAGGCATCGCGTCGTGGCCGGTCCCGGCGGGTGATCCTGGGGGTGCTGGGCGGCGCGGTCGCGCTCGTGGCCGTGGGCGTGGTCGTCGAGGGCGCGGTTGTCGAGACCAGCGGCGAGGAGGCGGCGGTCGCGGTGGAGGAGCCGGGCAGCACGCCGGAAGCCGTACCCCCCGACGCCGTACCGCCGACGGAGGCCGATCCCACCCTCGACGGCTGGACGGCCCACGAAGAGAAGGACCTGAGGGCCGTCCTAGCCCTTCCCCGCCAGTACGTCCGTTTCCACGAGCAGGGCGACGCGGCCGACCAGCCCCGGATGGCGATCTACGACAACGACGCGGTCATCCAGGTCCGCCTCACCCTGTGGGACAAGGCACCCCGCTCGCCCCTGGGCCAGGCGGAGGAGGCCGCCGAGACCTGGGCCGGATACGGCGAGTCGACCACCCGGTACACCGACACGACGGTCGGCGGCTACAAGTCCGTCCAGGCCGACACCACCTACGACACCGAGGGCAGGCTCGTCCGGGTCATGCAGGTGGAGATCCTGACCGACGACGGCAGGCTGTACGAGCTGCGCGTGGACATGCCCAAGGGGACGCCGGACGAGAAGCGGGGGGCGGACGTCTTCAAGGAGGCACGCGACCGGCTCGAAATCGACAGGACGTGACTCCCGGCCGGGAAAAGTGACACATCCCGCCGACCCCGGGGTGAGCGGGCGACGCCCAACGCCCTGATCAGCGGATTCGTTGCCAGTGCTCACTGGCGGCATGCCGCTTCCGGTCGGAACCATGTGCGTACTCGGTGAATCCGGGTTACCCATGGGTACCCAAAGCCTCCGAGCCGTCATACCCTGCGGCTCATGACGGACTCGCAGGCCCCGGTAAAGCCCGGCACCGACGCCCCCACCGGTACGAACCCCCTGGCACCCGCGCCCACAGGCGCCCGCACCGCCGCCGACGTGGTCACCCCCGAGCTGATAGCGCAGCTCACCAAGGGTGTCGTCGGCTCCGGTCGCACCGCCAACCACACCCCGTTCACCGGCGAGAAGCTGGCAGACCTGCCCGAGTCGACCCCCGAGGACGTGGAGAAGGCGTACGAGCGGGCCCGCATCGCCCAGGCCGTGTGGGAGCAGACCCCGGTACGGCAGCGGGCGGCCGTGCTGCTGCGTTTCCACGACCTGGTGCTGGCACGCCAGGCCGAGGTTCTCGACCTCATCCAGCTGGAGACCGGCAAGGCCCGTCTGCACGCCCACGAGGAGGTCCAGGCCGTCGCCGTGGCCGCCCGTCACTACGGCCGCATGGCCCCCCGGTACCTGAAGCCGAAGCGGCACGCGGGCGCGATGCCCACCCTCACCAAGGTCACCGAACTGCGCCACCCGCGCGGGGTGGTCGGCCAGATCGCCCCCTGGAACTACCCGCTGGAACTGTCGGTCGGCGACGCGATCCCCGCGTTCGTCGCGGGCAACGCGGTCGTGATGAAGCCGGACACGGAGACCTGCCTGACGGCCCTGTGGGCCCGGGACCTGCTCATCGAGGCCGGTCTGCCCGCCGACGTCTTCCAGGTCGTCCTCGGTGAGGGCCCGGTCGTCGGCCCCGAGGTCGTCAAGCACGCCGACTACGTCTCCTTCACCGGCTCCACCCGCACCGGCCGCGAGGTCGCGCAGGGCGCCGCCGCGCGCCTGGTCGGCGTGTCCCTCGAACTCGGCGGCAAGAACGCCATGTTGGTCCTGGACGACGCCGACATCGAGAAGGCGGCGGCGGGCGCGGTCCGGGCCTGCTTCTCCTCCGCCGGGCAACTCTGCATCTCCATCGAGCGGTTGTACGTCCACGAGTCGATCGCGGACGCGTTCGTCGAGCGCTTCGCGGCCCGCACGAAGGCGATGCGGCTCGGCAAGTCCCTCGCGTACGGCGCCGACATGGGCTCACTCGTCGGCGAACGCCAGCTGGCGACGGTGACGAAGCACGTCGACGAGGCGGTCGCGAAGGGCGCGAAGGTCATCGCGGGCGGCACGGCCCGCCCGGACATCGGCCCGTACTTCTACGAGCCGACCATCCTCGACGGCGTCGAGACCCCGATGGCCGTCTGCTCGGAGGAGACCTTCGGCCCGGTCGTCTCCATCTACCGCTTCACCACGGACGACGAGGCGGTGACCCTCGCCAACTCCACGCCGTACGGCCTGAATTCCTCGGTCTGGACGAAGAACGGCGCCCGTGGCCGCGCCGTCGCCGCCCGGGTGCGCTGCGGCACGGTCAACGTCAACGAGGGCTACGCGTCCGCGTACGGCAGCGTCCAGTCGCCCATGGGCGGCATGAAGGACTCGGGCCTCGGCCGCCGCCACGGCTCCGAGGGCATCCTCAAGTACACCGAGGCCCAGACGGTCGCCCAGCAGCGCCTGCTGCCGATGGCCCCGGCCCTCGGGATGGACGACGAGAAGTACGCGGAGTTCATGAGCAGGAGCCTGAAGGTCATGAAGGCCCTGAGGCTGCGCTGACCGACGTTTTCTGTTCTCAACGAGGAGAGCACGTGCCGTACGACCACGACGACGACCAGAACTACGACTACGACGTCATCGTCGTGGGCTCCGGCTTCGGCGGCTCCGTCACCGCCCTGCGGCTGACCGAGAAGGGTTACCGGGTCGGTGTACTGGAGGCGGGCCGCCGCTTCACCCGCGAGACGCTCCCCAAGAACTCCTGGGACCTGAAGAACTACCTCTGGGCTCCCAGGCTCGGTCTGTTCGGGATCCAGCGCATCCATCTGCTGGGCAACGTGATGGTGTTGGCGGGCGCGGGTGTCGGCGGTGGTTCGCTGAACTACGCCAACACCCTCTACGTACCGCCGAAGCCGTTCTTCGACGACCCGCAGTGGCGTGACATCACGGACTGGCAGGAGGAACTCGGGCCGTACTACGACCAGGCCCGGCGCATGCTCGGCGTACGGCTCAACCCGACGATGACCCCGTCCGACGTCCATCTGAAGGCGGCGGCCGAGCGGATGGGCGTCGGGGACACCTTCCACATGGCGCCGGTCGGCGTCTTCTTCGGAGACGGTGCGGACGGAGAGGGAGGGGAGAAGGCGGTGAAGGCGGCGCCGGGGGAGCAGGCTCCCGACCCCTACTTCGGGGGCGCCGGGCCCGCTCGCAAGGCGTGCACCGAGTGCGGTGAGTGCATGACCGGGTGCCGGCACGGCGCGAAGAACACCCTAAACGAGAACTACCTCTACCTCGCCGAGAAGGCGGGCGCGGTCGTCCACCCCCTGACGACGGTCGTGTCGGTCACGGACGACTCACGCGGCGGCTACGCGGTCACCACGCTCCCGACGGACGCGAAGCGGAAGGGCGCGGGCCGCACCCTCACGGCCCGCCGTGTCGTCCTCGCGGCCGGTACGTACGGCACCCAGACCCTGCTGCACCGGATGAAGGCGGGTGGCCAACTCCCTTACCTCTCGAACCGGTTGGGCGAGCTGACCCGTACCAACTCGGAGGCGCTGGTCGGCGCCCAGACCGACGACCGCCGCTACCGCAAGGTGACCGGGGACGCGAAGGTCGACTTCACGCGTGGAGTCGCCATCACGTCCTCGATCCACCCCGACGCGAACACTCACATCGAACCCGTCCGGTACGGCAAGGGTTCGAACTCGATGGGCGGTCTGTCGATCCTCCAGGTCCCGTACGCGGAAGGGTCGTCGAGGGCCCTGGGCTGGCTGGTGAACGCCGCCCGCCACCCCCTGCTGGTCCTGCGCTCGATCTCCAACCGGCACTGGTCGGAGCGGACCATCATCGGCCTGGTGATGCAGTCCCTGGACAACTCCCTGACCACCTACCTGAAGCCCAAGGGCGCGGGCAAGGGCCTCCTCACCGCCCGTCAGGGTCATGGCTCCCCCAACCCCAAGCAGATCAGGGCGGCGACGGAGGGCGCCTCGGCGATCGCCGCCGAGATCAACGGCTTCGCCGGCAGCAACGTGGGCGAACTGATGGGCATGCCGCTGACCGCCCACTTCCTCGGCGGCTGTCCGATCGGCGACTCACGGGAGACGGGCGTGATCGACCCGTACCACCGCCTGTACGGCCATCCCGGGATCTCGGTGGTCGACGGCGCCGCGGTCTCCGCGAACCTGGGCGTCAACCCGTCCCTCACGATCACCGCCCAGGCGGAACGCGCGGTGTCGTACTGGCCGAACAACGGCGAGGCGGACCCGCGTCCGGCCCAGGGGGCGGCGTACGAGCGTCTGAAGCCGGTCGAGCCGAAGTCACCGGCGGTCCCGGCGGAGGCGTTCGGCGCGCTGCGGCTGCCGTTCCTCGGGATACCGACGGTGCCGAAGAAGTAGTGAAGAGACGGCAGGAACAATAAAGAGAAGGACCCGCGCCCCCCTCCGAGCGCAGGTCCTTCTCTTGTCCTTGCGGGAGGCTTACGCCTCCGTGCCCGCCTTCCGGCGACGCATCGCGAACACCGCACCCGCACCGGCGACGACGGCGACACCGCCGACCAGGCCGATCATCGGCAGGGCGGAACTGGAGCCGGTGTCGGCGAGGTTGCCGGTCGGCAGGTCGGAGACGTTGCCCTGGGGCTTGTGGACCGGGTCCTTGGAGCCGTTGTCGCTCGGCGTGGCCGTACCCGGGTCGGGGTTCGTGGAGCCGGACTTCAGGACCTCGAAGTCGTACTGGGCCCAGCCCTCGGCGATGCAGTCCTGGCCGTCGACGTTGTCGATGTAGGCGCCGGAGCCGAAGGAGTAGGCGTCGCCCGCGGGGGCCTGCTTGTCGATGCTGACGCGCAGGTCGACGGACTCGTCGGCCCCGGCCTTCAGCTTGTCGACGTAGAAGAAGTAGTCGCCGGCCCAGTCGTCGTCGCCGATCCGGTCCCACTTGCCGGTCTCGGGGTTCTTGAACTCCAGGTCGACGTACGGGCTGAGGAACTTCGCCTCGTCGAACTCGTAGTTCTCGACCTCGGCGTAGAAGGCGACACCCTTGATGTCGGCCTTCGAGTCGTTCGTGACGACCAGCTTGAAGGCGTGGAAGCCGTCACCCGCGACGATCTTGCCGGGCAGGCCCTTGATGTCGGCGGACACCTGGGCGTCGCTGTAGTCCTCGTCGAGGTCCTCGCAGAACGGGACGTCCGGGTCCGTCGGGTTCTCGCTCGGCTCGGCGGAGACCGAGGGGGAGGCGGAGACGGACGGGGAGGCCGAGGCGGAGTCGCTGACGCTCGCGCTCGGCGAGGCGCTGTCGGACGGGACGTCCGACGGCAGACCGGTGCCGGACGGCGCGGAGGCCGACGGGGTCGCCGACGAGCTGTCGCTCGGGGACTGCGAGGGCGTACCGGTGACGGTCGTCTCGCTCGGGGAGGCCGAGGGCGACTCGTCGGCGAACGCGACGGGCGCGGACAGCAGGGCCAGCGGGGTTATGACAGCCGTCGCCGCTGCGGCGACCATGGCACGGCGAAGCTTCATGAAGACCTCAAGACCTCGGAACATCCAGGTACGGGGCACAGGCGTAACCCCTGGTTCTGAACGTGTGACATGCGGCGGCTGTGAATGGTTGCTCTTCGCTCACAGAAAATTTATGTGTGCTGGGTCACATCTGGACTGCTCTCTCGGGTTTTGGGTACGCGACGGAGGTTTTGAGTAGGGGCTGGTTGTGGAGACGCTTTGGGATCACCTAGAAATATCCCTCGTGTCTGATAATCAGTCCGGCGGCAAGCCGTCCGAAGAGCCCGAGCTGTCGCTTCCCGACGACGTGTGGGAGAAGTTCACCCGCGACACCGAGCGGGACATCCGTGCCTCCGCGCAGAAGGAGCCGTCCGCACGGGCTCGGATGGTCACCGAACGGCTGCGTCAGCAGGACGCGAGGGGCGAACAGCCCGTGGGCTGGCGAACCGACCCCGCCCGGCAGAACGCCGCCGACCGCGCGGCCAGGCGCCGACGGTGGTGGGCGGTGATCGGCGTACCCCTGGCGATCGCCGTGGCGGTGGTGGCCATGAAACCGTCACTGCTCCCCGGCGACCCCTTCGGTTTCGCCGGGTCGGACGCAACCGCCGATGCCTCGCCGCTGCCCGAGGAGACGGTCGCGCCGTCCGCGCCGCCGTCGGCGGTGGACCCGGATGTCCCGACGCTCGCCAGGCCGTTCGCCGGATCACCCGCCGAGCGGTACTCGGACGGCGCGGCCGGCATCGTCCTGCCGCAGGCCAAGGCGGTCGGCCCGTTCTCGAAGGCCGAGGTGGAACGGGTGCTGCGGCAGAGCAAGCAGTTCCTGATCGATGCGAACCTCGACCGAGGCACCCTGCGCGGCGGACGTCCCGCGTCCGCGCTCAAGGCGATCGACCCCGCCCAGAGGGATCTGCTCGGTGAGCTGAACGTCTCCCTGCGCAAACCGGACAAGAAGAACGACCCGCTGCTGATGTTCAGCCGGTTCGACCCCGCCGAGGTGCGCCTGACGGGCAACGTGATCAAGACCCGCGGCCGGATGACGTTCGCGGCGGGCAAAAGCCACACCGTTGTCGTGCACACCGACTACACCTTCGTCTACCCGCTGGTGCACGCGGACGCGGGCGCGACCGAGGTGGCCCGCACCATCGTGCGCCGGATCATCGACATCGTGCTCTACGACCCGGCCAAGTACGAGGTCACTTCAGGCAAGATCAGCGTCACCCGCTACGACAGCACGTTCGGCAACTCGGACTGCGACGTGAACGACGGCTATTTCCACCCGCACTTCGACTCGGACACCGCGACGACGGGCGCCAACCCCACCGGTCCCACCGTCGACCCCTACGATCGCAGCGGTGACGGCGCCGCCGAGACAGGCGACGGGAAGTGCGGGATCGTCACGCGTTCCTGAGCCCAGGGAGCCTGTACGGCAATGGGCCCCTTTGCTGTGGGCCCCATGGCAAAGGGCCCCGCGGGGCGGAGCCGCGGGGCCCTTCTCCGTCAGCACCGGCGTCAGGGCAGCGCCGGTGCCTGGGGGAAGCGGCGCCGGGGGGTTGCGCCGCGTTGTTGGTCTGTACCCACCGTCGGCGCCCCGGCGTACAGGGGGCGCACGCCTGGTCTGGACCAATGGCGGTAGGGGATCGCAAGGCAATGCACTTGCCTGCTGAGGGACTTGGGGCTGTTCCTGCATCGTGCTGGAAGGTCTCCGAGTACGCAACCTTTTGACCCGGACTCGTACTCTTTGGCCCTTGTGCTGCAGTCGACTGTGCTGTGCCGGCCGGCTCCGGGCGTCCCCGGGGCCGGCCGTTCTCCGGTGTGACCGGGCTGCTGTCCCCTGCCGTCCGGTCACAACCCTGGAGCCACGCGTGGTTTGTACGGGCCCGCCCCTGGCTGGCACGGACACCGGTACCAACGAAGGCGGCGTACGGCGGTCACGCTCCGGACGGGCGAGGCGGCGCCCGAACTCAGATACGACCCCGGCACAGCTCCAGCAACGTCATCGCGAGGGACGTGCCGGGCCTGCCCAGCGCGTCCCGGTAGTGGCTGAGGACGTCCATCTCACGGGACAGGTTCACGCGCCGCCCGCCGGAGGTGATCCGCGACTCCTGGATCACGGCGGACACGGCCATCCGTTCCTGGACGAGACCGATGATCCGGTCGTCGAGGGCGTCGATGCGTTCCCGTGCGCCGGTGATCACATCGGCGGCCTCAGGGGTACGGGCGCCGGTCACATCGAGAGAGGTCATGAGGGGCTCCTTGTCGGAAGGATCCGAAGATCGGAAGGAGGTGCCCCGGACCGGCAGAACCCGGAAAACGGCAGGCGCCCCGGGCCTTGTCGGCCCGGGGCGCCTGGGAAGTCGCTTGTCAGTTGCTCAAGCAGCACGACCATGGCAGCCGGTGGGCCGGTTGCCATAGGTAAAGACGAAGGTCGGGTGCGTGAGCATGGGGGTCAGTATGCATGGGGGACGGGCGCCTTTCCAAGGCGGGGGGTTAGTTCTTGAGCCTGTCCGGCGATTGAGGACAAGGCCCGTTCCGCGCCGAAGCGGGGGCCTGGGGGCGGCAGCCCTCAGCGACGGCAAGGTGTCCCACGCCCACCCCGGTAGAATCGCCCGTACAGACCCCCGCCCAACCGCCGGAAGGCCCCCGTGTCAGCAGCGACCCCCGCCCCCGACACCGTCCTGGTCGTCGACTTCGGTGCGCAGTACGCCCAGCTCATCGCCCGCCGAGTCCGCGAGGCCCGGGTCTACAGCGAGATCGTGCCGAGCACCATGCCGGTCGAGGAGATGCTCGCCAAGAACCCGGCGGCGATCATCCTCTCCGGCGGCCCCTCGTCGGTCTACGCGGAGGGCGCCCCGCGCCTCGACCGCGCGATCTTCGAAGCCGGCGTCCCCGTCTTCGGCATGTGCTACGGCTTCCAGCTGATGGCGACCACCCTCGGCGGCACGGTCGACAACTCCGGAGCCCGCGAGTACGGCCGTACGCAGCTGGCCGTCACCAAGCCGTCCTCCACCCTCTTCGAGGGCACCCCGGCCGACCAGTCGGTGTGGATGTCCCACGGCGACGCCTGCTCCGCCGCCCCCGAGGGCTTCTCGGTCACGGCGTCCACGGACGTCGTCCCGGTCGCCGCCTTCGAGAACGACGAGAAGAAGCTGTACGGGGTCCAGTACCACCCCGAGGTCATGCACTCCACGCACGGCCAGCAGGTTCTCGAACACTTCCTCTACCGGGGCGCGGGCCTGACCCCGTCCTGGACCACCGGCAACGTCATCGACGAGCAGGTGGCGCTGATCCGCGAGCAGGTCGGCGACAAGCGTGCCGTCTGCGGCCTCTCCGGGGGCGTGGACTCGGCGGTCGCCGCAGCCCTCGTACAGAAGGCCATCGGATCCCAGCTGACCTGCGTGTACGTCGACCACGGGTTGATGCGCAAGGGTGAGACCGAGCAGGTCGAGAAGGACTTCGTCGCCTCGACCGGCGTCACCCTGAAGGTCGTCGACGCCGAGGAGCGCTTCCTGAACGCGCTCGCCGGGGTCTCCGACCCCGAGGAGAAGCGGAAGATCATCGGGCGCGAGTTCATCCGCGTCTTCGAACAGGCGCAGGCGGAGATCATCGCCGACGAGGGTCCCGAGGTCGCCTTCCTGGTGCAGGGCACCCTCTACCCCGATGTGGTCGAGTCCGGTGGCGGTACCGGCACCGCCAACATCAAGTCCCACCACAACGTGGGCGGCCTGCCCGAGGACCTCGAGTTCGAGCTGATCGAGCCGCTGCGCAAGCTCTTCAAGGACGAGGTCCGGATGGTCGGCCAGGAGCTGGGCCTGCCGGACGAGATCGTCCAGCGCCAGCCGTTCCCCGGCCCCGGTCTCGGCATCCGCATCGTCGGCGAGGTCACCAAGGACCGCCTCGACCTCCTCCGCGAGGCCGACGCCATCGCCCGCGAGGAACTGACGGCCGCCGGCCTCGACCGCGACATCTGGCAGTGCCCGGTGGTCCTCCTCGCGGACGTGCGCAGCGTCGGCGTCCAGGGCGACGGCCGTACGTACGGCCACCCGATCGTCCTGCGCCCGGTCTCCTCCGAGGACGCGATGACCGCCGACTGGTCCCGCCTGCCGTACGAGGTCCTGGCGAAGATCTCGACACGCATCACCAACGAGGTCGCCGACGTCAACCGGGTCGTCCTCGACGTGACGAGCAAGCCGCCAGGCACCATCGAGTGGGAGTAGTCCCGCAGGCGGTAGTTCCCCGGGCCGGGCGGCTCACGTCCGCCTGAGGGTGCGCACCGGCTCTCCGGGCTGCCAGACCTGGACGACCAGATACTTCTCGTCCTCGACGTACGTCCGCACGACCTCCGTCAGCTCGGTGCGGAAGAGGTGGAACGGCTCCGGCGGTTCCACCTCTTCGGCGTACGCGGCCTTGACGGCCGGATCCTCGACCTCGTACGCGCGCCCGCTGACGCGTACGTCGCCGCCGGCCATGTCCGTCCCCGGGCCGGGGTTCGCCTGGAGGGCGAAACGGGGGTCGCGGCGCAGGTCCCGTGCCTTGAGCGAGTCCGGCATCATGGCGAGCCACAACTCGCCCCGCAGGAAGCGGACCTCGAGGCCGGAGGTGCGGGGCGACCCGTCCCTGCGGAGGGTGGCGAGGGTGTGGTGGCCGAAGGCCCGGAAGCGTTTTTCGACGGTTCCGGCCAGGTCGGGTTCCGCGGTGGTGAATACTGCCCAGTTCATGGGGCCGAGTCTGACGTGGATACCCGACATCCTGTGACGTGTATTCGCCGGTGTCCGGTCGGTGTCGCGTCGGCGCCTCGGATCCCTGGCCCAGATATCTCTTTCATCTCGTCGCACATCTCTTCGCAAACATCCCTGTTCTCCTGCGCGGACCGACGGTAACTTCCGCTCCGTAAAGGAACCCAGTGCTGGAGGACCTATGCACGGGCCCACTCCGCCCCTGCCGCTGCCCACCGACCAGCTGCAGTTCGCGATGCCCCCGATGTACGAGTCGCTCGACGACGAGCGCAGGCACCGCAAGGAACGGCTGGCCGGGGCGATCAGGCTGTTCGGCCGCTTCGGCTTCGAGGACGGTGTCTCGGGGCACATCACGGCACGCGACCCGGAGTACAGCAACTGCTTCTGGGTGAACCCCTTCGGGATCCCCTTCAAGCAGGTCACGGTGAGCGACCTCGTCATGGCCAACCAGGACGGCCAGGTCATCGAGGGCCGCTACCACATCAACCAGGCGGCCTTCACCGTGCACGCCCAGGTGCACGCCGCCCGCCCGGACGTCGTCGCCGTGGCCCACTGCCACTCGGTGCACGGCCGCGCTCTCTCCGCCCTCGGCGACCTCCTCGACCCGATCACCCAGGAGAGCTGCGCCTTCTACGAGGACCACGCGCTGTACGACACGTACACGGGCGTCGCCGTGGACGCCGACGAGGGCCGCCGGATCGCCTCCGCACTGGGCTCTCGCAAGGCTCTCGTGCTGCGCAACCACGGGCTGCTCACGGTGGGCGACTCGGTGGACGCGGCGGCCTGGTGGTTCGTGTCGATGGAACGGTCGAGTCAGGTCCAGCTGACGGCACGGGCGGCGGGCAGGCCCATCCTGATCGACCACAAGCAGGCGGTCTCGACACGGGAACAGCTCGGCGGTGACCTGGTCGCGTGGATCAACTACCAGCCCCTGTGGCGGGACATCAGCAGAAGTGAGCCGGACCTGCTGGGTTAGCGGCCGGGTCGGAGACTCCGGGTGGGCCCCGATGCCCGTACGGCTCAGAAACCCCGCAGGACGGCCGCCTTGGTGGTCGCGAACTCCTCGTCCGTGAGCATGCCCTCGCGGTGCAGCTCACCCAACTCCCGGAGCCTGCGCAGGAGTACGTCGTGATGGTCGGACCGGGGCGGGAGCGCGAGTCCGGGCCCAAACCCGTCCAGGTGGTCGACCGCTCGGGTGGAGGGATGCGGCAGACGGGCGGTGACGGCGGTCGCGACGAGCGCCGTGAGCAGGTCGCGGCGGGTGCTGCCCCACAGGTCGAGGGCATAGGGGTCCTTCTCGGGCGGCAGCTTGGAGAACACCGTCTCGCGGGTCACGAAGCGCATGAAGCCGTCCTCGTAACCGGAGTTGGGCAGCCAGTCGACCCGCACGAGATCGTGGCTGGAGATGATGCGGGGGCCGGTGGCCCGCTTGACCCGGTCGGAGGTGTCGGCCCAGTCGATACGGACCTGCGTACCGTCGAACGACACCATGCCGTCGCTGGACCGCACCGACACCGGCACGGGCGGGCCCGGAAGCAGATACGCCTTGGCCGGTTCCCTGGGAACCTGGTCGAGGAGCAGGGCGTGCCGGATCTCCTCGGCGAGGTACTCGGCGACTCCGGACCGGTCGATGTCCACGGTCAGCCGGTACGGGTCAGCAGCGTCCGGCAGCCGTCCGCCGGTCGCCTGGAGCAGCGGGTCGGCGCCCTCGCGGAGCCTGAGCCGTAGCCGCCCGCGCCTGCGTTCCGGTTCGTAGACGATGCCCGAGACCGCCTCCAGGGGCACGGCGACCTCGCCGTACGTCTGCCGGAACAGCGGCACGGAACGGTGGAGCCCCGGCGTGATCCTGACCGTGCTGCCGTCGAAGACCCAGGTCCCGTCGCGCTGGATGATCTCGGCCATACGTGAATTCTCGCAGCCGGGTCAACAAGCGGGCCGCGGTTTCACTCGCCTTTTCCCCTGCCGGGGCCGACCTGCCGCACACGACGAGTGTTATGTAGGGCACAATTCGCTCTCGTCGTAGGGGAGTTGCGTGAGCCACGTTTGAGGCTTCCGAAGTCCCGTTCTGCCCCGGTTTGTTCCAGTGGGTGGATGTCCTGGTTCGTGATGTGTCGTGTCGGGTGTGGGGAAGGCGGGCGTCGGGCGTGGCGGTGCAGGAGGCGAGGCAAGGTGTGCTCCCCGGGGAACACGGGGGTGGCTGCGCCTGTGGGGACTGCCCGCACGGGGCGCGTACGGGGCACCGGCGCGCGGTCGCCGAGTTCCTGCTCATGCGGGAGGGGTTCGCGGCCGGGCAGGGGCTGCCGGCCGCGGTGGCCCATTCCTTCTCGGCGTCCCGCCAGTGGGTCTCCGACGAGCTGACCCAGTCCGCGGCCGTCGTCGCCGAGCGCGGCCGGGCCGAGGGTGAGGTGTGGCTCGCGCGGCTGTGGCGCCGTACGGCGTTCACGGTGTGGGCGCTGATCGGCGTCCTGCTGCTCGTGCAGGCGCTCACCGCGATCGGGGCGGGCTGGACCGCCGCCCGGACGGCAGGGCTGGTGGCCGCCGTACTGGTCGGTGGCGTGTTGACCGCCGCGTCCTGGTTCCACCGGGCGCGGGGCGGGGCGCTGGCGCCCCTGATCGGCGAGGACAACCGCCTGTCGACCTCCCGTGTGGTGGCGGCGAGCTGGGTGCTGTTCCTGGCGTACGCCGTGCTCGTCCTGGTGGGCCGGCTCGCGGGGGCCTCCGGCCACGAGGAGCGCGACGCACTGATCGCCGGCCTCGACCTCGCCCGGGGCGCGGGTGTCGTGACCGTCCTCGCGGTGGTGTGCGCCATCGCGGTGCTCGTCCGCAGGGTCGTCGGCCTGCGTGTCCTCGGCCAGCGCCTCCAGAAGGTACGCGCGGACCGCCCCCGCGCGGCCGACCTGCTGACGGACGACGCGGGCCGCGGCACCTTCGCGGACATCCAGTACGTGATGATCGGCACGGTCGCTCTCCTGTTCGCGGTCGTACGGCTGGCCCGGCGCCCGGATCAGCTGCCGGACCTGCCGTGGGGGCTGGCGGTGGTGGTGCTGGTGTCGGCGGCCACCTATGTGGCCGGCAAGTACGCGGAGGGCGGCCGACCGGTGATCCTCTCGGTCGTCCGGTCCCGCGAGGCGGGCGATCTGGACGCCCCGATCCGCACCGGCGACGACATCGAGATCCGCGGCGCCGGCTTCGTGCCCCCGGGCGCGGGCACCGCCGACCGGCTGTCCCGCATGGTCGTCCGCATCGGCCCGGTCCACGTCCACGTCCCCCTGGTCCCGGTACCCGGCGGCTTCAGCAACCCCCGTGACGAGGTACTGACGGTGCCGGTCCCGGCAGACGTGGAGCCCGGCCGGGTGGAGGTACAGGTGGTGACCGCGGCGGGCGTGGAGACGAACCGGTGCGTGATCGACGTGACGGACTGAACGGCCGGAACTGCCAGAACGGACCGGCAGGTGAACGAACCGGACGGGCTGAACGGACCGAACAGGCTGACAAGCCGCCGGACTTGCTGAGCGAACGAACTGGGGGCACGTCCTCGGCCGGGCGGGAGAACGGTCGGTCACCGACGGGAAAAATCCGGTGCCGGGGGTGAGCGAGATCACGTTGTCGTACGTATGGTCTGTTGAGGGGTCAACGTATGGCAGGCGAGAGGCGGCTCAGGGCGATGACTCACAGCACTCGGACGGATACGCACTCCCCTTATCTCGACGGTGACCGGGACTGGCGGGACACCGCGACCCGCTACGCCCTGCTGCCTCTGCGCGTCTTCCTCGGCGTCACCTTCATCTACGCGGGCCTGGACAAACTCACCGACAGCTCCTTCTTCGCCGACTCCGGATCAGGCTCTGTCGGTGACCTGATGCGCAGCGTCCGGGACTCCTCCGCGATCCCGGCCCTGGTGGACCTCGCCCTCAAGAGCCCCGCCGGCTTCGGTTACGCCATCGCCTTCGGCGAGCTGGCCGTCGGTATCGGCACGCTGCTGGGGCTGCTGGCCCGGCTGGCGGCGGTCGGCGGAGCGCTGATCTCGCTCAGCCTCTGGCTGACCGTGAGCTGGGCCTCCACCCCGTACTACTACGGCAACGACCTCCCCTATCTGATGGCCTGGCTTCCCCTGGTCCTCGCCGGCGCGTCCGTCTTCTCCGTCGACGCCGCCCTGCGGTCGCGACGGCGGCAGCGGTCCGGCGGCTATCGGTAGCGCAGCGGTGATCTGAGAGCCGGTGCGCGTGGTCGGGTGCCCACCGCCGGTGCGGTGGGCGGCCGGTCGGTCGGGCATCTCCGGCAGCCTCACCCAGGTTCTGCCGTCTCCGTTCTGCTGTTCTCGGTGAGCGCCGCCGCGTGGCGGGATGTTCTGCGGCGGCGTACCGCCCCGGCCAGCAGGCCCACCGCGCCTGCCAGGGCCAGGCCGAACACCAGGAGCGGGATCACGGCGAACCAGGGTGTCTCCCAGGCGTCGCCCGCGTCGCCCAGGTAGGTGATACCGGCGACGGTGACGAAGAGGCCGGCGATCAGCTTTCCGGGCTGGAACTCATGACGAGGCACGGGTCACCTCCGCCTGTCCCACGCCTACACCGAGGTCCAGGTCGACCGTGCCGGCGTCGCCCCCGCCGACCGGCGACAGCGTGACCTGCTTGTGCTTGCCGGGTGCCACGTCCACGTCCTGCTTCCCCTCGCCGGGCAACTGGATGTCACCTATGCCGACCTCGATCTCCGCCGCCACCGTCACATCCTTCGGCACGATCACCTCGATCCTGCCCACGCCCACCTCGACCGCGGTCGTCACCGTCTGCCCCTTGGCGAGGCGCAGCCCGGTCAGGTCCAGCGTGGCGACGCCCGTACCGAGGTCGTACCTCGGCTGTACGTCTGCCACCGCGGCCGGTGTCCACTCCGTGCGCACCCAGTGGGAACTGACGTCCTTGGGCAGTGCGGCCGAGCCTGCCAGCAGAGCTGCCGTGATGATCGCCAGGAAGATCGAGCCGGCTCCCGTACGGCCGAGGAACGCGCTGACCGCGATGCCGACACCGAACACGATGAGCGCGCAGGCCAGGCCGGTCTGCAAGCTGGTGGCGAGTGCCCCGTCGTCCCATCTCGCGGCCGTGCCGAGGAAGCCGGCGAGGAGGGCGAGCAGAAAGATCCAGCCGCCGATCCAGCGCGGGCCGCGCGGCTTCGGCTGGCTGGGCCAGGAGGTCCGTATGCCCGGATGCGATCCGCCGTAGTTGCCGTAGGTGATGTTGACCGCTGCCGTGATGTCACGGTCGCGGGTGTCGGGAGGGCCCCACAGATAGCCCGTACCGCCGACGTGGGTGCCGTCCTTGACGATGGGGTCGCGCCACCAGGAGGGGTAGGCGGAGGGGGCCGGGGGCGCCTTGGCCTCCGGTGGGGCGTCGGCGACGGCCTGGGCGGCCAGCGGGTCGGGGTCGGGGGCGCCGCGGTTGCGCGACCAGTAGCCGGCGCCCGCGAGGAGAATGGACAGTATGACGGCGAAGGACAGCACCCCGCCGTTCTTCAGCATCGTCAGGAACACCCCGCAGCCGACCAGGGCGAAGAGCACGGCCGTCAGTGCCTGGCCGTCCACACGGCCGGTGAGCAGCTTGCGGACCTCGTTCTCCTCCTCGTCGTCGTACGGCACGAACAACCAGGCGAAGCCGTAGAAGATGAGGCCGATGCCGCCGGTCGCGGAGAGCACCGCGAGCGTGATCCGGAAGATCACCGGGTCCATGTCGCACGTCCGCCCGAGCCCGGCGCAGACTCCGCCCAGCATCTTCTGCCGTCGGTCGCGCCGGAACCTGGCCGGCAGCTGATCGTCCGTTGCCGCGTGCTCGGGTGCGCGCGGTTCCCCTTTCTCCGCGGGCGGGGTCGCCGCGGCGGGCGCGGCATCCTGCGGCCCGGCGCCCTGGGCGGGGCGTGGGCCGGAGCCGGGTCCCGGACCCGTCGCGGCGTGTGCGTGATCTGTCATGAGTCCATGGTGGCGCTTGAGGCGGCCCGGCGGCAGCCGGTATGACCCTGGACGAACCCTGATATCGGCCCTGAGACGGGGCGGGGGAAGCGTTCGACGGCAGCCGGGCTCGAAGATCAGGGGAGTCTCGGGGGCGGACCCTGATGCCCGGGCCCGCCGGGCGTGTGAACATCGATGGCATGCCCGAAGCCGCAGCGTTGCCACTCGTCGAACCGCGGCCCCCGCGCAAGCTCTACCGCAGCAGCGACGGACGCTGGCTCGGAGGCGTGGCGCGGGGGCTCGCCGGGCATCTCGGGCTGCCCGTGATCTGGCTGCGCCTCATGTTCGTCGGCCTGTTCATGGCGGACGGACTCGGCGCGCTGCTGTACGCGGCCTTCTGGTTCTTCGTCCCGCTCGGGGTCGGCGGCGTGGAGGCGCAGCGGCCCCCGTCCCTCGTCAGCACCGAGACCTCGCCGGACGGGCGCCGCAGACTGGTCGCCCGCAAGCCGGACAAGGGGCAGATGGTCGCCCTGCTCCTCATGGTCGTCGTGGCGATGGTCTTCGTCGGCAACGTGAATCTCGGCGGCGGTGCCAAGGCCTATCTGTTCCCGACGGTGCTCGTCGCCGCCGGCGTCGCCCTGGTCTGGCGCCAGGCGGACAACGCACGGCGGGCCCGCTGGATGGAGGTCGGCAGCCGTCGGCGCACCCTCACCCTCGTCCGGGCCGCGGCCGGCGTCATGCTGGTCACGGCGGGAGTGTCCGGCGTCTTCGTCCTGCAGGGCTCCGCCGCCCACCTCGGCTCGGTTCTGCAGGCGGCGCTCGCGGTGCTGGTCGGGATAGCGCTGCTGGCCGGTCCGTATCTCGTGCGGATGACCCAGGACCTCTCCGAGGAGCGACTGATGCGCATTCGCGCGCAGGAGCGCGCGGAGGTCGCCGCCCATGTGCACGACTCGGTGCTGCACACCCTGACCCTGATCCAGCGCAACGCGGAGAGCCCGAACGAGGTGCGTCGCCTCGCCCGCGCCCAGGAACGCGAACTGCGCAACTGGCTCTACAAACCGGAGGGCACAGGAAAGGACGAGGCCGACGAGCCGGCCACTCTCGCCGAGGCGGTGCGGCGCAGCGCGGCCGAGGTGGAGGACAAGCACGGCGTCCCCATAGAGGTCGTGGTCGTCGGTGACTGCCCGCTCGACGACAGAACCGGCGCACAGATGCAGGCCGCGCGGGAAGCGATGGTGAACGCCGCCAAGTACGGTGGCGAGGGCGGCGCGGTGCAGGTCTATGCCGAGGTCGAGGGCAGGACGGTCTTCGTGTCCGTCCGGGACCGCGGACCCGGCTTCGACCTCGACTCCATACCCGCCGACCGCATGGGCGTCAGAGAATCGATCGTCGGCCGTATGGAGCGCCACGGCGGTACGGCGCGGCTGCGCGCGGTACCGAGCGGCGGCACGGAGGTCGAGCTGGAGATGGAGAGGGCGGAGAACACGTCATGAGCGAGGCGCACGGGGACAACAGGCAGACCGGGGCGGCCGGTTCGGCGGAGTCGGCCGAACCGACAGGACCTGCCGTACCGGCCGGACCGACGGCATCCGCCCCAGCCGTACCGGACGCACCGGCAGGCCGGTCCGCTGCCGCTGCCGCCGCCGACGGCAGCGGCAGCGGTGACACGGGCGGCCGGCGGGTGCGTGTGGTGCTCGTCGACGACCACCGGATGTTCCGTACGGGTGTCCAGGCCGAGATCGGGGAGACCGAGCGCACCGGCGTCGAGGTGGTCGGCGAGGCCGCCGACGTCGACCAGGCGGTCACGGTCATCACCGCCACCCGGCCCGAGGTGGTCCTCCTCGACGTCCATCTGCCGGGCGGGGGCGGTGTCGAAGTCCTGCGCCGCTGTGCGCCGTTGATGGGCGACGCCACCCAGCCGGTGCGCTTTCTGGCACTGTCCGTCTCGGACGCCGCCGAGGACGTCATCGGTGTGATCCGCGGCGGCGCGCGTGGCTACGTGACGAAGACGATCACCGGCACCGACCTCGTCGACTCCGTCTTCCGCGTCCAGGACGGCGACGCGGTGTTCTCGCCGCGCCTCGCCGGGTTCGTCCTGGACGCGTTCGCCTCCACGGACGCCCCGCCGGTGGACGAGGACCTCGACCGCCTTACCCAGCGCGAGCGTGAGGTACTGCGGCTGATCGCCAGGGGCTATGCGTACAAGGAGATCGCCAAGCAGCTCTTCATCTCCGTGAAGACGGTGGAGTCGCATGTGTCGGCGGTGCTCAGGAAGCTCCAGTTGTCGAACCGGCACGAGCTGACGAGGTGGGCCACGGCACGGCGCCTGGTCTAGGGGGAGAGGGGTGCTCCCAGAGGACGACGTTGTCTCAGACCACCCTCGTGGCGCCCGCGAGCGGCATCTCGCCCAGAGGTGCCACCCGTACCGGCGCAGACGGGTTCGGGGCGTGGATCATCTGGCCGTTGCCCACGTAGATGCCCACATGGCTGATGCCCGAGTAGAAGAACACCAGGTCGCCGGGGAGGAGTTCGGACGGTGAGACCCGCTGGCCGGCGTTGATCTGGGCGTAGGTCGTGCGGGGCAGGGAGATGCCCGCAGAGCGGTACGCGGCCTGGATGAGGCCCGAGCAGTCGAAGGCGTCCGGCCCGGTGGCGCCCCACACGTAGGGGCTGCCGAGCTTCTGATAGGCGTAGGCGACAGCCGCCGCCGCACGGGAGTTGGGTGCCTCGGCCACTCCGGAAGCCCCGGCCGCACCGGGGGTCCCGGTGGCTCCGGTCGCCCCTGCTGCCCCCAGGCCCTCCCGCGCGCTCCCCGACGACCGTGAAGCGTGCCCCCAGCCACCGCTGCCGCCCTCCGTCGCGAGCCGGGCGCGTTCCTCCGTGGTGAGGCGGGACAGCAGCCTGCGGGCCTCGCCCAGCTTTCCCGTCACGGTCTTCTTGTGGCGGTTCAGCTCGGCCTGGCGGGACTTGAGGGCGGCCAGCTCGACGTGGGCGGCCCCGCGCAGCTGCTCGATCTCCCGCAGCTGCTTGCGTACGCGGGCCACGTTCGACGCCTGTCTGGTGCCCGCCCGTTCGGCGAACGCGGCGCCGTCCAGATAGCCGTCGGGGTCGTCGGAGAGGGCGAGCTGCAGCGCGGGGTCTAGCCCACCGGACCGGTACTGCGCCGCGGCCATCGAGCCCAGCGCCTCCCGCGCCGAGTTGAGCCGCTCCTCCTTGCGTGCCGCCTCGTCCCGCAGGGTGCCCAGCCGCCGCTCCGCCCGTTCGGCCTTCTCCTTCGCGCCGTTGTACTTCTCCGTGGCGACCTCCGCCTCCTCGTACAGCCTGGTCACCTTGGCCTCGACCTGCGCCGATGTCAGCTGTGGCTCGGCGTGTCCGATGCCGTCGAAGCCGGTCGCCGTCGCCGCGCCCGCGAGGGCGATCGTCGCGGCGGTACGGGCCGTATTGCCGTTGAGTGAGCGCTGTCGGGGCTTGCGGTGCGCGGCCACGGGGGCGTCACGTCCTTTCGTACGACCGCCACCACGACGACCGCCGGAAGGCTGCCTGGGAAGCGGACCCAGGAGGGCGGTTGCGCGTCCGGCGACGGCTCGCACAGGGGGAGCGGTCCGCCGCCGGACTTTCTCGGCGGTGGTGTCCGACTGCCGCCCCTGGCCCGGGCGGCGGTGGGGAGCCGGTCACCTGGTGGAGGACGCTAAACCTGAGGGTGTGGTGGGGTAACGGCATGTACGGAACTGGTCTCAGCCGACCGTCGGGTGACCGCATGCGACCGTGATCCCCTTCCGGCGTCGCCGACTCGCGCAGAGGGCTGACCGATGCGGCGATTCACGGGGCGCGTGGCGGTTACAGGGTGCTATGGGGTGCATATATGCGAGGTGCCTTCAACCACAGGGCGCCTGGCGGACACCTCGGGCGGACACCTCACGAACCCCGTACGCCCGGCCCGGTGTCATACGGCGCGTGCGCCTCTGGCTAGGCTCCGGCCCATGGACGTACTCATCCATCTCTGTGTCGGCCTGCACATCATCGGCATCGCCTCCCTCCTGGGCGGGTTTCTCACCCAGCTGAAGGCGATGGGGCAGGGCACGGCCCGCTTCGTGCCGGCGATGCTGCACGGCGCGTTCACCATGCTGGTCACGGGGGTCGCCCTGGTGGGCCTCAACCAGGCCGACGACCAGCCGGTCAACAACGTCAAGATCGGCGTGAAGCTGGCCCTGCTGATCGTGATCCTCGGCCTCGTCTATGTGAAGCGGGACGACGAGACCGTGGACAAGCGTCTGTTCGGCCTGGTGGGTCTGTTCACCACGGCGAACATCTTCATCGCCGTGCTCTGGACCTGACCCACCGACCTCCCCCGTCGGCTGTGCGTCAGGCCGGGCGCACCACGCTGTGGATCGCCGACTCACCGTCGTAGAAGATCGATTCCTCGCGGACGTACGCACCCGGCTTCGGTGCGTGGATCATCATTCCGTTGCCGATGTACAGGCCGACATGGCTGATGCCTTCGTAGAAGAAGACCAGGTCACCGGGCTGGATGTCGGAGAGGGGGACGGTTGTGCCCGCGTTCACCTGGTCGTAGGTGGTGCGCGGAAGGCTGACGCCGGCGGCGCGCCAGGCGGCCTGAGTAAGGCTCGAACAGTCGTATGAATCTGGTCCTGTCGCACCCCAGACATACGGCTTGCCGACCTGTGCGCGTGCGAAGGCGAGGGCTTTCTCCGCCTTGCCGGCGTACGAGGAGTCGGGGACCGCGGGCGTGGGGGTGTCCGAGGAGGCGGTGCCCGGCGACTGCTGCGCCGCCGCTGCCGCGTCCTGCTGACGCTGCTGCTCCGCGGCCTGCTGCTGCCGGGCGAGTTCCTCCGCCTGGCGGCGGGCGTCGGCCTGCTTCTCGC
Organism: Streptomyces turgidiscabies Car8; assembly: GCF_000331005.1. Classification (GTDB taxonomy): domain Bacteria; phylum Actinomycetota; class Actinomycetes; order Streptomycetales; family Streptomycetaceae; genus Streptomyces; species Streptomyces turgidiscabies. The sequence goes on from NZ_AEJB01000622.1 coordinate 37,693, forward strand.
GTTCGATCGCCGCGAGCCGCAGCTTCTCCTCGGCGGTGAGACGGGAGAGCAGCCGGCGGGCCTCCACCAGCTTCGTCTGCACGGCCGTCTTGGTCGTCTGCAGCTCGTCCTGGGACTCCGTGAGCGCGTCGAGACTCGCGGCGGCCTCCTGGCGCTTCCGCGTCGTCTCGGCCTGCTGGGTGATGTACTCGTCGACCGTGTCCTTCTGGCGGGCGGTCATACGGTCCATCAGCTGGTTCTGGTCGAAGTAGTCCTGCGGGTCGTCCGCGAGCAGGAACGTCGCTGTGTCGGGGGCGACGGATCCCGTGCGGTACTGGGCCGCGGCGAAGGAACCCAGCTCCTCGCGCGCGTCGTTGAGCTTCTGGGTGCGCCGGGCCACGTCGTCCATCAAGGTGTCGACGCGACCCTGCTGCCTGGCGGCCCGCTCCTTGGCGGCGTTGTACACGTCGGCGGCCGACTCGGCCTTGTGGTAGAGGTCATCGACCTCCGCCTCGACCTCCTCCACGCTCGGCTTGTCGTCGGCCGAGGGCGCCGGGGGAGTGGTGGGCTCCGTGGGCGCGGCGTTGGCGGTCTGGGTCAGCAGGGCGACGGAAGCGGTCAGGGCCGCCGTGGCGAAGGCCGGGGTCCGTATGCCTGCTACGCGCGTTCCCGTAGGACGCGACTTGCGGTGCGACGACGCCAAGGGAGGCGACTCCTTCCACGTTCCGCCTACCGGGTTAGCTGTCGGGTTCGGGCGGGTGGTTCGGAAGGGTTGCCCTACGGTCCTTGCCCTGGACGGCAGTCGGACCGATTCACCCCAAGTTCTCGGTGGGTCCCCGGCTCCTGCCGCACAGGGCGGCACGATCGGACTCGGCGGAGGCCGCGCGGCCCGGCGATGTTCGCCGGTGGAGATCGAGCGGCCTTACGGCACGCTAACCAACAGGTGTGGCTCCTGTGAAGGTTGATGACCGCTATGCCCGATACGTTTTTGTGACCTCGGCCCTAAACATCGCTCTGTGAATTCGATTCAGGGTGATATGAGATTAATTAGCATGTTGTATGTAGTTCGGTCGGGCGGTCGAGTGGCGGCAGGAGCTTCGGGCCGGCTGTGTTCGGCGGATGTTTTCGGGGTGGCGGCGGGTTGTCAGTGGGGGCGCCTAGACTCGGAGAGCGATGAGCAGCCTCTTTGACGACAGCTTCCTGGCGGACCTCCAGGGCCCTCGGGCCCACGCGGAGGAGCCCCCGCCACCGCCCGAGGACGAGCATGTTCCGGAGACCGTTCCGGACGACCTGTTCGGCGGGAAGTTCGACGCGCCGCCGGACCGGGACGCGTACTACCGCGACGGCGCCCCGCGCCCCGTGGTGGACCCGGCCGCGCTCCTGGACGGGCTGAACGAGAACCAGCGCGCGGCCGTCGTGCACGCCGACACCCCCCTGCTCATCGTGGCGGGCGCCGGCTCCGGCAAGACACGTGTGCTCACGCACCGCATCGCGTATCTGCTCGGCGAGCGGAGTGTCCATCCCGGCCAGATCCTCGCGATCACCTTCACCAACAAGGCCGCCGGGGAGATGAAGGAACGCGTCGAGCAGCTCGTCGGCCCGCGCGCGAACGCGATGTGGGTGATGACCTTCCACAGCGCGTGCGTACGGATTCTGCGGCGGGAGAGCAAGAGGCTCGGCTTCACCTCATCCTTCTCGATCTACGACGCCGCCGACAGCAAGCGGCTGATGGCGCTGGTCTGCCGCGATCTGGACCTGGACCCCAAGCGCTTCCCGCCCAAGTCCTTCAGCGCGAAGATCTCCAACCTGAAGAACGAGCTGATCGACGAGGAGGACTTCGCCGCCCAGGCGAGCGACGGTTTCGAGAAGACCCTCGCCCAGGCGTACGCGATGTACCAGTCGCGGCTGCGTGAGGCCAACGCGCTCGACTTCGACGACCTGATCATGACGACGGTCAACCTGCTGCGCGCCTTCCCGGACGTCGCCGAGCACTACCGCCGCCGCTTCCGGCACGTCCTCGTCGACGAGTACCAGGACACCAACCACGCCCAGTACGCCCTCGTACGGGAACTCGTCGGAACGTCCGAGCACCCGGTCGACGTACCGCCCAGTGAGCACGATCTGCCTCCCGCCGAGCTGTGCGTCGTGGGAGACGCCGACCAGTCGATCTACGCCTTCCGGGGCGCGACGATCCGCAACATCCTCCAGTTCGAGGAGGACTACGCGGACGCGACGACGATCATGCTCGAACAGAACTACCGTTCCACGCAGACGATCCTGAGCGCCGCCAACGCGGTCATCGAGCGCAACGAGTCCCGCCGCCCCAAGAACCTGTGGACCAACGCGGGCGCGGGCGCGCGCATCACCGGCTATGTCGCCGACACTGAGCACGACGAGGCGCAGTTCGTCGCCGAGGAGATAGACCGGCTGACGGACGCGGGCGACGCGAAGGCGGGTGACGTCGCCGTCTTCTACCGGACGAACGCCCAGTCGCGTGTCTTCGAGGAGATCTTCATCCGCGTCGGCCTGCCGTACAAGGTCGTCGGCGGTGTCCGCTTCTACGAGCGCAAGGAGGTCCGGGACGTCCTGGCCTACCTGCGCGTCCTCGCCAACCCCGAGGACTCGGTGCCGCTGCGCCGCATCCTCAACGTGCCCAAGCGCGGCATCGGCGACCGCGCGGAGGCGATGATCGACGCGCTGTCCCAGCGCGAGAAGATCAGCTTCCCGCAGGCGCTGAAGCGGGTGGACGAGGCGTACGGGATGGCCTCCCGCTCGACCAACGCCGTCAAGCGGTTCAACACGCTGATGGAGGACCTGAGGACGATCGTGGAGTCGGGCGCCGGCCCGGCGACCGTCCTCGAAGCGGTCCTCGAACGCACGGGCTATCTCGCCGAGTTGCAGGCGTCGACCGACCCGCAGGACGAGACCCGGATCGAGAACCTCCAGGAACTCGCCGCGGTGGCCCTGGAGTTCGAGCAGGAGTCGGGGGCGGCCGCCGAGGCGGGGGAGGCCGATGGGCCCGCCGAGGGTGAGGCGGCCGCCCCGCCCGGGCTCGCCGCGTTCCTGGAGCGGGTCGCCCTGGTCGCCGACTCCGACCAGATCCCCGACGAGGACGACGACGGCTCGGGCGTCATCACGCTGATGACCCTGCACACCGCCAAGGGCCTTGAGTTTCCCGTGGTGTTCCTGACCGGCATGGAGGACGGCGTCTTCCCGCACATGCGTGCTCTCGGCCAGGCCAAGGAACTGGAGGAGGAGCGACGGCTCGCGTACGTCGGCATCACGCGCGCGCGTGAACGCCTGTATCTGACGCGGTCGTCGCTGCGCAGCGCCTGGGGTCAGCCGTCGTACAACCCGCCCTCGCGTTTCCTGGAGGAGATCCCGGCCGCCCATCTGGAATGGAAGCGCACGGGCGCGATGGCTTCGGCGACCTCCTCCGGCCCGGTCTCCGGGGTGGCGTCCTCGCTGTCGTCCTCGCGCTCGCGCACCGCGGCCTCGGGCGCGTCGGGTTTCGCCACGCGCCGGGGCGGAGTCGAGAAGCCGGTGGTCGCGCTGGCCGTCGGGGACAGGGTCACGCACGACCAGTTCGGTCTGGGAACCGTGGTGGGCGTGAAGGGCACCGGCTCGAACGCCGAGGCGACCGTCGACTTCGGCGAGGACAAGCCGAAGCGGCTGCTGCTGCGGTACGCGCCGGTGGAGAAGCTCTGACCGGACGCCCGGGCATCGTCGAGATGCCCGGGTCACGCCGGTGACACAGGTGAAGGGGTGCGGGAACCTGAACCGGACGTGACTACGTCGGGTCGAGGCCGTGGCTGCGCAGCCACGGGAGCGGGTCGATCGCCGAGCCGCCGGCGGGCCGAACCTCGAAGTGCAGGTGCGGTCCGGTCGAGTTGCCGGAGTTCCCGGAGTACGCGATGGGCTCGCCGGCCTTGACCGTCGTACCGGACGCGACCTGGTAGCTGGAGAGGTGGCAGTACCAGGTCTCCGTGCCGTCCTTGTCGGTCAGGATCAGCATGTTGCCGTAAGCACTGTTCCACTGGGTCCGGACGGTGCCGTCGGTCGCGGCCATCACCGTCGTGCCGTACGAGACCGGGAAGTCGATGCCGGTGTGCACGGACATCCAGTTGATGCCGGCCTGGCCGAAGTAGGCGCTGAGGCCGCGCTGCGCGACCGGAAGGGCGTACTTGGGGCGCAGTCGCTCCTTGCGGGCCGCCTCCGCCGCCGCTGCCTTCTTGTCGGCGAGTTGCTGGGCCTTGAGGTCGATACGTTCCTGCGTCCGGCTGGCCCGGTCGGCGAAGTCGTCGGCGCCCGCGGAGAGGCTCTCCAGCTGGGAGTCCAGCTTGTTGTTCGCGGTGGACGGCTTCACGGCGACGCCGTCGGGCGCCGACGCCGTCGTGTTCTGCGCCTCGTCACCGTTCAGCCCGCCCACGGAGGCGGCGGCGATACCGGCGACCCCCATCACACAGGCGGACGGGACGGCGATGGTCAGCAGAGCGGAACGTTTGGCCGGGGTGCGCCGCCGGGACCGGCCCGCGTTGCGCGCCGCCGTACGGGACGCCGCGCGGCCGGCGCCGGGCACGATGCCCGGGGCGAGCTCTTCCTGACCGTCGAGCAGCGGGGCCTCGGCGGGGAGTTCGCCGTCGGTGACGAGGTCCGACTCGTCGTGGGCGAGCCCGTGCAGGTCGTACTCCGGTACGTCCGCCAGGTCCGTGATCTGCTCGAACATCGCGGTGGCCCGCTGGTCGTACTCGTGCTCGTGGTCGTACTCGGCGGACGGGGCGGACGCGCTGTCCGGGCCGCTGTCCGAGTTCCACTGCGTGGCGTCGTACACACCGGTGTCGGAGACCTGCGTGCCCCATTCCCACTGCTGGGTCTGGTCGGCCGTGCCGGTCTGCTCGGGCTGGGTCCAGCTGCCGGCGTCCTGCTCCCAGAGGGGGGACCCCCAGCCGTTGGTCTCGCTGCCCGGGGGCGGTGACTGCGCGGGGATGTCGGCGAGTTGCTGGTAGCCGGGCGCCCAGGTGGTGGTGTCGTACGCCCCGGTGTCGTAGGCGGCGTGGTGCTGGGCCGCGTACGCGTCGTAGTTCAAAGTGTGGTGACTGCCGGTGGACCACTGGGAGTTGTCGTAGGAACCGGTGTCGCCGCCCGGCATATTGCCGAAGAGCGGGTCGGTTTCGAAATTTCCCGTGGTGGTACCCGTGCCCAAGTCCGCGTCCAAACCGTTGGCGAAGGTGGGGTCGTACGTGGTGAAGTCACCAAAAGGGACTTCCTCTGTGCCGTACGACGCGTACTGAGCCGTCGCGGCATCGGAAGCCGGAGCCGGGGCGGTCATCGCTCCCGACGGGTGACGTTCGTTCACCAACTTCTCTTTCGCCTCGACAACAGGGGCTGGCAGAGCAGTGCGGCGACTGTACCCGGCGGTATGCGGGCGCGACAATCTTCTGCAGGTTTCGTGCCTGAGGGAAACGGGCAATCGGCCGTGTTTCGGGGGACTGCGGGCACGGGTTTGGCCTGGCGTTCGAAGATTGTTCGAATTTTGCGGGCCGCTCGGCGCTCATGAGCCGCCTGTGGCAGGCGTTTTGGGCGGGTCCTACGCCACGGTCAGTCCACCGGTTCGTGCCCGGTCGGACCGTGCTCCGGCGGAGAGGATGTCGTCGCTCTGGTCCAGGGCCTGCCGTATCCCGGTCGCGACGGCCGGGTGCACGGGCAGGGCGAGGTGACCTACGCCGGTGACCTGCACGTTCTGCGCGGACAGGTCCGGGTGGTCGACGCAGGCCGTCTCCGGCGGGTCCATCAGGTGGTCCAGATCGCTCCAGAAGCTGACGAAGCGCGTACGGCAGTCGGGTGCGGGCAGGCGCAGCTCCTCGATGACATCCGAACCGGGACGCATCTGCCGGACGATCGGATGCGCGTCCGCCAGCGGAACGACGCGGGTGCCGGAGTGCGGGGTCCCGAGGGTGACGAGCGTACGGACGCGGAGATCACCGCCGAGGCGCTGCACGTAGTAGCGCGCGATCAGGCCGCCCAGGCTGTGCCCGACGATGTCCACCCGTGGCTGGCCCGTGCGCCGGCATGTCTCCTCTATGTGCCGACCGAGCAGCTCCGCCGCGGTGCGGATGTCGCAGGTCAGCGGTGAGTAGTTGAGCGACTCGATCTGCTGGCGGCCGTGCTGGGCCAGGGACCGGCGCAGCAGGACGAAGACGGAGCGGTTGTCGATGAAACCGTGGAGGAGGACGACCGGGGGTTTCGGCTCCGCCGGCAGGTGCGCGGTGACGGTTTCGGGGAGCTCGACGGGGTCCGGGATGGCCGCGGCCCGGCGTTCCTGGGCGATGCCCGACGGATAGAGGAGCAGGTGTCCCGCCAGGATCGCCAGCTCCAGGGCCGTCGCTTTGAGGAGGGCGGCGGAGAGACCCGTCAGTCTGCTCGGCAGAACGCGCTGGCAGAGCGGAAGCAGGGGCAGTGCTGCCCATGTGACCTTCATGGCCGACCTCCTGTCGGCACGCGGAGGACTTCTCCGGCCCCCGTGTGCCCTAAGTGGGGGTCGCGACGAGGACGGCCGGTGGTGGTGGCGTCGGCGGTGGTGCGCGAGTGGGGCGTGCGGCGGGTGGGACGCCAAGGGGGTGCTGAAGCTCCTTGCCGTACGGCGACGAAGCTCCCCGCTGTCGTGCCCTGCTGCCCTTCGTTGCCATCTCCGACACACCGCCCCGCCTTGCCCGCCCCGGCGCGTGGCTCGCGACGCGGTGGTGCGACGACCTCGATGCGGCTCCCCTTGCGCCGGTCCCACCGGTGCGCGGCGAACGTGTCCCACCGTGTGATTTCCCCCTCGGCACCGGTCGTGAAACTGCCGGTTGGGGGATGCTTGACCTGACGTTCGGTCACTTCAGGGAGGCAGCGATGGGTGCGGCAGCCGGTCCGATCCGCGTGGTGGTGGCGAAGCCGGGGCCCGACGGCGACGACCGCGGGGACGAGGTGCTCGCGCGGGCGCTGCGTGACGCCGGTATGGAGGTCATCTACACGGGCCTCCACCAGACGCCCGAGCACATCGTCGGCACCGCGATCCAGGAGGACGCCGACGCGATCGGGCTCTCCGTCCTCTCCGGCGCCCACAACACCCTCCTCCCGGCCGTGATCGACCTTCTGCGCAAGCACGACGCGGCCGACATCAGGGTCTTCGGCGGCGGGAGCATCCCCGAGGCGGACATCGCCGCGCTGAAGGAGAAGGGAATCGCGGAGATCTTCACGCCGGAGGCGACCAGCGCATCGGTCGTGGAGTGGCTACGGGCGAACGTACGGGAGTCGGCGGGAGCGTAGGGCCGGGGTGCGGGTTGCTCTCGGTCGCGGGTCACGCTTCGCCCACCGCCCCGCCCGTCGCCAGTTCCTCCGCCATCGCCGCGCGGAGGCGCAGTGTGCCCACCAGGCGCTGGAATGCCTCCGCCCAGTAGCTTCCCGCGCCCGGTGACGCGTCCTCCCCTTCGTCCGGGATCGCCAGCAGGCCGTCGAGGCGGCCGGCCTCGGAGGGGTCCAGGCAGCGTTCCGCCAGCCCCATCACTCCGCTGAAGCTCCATGGGTAACTTCCCGCGTCCCGCGCGATATTGAGCGCGTCGACCACTGCCCGCCCGAGCGACGGAGCCCACGGCACCGCGCACACCCCGAGCAGTTGGAAGGCCTCGGACAGCCCGTGCGTCGCGATGAACCCCGCGACCCACTCGGCCCGTTCGGCGGAGTCCAGCGTGGCGAGCAGCTTGGCCCGTTCCGCCAGGGACACCGCTCCGGGCCCGCCCGCCTCGGGTGTCGAGGGCCTGCCGAGCAGCGCCCGGGACCAGTCGGCGTCCCGCTGCCGCACCGCCGCCCGGCACCACGCGGCGTGCAGCTCACCCTGCCAGTCGTCGGTCACCGGCAGCGCCACGATCTCCTCCGGCGTACGTCCGCCGAGCCGCGCCGACCAGGAGCCGAGCGGGGTTGCCTCCACCAACTGGCCGAGCCACCACGACCGTTCGCCCCGACCGGCCGGGGCCTTGGCCACGACACCGTCGCGCTCCATTCCCGCGTCGCACTCGTGCGGTGCCTCGACGACGAGCGCGGGCCCGCCTCTCGTGTCGTCACCGCCGCTGTCCGCGCTGTCCGCGCTGTCCGCGCTGTTCGTGTGGTCGAGCGCGACACACGCACCCGCCCGGACCGCCATCCGGGCGGCGAGCGCCGAATCAGGGAGGGCGGACAGCAACTCGGCCGCTGTCGCGCGGACGTTGCGGCTGCGGTCGGCCAACGCGCGCTCCAGGAAGGGCTCGTCCTCGGCGTGCAGTCCCATGCGGAGCGAGTCGAGGAACATCAGCCGGTCCTCGGCGCGCTCCGTCGACCAGGTGGTCTCCAGCAACTCCCGTGCGGCGGCGGGCTCTCGTGCGCGAATCGCCGCGAGGAGGGAGACGCGTTCGGCGAACAGGCCCTCCTGCCACAGTCGCCGGATCCGGTCCGACTCCTCGACCCCGGGCAGGGCCGTGCCCCCGCCCGGGGTCGAGCGCAGGGCGAACCGCCAGTCCGTGTTCAGCCGGGCGAGCCACAGCGCGCGCGGACCCGCGAACGCCAACGCCGCCGGGCGCAGATCCGTACGCCCCCTGGCTGCGTCGAGCAGTGCGGGCAGCGTCTGGGGAGGGGCCGCGTAGCCATGTGTGTTCGCCGCAGCGAGCCATTGGGGCAGCAGCTCCATCAGATCCGGTGCCGCGCCCCGGCGACCGCTGCCGCCAGGAG
>NZ_AEJB01000623.1 GCF_000331005.1 Streptomyces turgidiscabies Car8
TCCCTCACGAAGTCGTCCGGTCAGCTCGCCGTCTCCGTACTCCGGTCCGCCCCCTCCTCGTACCGCCCCCGGAGTTCCGAGAGCACGCCGAAGGCCGCCGCCGTCAGCGGTACGGAGAGGAGCATGCCGAGGATGCCGGCGAGGGAGGCGCCGGCGGTGAGGGCGACCAGGATCACCGCCGGGTGCATCTGGAGCGTACGGCTCTGGATCATCGGCTGGAACACGTTGCCCTCCAGAAGCTGGACGAGGGCGACCACGCCGAGGACCCACAGCGCGGTGGTGAGCCCGCCGTCCGCGAACGAGACCAGGACCGCCACCGCGCCCGAGAGGAACGCGCCCAGGTACGGGATGTACGCCCCTATGAACACCAGCGCCCCGAGGCCGACGGCGCCCGGCACCTGGAGGATCAGCAGACCGACGGTGATGCACACGGCGTCGATGAACGCGACGATCGTCGTACCCAGCATGAAGCCCTCGATCGCCTGGAAGGCGCGGCGGGCCATGACCTCCAGGGTCGCGCCGGAGCCGCGGGGCGCCAGCGAGTGCAGCGAGGCGACGGCCCGGTCGGAGTCGCGGAGGAAGAAGAAGAGGAGCAGGATCGCGAGCGTCGCGGTGGCGATCATCTCGGTGAGCAGACTGACGCCGCTCAGCACACCGGATACGGCGGTGCCGCCGAACTTGGAGAAGAGTTCCTTGGCGTTGGTGGCCAGCTCGTCCAGGGAGTTGCCGACCACGTCGAAGCGCTCGCTGAGGTCCTTCGCCGCGTGCTGCACGGAGGTGACGATCTGGTCACCGGTGTCGATCAGAGCGTTGACCACGATGTACGCGGCCCCGCCCATGACGAGGATCACGGCGGCGCAGGTCAGCCCGGCGGCGAGGGACTTGTTGAACTTCATCCTGACCAGCCGCCGGTAGAACGGGCCGAGCAGGGCCGAGAGAAGCAGCGCGAGCAGCACGGGCGTGACGACGGTCTGGAACGTGATGCAGAACCACACGCCCACCGTGATCACGCCGCTGAGCAGCAGCAACAGCGCGCTCACGGCGGCGATGCGCCGGGCGGTGCCCGAGAGGAGGGGCGCGGCGCCGCGGTTGTCGGCGCTGACCGGCGTGTTCAGGGGGACACCGGTGGTGCGTACGGTCGTACGCGTCCGGTGTATCCGCGTGCCGCGTCGCCCCGGCTGCCTGTTGCGGCTGCCGCCGACTCTGCGAGGGGCTCCCGTACGGCTGTTCATCCTGTTTTCGTCTCCGCTCACACGCACGACCGCTGTCTGCTTTCCGCTGTCCGCGGCGTCAGAGTAGACCGGCGCGAGACCCCCAGGGTTGAGCGGACGGGGAGAGACGACGGGGTGAGTCCGGGTGGAGGCGCCGCGTCCGGAAAGCCCTGCTGAACCTGTGGGAACCGTTACACCTTGTGTGACTCCGCCGATGCGGGGCAGGCGCGGTCGTTATGAGCACCCCCACCAACCGGAGCACGGCAGACGCCGTAGACGCGACGCCCTCGGCAGGCGCGACAGTCGAGGTCGCGGAGGAGAGCCCGCGGATCCTGGGCGGCGCGCCGACGACGGACGCGCGGCCCAGATCCGGTGGCGGGCGGGGTTTTCCGTCGGCCCTGCGCGGTGGCGGGCGGGTGGCAGGGCTGGACGGACTGCGGACGGTCGCTGTCGTACTGGTGATCGTCTACCACGTGAAGCCGGATCTGGTACCCGGCGGCTCGGTCGGCGTGGACGTCTTCTTCACGCTCAGCGGTTTCGTCATCACCCGGCTGCTGATCGCCGAGTACGCCCGCACGGGCGGCATCGGCCTGCGGTCGTTCTACAAGCGCCGGTGGGTGCGGCTGGGCCCGGCCATGCTGACGATGTGCGCGGTCACCGCGCTTCTCTCCCTGGCGTTGCCGCTGCCGCTGTTCGACGGGGCGTGGACGGCGGCGGTGCTGGCGGCGGTGTCGGTCGTCAACCTCGTACGGGCGGGTGAGGCCGGTCCGTACTCGGACCTCACCTCGCCCCTCAGCCACACCTGGTCCCTGGGGGTGGAGGAGCAGTTCTACCTGGCCTGGCCGCTCCTGTTCCTCCTGCTTCTACGGCGTACCACGGCCCGGAAGGTACTGGCCTGGGTCGGGGCCCTGTGCGTCGTGCCGCTGCTCTGGCGCCTCGCCCTCTGGGACCCCTCGGCGGCGCACCGCATCTACAACGGCCCCGACACCCGCGCCGACCAGCTCCTGATCGGCGCCCTCCTGGCCGTCGTCCTGGCCCGCCTACGAGCCGACGACCCCCGCCTGGAGCTGCTCCGCCGCTGGTCGGGCCACCTGTGCTGGCCCGCGCTCGCGCTGCTGGGCCTGGTCGCCTGGCAGATCCCGATCGCCGAGGCGAGCGCGTGGAACCCCGTCTGGTACACGGTCGGCTTCAGTTTCGCCGCGGTCCTGACGGCCACGGTGGTGGCGACCCTGGACCTGCTCCCTGGGTCCTGGCCCTCCCGCCTCCTCTCGATCGGCGCCCTGGCCTGGGTCGGCCGCAACCTCAGCTACGGGATGTACCTGTGGCACTACCCCGCCATCCGCCTCCTCTCCGACCTGGGCGTACCGGACGACCAGTTGCTGCCGATGGGCATGGTGGCGACGGTCGCGGCGGCTCTGGCGTCGTACGCACTCGTGGAACGGCCGCTGGCACGCCGCGCACGGAGGGGCGGGGGTCGGCCCGACCGGCCAGACGGCGCTCTCCTTGGGGGCTCTGTCGTTTCGCACTGACAGGTCTCGTTAAAGTCTCCTGATCATGGACCTGATGACGGGGAACGAGATGGTCGCCATCCCGCCGGGGCAGGTGACGCTGTCGGACCGGCGGACACAGCGCAGTTGGTCGGTCGAACTCGCCCCCTACCAGCTCGCGGCGTCCCCGGTCACCCAGGCGTTGTACGCAGAGATCACAGGCCGGCGGCCGAGCGCCACCCCCGGGGACCGGTTGCCCGTCGAGTGCGTCTCATGGTGGGACGCGGCGCGGTTCTGCAACGCCCTGTCCCAGTGCGCCGGCCTCACGCCCGCGTACCACTTCCGTGCCGAGGCCGAAGAAATCGAGTGGGACGCGTCCGCCGACGGGTACCGACTGCCGACCGAAGCCGAGTGGGAGCACGCCTGCCGTGCCGGGACGACCGGACCGCGCTACGGGGAGCTCGACGAGATCGGCTGGTACCGCGGAAACTCGCACGAGCGCATCCACGAGGTGGGCGGCAGACGCCCCAACTCGTGGGGGCTTCACGACATGCTCGGCAACGTCTGGGACTGGTGCTGGGACGTCTACGACGCCGAGGTCTATGGCGCCTACCGGGTGCTCCGTGGCGGCGGCTGGTTCGATGAGCACTGGAGTTGCCGGGCCTCCGCGCGGCGCCGCAGCCACCCGACTTTCGAGGTCGACGACGTGGGATTCCGCGTCGCGCGTTCCGTCTTGCACTGATCCACGCTGCCACTGATCCATGCTGCCGCTGATCCGCGTCGTGTGCGGTCCGGCCCGCGCGGGGTCGGTCCGGCGATAGCGTGATCCTCATGACGGCTGAAGGCGAGGCGCTGGTCGGCGGCATGGCGAACGCGGGGGCGGTCTTCCGCCGAGGGGAGTCGGTGGAGCGACCGGCACCGCGCAACGCACGCGCCCTGCATGCCTATCTCCTTGCCCTTAAGGAGCACGGCTTCGACGCGGCGCCGACCCCTGTCGGTCTCACCGCGGATGGCCGTGAGCAGCTGACTTTCATCCCCGGTGAGGTGGCTCTGCCGCCGTTCCCGGACCGGGCGATGACGAGTTCCGCCCTCGAATCGGTGGGACGCCTGCTGCGGCGTCTGCACGAGACCAGCGCAGCCGTCGGGATCGACACCCGTGCCGAGTGGCCCCCGGACCTCGCCGACCCGGAGGGGGGAACGATGTTGTGCCACAACGACGTGTGCCCGGAGAACGTCGTCTTTCGCGACGGTCGTGCCGCGGCACTGATCGACTTCGACTGGGCGGCCCCGGGCCGTGCCCTCTGGGACATCGCCATGACCGCCCGCTATTGGGTGCCCATGCTTGATCCAGAGTCCGCGGCCGCTCTCCATCCCCCCGGGCTGGACGCGGCCGCACGGCTGCGGGTTCTCGCCGACAGCTACGGCCTCTCGGCGGGGGACCGCGCCGAGTTGCCGGGCGTCATCGAGCAGGCCACGGAGGTCTGCCGGGCCTTCGTCGCCCGCCGCGTGGCCGACGGAGACCCCGTCTGTCTCCAGGCGCTGGCCGAGCGCGGTGGATGGGAACGCTGGGACCGCATACAGACCTGGCTGGTGGACCACCGCCGGACGCTCACGGCCGCCCTGTAGCGTACGGGCGTGGGTCACCGACGACGGCGGCCGTACACGGAAAAGGCCAGGTCAGAGTACGTCAGAGCAGCCTATGTCAGTGCCACCGCATAGGGTCCGGGCCACCATGACAGACCACCGCGCAACCCTCGCGCCCGCCTTCGGCTCCATGACCGTGCTGGTAGCCGCCGTGATCGTCCACGACAAGGCCGCCGACCGTGTCGTCCTCCTCCAGCGTGGCCCGCGCGCCAAGTTCGGGCAGGGCATGTGGGATCTCCCGCTCGGCAAGAGCGAACCGGGCGAGCCCATCACCGATACAGCCGTACGTGAGTTGTACGAGGAGACCGGGCTCACGGTGCGGCCGGAGGCACTGGAAGCCGTGCACATCGTCCACGGTTCGCAGGGTGTGCAGGCGCCGAACGGTTTCCTCACCGTCGTGTTCGCGACCCACGACTGGACCGGCGAGCCCGAGAACCGCGAACCCGACAAGCACGCCCAGGTCCGCTGGTTCGACGTCGCCGAACTCCCGCAGGCCCCGGGGGAGTTCGTGCGTTCCAGCGCGGGCGCCTTGCGTCGGTATCTCGACGGCGGGCCGCTTATCTCGCTGGCGGGCTGGGGGTAGTCAACTGTTCGCCTTCAAGGTTGTTTGCGTGAGCGAAACTTCGATTGGGTGAGCATCGTTGTGCGGGTGTGAAGCTGACGGAGTGGGCGAGGTTGCAGGGTGTGCATCCGCAGACCGCGTATCGCTGGTTTCGCGAGGGCACTTTGCCGGTACCCGCGCAGCGGGTCGGCCCGCGGGTGATTCTGGTGAACGTCGAGGCCGCCGCGGCGCCTGAGGTTGTCGGCGGGGTGGGGCTGTATGCCCGGGTCTCTTCCCGGGATCAGAAGGCGGATCTGGAACGCCAGGTCGCCCGGCTGTCCGCGTGGGCGGCTGGGGCCGGCCACCGTGTCGTGAGGGTTGAGGCCGAGACTGGTTCGGGGATGAACGGGGCGCGTGCAAAGGCCCGGCGTCTGCTGGCCGATCCCGAGGTGACCACGGTCGTGGTGGAGCACCGGGACCGGCTTGGCCGGATGAATACAGAGCTGGTCGAGGCGGCTTTGGAAGCGTCCGGGCGCCGCCTCGTCGTGCTGGATGGCCGTGAGGTCGAAGACGACCTGGTCCGGGACATGGTGGAGGTGCTGACCTCGTTCTGCGCCCGCTTGTACGGGCGCAGGTCGGCGAAGAACCGTGCCCATAAAGCGCTTCAGGCAGCCGAACATGGCTGAGCTACGCCCGATCGCGGCGCCCTTCGTCGCGTCCGGTCCCAGCGGTGTGGCCGTCCGGACCCGCCTCAAGCAACTGACGCCCGGCGATGAGAAGGTGCTGCGGCTGGTCGGCGCGCATCTGGGTTCGCTGGCCTCGAAGGACCTCAAGGCACGCTGCCGGGACGGCCTGGAGCACTCCGGCAATACGTGGGCGGTGCGGAAGCGGGAGCTGACACCCGCCTCGTCGTCGCGCTGGGCGGGGTCGATCGCCAAGGCCACACACGGCCAGTGGGCACTGGCCAGCCGCTGCCGGCTGGCGCACCTCCACAACCTGGAAGCCGGCATCCGAATCATCGAGGCCCGGCTGGCACTGCCGGTCGGGCAGAAAGGGACGAAGAAGGTGCCCGGGGGCTACCGGTCCGCGCGGGAATGGCATGCGAAGTCACGGCGGCTGCGGGTACTGGAGGACCGGCTGGCCGCCGGGCGGGCGGACCGTGAGGCGGGGATCGTGCACGTCGTGCGGGGCGGCAAACGGCTGGCACGCACCCGGCACAACCTGGAGGCCGCGCAGCTCACGGAGTCCGCGTGGCGTGGGCGGTGGGAGGCGGAGCGCTGGTTCTGCCAGGCCGACGGGGAGTCCGGCAAGCGCTACGGCAACGAGACGATCCGCGTCAGCCCCCACGGCGAGGTCAGCATCAAACTCCCCGCACCGCTGGGGTACTTGGCGAATGGCCCGCACGGCCGGTATGTCCTGGCCTGCAAGGTGACATTCGCGCACCGGGGCGGGGAGTGGGCGGATCGTGTCGTGGCCAACCGGGCCATCGCCTACCGCATCCACTACGACACGGGCCGGGAGCGCTGGTATGTGACCGCGTCCTGGCAGATCGCACCAACCCCCACCATCCCCATCGAGGCAGCCCTCGCCCACGGCGTGATCGGTGTCGACATGAACGCCGATCACCTGGCCGCCTGGCGCCTGGACACCGACGGCAACCCGACCGGCGCCCCACGCCGCTTCATCTACGACCTTTCCGGCACCGCCGAGCATCGTGACGCGCAGGTCCGCCACGCCCTGACCCGCCTCCTGCACTGGGCCCGAACCTGCGGCGTGAAGGCGATCGCCGTCGAGGATCTGGACTTTGCCACGGAGAAGACCCGGGAGAAACACGGCCGCAGGAAAGGCTTCCGCCGACTGATCTCCGGCATGCCCACCGGCAAACTCCGCGCCCGCTTGTCTTCGATGGCCGACGCCACCGGTATCACGGTCATCGCTGTCGATCCGGCCTACACCTCGAAGTGGGGCGCGCAGCACTGGCAGAAACCGCTCACCAGCACCACCCGTTAGACGACTCGCCATGACGCTGCTGCCGTGGCGATCGGAAGGCGCGCCCAGGGACACCCGATCCGGCGACGGACGACACCGCCCCATGCTCACCGGAGTGATGAGCATGGGCATCGGACCGTCCAGGCCAGACCGGTTGCCCCTGGGCGTGAGGGAACCCGCCCCCGCATCCCCGGACCACGGACACGATCCGTGCCGCCCTGACGCGGAGCGAACGCGGGCAACCAGAACGCCCAACACCGTCCGGGGCGTTCGGCCGAGCACGAGACCTGGCAACAGGACTCACTCCCGCTCAGTCTCTAGGAACGGTAGGCAGCGACTAGGATCGCAATCTTCGGCTGGCGGAAGCCACCTGGAGTCCCCTGAGGGTGTGCCGAAAACGATGAACCCGGCAACGACGAACCTCGACGACACTCCCACGCCGGATGTCACTCTCACCCAACTCCGGCTCGACCGTGCCCTGGACAACCTGGCCGTCACCTTTCGCGGTGCGACCGCCCGCGCCGACGAGGTCCAGTGCGACTGTCACTGGGGCAGCGAGGAAGAACTCGCGCTGCTGAAGGTCCCGGACGTGGAACTCGACCCGGATCTGCTCTACCGCACCTGGCATGCCTTCGACTGGAAGGACCACGGCGCGGTGCTGCGCCGCGTCCTGCCCCAGTTCGCCAGAGCGCTGGTAGGCGGCCTCGTGGAGCCTTACCTCATGGAAGAGGTGGGGCGTTCGTTCGGCATGGGCGACTGGCACCGGTGGCCCGTGCGCCAGAGTGCGGTGGTGTGGGAGTTCCTGCACGCCTGGTGGGCGCACAGTCTCACCGACCCGGATCCCGTCGCCCCCGTGTACGAGCTGCTGGCTGTGTGCGCCGAGGCGTCCGGCGTCATCGGCCCGTGGCTCACGGTATGGGAGGCACTCGATCACCCGGTGGCCGACCGGCACTTGGCGGAAGCGGCTACTCAGTGGGAGTACGGGCTGCTGGGAGACGAGCTTCCCTGGAAAAATTGGTGGTGGGAGGACGACAACGCGGACGAGATGCGCACCGAACTCGCGGCCTGGTTGGTCCGCCATGTCCCCGCACGGCTGCGTTCCCAGGACGCGGCGACCGTGGAACTCCTGCACCGGGTACGGCTGATGGGTCTCACCGGTCCCGCCCGCTGGGAGGACCCGTACTGGCCCAACCACCGCTACTGAGGTCGCGCCGGGTACTCGTGCGCCGGGATGCGGTTGGCCACGACCCAACCCCCTTAAAGAACTTGGGTAAAGAACCAACCGCCTCCCTCCTCCCGCCCGTTGTCCCCTGCGGACCCCGGCGAAACATGATTCATTCACTCTCAGGAGTGACTCGGTTGCGGTGAGTGGCTGCGGAGAGTTACGTTCCCGGAAACAACCCACAAAAACGACGGCCCCCGCCAGGACTGCAATCCTGTACGAGGGCCTGACCGTTCAGGAAGAGAACGACTTCCCCATGGCTGAAACGCAGTCTAACGCGCCCTCCCGCGTCAACACCGGTACAACGACGGCAGCACACACCTCCGGTGTGATCCACGTACGCACCCGCCTCACCGGCGCCTTCACCGTGATCTCCAACGCCCTCGCCCAGCGACGCGGCAGCGCGGTCACCATCGGCGTCGCGGCCTACATCCTCTCCGTGCCCGACGGCGCCCGCATCAGCATCGCCGCCCTCTGCGCCCACTTCGCCGAGGGCGAGATCCTGATCTCGCGCGCGCTACGGGAGTTGGAGGCGGCGGGCTATCTGGAACGGCGCCGAGTGCGCGGAGCCGACGGCCAGGTCCGTACGCAGACCTTCTTCTACGACGTACCACGCGCCGCCTCCGACCGGCCGACCTCTCCTCCGCCGCAGCCCACCCGGCCGAGGAGGTCCGAGCCCGTCGAGAACGCCCGGCGGGCATCAGCGCCCACTACTGAAGCTGCCGCACCGGAGACGCAGGTGGCGCAGGTGGCGCAGGTAGCGCAGGTAGCGCAGGTAGCGCAGGTAGCGCAGGCGGCAGCAACTCCCCTCCCCCACACCCCTGTTGCCGCCGCACCCCCTCCCCCGCTCGGCCTCGACGAAGCCGACCCCCAGGCCGTCGTCATCCTCGCCTCGCTCCGTATCGTCGACCGCAGGTTGATCCTGTCCCGCAGCGAGGTCGCCGAGTTGGCCCCGGCGGTCGCCGAATGGCTCGGGCGAGGTCTCCGGCCCGAGGAGATCACCGGGGCCCTGACCACCGACCTCCCCGACCACTTCCGGGCCCGCCCGGCCCGCGTACTGGCGTTCCGCCTGCGTGAAGCGCCACTCCCGACGCCCACGAGGGCCCCGACGCCTGGCACTCCCCAGCCCCTCACCCTCCCCTGGCAGACCTGCGACGGCTGCGAACGGGCGTTCCGGACGACGGGCCCCTCCCGCTGCCGCGAGTGCAGGGGGGCCTTGATGGAGACGGCGGCTTGATGGGCCATCGAATCAACGTCAGAGCCCGGAAAATGACGGACTTGCGCGGTCGTGGCGCAACCCACGCGGACTGGGTATGCAAACATGCGAGATCTCTGATCGAAGGGAGGATGGTCATGGTCGACCGGTTCAGCGACGGGCTCCTGACACCCACGGAGACGGCCTCCCATCTGGAAGTCCCGCTGTCCACACTCACCAGCTGGCTCAAGGGAACGGCAGCGGGCGCACCACTCGTCCACCGCGTCGAGCCGGTCCGTAACGGGCAGCCCTCGGTCCCGTTCATCGCCGTGGCGGAAGCCCATGTACTGCGTTCCCTGCGCTCACTCGGGTTGCGGATGAGCGAGATCCGAGAGGCCGCAGTAGCCGTACGGCAGGCGTTCGACACGCCCTACGGTCTGGTCTCGAAGCGAATCGCGACGGACGGCGTGGATATCTTCGTCGAACACGGCTTCGGGGATCTAAGGCGGGCCCGGGACGGTCAGGCCCCCATTCACGAGGTGGTGGCCGGCTATCTCCGTTACCTGACCTGGGAAGGGGAAGACGACTACCCGACGAGTCTGCGACTGAAGCAGTACGGGAAGTCGACACCCGTCGTGATCGACCCCCGATTCGGCCACGGGCTGCCGGTCATCGCCGCCAACCGCGTCACGGTCAAGGCCGTTACCGACCTCTGGGAGGCCGGTGAGAGCGTCGAGGACATCGCCTACGAGTACGACATGACGCCCGAGCAGGTGGACGAGCTCTGCCACGCAGTGGTGCGCCTTGCCGCCTGAGTTCTTCCTCGACCGGAATCTGGGACGCCGAGTCGCGGAGGAGTTGAGAGACCGCGGCTGGGCAGTGCACCGCATCGTCGATGTCTTCCCGGCGGACGCGCAGGACATCCCCGACGAGCAGTGGATCTCGTACGGACTCGACAGGTCATGGATTCCGCTGTCGAAAGACGGCCGTATCAGGACTCGGGACCTGGAGATCCGGCCCGTCCTCGAACGATCCGCCGTCCTCTTCTACCTCGACAACCAGCAACTCCGCACCTTGGAGATGGTGGAACGGCTCGACTCGCATCGCAACGCGATCCACCGAGCCGTGGAGAAGGGTGGTCCCGCCGCTTACGCCGTACGGACAAACGGCCTCGACCGGACGTGGCCGTGAGTTCCCGGGCTGTGACGGAAGATGGGCGGGGTGCGGCGCCGGAGAAGCTGCGCGAACTCGACGCCGAGCACTCCGCTGGAGCACGGGCGGTTCCCTCTCCACGGAAACCCGGAACCTCTACAGGTGTTTCCACGGCTTCGTATCCGGCGATTCCTCGTCGTCCGGTTCGAGATTCCAGACCGCCACGCTCACCTCGTGGGCCGGCTCTTCGATGTCCGGCGCGGCCCGGATGACCCGTGCGGTGTCGTCGGCGGCGGTCCACAGCACCACGTCGGCGCCGGTTTCCTCGTCTAGCCAGGCATAGCGGAATGGTGCGGGTGGGCAATGCGCTCAACCACGCAACAGCACGTCCGGAGCTGTGCTCGGTGCCGCACCGGGCGAAGACCAGCTTCACGCCGAGGGCCCAGACAAGGCGGCGGGATTTTCCCGAAAGGCCCGGCACCGCTAGGAGTTGGCGGCCTCCGCCAGGACGCGGGCGAGTTCGCGGGGGCGGGTGGCCATCGGCCAGTGGCCCGAGTCGAGGTCCACGTACTCAAGGTGGGTAGCGCGGGCGAGTTCAGGAATGTCACCGGCGGTGACCAACTCCTCGGCCTGAGCGGGGGTGAACTCGGGGCAGACGACCACAACGGGGACGTCGAAGCGGCGCTCGTCGGTCAGGCGTACGACTCCCCTGGCGACCGCCTCGGGGACAGCAACCGCGGCGGACGCGAAGCGGTCGCGGGCCTGTTGGTCCAGGTCGGCGGCGTCCGCGCCCTCGAACGGAGCCCAGCCCGGGAAAGGCATGGCGCCGTCCTCCATCGCGAAGTAGTCGGCGTAGGCCTGCCCGTCAGCGGCGGGGAAGCCGCCGACCAGAGCGACCTTGGCCACCTTCTCCGGTCGCGCGTCGGCGGCCAGCCAGGCCAGGGTCGATGCTGCGGAGTGCCCTACCACCAGCGGCTTTCCGGGCACCGCGTCAACCGCGGCAAGCACTGCCTTCAACTGGTCGTCAAGCGTCGCCGAGGCGCCGTTGTCGCCCTGGCCCGGGAGAGTGAGCGGCACGGGATGGTGGCCGAGCGCGGTGAGTTCGGGCACGACGTCGTCCCAGGCGGATCCGTCGAGCCACAAGCCGGCGATGAGCAGGATGTCCACGGTAGTTCTCCCGAAGAGGAGTCGGATCTGATTCCTGGCACGCTATCGGGAGGCTCTGACACCGGGCTCTGATCAGGGCCCGATCCGAGCGAACGGCTCGACTCAACCCCCTGTCTACTGCTCACAACGCATATGAGCACCCGTACTCATGCGAGGCGGAGATGTCGGACCAAGAATGCGTGCATGACTCGAAGTCCGGCCCCCATCAGGGTATTTACCCGCCCCCGACGCGCCATCACAACCGCCGCCCTCACCGCCCTGGCGCTTACCGGCTGCGGAAGCGTGAAGCCGGTAGGTGCCAGTGGGTCGCAGGGGGAGCCGGGCAGGGTCGTCGGCGCCCAGGTGAGTGCCACACCCTCGGCCCCCGGGCAGGCGGCGTTCACGGCGATGCTCGACGAGGTCGCGCAGCCGTGTCCTTCGACCGACGAGGCCGCTTCCGCCCCAACTGGCCTGCAACCGACCAGCGTTCCGGCAGCGCGGAGTCTCGCCCCGGGGGAGACTCCTCCGACCGACCCGATCGAGCCCGGCGCCCCGACAGGGCCTGAGACGGAGTTGAACGACCGCGATTGGTGCGCGAGCGTGCAGCATGAACAGCGCATCATCCAGGCGCTGCAGGCAGTCTCGGATCCCACTCCCGCCAAGGTCCGTAAGACCCTGAACAGCCTCGGCTACATCGACGAACGCATCCACGGCCTCAAGCAGGAAGGCAAGGCCACCCGTTTCTCTCTCGACCTGCGCGAGAAAGGTGGCCAACTCTGCGAGACGGGCCTGGCGGCGGGCGAGGAATCGGACGTCACCGTATGCGCCAACCCCGCAACCGGAGAAGTCGCAGTTGAATAGAGGAGGCCGAACAGGGAGATAGAAGAGCGACCTGAATGTGGCCTTTTCGCCCTGTAGTTGCTGCTCAAAGGAATCATGAAGGCGAGACCGCGTGACGACGACCTACGAATGGCGCGCCGACTTCGACAACGCCTCCCTCGACGCGCTGCACGCCGAGGGCTTCGGCGGTCGGCCGGCGGTCATCGACTGGCGCGGACGGCTGGAACGTCACAGCCTCGGCTGGGTCTGCGCCTGGGACGGTGACTCCCTCGTCGGATTCGTCAACGTCGCCTGGGACGGCGGAGCTCACGCCTTCGTCCTGGACACGGTCGTGGCTCAGCGCTGCCGGTCCCAGGGGATCGGCGCCTCCCTCATCGCCACCGCCGCGCGGCACGCCCGTACCGCCGGGTGCGAGTGGCTGCACGTGGACTTCGAGGAGCACCTGCGGCCCTTCTACTTCGAGGCCTGCGGATTCCGGCCGACAGACGCAGGACTGATCTCCCTGCTCTCCCCGCTCCCCCTGTAGCCGACTCGGGTCTACGCGACGACCCCGTCCGGCCATGCGCCGCCCGGCCTTGCCCTCCGCCGCTCGACATCCTTGGCGGTGATCGGGCCGTGGATGCTGTACACGTCGCCGACCCGCAGGTTCTCCGGCGTCTCGTACTCGCCGTAGGTGCCTATGACGGTGACGGCCACAAGGGACTCGGGCTGCCAGAACGTACGGAAATACGGACCGGACGACACGATTTCCGGGATCTCCACCAGGGTCACGCCACGCCGCGCCAGTAGACGCCGCAGCTTTTCGAACCGAAGCCTGGGAGTGAACCGCCCGTACCGGGTGCGCAGCACGTCGGGGACGTGGGTGCGGTTCCGGTACGCGAGTCGGCGCACCTGCAGGGTGAGGTGGTAGCCCGACCAGGGGTCGTCGACGGAAGCACGGTTCCAGAAGAACTCGACCAAGCCGCCACCAAGGCACAGGTTGTGGTCGTTGCGGATGTCCTCGGTGAAGCCCGGCCCCAGGACCTCGACCACGCGCTCGGGAGAATCCGCGGGGCTCACGCCGAGCACGGTGCCGGTGGTGACGACGTCCATGTAGAACGCGAGCGAGTACGGAGTCAAAGGCTGGTCCTCTGTGGGGAGTGGTCGCGACTTGAGGTGGGGGATGTCCCCGCCGGGGGTGTGCGGGCGGCAGACGGCAGGCGTCGGCCGAACGGGCAAACCCCTTACGCAAGGCCCCCGTTGCTCTTCAGCAGCTGTCCGTTGATCCACTGCCCCTCCTCCGAGCAAAGGAAGTCGACGAGGTGGGCCGTGTCCTGGGGAGTGCCCAGGCGGCCCAGGGGTGTGTGGCGAACCATGTTCTCCCTGGCCTCCTCGGACATCCAACCGGTGTCCACAGGGCCCGGGTTGATGACGTTCGCCGTCACCCCGAGGTGGGAGAGTTCGTGGGCCGCCGCCAACGTGATGCGGTCCAGCGCTCCCTTGCTCGCCCCGTACGGCAGGTTGCCCACCGTGTGGTCGCTGGTGAGGCTGATGATGCGGCCGGTTCCCGGGGCTGCCGTGAAGCGGAGTCCGAACTCCCGGATCAGCAGCCAGGTCGCGCGCGCGTTCACGGCGAAGTGGCGGTCGAAGCTCTCCAGGGTCGTGTCCAGCAGGCCCGAGTCGACCGACTCGCAGTGGCACATCACCAGCGCGGAGACACCGACGCCGGTACCCGTCCCGCCGCCGACGCCCATCCGGCGTTCGGCCTCGTCGAAGACACGTGCCGGGGTGTCCGGGTCGGCGAGGTCCGCCTCGATCGCCGTGCTCGCGGCGCCCCGCTCGGCCAGGGACCGGGTGATCGCCTCGGTCGCACCGGGCTCGACGCCCCAGGACATACGGGTGTCGTAGGGGGTCCAGTAGGTGAAGGCGATGTCCCAGCCCGACGCCGCCAGCCGACGGGCGATCCCGGCGCCGATCCCGACGGTGCGGCCCACCCCGGTGACCAGGGCGAGCGGGCGGGCGGCGAGGGGAGCAGGGGGGAGGTCGCGTTGAGGTTGATCCGCGTTTGTCGTCACGGGGCGCGATCGTCCATGAGCGTCACCTGCTCAGCAACTGCTTTTCGGAGAAGCGAAGTTGAGCCCAGGGGATCAGCGCCACCCTCATCGCCACCGCCGCGCAGCACGCCCGTACCGCCGGTCGCGAGTGGCTGCACGTGGACTTCGAGGAGCACCTGCGGCCCTTCTAGCCGCCCACCATGACGAACTCGGAAGAATGACTCACCCGCACCTCACGTCTCGTAAACCGTGGAGCGATGTCCGACCTGCACGACCCACACCACCAGTTCGCCGTTGTCGATGGTGTAGATGACGCGGTAGTCGCCGACCCGGAGGCGACGGCGATCGGGCTGGGACGCAAGCGCCGTGGTGCTGAATCCGAGCGGATCGCTCTCCAGCTCCGTCAGCTTGGCCAGGATGCGCAGCGCCGTGTCACGGGGGACTTTCCGAAGCTCGGCCTGCGCCTCGGGCCGGAAGACCGTCCGGTACTCACTCACGCTGTGCTCATTCACTGCGCGCCAGGGTCTCCCTCATGATGTCCTCGATGGGGACGCCGGCAGAACGGCTGGCCATCCGCTCGTCGATGATCCGGTTGATCTCGCGCTCTTCCCACTGCTGGTACTTGCGCAGGACGTCGATCGAGACGACGGCCGCCACTTCTTTCCCTCTTCGTGTGATCACGGTGGGCTGGTCATCGCGCTCGGCCCGCTCGACGACCTCGGCAAGGTGTGCGCGGACGTCACGGATGGACTCTATGGGCATCTGCGTCATACGCCCAAAAGTACCGGATGTGCCATGTGTACACAACGGCGGGCGAGAGCGGGCTCGGCCACACCGGCCGGAGTCCGGAGTCCGGCGGACAGTCGCCGCCCCACCGCCCTCCTCCCCCTATAAACCGTCCGCTCAGCTCGCCGGACGCCGAATGCGCCCCCCGTAGTGCCGTTCCAGCTCCAGGTTTCCCTCGAAGCCCCCCGGCACGTTCGCCGACACGTATACCGGCGGGCGCTCCCCCGCCTCGATCAGTACCGCCGCCGTCTCCGCGACCGCCATCTGCACCAGCATCACGCCGGTCAGCGTGGACAGGGCGCACACCGCGCCTCCGCCCGGCAGTTCCAGCAACGCGTCACCCGTGGGGGCCTCGTTGTCGAGGACCACGTCCGCGATGTCGGCCAGCTTCCTGCCGCTGGTGTGGGCCGCCGGGACCGTGCGGGTGTGGGTGAGGGAGGTGATCGCGAGGATCCGGTGGCCGCGCTCCTTGGCGTGCAGGGCCATCTCGACGATGACGTTGTTGACGCCCGAGTTGGAGATGATCACGAACAGGTCGGCGGGGTGCGGCTCGGCGAGTTCGTACAGCCGCTCGGCGATGCCCGGCTTCCGTTCCAGCAGCGGGTCGTCGAGGGCGCTGGGGGCGTCGCCGCCGTAGAGGACGAGGTCGGCCATGCTCAGGCGGTTGGTCGGGACGAGGCCGCCGGCGCGGCCGGCCAGTTCCAGGACGAGGGCCTGGGAGTGTCCCGTACCGAAGGCCTGGATCACGCCGTCCGCGCGGATGCAGTCCGCGATCAGCCCGGCGGCGCGGGTCACCGACTCCTGGACCGCCTCCGATCCGGTGATGCGGTCGAGAACGGCCCGGCTCTCGCGCGCGAAGCCCTGGGCACTGACCGCACTGGCCGACTCGACGGACACTCGACTCTCCCCACCGGTGGATTGAACCACCCGCTCTACCTCTATCGGTGAATCAATAAATCACAGTGTATGGGATGTGGGCAACGGGTCACGAGCAAAGCCCACCCAGGTATCCGTTCCCAGGACCCACCCCGACCCTGGCCCCACCCCGGCCCGGTCCTGGGATTCAGACTGACCCAGACACGGTGGCTGATACATTCGCCCCTACCATCAAGTACAGCCGCACAGCAGTGGATAGCAGTGGATAGCAGTGGACAACAGCGCACAGCAGCACAGCGCCGAGGAGATCGGGTAGCCCCATGGAACGGACCGGCTCCGGCAACGGGATGCCCCCGACCGACGTCACCACCCTCATCCGTACGGAGCTGCCGCGCCTCGCCGGCTCCCTGCGGAAGGTGGGTGAGCTGATCCTCGAGGATCCCGCCGCCGTCACCCACTGCTCGGCCGCCGAGCTGGGCCGCCGTACCGGCACCTCGCAGGCCACGGTCACCCGGTTCTGCCGTGCCATCGGCCTCGACTCCTACCAGCATCTGCTGATCGAGCTGGCCCAGGAACGCGGTCGCGGCGAGGTCTCCGACTGGGGAACCGCCGAGATCGGGCCCGACATCTCGCCCGACGACAGCCTGGAACGGGTCGTTCAGGTCGTCGGCAGCGCGGACCTGCGGGCCATCCAGCAGACCATCGACCGTATCGACCTCGACTCCATCGAGCGCGCCGGTCAGGCCGCCGCCCGCGCCCGCCGTATCGACGTGTACGGCGTCGGCGGCAGCGGCGCGGTCGCCCAGGAGACCGAGACGCGGCTCTTCCGCATCGGCTGCGCGGTGCGCGGCTGGACCGAGGTGCACGCCGCCCTCACCTCCGCCGCCCTTCTCACCCCCGCCGACGTCGCCATCGGCATCTCGCACTCCGGCTCCACCCGCGAGACCATCGAGCCCTTCGAACTGGCCAAGCAGCGCGGCGCCACCACCGTGGCCATCACCGCCGACCCCAAGTCCCCGCTGGCTCGCGCGGCCGACGTACGGCTCATCTCCTCCTCCTCGGAGACCAGTTTCCGCACCGAGAGCATCGGCGCCCGCCACTCCGTGCTCGTCCTCATCGACCTGCTGTACGTCCGGGTCGCCCAGCTCTCCTACCAGCGCGCCAGCGCCTCCCTCGCCCTCACCGACCACATCGCCAGGGAGCACGCGGTGAGGTCCCGCCGCTCGCGCTGAGCAGTCATAGAAGGTCGCAGAACCGCGCAGAACGTCACGCGGAAGCCGCCTCGGGGTCACTGACCCCGAGGCGGCTTTTGCATGGATGAACCACCAAGGAAACTTGAAGATGGTTGTTTGAACCATCCGAACGGTGCCACGATAGGCCGCGCCGTTCCCCGGCTGCCCCCGCCCCTGTTTCCCGTAGGCCTCGTAGGAGACCCATGCGCGTCACCTCAGTCGAGTCGACCGAGCTGTTCGTCGGCAGCGCCGAGCACCCGCGTCAGGTGGTGATCGCCGAGATCGGCCAGGCCACCGCCGGCCGTACGGTCCGGCTGACCGCCGACGGCCCCGGCGTCCGCGCCGACGGGGAGACGCTCGCGACCGTCGGCGACGACGGCACCCTCCGCGCAGAGATACCCGTGGTCTGCGACCTGCCCCCCGGCGAACGCACCCACATCACCGTCACCGCCGAGGAAACGGAAGACCCCGGCCGACGGGCCTCGCTCACCGGCAGTCTGCTCGTCGCCGAGCCCGGCTGGACCATGTTCATGGTCAGCCACTTCCACTACGACCCCGTCTGGTGGAACACCCAGGCCGCCTACACCGAGACCTGGGACGTCGCCGACGACCCGGCGACCAGCGGGCTCCCGGCCCGTACCTTCGACTCGCGCGGCCAGTCCGGGATGAGCCTCGTGCGGGCGCACATCGACCTCGCGCGGCGCGACCCCGCGTACACCTTCGTGCTCGCCGAGGTCGACTACCTGAAGCCCTACTGGGACGCCTTCCCCGAAGAGCGCGCATTTCTGCGGCAGTTGCTGCGCACCGGGCGCGTCGAGATCATGGGCGGGACGTACAACGAGCCCAACACCAACCTCACCGGCGCCGAGGCGACCGTACGCAACGCCCTCTACGGCGACGGTTTCCAGCGCGGGATCCTCGGCGCCGACCCGCACACCGCCTGGCAGCTCGACGCCTTCGGCCACGACCCCCAGTTCCCGGGGCTGATGGCCGACGCGGGGCTCTCCTCCAGCTCCTGGGCACGCGGCCCGTTCCACCAGTGGGGGCCCACGCTCTCCGTCTTCGGGGAGGAGCCGCGCGACCCCCAACGGATGCAGTTCCAGGCCGAGTTCGACTGGATCGCCCCCTCCGGACGCGGACTGCTGACCGCCTACATGGTCAATCACTACGGCGCCGGCTGGGCCATCGACAACGCGCCCACGCTCCCGGAGGCGGAAGCCGCCGCCCTCAAGCTCTTCACCGGGCTGAAGAAGGTCGCGCTCACCCGCAACGTCCTCCTGCCCGTCGGTGGCGACTACGCGCCGCCCTGCCGCTGGGTCATGGCCATCCACCGCGACTGGAACGAGCGGTACGTCTGGCCGCGCTTCGTCTCCGCGATCCCCCGCGACTTCTTCGCCGCCGTACGCGCCGAACTCGATGCCGAGGGGCGCAAGGCCTCGCCGCAGACGCGGGACATGAACCCGATCTACACCGGCAAGGACGTCTCGTACATCGACACCAAGCAGGCCCAGCGGTACGGCGAGACAGTCCTCGCCGACGCCGAGGCCTGGGCGACGCTCGCCTCCCTCGTCACCGGGCGCGCCTATCCCGACGCCGCGCTCGACAAGGCCTGGCGGCAGCTGATCTACGGCGCCCACCACGACGCGGTCACCGGTTCCGAGTCCGACCAGGTGTACATCGACCTGATGACCGGCTGGCGCGAGCTGTACGACCTCGCCGAGTCCGTGCACGCCGACGCCACCCAGGCCCTCGCCGACCACGTGACCCCGCTGCCCGGCGGCGGCCCCGACCTCGTCGTCCTCAACTCCGCGACCTGGCAACGCCGGGACACCCTCACCACCGACCTCCCCGATGGCCTCGTCCCCCTCGACGAGACCACCGGGCTGCCGCTGCCCGCCGTACGCGAGGAGAACGGTGAGCTGCGGGTCGTCGTCCCCGACGTACCCGGGCTGGGACTCAAGGCCCTGCCGCTCGGGGAGGGTTCGGTTCCCGGCTGGACTCCGGGCGACGGACTGACCATCCGCAACGAGTTCTACGAGGTGACGGTCGACCCAGAGCGCGGCGGCGGCGTCAGCAGCCTGCTCCAACTCGGTGACATCGAGCGGGAGTTGCTGCGTGCCGGTGACATCGGCAACGAGCTGGTCGTGCAGGAGGAGTATCCGAGGCACCCGCGCTTCGGCGAGGGGCCCTGGCATCTCACCCCGACCGGGACGACGGCCGCCCGCAGCCGTGACATCGGCGTCGCCGACACAGACGTACGGGTCGAGCACTCGGCCGCCGGATCGCGCATCACCGTCACCGCCACCCTAGGTCAACTCTTCACCTACACACAGCAGTTGACCCTCTGGAAGGGCATCGACCGGCTGGACGTGTCGACCGTCATCGACGGATACGACGGCAGTGACCGGCTCATCCGGGTCCGCTGGCCCGCCGATGTCCAGGGCGGGCTTCCCGTGCACGAGGTGGCCGACGCGGTCATCGGGCGCGGGTTCGGGTTCGTGGAGGTGGACAGCGAGCGGTTCCCGTGGACGCTCGACAACCCGGCCAACAACTGGTTCGCGCTGGGGACGACGGCCCGGGTGGCCGTGCACGACGGCTCCGGCGCCCTCCTCGGCCAACGGGCCATCGGTGTCGCCGAGTTGGTCTACCCGTCCTGGGACGAGGCCGGCGAACTCGGTGCCGAACTCGCCGCCGCCCTCGTCCGGGTGGGCGTGACAGCCACCTCGACGATCGCGGGCGGGCAGCGCTACGGCGACCTCGAAGTCGACTCCAACCTCCCCGACATCCGGATCGCCGTCGGCTCCCCCGAGCGCAACTCCGTCGTCGCCGAGGCCCTCGGTATGGATCCCGCCGCCGGTCGTGAACTCCGGCGCCAGCTGGCCGAGTCGGGCGTGGCGGCCGTATGGGTCGCGCCGCGTGCCGGACTGCGCGAGGAGTGGGTGCCCGGCGCGGACCTGCGCGACCTGGAGCGGCTGCCGCTGCTCGTGGTCGCGGGCAACGGTCCGCAGGACGACGCCAAGGCGGTGGACGCGCTTGTCGCCGACCTGGCCGACGCGGTCGTCCACGCCACCGCCGCCGGTGGCGGCGAGGCGCTGCCGCCGGGCGACACCTGGGACGGCACCGGCTTCGCCGTCCTCAACCGGGGTACCCCCGGCTGCGTGGTCACATCCTCCGGCGACCTCTACATGTCCCTGATGCGCTCCTGCACCGGCTGGCCGTCCGGCATCTGGGTCGACCCACCACGCCGCACGGCCCCCGACGGTTCGGCGTTCCAGCTCCAACGCTGGTCCCACACCTTCGAGTACGCCGTCCTCGGCGGCACGGGCGACTGGCGCGAGCTGCGGCTGCCGCAGGCGGGGCACGCCTACAACCGTCCGCTGCGGGCGCGCCTTCGAGGGCGGGAGCAGCCCCCGGCCGCGTCGGCCAACAGGGGCGAACTTCCGCGCACCACCACCCTGTTGAGCATCGAACCCGCCGGTGAGGTGCTCCTGGACGCCCTCAAGCCCGCCGGGTCGCCGCTCGCCCGGGGGAGCGTGGCGCCCGCCGATCCGGGGCGCGGTGTCGTCGTACGGATGCACGAGGTCAACGGCCGGTCGACGCCGGTGCGGGTGCGCGGGCCGGTGGCCTGGACGGACGGCGTCCGTACCGACGTCCTGGAGAAGCCCGGGGAGCCGCTGCCCCCGGACGCGGACGGCGTCCTCGCCGCCCACCTGACCGGCTTCGAGGTCGCCACCGTCCGGACAACTCCCGCTGTCGCGCCGACTGTTGAGGGCGTGGGGGTCGACGCGTACGAGCCCGCACAGCCCGTCGCGACCCGGTACTGGTTGCACAACTCCGGCCCGGCCCCGCGCGGCAACCTGCCCGTCGCCGTGTATCTCTCCCCCACCGCCCTTTCCGCCTCCGGCCCGGTCACGGTGACGGTCCGCATCAGCTCCGAGCTGACGGACTCCCCCGTCTCCGGCACGCTGGCCCTCGGCGTCCCGCCGGGCTGGTCCGCCGAACCGCCCGAGCTGCCGTACGCTCTCGGCCCCGCCGGCTTCACCCTCACCGAGGTCACGGTGACCCCGCCGAAGGACGCGCCACCGGGCCGCCACTGGCTCACCGCCCGCCTGCCGTACGGCGGCCAGGTGTACGAGGACGCCGTGGCCCTGGATGTACCGGGCGCCGTGGCGGAGGGTGCCCCGGACGGGCGTACCGGACCGACCCTGGTGACAGGGCTGGGGGTTGACCGGGTCGTCGTGCGTCGCGGAGAGCGCGTACGGGTTCCGGTGAGCCTGCGCAACACCACCCTCGGGGAGATCACCGGCACCTTGTGGGCCGTGTCCTCGTGGGGGACGTGGGCGGGGGTGGGGCCCGGGGTGCGGGGGTTCGCCGTACCGCCCGGGGAGTCGGTGGAGTGCGGTATCGAGGTGGACGGCGGGGCGCTGGCACCGGGTTCGTACTGGCTGATGGCGAAGGCCGGCTGGCACGGATCCGTGGCGTACACGGAGGCCGTACTGCTGGAGGTGACCCCATGAACGACCACGACCACGACCACAATCACGACCACGCGCATCCGCATACCCACCTTCCCGAGGGCGCCTGTGCCGTCATACACGGCGTACCCGTGCCAAGGGCAGAGGTGGAGGCGGTTCTTGCAGCAGTACCGGCACGCGAGACGCCCCTGAAGGGGCGCGGGGAACTGCGCGACCAGCCCCCACAGGCCGGCAGCCAACACACGACGCTTCCCGCGGAGCGCCAGCGTCGGCGCTGGGCCACGCAGGTGGTCGTGGCGGACGTACTGGCACGGCGAGCGTGCGCGGAGCGGGGGCTGAGGCCTCCCGAAGCCGCGCCGCAGGAGCTGCGGGCCGTGCCGGAGGCAGACGTAGCCGGCCTCGGCAGCATCGTCGCCGTCGTGCTGGCCTACTCCGCCGCCGCGCGGGTGCTGTTGGGGCACCTGGAAGGGCACCAGGCGATCCCCGAGGAAGCCCTGTGGGAGTACTACGTGCACAACCGGGACCGGTTCCTCACCCAGGACGCGATGCGGCGCGGAGTGGACCCCTACGCACCCTCCGGAGGCACCTTCGAAGGCACCGGCGAAGGCGCCGGTGAAGGCATCTTCGGCGGGCCTTCCGTTGAGCCGGCGAAGCCCGATTTCCTGCCGTACGAGCAGGTGAAGGCCGGAATCGAGGGCGAGTTGAGGCAGGCGGCGGGCCGTCGGGCCTTCTTCTCGTGGCTCGACCTGGCGCGGGCGGACGTCGTGTACGCGCCCGGGCACGAGCACCCCGGCGACCCGTCCCACCCGGACCACGAACACCGTCACTGAGGTGGGCGGCCTCGGTTCCGGAACCTAAAAGCAACACGGCACCCCATTGACCTCCGATGAATTCTGGTCCACATTTTCATCACTCGGAGTCAAAGTTGGTGAATTAAACCAGCACCCCGCGTCCAGGAGGGCAGCAGCAATGCGCGCAAGAAGACTGACCGGATCCCTGTCCTGTCTCGTCGTACTGACGTTGACGGCCGCCGGATGCGGCCTCTCCGGAGGCTCCGACGACGGCGGCGCCACCGCCGGGGGCTGCTCGGTCGACAAGGGCAACGTCGGCTCCGGGAAGCTCACCGGGGACGTCAAGGGCAAGATCACGTTCCAGACGACGAACCTGAAGAAGGACTTCGGGAAGTACTTCAACGGGGTCATCGCCGCCTTCGAGAAAGCCCACCCGGACACGACCGTCAAGTGGATCGACGACCCGGGCGACAGCCAGTTCACGCAGCGACTGGTCGCCGACGCGCAGGCCTGCACCCTCCCCGACGTGGTCAACCTGAACGTCAACACGTCGATCGCCCTCACCAAGGCCGGCTACCTCCTCGACCTCGACAAGAAGGCGCCGGACTCGGGCGCGCCGTTCGGCGCCGCGATCTGGAAGTCCAGCGTGTTCACCGACGCCTCGGGGGCGAAGACGCACAGCGCGTACCCCTGGTACTCCGGCGGTATCGCCCAGACCTTCAACATCGACCTGATGAAGAAGGCGGGCCTGGACCCGGCCAAGCCGGCGACGACGATCCTCGGTATGTTCGACGACGCGCTGAAGATCGCCAAGGTGTCCGACGGCAAGTACTACGCCACCGTCGCCAACCCGATCTGGCGCATCCCGGCCGACTGGCAGCAGATGGGTGTCAAGGTCCTCTCCGACGACGGCAAGTCGTTCACGTTCGCCGACGACCCGAAGACGGTGGCGTGGGTCGAGGCGATGACCAAGATGTACAAGGCGGGAGCGATGCCGAAGGACTCGCTCTCCTCCAACCAGGACGCGTCGACCCTCTACGCCCAGGGCAAGCTGGTCTACGGCTCGACCAACCCCAACTACCTGCGCTTCATCGAGCAGAACAACCCGAGCGTCTACAAGAAGACGGGCGTCGCCCAGTACATGCTGGACGACCTCGGCCACACCGTGGGTGCCCCGCAGTACATATCGGTGGCCGCGACGAGCAAGAACGCTCCGACAGCGTTGTCGTTCGCCCAGTTCCTGACGAACGCGCAGAACCAGCTGGAGTGGGCGAAGGACCCGAACGTGGTCATCTTCCCCTCCACGACAGCCTCGTTGAACGACCCCTTCTTCCAGTCGGTCAAGGGAACTGACCCCTTCTCCGAGGCCCGCAAGATCGTCGCCGAGGACCGCAAGACGTCGACCGCCGACGAAATCGCCCTGTCCCCGGGTGAGTTGAACGCCATCACGGCCCAGGTGCAGCTGGCGATGCAGGGCAAGAAGAGTGCCGCGGACGCGCTCAAGGAGGCGCAGTCCAAGGCCGACGTGCTGCTGAAGCAGGGCAGTTGAGGATGACGGCTGTACGTACGATGCCTGACGGCGAGGCGCCCGCGACCGCTCCGGCGGCACCGGGCGCCCCGGCGCCGCGGTCACCCGGCAGGGTGCGCCGCGTGCTGAAGGCGGTCACC
The DNA here is from genome assembly GCF_000331005.1 of Streptomyces turgidiscabies Car8. Taxonomy (GTDB): domain Bacteria; phylum Actinomycetota; class Actinomycetes; order Streptomycetales; family Streptomycetaceae; genus Streptomyces; species Streptomyces turgidiscabies. The sequence goes on from NZ_AEJB01000623.1 coordinate 24,289, forward strand.
CCGGGCCCGACCCCGGACGCGGGCGGCGCGGCCATCTACCGCCGCTGGTGGCTCCCCTGGCTGTGGATGCTCCCGGCGATCTTCGGAGCGGCGGCCTTCGGCGTCTTCCCGTTCCTGAACACGCTGGTCCTCTCCTTCACCGACGCGAAACCGCTCGGCGGCGCGGCGGGCTTCGTGGGCCTGGACAACTACACCCGCATGCTCGGGGACTCGGACTTCTGGCTGGCGACCCGCAACAGCGTGCTGTACGCGGTGATCGTGGTCCCGCTGATGGTCCTGCTCCCCCTTCTGCTCGCCGTGTTGGTGGAGAAGAACCTGCCGGGCATCGGCTTCTTCCGCTCCGCGTTCTACACCCCGGTGCTGGCCTCCAGCGTGGTCGTCGGCCTGAGCTGGCAGTGGCTGCTGGCGGACCAGGGGCTGGTCAACACCTGGCTGGAGAAGGCCCACATCATCAAGGGGGCCATCCCCTTCCTCTCCGACAGCTGGCTGATCCTGCTGTCGGCGATGGGCCTGACCCTGTGGAAGGGCCTCGGCTGGTACATGATCTTCTACCTCGCCGCCCTCGGAAACGTCCCCAAGGAACTCCACGAGGCGGCCTCGGTGGACGGCGCCGGCGCGGTACGCCGCTTCTGGCACATCACGGTTCCCGGCGTACGTACGTCGATGATGCTGGTCGGCACGCTGACCGGCATCGGCTCCCTGCGCGTCTTCACGGAGATCTACATGCTCGGCGGCTCGACAGGCGGCCCCGGCGGCGCCGACCGCACGCTCCCCTTCTACATCCGGGACGTCGGCCTCGACCCGCTGAGCGGCAACGCCGGTTACGGCGCTGCGGTCAGCGTCGCCCTCTTCGTACTGACCCTGGGCCTGACACTGCTGGCACAGCGCCTGACCAAGGAGGACGAGTCGTGACGACCGAATCCCCGGCCGCTCCTGTGGCGCCCACCGCACCCGGCCGGCGTTTCCGGCCCCGCTGGCGGGACTACGGCCGCCCGCGCGAACTCATCGTGCGCTACCTGCTGTTGCTGTTCGTCCTCGGCATCACGATCGGCCCGCTCCTCTGGCAGCTCCTGGCGTCACTGAAGGGCGTAGGGGAGGACGTATTCGGCTCGAACGCGTCCCTGATCCCCCACCACCCGACGCTCCGCGCCTACCGCGCGATCTTCGACCAGGTCCCGGTGGGCACGTACATCAGGAACAGCGTGATGATCGCGCTGCTGTCGATAGCGAGCCAGCTCGCCCTCTCGACGATGGCCGGCTACATGCTGTCCAAGCCGAGCTGGAAGGGCAAGAAGGCCGTCTGGGTACTGCTGCTGGCGTCGATGATGTTCCCCTTCGAGTCCATCATGGTGTCGCTGTTCCTGAGCATCCGGGACCTGGGCCTGGTCGACCACCTGGCGGGCGTGTGGCTGCCCGGCTTCGTCGGCGCGATCAACGTACTGATCATGCGGGCGGCCTTCCTGGCGGTCCCACGCGAGATCGAGGACGCGGCGATGCTGGACGGCGCGGGTGAGTGGAAGCGGTTCAGCTACCTGTACCTTCCGTCGGCGTACGGCGCGATCCTGGTCGTCACCATCAACACGTTCATCAGCGCCTGGGACGACTTCCTCTGGCCCCTGATCGTGCTCCGCTCCGAGGAACACTTCACACTGACGCTGGGACTGGCGAGGCTCCAGACGTCGTCGTTCGGATACGACCAGCGGATGGTGATGGCGGGCTCGGTGATCTCCGTGGTGCCGGTGCTGGTGCTGTTCGTGATCACGCAGCGGTGGTTCTACCGGGGGGTGGCTTCGGGGGGCGTGAAGCTGTGAGGGAGTTGAGGGAGCGAGCGGACAAGGGAGTCGAGGGGCCGGGGAGTTGAGGGAGACGGACCTCAACTCGCCCGTCCGGTCAGCGAACTTGTGACACCCCCGTGACCGGAACTATGGCCTCCGTCACAGGCACAGGATTCACGCCCTGATCGGATGACCGGATGCGCAGACCGCCCGCCTCCCTCCGCCCGGCTCTCGTCAGGACCGTCCCCCTTCTGCCGGCTCTCGCAGCGACCGCCCTGCTGCTCGCGGCCTGCGGGACGGAGACGGGCCGTGCCGGCGCAGCCGACCCACCGTCCCGTACGCAGGTCGACGACCCGGGCAAGGACGGCGTCCGGATCACCTCCCTGACCCTCCCGCCGCCGGCCTCGTCCACCCCCTCACCCTCGCCCTCCGACAACTACTCCGTCTCCGCCGACAGCCTCGCCACGGACTCGGGGGTCAGTGCCGGTTACGAGGTCACCAACAACGGCAGCGAGACGCTGACTTACACGGTCGTCTTCAGCTTCCTGAGCGCTGACGGCGGGGCCATGGGCAACCAGACCGTGACCGTGCGGGACGTCGGCCCCGGCAAGACCGTGCGGGGCACGGTCCGCCAAGGGCAGGTACCGCCCACCACACCACGGGTGACGCAGGCCAAGGTGCTCGAAGTGACCAAGGTCCCCACGAGCGAGGCCCCGGCCGAGTCGGGCACATGCCCGGCCTCCGGGATCCGGGTCAGCGCCGACGAGGGCGACGCGGCCATGGGACTCCGTGTCGTGGGCCTGCATCTCGACAACTGCGGCAAAGGTGACTACACCGTCGAGGGCTACCCCCTGCTGGAGCTCCTCGACGACGCCCGCAAGCCCGTCACGGGCGTCAAGATCCTCGACGGCAGCACCGAGATCACCACCGGCGCCGGCCCCGACAACCCACCCCGCCCCGTCACCCTCGAACCCGGCGAGTCGGCGACCGCCGCCCTGGTCTGGCGCAACACCACCGAGTTCGGCACACCGGTGAACGTGCCCTACGTACGCGTCCGAGCGAAGGCGGGCGCCACCCCGGTGACAGTGACCCCGAACCTCGACCTCGGCACGACCGGGAAGCTCGGGGTGCGGCCTTGGGTGAAGGCGGAGGGCTAGGTGGTCTGTCCCTCCAATTCCCTCAGCCGAGAAGGAACATCTGGACGAGGGGGTACGCGGGTATGCGGCTCTTCCGACAAATTCCGCTCCACGGCGCCGTAGGTTCCCTGTCGTGACGCCATGGATGAGCAGGAGCCGAGGCTGTACGAGAACCGATGGGCCGACCCGTCGGGCACGCAGCCTCATGGAGCGGAGCCCGATCAGGACGGGTGCTCGTGCTTCGATCAGTACAACGCGCGTCCGTCCGCCCGCGTCGATTTCCACCCAGAGCTTCAGGACACCTCCTCGGCGGGCTGGCAGCATCTGCTCGCGCTGATCGACGAGGCGGCCTCCGACGGCCGGGAGGAGTTCCGTCCACTGGCTGAACTCAGCCCACAGGAACGGCGACAGATCATCACTCTGCCGCCGTCCATCTCCAAGCTGACGGCGGTCAAGCACCTAATGCTCTACGGCAGCAACCTGGTTCGTATCCCACCCGAGATCGGCGCCATGACGAGCCTGGTGCAGTTCACGCCCTACACGTCGAGCCGCCTGCACTGGTTCCCGTACGAGATCACCAGATGCTCTCGGCTGGTCAGCAGCACGATCAGTACACGGTCGTTGTTCGGCAACTACAAGCTGCGTCCGCAGTTCCCTCGGCTTCAGCCTTCGCGAGGCCGGGCCGTGGAGCCCGAACTGCTCGATCTTGCCGATCTGGACCCCAGTCGCTGGGGAGCGACAGCCGTCCACACGTGCAGCGTCTGTGACAGGTCGCTGGAGTCGGGCGAGTTGCACCAGGCCTGGATCTCCTTGCGCGTGGCCACCGACGTCCTCCCTCTGTTGGCCAACGCGTGCTCGTTAGCATGCATAGCGGCACTTCCTGCCGGAGCCGACGGCTACATTCCATCGCCCCACCAGGGCGGCCAGGCCGACCAGCCCGCGCCCGACTGGGACTGATCAGGAACAACGTCCTTCGCCAGACGTACTTGATCCCGAGCCTGCGACGTCCTGGGCGAACAGGTCTGCAAGCAGCTCAGCCATGGTCACAGTGGCTCCGCCTTCGGCGACAACAGTTTCGGCCTCACGCGCGAGCAGTTCGTCGGCCGCGTCTTCCAGCGCGTTGAAGTCGGCGAGGCGGTAGGCGGTCACCGGAGCACCGTTGCGGTTGATGTGATCGGCGAGGTGGGCGCGGGCTTCGCGTGTACGGTCACAGCGGTTTTCGTCCATGAGGCAAGTGAACGCGCCTGTGTGTACGCGGAACGAAGGTTGGCCGCCAGCGCACTCCGACAGGGGAATCCGACAGCCCACCTCACCACCTGCCCAGGAACCCAGAGACCCAGACCCCGACTGTCAGCCCCCTCCCCTAAAGTCCCCCCGTGACCCACAACCCCTCCCCCGCCTACCTCACCGCGATCCGCGACTCCTACGACGCCGTCGCCGCCGACTACGCCCAACTCGTCCCCAGCCCAGCCGAGTTGGACCCGGTCTCCCGGGCGATGCTGGCCGCGTTCGCCGAAACCGTGCGTGCGGCCGGGCTCGGGCCGGTCGGGGATCTGGGGTGCGGGCCCGGTAAGGTCACCGCCCACCTGGCGGGCCTGGGCGTAGACGCGTTCGGCGTCGACCTGTCGCCGAAGATGATCGAGCTGGCCCACCGGGCGCACCCGGAGCTGGACTTCACGGTGGGCTCGATGACCGCGCTCCCCGTCCAGGACGGCCAACTCGGCGGCATCCTCGCCTACTACTCCACCCACCACACCCCACCCGAGCAACTACCCGCCGTGTACGCCGAGTTCCACCGCACCCTCGCCCCCGGCGGACTCCTGATGCTGGCCGGGCACGCAGGCATCGACGAGCACGTCCGTCTCCGTCCGACCCAGGGGCACGGCGGCCATCCGGTGTCCTACGAGTCCCACTATCTGCCGCCTCAGCGGATCGCCGAACTGCTGAGCCGCGCCGGCTTCCTGATCACCGCGCGGCTCATCCAGGAACGCGCCGAAGGGGTCAAGCAGACCTACGCCACCTTCCTGGCCCGGAAACCCGAACGCGCCTTGCCCTCCTAGACGGGAGAGGAGTACGAGTCGCTCTTCGGTCCCTGGCTGCCGAGCCGCAATCCCTCCTGGCAGTGAGAGGCGAAGTAAGACTGCCCCTGGAAGCTGGTCATCAAGGTCCGTCGGCGTGCCCCAACCCCGAAAAGACCGCACCTCACAAACACAGAGTCCCCGTCAGCACACCGGCGAGGGGACCCATGAACGATCGTGGCCTTCTTCTCGGACCAGATCAACCGGCGGCCGTGTGATCAGAGCAGGGTTCGGATGGCGTCGCGCTGCTCTGGCAGGCCGACTTCCCTGAGCCAGCGAAATTTGTTGCCAATGTTCCCCCAACAGTTGGCGTTGGTGGTGACGGCTTGCAGAAGCTCTCGTTGCGCGGCCGACAGTGGCAGGCCGGGGCAGTAGCCGGTGGGGAAGGCTTTGACGAGGAGCGGACCCCAGTCGCGGTCGACGGTGAAGTCGCTGGCGAGCGGTATCAGGGCCATGGCAGCCGGAGCTAGGTCTTCGAAGGCGTCGACGCGGTCAAGGACGGTTTCCAGGAGGGTGAAGCGGAGCCAGCCGTCGAATTGAGGGAGTGGGTCGGAGAACCAGTGGTCTGCCTCGACCGGGTTTTGCAGGGCTTCGAGCAGGACGGCGGTGGCGTCTGGCATGTGCGCGCATCCGCTGGCCAGAGCGGCGCAGGTGCGCACGGCTGGATCAGGATCGTTGAGAAGGCCGGTGGTGTCCTGGCCCCAGGCGCCCATGGCCAGAGCTGCGGAGGAGCGTTCTCGGCGGCTGCCGTCCGCTGCGAGAACGCTGCGCAGGCGGCGGGCGGCGCGGGGAACGAGCTCGGCGAGGTCGGGTGCCTTCAACAGTAGGGTGACCGCCCCGAGGGCTGCCTCTCGGGTGTCCGGATGCGGATCGTCGAGGAACGGTTCGACCGCGTCGTAGAGTTCGCGTCGGATACTCCGGCAGGCGTGGATCGCTGCGAGCTCGTCTTCGTCCCCGCCGTCGTACTCTTCCCCGTACTCCCCCTCGCCGCCGGGGCCCTCGCCGTGGGAAGCCGAATCGGCGATCTGGCCGAGCCAGTCGAGTAGTGCGGCCCGTAGAGGTCGGGTCCGCTCGTCCCAGGGGAAGAAGCTCTCGTGCTCGACCGCAGTCTGGCGGTGGGTCAGGATCGCTGCGACGAACAATGCGGCCGGCGGGGTGGAGCTGTACAGGGACCCTTGATGCAGCACGGACATATCGAGCATTCCCAGTGCCTCGGCCTGCACCTCGGGATCCTCGTTCAGGAGTTGCCCCAGGTACGGCGGGATATCTCCGGCGCTCCCGTATGCGTGCTGCAGAGCGCCCCATTCCGTTGCCGTGAGCAGCTCTCTGGCCGTCGAAGGCAGTCCAGACCAGATCTGGGCGCCACGTTCCTCGTCTCGATTCGTCACATGTACACCCTGTCGAACAGCACTGACAACCGATTGCGCCGGGGTACGGGTGGCCCCCTGGCAAGTCGTTCAGCCTGCTGCTGCCGTAGACGCAGAGGCCGGTAACAATGTCGGCGAAAGCGCCCGCCCGAGCCGAAGGCGATCTTTCGGCCGCCCGACACGGTGATCGCTTGGCAGGCGTCCTGATCACCGGGAGCCAGCTCCCGGCCGCCGGTGCCATGCCTGGCCAGCGGTGGGGCGTCGTCTTGTGGCCGGAGGGGTGCCCTGCCCGAAACGGCGGCCTTCGGCGCGGACCGCGACTCCGTAAGCCCGGGCAGACCACGGACTGGACGTCGGATCCGTGCCGATCCAGCTGGGTACGAGGCAGGGCGACACGTTCCCCTTCCGGTGGTGTGGCTGCATCAGGGGACTTGGCTTGCCGCTTTGCCGCACAGCAGGTCGGGACGAGCGTCGGCCAGGGCGAAGGCCCGCTGGACGTCGGCTACGAGTGCGTCGTCGATGCGGTAGTGGCGCGCCCGATCATCCCGCCGCAGGAGCGGGCCGGCGCCGTACGGCCCGACGCGGCGTTGCACCGCCTTGGCGCTGGTCGGCGTTCCGCCGATCTTCGAAGGCGGGATCGGGTTCGGGTGGTCGGTGAGGTGCTGCTGGATGTCGCCAGCCGCGATCACCCGATCGAGACTCCCGTTCGACACACACCCCTCAAGATCGGAACGACAACAGCTACTTACGCAGCGCGGGCTCCGGACGTTGACCGACTATGGAGACAGCGGCCTGATCTGCGGCCGCTGGGGCCGGGGCTTGTTGAGCAGAGCGCGCCTCACAGACTCGTGCGCTGGCTGACGCAGAAGAGTGTCGTCGCCCAGCCTGAACAGATGGATGGGCCACTTCTCTCCACGCTTGGCGTAGGAGGGGAAGTCGAGCAGTTTCCCATCGGAGCGCCTTCTGGGGTCCGCAACGCGCTGGATCAAGCCGAGGCGGTCAAGCATCAGGTGGGACTCGTAGACATCCCGGGTCAGGAAGTACTCGGAGGTTCGCGCCTCCGAGGAGAAGTAGGCGCCTGCCCTCCTCAGGTAGCGCTTCTCCAGGTGACGGAAAGCGAAGTAGAACCTGATCTCGGCGGGAGTCAGCAGGTAGAGCCAGCCCTGTGTCACGAACTCCGTGGGGATCGTGATGACGCTTTCGAAGGGATCAGGGACGTGGTAGTAGGCCGTCTCCTTGCCCTGTTTGCCGGACTCGTCGAGCGCCATCACCGCCTGGGGTGGAGTACCGACGTTGCGCTGGATCAGTCTCTCGTCGGCCAGCCGCTTCAGAGCGGAGCGGACCTGGCGCTCACGGTTGGCCCGTGCGGAGATGGGGGCTTTGAGTCCGTCGTTCTGCGTCGCCTTCGAAAACGTGAGGCTGGTCCAGGAGCGAACTTCCTCGCGACTGTTGAGGGGAAGCGGGCTGGGCCCAGCAAAGCCGTTGCGCTTGCGGCACTGGGCCTCGAAGAGGATCAGCAGGTACAGCTGGAGATTGACACCCCGAGGTGCGGCGATTCGAACGATGGGAGGCGTACCTGTTTCGTCGGGCGCGGTGAAAAAGAAGCTGCTCCGGATCATGAACTTGTTCAACCGACGTGGTGCGGCAGCATGCAGCGATGAGCACAGGCGCGTCGTCCGCTCCAACTGCGACTCCATCTCCTCCAGGTCCGCCAGCCGCGCCGCTCGCCGGTCTGCAATCCTCGGCACCACAACCCCCCTCTTATGACCCTTTGGCCGCATGTTCGCATCTCGTTGACCAGCAGGAATGGCTCAGCAACGGAAGAATTTATGCGGGCCAAAGGGTCCCCCGCGGCAACTTCGTTTGCTGTCCCCGATGGAGAAATCTAGTGCTGCCGGGGTGCTCCCGGTGCGGGCCTGGGCAAGGTCGGCGACATCAATCGAGGGGAAACCGTTCCAGTGACCAAGAACAGGAAGATGAACAACCGCCCAGGCCGGGCACCTGCGGGCCGTGCCGGGCGTCGGCCGAGCACGAGCCGTTCGACGGCCCGGCGGCCCAAGGACCGCCGCAACGACAAGATCACTATCGTTTCCACCGTGATCCAGCTCCTGCGGCTGGTCTGGGAGATCAGCCAGAAGATCAACTGACCAGCGCCCGATAGCCTGCCCGGCCCGGGACCTGCTTGCCCGAGGCCGGGCTGGGCGCAAAGGCCTCAGATGCCGCGACCGTCAACTGCCCTCTGGTGCCCCACGGAACCGCGAAGGCCGCCTGGCGTGTGCCGGGCGGCCTTCAGCCGAGGTAGTTGATGCACAGACACCGGCATGCGAAAGGGAATGGGCGCCCGCCAACCATCCCCTCGGCAAGTTCCCCACCACAATGCTGCGGGTCCTGCGCCAACTCGCCAGAAGCCACCACCGGGCTACCGCCGTCACCGACCTGATGGCCTACCTGCCGACCGCGGTCGACATCGGCTACCTCCGCCACGACTTCGAGATCCCGCTGCCGGGCCCGGGCTTCGCCAGCCGCGTCGGCTCCCTGCTCCGCGACGGCCACCAGGTCGACCCCGACACCGACGTCCTGGAGGTGTCGGCGGGCACACCTGTTCGCGCTGAGAACCGGAGCGGTGTCAGCGCGAAGCAGCTGCCCGATCCGCTTGTGGCACGCAGGCCGCCAGCGCCCAGGCTGGCGTTCGGCGGCGGCCCAAAGGGAGGCATTGGAGTCCCAGGATTCGGCGAGGGGATCGAGTGATCGAGGGCCCGGGCCTGGGTGAAGTAGTGGGGCTTCAGCCAGGCGATCGTCCCCTGGGCGGTAGGTGAGGCCCGGGGACACTGGCCCCTACGCAGCCACATAAAGATGAACCGTCAGCTGCCCGGTCGGATCCGCTGTGGACGCTGCGCGCCGTGTGAGACGGGCAAGAAAGAATCAGTATGTCGATATCCTCCTGGAGTCGCCATGGTGCACGCCCTCGTGGTGTGAAAACCTGGCCCTCAGGTACGGTCTGGCTTCAATAGCCTTTTGAGGCAGTCGATCACGTCTCCCATAGCGGGGCGATCACGTGGGTCTTCTTCGAAGCACATCTCGAGCACGGCGCAGAATTCCTCCGGGAACGCGTCGCGGTTGAAGTCGGGGCGGGCGCGGATGTTGTTATAGAGGTAGGTCAATACCTTGCCCGCGGTGCTGTCGACTGTGCGGCGGTCATTGCGCCATGTGCCACATGCTGCGACCACTGCGGTGACCGCGAACGAGTACACGTCGTTGGCGCTGATCACCCTTCCGCTGAAACGCTCGGGGGCCATGTAGCCCAGGGTGCCCTCCGGTTCCTGAGCTCCCGTCGGCTGTGTTAGACCGAAGTCCCCCAGCACCCAGCGCCCTCCGTAATTGAGGATGTTGGCCGGCTTGACATCTCCGTGGACGAGTCGTTGGCGATGGAGGTATTGCAGTGCCCGGGCGAGGTCGAGCAGCATGAATCCCAACGCCTCGTCGGCCATCGGCTGTTCATTGATCCAGTCCCGGAGCGATCCGTCGGCCAGGCCAGTGACGATGTAGCTCCAGCCCTTCAGCGGCCCTGAATGTTCCGTCCCGGCCGCACGGTAAGGAATGACATAGGGGTTGTCGAAGGAAGCCATTGTGGCCGCTTCACGGGTGAAGTACCGGTGGCGTTTAGTCGTATCCGGCGGCTGCAGCTTTACGGCCACACGGCGCAGCGTGCGTCCAAACGCTCGCTCTTCCGCCTCCCATACAGCGTTCAAAGACCCCCGGCCTATCTCGCGCAGAAGAAGATATCCGTGCCCCACCATGACATCGGTCAGTTCGACGGCGGGCAGGTCTCCACGGCTGAAGATGCCCCTGCTGTCGGCTGCATCGGCAGGCACGAAGGTGAGCGGATCGAACATGCCGTGCGCCCTCGCCCCTCGATTCCGGCGACCGCTCAGGGAAGAAGGTTCGCTGGGCCACAGGTCGTTGAGCATGTCTCTGAGGAATCGGGCTGCGTTGCTGCACGAGATCGGCTGCACGTGCTCGTCCTGATCGGGAGACTTGTCGGCGAGGAGGTCAGAAACGCCACGAACCACCATGGCTGGGATCCCGCTCCATTGTTGAGCTCCGGTCAGAAACCCCAGCCCTTCCATCTCCACGGCGACGGCGTCGTTGAATGACTCGCGCAGATGTGTCCGGAACTCCGCGCGCTGTCCGGCCTGGATCTTCTCACCCGCAGCGATGGGCGCGACATGGACCCAGGGCGATTGAAGCCCGTCGCTGGAATCGGTCCGGTCAGGGTGCCACTTCTCGGACCCGGCGATCCTGCGGGCGAAAGCCGTGGTCTGGGGATCTACCAGAGCGATGTCCGGGCGGCTCAGCAGTCGCTCATCCGTCTGCTTGCCGCTCTCGTACCCGTAGACCTTCGTCGCGAAGACGACATCCCCCAGGCGCACGCCCTCCTTTAGCCCACCCGCCGTGCCAAGAAACACGATCAGTGCTGGCTGAAGATCTTGAATAGCTTGGCTGGCCTGCAACGCGGCGGTCACATTGCCTTGCCCGATGCACCCCACCCATACTTCCCAAACCCCTGCCTCGACATTCAGACTGCCGACCGTGTACGGCGCTCCCGACGCCGAGTTCAGCGAGTGCCTTGCGTCCAACAGATCAAGCACGGCCGCGTATTCGACGACTGTGGCCGTGAGCACCACAACAATTGGGGCAGGAAGCATGAACCGACCCTAGCGTCAGGTATCACTCCCCATGCCTTACTTGTCGCTCACATACATCGGGACGAGCAACTCGTCGAGGATGAAGCAGTGTTCGTCGGCGGGCAGCCGGTCATCGCCCCCGTGCGGCACGGCGAGCACCTGGGCGATCCTGCGCACCGGCTCGGCAAGGGCGAAGGCCAGCTCGAGACTGCCAGCCACCGCGAGGCGCCGCTTTGATGTGGTCGCCGGAGGGTGCAATTGCTGCTGCGCGCTGGCCAGCCGGCGGCGAAAGCGCCATGTCTCCGGCGCCGTGGACGGCCTGTCCTGCTCGCCAGTCAGCACCCGGGGTGGGCCCGGTGAGTACCGCCAGGACCCGTCCCCGGTCAGCTCTTTGTCGTAGGGACCTGATGGTCACGCCGCGCCGCCATCGCCCGGTCGGCCAACTACTCGGCCTTGATGACCTCAAGGAAGGCGGGCAGGTTGCGCACGCACCGGTCGTGGTTGTCTCAGGAAACGTACCGGCCCAATCGTGCTCGCCCGCCTGCGCCAGGTAACGGATGCCGGTGGCATCAGTGGCAGATTGAGCGGAAGAACTGCTGGCAGCTGGCCGAACAGGCGGGCCGTACGCGACCCGGGCCGATGCAGCGGCTGCTGCGCTACGCCCGCTGGGATGCCGATGCGGTCCGCGACGACCTGCGTTTCTACGCCGCGGAACACCTCGCCGCCCCCGACGGTGTCTGATCGTGGACGAGACCGGCTTCCTGAAGAAGGGCCGGTCCTCGGCAGGGGTGCAGAGGCAGTACACCGGCACTGCGGGACGCATCGAGAACTCCCAGGTCGGCGTTTTCCTTGCCCTGGCAACCAGCCGGGGACGGGCTCTGATCGACCGTCGGCTCTACCTGCCCGAGCATTCCTGGGCTGATGATCCCGAACGCCGCCACGCTGGCGGGGCACCCGACGAAGTGCGGTTCCAGACCAAGCCCCGTCTGGCCGGGGAGATTATCGCCGCAGCGCTGGACGCCGGAATCACTGCGTCCTGGGTGACCGGCGACGAAGCCTACGGCCAGGACCCGCAGCTCCGCGTCGTCCTGAGGCACGCGGCACCGGCTATGTCCTGGCTGTCGCCTGCTCGACGCGTATGAGGATCAACCACGGCCGCACTGCCGTTCGCGCGGACACCCTTGTCGGCCGACTGCCCGTCACGGCCTGGCATCGCCAGAGCGCCGGCAACGGCGCGAAAGGTCCTCGTTGCTACGACTGGGCCTGGATCCACATCGGCATCGTCAGGTGCCGGCCGCGCGATATGAAATGCCCCCGTCCGACACACGGCCGGCGCCACCGTCATCCGACTCAAGTGGCGGCGGTCCGGGGGCAGTTCGGCGGCGTCGAGGTGACCGTGCGCCGGCCCACGTGTCTGCCGCGGTGTGGCGGAGGCGCTCGTAGCGCTCGTAGCGCAGTTCCAGGGCCGACCAGGCTGTATGAGTTGATCAAGCCGTTGCGTCAGACCGTTCCGTCAAGCCGTCGCGGCAGGTCCGATTCGCCGCGGCCACGGAAGGTCGCCCCGGAGGGTCAGGCGCACTCGGCGTTCACGTAAGGCTCCACGCGGCCGACGCTCTCCTTGAGGACGAGGTCGAGCAGTCCGGGGAACCGCTGGTCCAGATCCTCCTTGCGCAGCGTGTTGAAACGGCGGGTGCCGACATCGTGCTGGCGGATGAGACCGGCCTCGCGCAGGACGCGGAAATGGCGGGTGAGTACGGACGCGGTGACGGCCTGCGTGAAGCCGCTGCAGGCCAGACCGGGAGAGACGGAGAGGGTGACGACGATGGTGAGCCGGGTCTCGTCGGTCAGCGCGCTCATGATCTTGAAGAGGTCGAGGTCGTCCGTGTCGGGGTGAACGAGGGGGGACGAGGTGCGACTGGCCATAAGGAAACAATAACCCCAGCTCCATGTTCGCGTTAGTGCGTACATGGGCTACTGTGAAGGCACGGATCGACCCTTCATCCGTCATCCACCGGGTTGCCCATCACCGGTACCACGGCATGCCACGAACCCCTTTGACAGCGCGGCCTGCATCAAGAACGGAGCACACCCCATGACCCCGACACAGGCGACCGAGCCGAGGACGCACCGGACCGAAACGGCCGCGGAGGCGGTCGGCCGCCTTCGTGCGACGTTCAACACCGGTGTCACCCGCGAACTGGACTGGCGCGTCAACCAGCTGCAGCGGCTGCGGGCGCTGCTGGTGGAGAACGAGCAGGAACTGCTCGAAGCGCTCTTCGCGGATCTGAGGAAGAACGTCGCCGAGGCGAAGCTGGAGATCGACTTCACCGTTGGTCACATCGACGAGACGCTGGCGAGCCTCGAGGGCTGGCTCAAGCCTCGCCCGGTGGAGGTTCCCGCCCACTTCGGCCCCACGACCACGGCTTACACGAAGTACGACCCGCTCGGCGTCGTCCTGGTGATCGCTCCGTGGAACTTCCCGCTGCATCTCCTCATCGACCCCCTCATCGGCGCACTGGCCGCCGGGAACACCGTGGCGGCGAAGCCGAGCGAGATCTCGGTGCACACATCGGCGGTGGCTTCACGCCTCCTGCGGGAGTACTTCGACGCCGACGTGCTCGCCGTCGTCGAGGGGGGCGCCGAGGAGACCACGGCCCTCCTGGAGGAGCGTTTCGACCAGATCTTCTACACGGGCAACGGCACGGTCGGCCGGATCGTCATGGCCGCAGCAGCCAAGAACCTCACCCCGGTCACGCTTGAACTCGGGGGCAAGTCGCCGGTCTTCGTGGCGCCCGACGCCGACGTGGACGAGACCGCGAAGCGGCTGGTCGGCGGCAAGTTCGGCGCCGCGGGGCAGCAGTGCATAGCCCCCGACTACGTTCTGACCGACGCTGCCACCGCTGCCGTACTGGTTCCCGCCCTGCGCGCGGCGGTCGAAGCCCAGTTCGGCTCCGATCCGCAGACCTCAGCCGACTTCTCCCGGATCATCAACGAGCGGCACTTCGACCGGCTCACTCGCCTGCTGGATTCCGGCCGGGTGGCGGTGGGAGGCCGGCACGACCGCGACGACCTGTTCATCGCACCGACGGTCCTCACCGACGTCGACCCGGCATCCCCGGTCATGCAGGAGGAGATCTTCGGCCCGATCCTCCCCATCGTCGAGGTCGCCGACCTCGATGCCGCCATCGGCTTCATCAACGAACGCGACAAGCCCCTCGCGCTCTACGCCTTCACCACTTCCGACGCCACCAAGTCGCGCCTCGTGAACGAGACGTCCTCCGGCGGCGTCGCCTGGGGCCAGCCGCCGATGCAGCTGCTCATGCCGGGCCTGCCGTTCGGTGGTGTCGGTGAAAGCGGCATGGGCCACTACCACGGCCGCTATTCCCTCGAAACGTTCAGCCACCTCAAGGGCGTCGTGGACGTGCCGCTCAGCTAGCCTCGCGCTTTCCTCAGAGCAGATCAGGATCGCCGAGATCGCTCGGTCGCAGCGCGGCCTGCAGACACCGATCCACACCGACTCCGGCGGGCAGTCGCGCCAGACCGACGCCGACGCCGACGGCATGCGGCTCTCACCGGGTTCGCCCCTCCGTTCGCCGCCAACACCATCCCCACCCCGATCGCGGTCCCGAAACCGCGTCACCGTCAGCGGGCCCGCGTCGCCTGCTGCCCGAGGACCGCATCCGTGCCTCCGCCCGGACAGCGTGGACCCCCTGCGCCGCAGACCTCCATCCCGTTTTCCTCCGCATCGCAGAAAGAAAGAAAAGACCCATGACTGTCGACATCTCAGAAGTCTCGCCCACTTCATCGCTTTTCTCCCCTGTCTCCCTCGGGAAGATCGAGCTCGCCAACCGTGTCGTCATGGCGCCCCTGACCCGGGTCCGGGCCGGTTCCTCCGGCATCCCCGGGGACCTCATGGTCGAGTACTACCGGCAGCGGGCGAGCGTCGGAATGATCGTCACCGAGGGCACCTATCCCGACCACGCGTCGCAGGGGTATGTCGGTGAGCCGGGCATCGCCACCGACGAGCAGGCGGCCGGCTGGCAGCGGGTGTTCGAGGCGGTGCACGCCGAAGGCGGCCGCATCGTCCTGCAGATCATGCACGCCGGCCGCGGCACCCACCCCGACATCAACGGCGGCCGCCGCATCCTCGCCCCCAGCGCGATCGCCATCGACAACAAGACGTTCACCGAGAAGGGCGAGCAGCCCTACCCCGTGCCGGAAGCGATGACCACCGCGGAGATCCGGGCAGCCCTGGAGGACTTCGTCGCCGCGGCCCGCCGGGCCGTCGAGGCGGGAGCGGACGGCGTGGAGATCCACGGCGCCAACGGCTACCTGCTCCAGGAGTTCCTCTCCCCGGCGGCCAACCAGCGCACCGATGGATACGGCGGCTCACCGCAGAACCGCGCCCGCTTCGTCGTCGAGGTCGTCACGGCGGTCGCCGAGGCCGTCGGTGCCGAGCGGGTCGGGCTGCGGATCTCGCCGGAGGTCGACCTCGGGGACGTCTTCGAGACCGACCGAAACGACGTCCTGGCCACCTACGGCACCCTGCTCGACCACCTGCGCCCGCTGGGCCTGGCCTACCTCTCCGTACTGCACGTCGAACCGGGCGGCGACCTCGTACAGGAGCTGCGGCGGCGCTTCGACGGCAAGCTGATCGTCAACAGCGGCCCCTTCGGGGGGCAGACCAGCCGCGAGCAGGCGCTCCAGCAGATCGAGGCCGACCACGCCGACGCCGTGGTCGTGGGCCGGGCTCTCATCGCCAACCCCGACCTGGTCGAGCGCTGGCAGGGCGGCCACCCGGAGAACGAGCCGCGGCCGGAACTGTTCTACGGGCCGGGCGCCGAGGGCTACACCGACTACCCCTTTCTCCAGACGGCTTGAGGCCAGTCGCACCTGCCGGCGCTCACGGGGCGGTCGCCCCATCGCACTAGGGTGGCGAGATGGCGATCCAGATGATCATTCTCAACGGTGGTTCGAGCTCGGGGAAGTCCCGGATCGTACGGTGTCTGCAAGCCGAACTGCCGGATCCGTGGCTGGCGTTCGGGTGTGACTCGTTCGTCGACGCCCTGCCCGCGAGGATGCGGGAGTCGGACGCGGGGATCGAGATCGCGGCGGACGGCCGGGTGAGCGTCGGGGCGGACTTCCTGGCGCTGGAGGCGGCCTGGCGGGAGGGTGTCGTGGCGATGGTCCGGGCGGGCGCCCGGGTCGTCATCGACGACGTCTTCCTCGGCGGAGCGGCGTCCCAGCAGCGGTGGCGGAAGGCTCTCGGTGAAGTCGGCGACCTGGCCGTGCTGTGGGTCGGCGTCCGCTGTGACAGCACGGTAGCCGCCGGCCGCGAGGCCGCCCGGGGAGACCGGGCCCCGGGAATGGCCGCCGGACAGGCGCACGTGGTGCACGAGGGCGTGGCCTACGACCTGGAGGTCGACACCTCGCACACCGAGTCCCTGGTGTGCGCGCGGGCCATCGCCGCCCGCGTCCACGGCAGCGAGCCGACACACAGCCGTCAGACCCCGCGCCCGACCGGCTGATCCACATCTCAGGCGGCGGGACGGGGGTCGGGGTTCCGATGTCCGCAGCCCGCGTGCGAGGCGGCCGAGCAGCACGGCGTCGCACAACCGACGACGATCAGACGATCATTGGTTCGGCGGTCAACGGTTCGGCGGTCAACGCTTCCCGCGCCGACTGCGCCACCCTGATCTCCACACTCCCCGGCAGCACCGCCCGCTCCAAGTCCGTTCCCACTTGGGCGAGTTGTTCCGGGCCGAGGTGGAACGTGACCGTACGGCGCTCCCCCGGGGCCAGGTCGACGCTCTCGAAGGCGCGGAGCTCCAGGGTGCGCGGCCACACCGTCGTCCGCAGTGGGCGGATGTACAGCTGGACAACGGAACGTCCCGCCCGATCACCGGTGTTGGTGACGTCGACCTCGCAACCGGCCCCGCCCTCGACGATGTTCGGAGTGCCGTACTCGAACCTCGTGTACGTCAGGCCGTGGCCGAAGGAGTGGAGTGGCTCGGCGTCCTGGTCCACGTACGACCCGTACTCCGTGTCCTTGTGGTTGTAGTAGACGGGGAGTTGGGCCGCCGAGCGGGGGACCGAGACGGGGAGGCGGCCGGTCGGGGAGGCGTGGCCGAGGAGGATCTCGGCGATCGCCTCGCCGCCCCAGGGGCCCGGATACCAGGCCGTCAGTAGCGCGGCTGCGCGGTCGGCGGCCTCCGGGACCGCGTGCGGGCGGCCCTGGATCAGGACGACGACCGTGGGTGTGCCCGTCGCCGTCACCGCGTCCAGCAGGGTGTGCTGGGCCCGGCCCAGGCGCAGGTCGGCCAGGTCGACACCCTCCCCACAGGTCATCTCCGAGACGATCGTCCGGGCGGCGCCGTTGGCGTCGAACTCGGTGTCAGGTGTACGGGCGCTGCTGCCGCCCAGGACCAGCACCGCCAGGTCGGAGGCCGCCGCCGCCGCGACCGCCTCGGGGATGCCGGAGAGGTCGTCGCCGGTCAGGGCGCAGCCGTGGGCGTGCCGTATCTCCGTTCCCGGGAGGGCGAGTTGGCGGAGGGCGGCCAGGACGCTCGTTCCCGTGCCGGGGCGCTGGGGGGCGGTGTAGTCGCCGAGTTGGTGGGCCGTGGTGGCGGAGTGCGGGCCGATGACGGCGATGCGGGAGACCCTCGCCGGGTCGACGGGCAGGGCTCCCGCCCGGTTGTGGAGAAGGGTGACCGACGAGCGGGCCAGGGCTGTGCTCAGCGCACGGCCGTCTTCGGCGGACGGCGGCTCCGGTGTCGTACAAGGGTGTTCGAAGAGGCCGAGGCGGAATTTCAGGGTCAGGACCCGGGCTACGGCCGCGTCGACCGTCGACTCCTCCACCAGGCCCCGTTCCACCGCCTCCGCGAGGTGCGTGAAGCCTTCGTCCCAAAGGCTCAGGTCGATACCGGAGTTGAGGGCGAGAGCGCCTGCGGAGACCTTGTCGCCGGTGATGCGTGCGAGGCGGTCCACGGCCAGACCGTCCGCCACGACCAGGCCGCCGAAGCCCCAGCGATCGCGCAACAGCCCGTTCAGCAAGGGGCCGTTGGCCGAACACGGGACGCCGTCCACCTCGTTGTACGCGGCCATGACCGCTGCCGCACCGGCCCGTACGCCGGCCCTGGCTGCCGGGAGATGGATCTCGTGGAGTTCGCGGGGGCCCAACTCCGACTCGGCCGAGTTCCGGCCGCCGACCGTCGCACCCTGACCGGCGAAGTGCTTCAGAACCACCGGCGCCTTGTCCGGGGAGAACCTCCCCTGATCCTCGACGCCCCCCTCGACACCCTTCTTCACCTCCCCCTGCATGCCTCTCACCAGCGCCTCCGTCAGACGCGCGGCAAGGTAAGGGTCCTCCCCGAAGCACTCCTCCGTACGGCCCCAGCGCGGGTCGCGGGCGATGTCCAGCGCCGAGACCAGAGCCAAGTGGCCGCCTCTGGCGCGGAGTTCGGCGGCGGCGTGGGATGCCGCCCGCTCGTACAGGTCCGGGTCCCAGGTGGCGCCCACCGCCAGGTTGACGGGGAGGACCGTGCCGTCGAGGGCCATGAGGCCGTGCGGCACCTCCTCGACGAAGAGGGCGGGGATGCCGAGGCGGCTGCGTTCGAGTACGTGGCGCTGGACCAGGTGGGCGAGTTCCGGGCCGGCGTCGGCGTCGGCGCCCGTCGAGTGGTCGACGCCGGACCAGGCGTCGGCGCGCAGGAGTCCGTACAGGGCGCCGAGCCCCTCGAAGCGGTCGGTCTCCTCGTACAGGGCGTCGGTCAGCTCGAACCCGCCGTCCGGGCGGCGACGGTAGGCGTCCCAGCCGTACATCCGCTGGTTGAGCTGGCCGACCTTCTCACGCAGGGTCATCCGGGCCAGCAGGTCGGCCACGCGGTCGTCGACGGGGGCGGCGGGGTCGCGGTAGAGGCGAGAGGGGGAGGCGGTCACTGGTTCTTCTCCGGGTGGGTGTCGGGCCCGCCGTCGCGGGCGAGCCGGGCCAGGGCCACCGCACCCCGGCTGCCGTCCGGGACCCAGTGGGCCACCAGCCCCAGGGGACTGAGACGCCGGTCCAGGGGGACGGTCAGGGGGCCTTCGGGGCCGAGCAGACCGCCCGTCGAGACCAACGACTCGCCCGGCCTCGGTTCCAAAGCCCGTACACAGTCGACGAGATGACCGGCCGCCTCCTCGATGATCGCCTGTGCCAGGGCGTCCCCATGCCGGGCCGCCTCGGCGACCAGCGGGGCCAACCGGGCCAGCCGGACCGGCGGTTCGGCCATGACGGCGGGCAGGACGTGCCGCCGATAGGCCTCCCGGGCGGAACGGGACCAGGGCGAACCGACGCCGCTCTCACCCTCGTACGCCGATGCCTCCCCTACGGAGGAAAGAACGGCGTCCGGCACCCCCAACTCCCGTCCCACCAGCGCCGCCAGAGCCGTGTCGCCGCCCCGTCGGTCCGCCATGCGCAGGGCGGCCCGGACCGCTTCCCGGCCGATCCAGAAGCCGCCGCCGTCGTCGCCGAGGAGCCAGCCGTCGCCGCCGACGGTCTTCTCGCAGTGGCGGTCGGCGATGCGCATCGCGACGGCGCCCGTGCCGGCGACGAGAGCCAGCCCGTCCGCAGGCGGACCGGCGGGGCCCGGGGCGGCGGCGAAGGCGGCCTCGATGTCGCTGCGGATCCGGATCTCGTGCGCGGGGATGCCGAGGCGTCGCAGGGCTTCCGTCAGCGCCGTGAGGGCGTTGACGCGGCCGGGTTCGTCGGCGCTGCCGGCGGCACCCGCGAAGCCGCCCGCGACGGCGACGACCCGGGGGCGGTCCGCTTCCGGCACCGCACCGGCGAGTGCCTCGACGAGGTGCTCGGTGAGCTGCGGGACGGGGACCGTGAGGGCGTTGCCCGGCCCGGCGACGCCCTCGCCGAGCGGGCGCCCGTCGGAGGCGGACGCCAGCACGGCGCGCGTACGGGTGCCACCGGCGTCGAGCCCGACGACGAGGTCGCCGGCCGCTGGAACACCGCGCTCACCCCGGCCGGAATCCTGATCCGAATCCCGACCCAGATCCTGGTTCAATTCATTGCTCATCGCGCACTATGGTGGTTCATACATTCGCCGAGGACAAGACCCGACTCGCGGCCCGGCGCAGTCACGTACGTCCGAGGAGGACCCGTGAGCACACTCCCCGCCCCCCGTTCCGGCCCCCGCTTCGGCGTCAACTACACCCCGCGCCGGGGCTGGTTCCACTCCTGGTACGACTTCGACCCGGCCCTCGCCCGCGAGGACCTCGACCAGATAGCCGGGCTGGGCCTGGACCACGTACGGATCTTCCCTCTCTGGCCGCTGCTCCAGCCGAACCGCACGCTGATCCGCGCGTCCGCCGTCGAGCAGGTGGCCCAGCTCGTGGACGTGGCCGCCGACGCGGGCCTCGACGTCATGGTGGACGGTGTGCAGGGCCACCTCTCCAGCTTCGACTTCTACCCGGAGTGGACCCGCAGCTGGCACCACCGCAACGTCTTCACGGACCCGGAGGCGATCGAGGCGCAGGCGGAGCTGCTGCGGACACTGGGCCGCGCGCTCGCCGGCCGGCCGAACCTCCTCGGCCTCCAGCTCGGCAACGAGCTCAACAACCTGGTCGAACACAACCCGGTGACGGTGGCCGACATCGACCACTACCTGGACACCCTGCTGACCGCCGCGCGCACCGGTCTGGGATCGCCGAGGGGCCTGGTCACGCACTCCGCGTACGACGCCGCCTGGTACAGCGACGACCACCCCTTCACGCCGGAGGCCTCGGCCCGTAAGGGTGACCTGACGACCGTCCACCCCTGGGTGTTCTCGGCCGACTGCGCCCGCCGCTACGGCCCCCGCTCCCCGCAGGTCCAGCACCTCGCGGAGTACGGCGTCGAGCTGGCCACCGCCTACTCGAAGGACCCCGCCCGGCCCGTCTGGGTCCAGGAGACCGGCGCCCCCGAACCGCACGTCCCGGCGGCCGACGCCCCCGACTTCGCCCGCGCGACCGTACGCAACGCCGTCGACTGCGCCAACCTGTACGGGGTCACCTGGTGGTGCTCCCACGACGTCGACCGATCCCTGGCCGACTTCCCCGAACTGGAGTACACCCTCGGCCTGTTCGACTCCACGGGCCGCCCGAAGCCCATCGCCGAGGCCCTCGCGGAGACAGTCGCCGAACTCCGTACAGCCGGGCCCCGCCCGGCCGAGCCCCGTACGACCGCCCTGGTCCTGGACTGCACACCAGGGAACCGTTCGATCTCCGGCCCTGGAGGCGCGTACTTCGAGGCGTGGATGCGGCTGCGGGCGGAGGGCGTGCGCCCGGCGGTGGTGCTGGCGGAACGGGCCGATGACGAGGAGTACTTGGCGGCGCGGGGGATCAAGGAGGCCGTCCGGGACCTCTGATGAGGCTGGGGCTATGACCCAGCTCACATCCCGCCCGTGCAGCAGACGCGCGGCCAGTCACGTCGAGGAGGGGTGACAGGAAGGGAGGAGCGTGTGGATCTGGCAACCGAGTGGAAGCCCGGCGCCCGCCTCGGCGGGACCAGTACGGCCGGGGCCGACTCCGCGTTCGGGGAGTCCGGGGAGATGGACTTCCCGGGGTTCGTCGCCACCCGGTCGGCGTCCTTGTTCCGTGGCGCCCTTGTCCTCACCGGGAACCGGGAGGCGGCGGAGGACCTGGTCCAGGAGACCCTGGAGCGGGTCTGCCGCAAGTGGCGCACCGTCGCCGCCAAGGACGCTCCGGACGCCTATGTGCGGCGGATCATGGTGAACCTGGCCAACGACCGGTGGCGTCGCTTTCGCCGCGCGGTCCCGCTGGTGTCACCCGTTCCGCACCAGGACACCGGCGACAGGGCGGCCCTCGGGGACGAGTACGGGCGCGTCGACAGCAGGGACCAGTTGGTACGGGCCCTGCAGTCGCTGCCGATGCGCATGCGCACGGTCGTGGTGCTGCGGTACTTCCACGACCTCTCCGACGCCGAGATAGCGGCCGACCTGAGGATCTCGCCGAGCACCGTACGATCCCAGCTCGCCCGGGG
Source organism: Streptomyces turgidiscabies Car8 (assembly GCF_000331005.1). Taxonomy (GTDB): domain Bacteria; phylum Actinomycetota; class Actinomycetes; order Streptomycetales; family Streptomycetaceae; genus Streptomyces; species Streptomyces turgidiscabies. The sequence continues at coordinate 46,356 of NZ_AEJB01000623.1, forward strand.
AATCGACAAGCTCAGAAGCCAGTTTCCCGCACTCTCCGACCCTTCACCGTCACCTTCATCGCCGTCGTCACAGCAGCAGCCCGGATCTACGGGATCCACGGGAGGAACCCGATGACCCACTGCACCGACGGCACACCCTTCGAAGAGGAACTGGTGAACGCCATGAACGACTTCGCGAACTCCGCCGCCGCACCCGACTTCGACAGCGCCGGCATCGTGCGCAGCACCCGCCGCAGGCGGAACACGGCCATCGCCGGTATCGCCGCCGCCCTCATCGTGGCCGGTGGCGGCACCGCCATCGCCACCGGCGGTTCGGACGCCCCCAGGGCCGCGTCCGTCGCCACCAGCCCGACCACGTCGACCTACATCCCGGCCGCCACGGTCCTGATGGAGGGCAGCAAGTACAAGTACGAGTTCGGGGGCCTCAGCCTGGACTTCGCCACTCAGCAGCTGGCGAAGTCGGAGCTCAAGCTCGGCACGGTCAAGACGACGGACTGCGGAAAGAACGGCAAGCCGGGCACGGTCATCTCGGTCGACCCGCACGAGCCGAAGATCGTGGCCAAGGGCGCCACCATCAACCTGACGCTCTGCGCCGGCTGACCGACCTGACCCAACTGGCCGAACCGGCCACCTGAGACGCCCGACCGTCTCTGTTCCCGTTCCTTTTGGTACCGGCGCCGGTACCAAAAGGAACGGGGGCAGCGTCAGACGCCGCTTCCGACCAGCACCTCGGCCAGCGCCCGCAGATTGGCCCGCCCCCGCCCGTACGAACACAGCGCGGCGGCGCGATCCGGCAACCCCGTCTCCACCACCACCGCGTCCCCGCGCCCGGCAACGAGCGCCTCCCGCAGCTCCCGCTGCCACGGATACAACCCGGCATCCGACGTGGCGACCACCAGCGGCACCCCGGCCGCCCACCGCAGAATCCCCTCGACCAGAGCACGCGGCTCCACCGGAACCTCGTTCAGCGCCAGGCCCGCAGCCGTCGGATCCAGTGCGCGCACTTCGCTCAGCAGGTCCTCGCCACCCCAGTTCAGCGCGGGATGCGGCGGCGGAAACAGGTCGACGACATACGCCCCCCGCCCCGCAGACACCACGCCACCCACCCCGGAACCGGCGAAGCCACTCCGCACGGCCCGCCGAGCCGCCTCCAGCCCGGCCCCCGCATCCCACGGCCCGACAGCGCCCGCCCCCACCGCCGCGGCATACCGCTCCGCCAGCCTCCGCACCCGCCCGGCGGCCTCCCGTACCCGCTCCTCCGCGAGCCTGCCGTCCTGCAGCGCGCCGATCACCGCGTCCCGGCAGGCCAGGGTGGTCGTCAGGTCCGGTACCGCCACGATCACCTGGTCGGCGCCGGCCGCGAGGGCGAGCCGGGCGCCGGCCGCCTCGCCGTACCGGTCGGCTATCGCCTTCATCTCCAGGGCGTCGCTGACCAGGACCCCGTCGAAGCCGAGGTCGTGGCGGAGCAGGTCGCCCAGGATGCGGCGGCTGAGGGTCGCGGGCCGCTCCGGATCCAGCGCCGGATACACCACGTGCGCGCTCATCAGCATCGGCACGCCCGCCGCCACCGCCGCCCGGAACGGCTCGACGTCGGCGCGGATCTCGTCGTACGACCGCGGGTCGACCGCCATCTCGTGGTGGCTGTCGGTCACCGTGCCGCCGTGGCCGGGGAAGTGCTTGGCGCAGGAGGCGACACCGCGGGCCTCGGTGGCCGTGATCCAGGCGCGGAGGTGGCGGGCGGCGAGGCCGGGGTCGGCGCCGAAGGAGCGGGTGCGGACGATCGGGTTGTCGGGGTGGTGCTGGAGATCGGCCACGGGGGCGTACGAGACGGTGATGCCCAGCGAGGCGAGGTGACCGGCGAGGGCGTCGGCGCAGCGGGCGGTGAGATCCGGGTCGTCGACGACACCGAGGGCGTAGGAGCCAGGCACCTCGGGGGCACCGGCCGCGACGAGGTGGCCGATACCGCCGCCCTCGTTGTCGATGGCGACGAGGAGATCGGGGCGCAGGGCGCGCAGCTCGTCGGTGAGGCGGCGGACCTGGGCCGCGTCGCGCACGTTGCGGGTGAAGAGGATGACCCCGCCGAGGCCGCGCTCGATGAGCCGCGCGAGGGTGGACGGGACGCCGTCGGTGCCGTCGAAACCGGCGACGAGACACCGGTGGACGGCTTCGTCGAGGTCGACGGGCAGGTCGAGTGGCAGGTCGAGGGGCAGATGGTGCTGGGGCTGCTGCTGCGTCGACTTCATCGACTTCATCGGTCGGCCTCTGGGTATCACTGGGGTCTCGCGGACAGTCCTCCGATGATAGAAGTCACCAAATCTCCAGCACAAGGTGAATCAATCAACCAGAATCTCACAGCACACATGCCCCATACGCCCCGCATGCGCCATTCCACGGCCATCCCGGGTTCATCCACGCCACCGACGATGCGCCCATGAACCGCGCCACCCTCGCCCTCGCCGCACCCCTGTGCGCCCTGCTGGCCACCACGCTCCCCGCCCACGCGGCGAACCGTTCCTCCGCCCCCACCACTACCTCGACTTCCACCTCTCCCTCCGCCGACAGCTACGGCACCAAGGCCTCGTACGCTCCCCAGCAGAGCCTGCGGAGCTACCAGCAGCCCCCGAAGGGCTTCGTCCCGGTGTTCACGGAGAACGTCTCCCGACACGGCTCGCGGGCCGCGACCGACAGTTCGGACGGCGATCTGATCCTCAAGCTGTGGGACCAGGCCGAGAGCGAGGGGCAACTCACCGCGCGCGGCAAGGAGTTCGGGCCGAAGGTACGGGCCCTCCTCGACGCCATGGCCAAGGTCGGCTACGGCGACCTCAGCGGGCGCGGGAAAAGCGAGATCGCGGGCGCCGCCGTACGGATGGAGAAGCGGCTGCCGGGTCTCTTCGCGGGCATCGCGCGAAACGGCGAGAAGATCGACGTCGTCAGCTCCGGACAGGGCCGCGCCGTCGACAGCGGGCAGCTCTTCGCGGACACCCTCGCGGCCACCGACCCGGCGCTGGGGCCGCTCATCGGCACGGCCCGCACCGACAAGGACCTGCTCTACTTCCACAAGGCCGCAGGAGGCGCCGCCTACCGCGACTACATCGCGAACGACCAGCGCCTCGCCACCACCCTCACGTCGATCACCGACCAGCCGGCCACCCACCGCGCCGCCTCGGACGTACTCCGGAAGATCTTCAAGCGGCCGTTCGCGCAGCGGATCGTCGACGGCGAGTTCTCCTCCGTCGGCAGCGCGGTGGACGCGGCCGAGGCGGTCTACAACCTGTACGGCATCGCCCCGGCCATGAGCGACGAGAGCCCCGGGGGCAAGGGCTGGCACATGAACCGGTACATCTCGCAGGCCGACGCCGCCTGGTTCGGATACCTGAGCGACGCCGAGGACTTCTACGAGAAGGGCCCCGGCTTCGCCGGCGGCGACATCACCTACAAGATGGCGAACGTCCTGCTCGACGACTTCTTCAAGAAGGCCGAGACCGCCGAGAGCAGCACCTCGGGCACCGGCACCCTCGGTGCCGAACTGCGCTTCACGCACGCCGAGGAGATCATCCCGCTGGCCGCGCTGATGGGCCTGCCGGGCAGTACACAGGGGGCGACCGCCACACGGCCGTACACGTACGGCGGCAACCCGTGGCGGGGCGCGGCCGTGGCGCCGATGGCCTCGAACATCCAGTGGGACGTGTTCCGCAAGGGCGACACCACGCTCGTACGCATGCTCTACAACGAGAAGGAGACCGCCTTCAGGGCCGGCTGCCGACCGGTGTCCAAGGGCAGCAAGTTCTACGACCTGGATGAGCTGGAGCGCTGCTTCGGCCGTACTTCCTGACGCAGGGAGTAAGCCGGCAAGGAGCAAGAAGGGGTACGGCTATAGGGGTACCCCGTATCCGTATACGCCGCCCCGGCTAGGATGACCCGCATGACAGCCCGCGCACAGCGACAGCGGCGCACGCACCCCCCGTCGTGGTGGGCGCGGGCGCTCGTCGTGCTCGGGCTGCTGGCGGGCGTGCTCGCGATGCACGGCCTGGGGCCGGGTGGCATGTCCGGCGGAACGGCGGACGCCTCCCACCATGGCCGCCACGCCCAGCCGATGAGTGCACGGTCAGGGCCGTCCGACGAATCCGTCTGTCACGGCATGGGCTCGCACGGCGGCCACTCCCAGCACGCCGACGCGACCTGCGCGTCCGGCGCCGTCCCGGCGGGGCACACGTTCCCCGCCCTCGCGCCCGACCCGACCGGCGCCACGGCCCTGGCCGACCGCGCCGACCACTCCCCGGCGAGGTCCCCCGAGGGCGCCCGCGCACCACCGTCCCTCGCCGAACTCCAACTGCTGCGGATCTAGAGGTCGCCGCACGCCGCCGGCGTGCCCGTCCACCTCAATCCCCTTTCGCACAGCAGGAGTTCCAGCATGCGCACAACCCGTACGATCCTCGTCGCCCTGACCGCCACAGCCACGCTCTCCCTCCTCACCGCGTGCGGTGGCAGCGACAGCGAGAGCACCGGCAGCACAGGCGCCAGGACCGAGACCGACGCCTACAACGCCCAGGACGTCACCTTCGCGCAGGGCATGATCCCCCACCACAAGGGCGCCCTGGAGATGGCGGAGGAAGCGGCCGACAAGGCCTCGTCGGCCGAGGTCAAGTCTCTCGCCGCCCGTATCGAGAAGGCGCAGACCCCGGAGATCGAGACCATGACGGGGTGGCTGAAGACCTGGGGCAAGGACGTCCCCACGTCGACGGAGTCGATGCCCGGCATGGAGGCGATGGAGTCCATGGAGGCGATGCCGGAAATGAACCACGGCTCCGCCGCCGACGACTTCGACAAGGCGTTCCTCACGATGATGATCGAGCACCACAAGGGCGCCGTGACGATGGCCACCACCGAGAAGGCCAAGGGCGAGTACGGCCCCGCCACCTCCATGGCCGACGACGTCATCCGCACCCAGAACGCCGAGATCACCGAGATGAACGGGCTCCTCGGCAGCAGCGGCAGGAACTGACACCACGGGCACCACTGACGAGCCGGCCGGCAGCCACCACGCGCCGAGCCGGTCGGCTCACCCCTGCCCGCCCACCGTGAACCCGATGACCGCCCCGCCCCCGTCCCGCCGGTTCGCGAAGGGCGCCCCTCCGTGCGCGATCGCCACCTCACGGACGATGGACAGGCCCAGCCCCGAACCGGGCAGGCTACGGGCGTCGGCGGCACGGTAGAACCGGTCGAACAGGCGCACAAGATCGCCCTCGGCGATTCCGGGCCCCCGGTCGAGCACCTCGACCCGGATCACCCCCTGCCGCCCGCCCAGCCGCGCCCGCTCCGGTCCGGTGACCGCGATCTCGATCGGCGTCGTACCGCCCCGGTCGAACTTGGCCGCGTTCTCGACGAGGTTGGACATCGCACGCTGCAGCGCGGCGGGACGGGCGTCGGCAGCCGTCTCGCCACTCACCCGTACGACGACCTCCCGCCCGGTACGCCGCCGGGCCACCACCGCGACCTCGTCCGCGATGTCCGCGAGGTCGATCCGCTGCTTGGGCTCGGTGTCCGACTGCCCGGCCGCCAGATCCACCAACTCGTTTACCAGGTCGGTGAGTTCACGCGCCTCAAGGGCGAGGTCGTCGACCAGGTCCTCCCGGGTCGCGGGCGGCAGTTCGTCGATGCGGCGCAACAGCGAGATGTTCGTACGGAGAGAGGTGAGCGGCGTCCGCAGCTCGTGCCCCGCGTCCTGGACCAGCCGGCGCTGGTCCTCCTCCGACTGGGCGAGCCGGCCCAGCATGCGGTCGAACGAGCGGCCGAGGCGCCCCACCTCGTCGGACCCGGTCACCGGCACCTGGATGCCGAGCCGGCGGGTCCGGGCGACGTCCTCGGCGGCGGACGCGAGGATACGCAGCCGGTGCGTGATCCGCCGGGCCAGCCACCACCCGAACAACCCGGCCGCGACGACGACCGCGACCACCATCAGGATCGTCCGCTGCTGAAGCTCCCGCAGCAGGTCCTCCGTGTCGCTGAACTCCTGCGCGACCTGCACCGCGCCCCGCCCGTCGCCCTGCTCGCCGCCCAGGGAGACGGTCGCGATGCGGTAGACGTCATCGCCGACGTCGACGTCCTTGTGCTGCACGGCGAGCCCGGCGACCGGGGACACGGCGATGCGCCGGTCCGCCGCGGTGACGGGCAGCGCCGGACTGCCACCGTCGACCACCTCGCCCGCCGGGCCGAGCACCTGCACATCCGTACGGCTGGGCCGCACGATGTCGTGCCCCGGCTCGGACGACGAGAAGTCCTGCGGCGTCATCCTGTTGTGCCGCACCTCGTCCTGGAGGTCCTGCACGACCTCCGCGAACGCGGACTGCTGGTCCACCCGGACCAGCCTCGCGGCGGCGTCGTACGACAGGAAACCGACCAGCACGGTCACCCCGGCGGCGACCGCGGCGAACGACACGGCGAAGGTGGTCCGCAACGAGGCCAGTCCCGCCCTCCGCACGGTCACTCAGTCCTCCCGGAGGACGTAACCCACGCCACGCACCGTGTGGATCAGCTGCGACGCGCCCGGCTCGTCCAGCTTGCGGCGCAGGTAACCGACGTACACGGCGAGGTTCTTGGAGCCCGGGCCGAAGTCGTAGCCCCAGATACGGTCGTAGATCGTGGAGTGGTCGAGGACGATCCCGGCGTTGCGCACGAGCAGTTCCAGCAGCTCGAACTCCGTCCGGGTCAGCTCCAGTTCGCGCGTCCCGCGCCACACCCGCCGCGCCTGGAGGTCCATCCGCAGTCCGGCGGCGTTGAGCTGCCGCTCGGGAAGGGCTGGCTCCTTCGCCACGTGCGAGGCGTGTCCGCCGACGGGAGCGGCGCTCCTGGCGGGGCGTTCGCCGGTGCCGGTGCGCCGCAGCAGCGCGCGGAGCCGGGCGAAGACCTCCTCGACGTCGAACGGCTTGACGACGTAGTCGTCCGCGCCCGCGTCCAGGCCGGCGATCCGGTCGGCGGTCTCCACGAGCGCGGTGAGCATCAGGATCGGCGTACGGTTCCCCTCGGCCCGCAGCACCCGGCACACCTGGAGGCCGTCGATGCCGGGCATCATCACGTCGAGGAGGAGAATGTCCGGCGGTGTGCGATGCGCCTGGGCGAGCGCCTCGACCCCGTCGGCGACCGCGGTGACCCGGTAGCCCTCCAGAGTCAGGGCCCGCTCCAGGGCGTGGCGGATGGCACGGTCGTCCTCGGCGAGCAGCACGGTGTGGGGCACCCGCCCAGTGTGCCAAGGGGAGCTCTTACTCGCCTCTCACTCTCACGCCCGGCACCCCTCCCGCTCTCACGGCCGCAGCGCGTTCAGCTGCTGCTCGAACGGGACGACCTCGAACCCGTCCGACACGAAGGCGTCCGAGCCGAACCCGTCCGCCACGGCCCTCGGTGCCGGCAGCCGCGCCGAGACCCCCGCCAGCCCCGACATCAGCGCCGCCAGTTCCCCGGCGGCCCGCTCGATCCGCTCCGGCAGCCCCTCCGCACCCCAGTCCTCCGAAGCCGCGTACACCGCCGTCGGCACGACCACGGCCCGCAGATACGCGAACAACGGCCGCATCGCGTGCTCCAGCACCAGCGAGTGCCGGGCCGAGCCCCCGGTCGCGGCGACCAGCACCGGCTTCCCCGCCAGCGCGTCCTTCTCCAGCACGTCGAAGAACGACTTGAACAGCCCGCTGTACGACGCCGAGAACACCGGAGTCACGACGACCAGCCCGTCAGCCCGCGTCACCGCGTCGAGCGCGTCCGCCAGCTTCCGCCCCGGGAACCCGTTGGTGAAGTGGTGCGCGATCGCCACGGCCAGCTCGCGCAGCTCCACGACCTGGACGTCGACGTCCGCGTCCGCCTTCCGGTCCACCGCGCCGGCCAGCCGGTCGGCCAGCAGCCGGGTGGACGACGGAACACTCAGCCCCGCCGAGACGACGACGAGCTTCATACGACGGTCCCCTCCTTCTCCTGCTCCGTGTCCTTCTCCTGCGCCTTCCGAGCCGCGGCCAGCAGGGAGGCGTGCGTCGGCGCGTCCGGCACATCCGCCGCCCGTCCCTTGGCGAACTCCGCCCGCAGCACCGGCACGACCTCCTCGCCGAGCATGTCGAGCTGCTCGAGGACCGTCTTCAGCGGCAGCCCCGCGTGGTCGACCAGGAACAGCTGGCGCTGGTAGTCACCGGCGTACTCCCGGAAGGCGAGCGTCTTCTCGATGACCTCCTGCGGCGACCCGACGGTCAGCGGCGTCTGATCAGCGAAGTCCTCCAGCGAGGGCCCGTGCCCGTACACCGGCGCCTCGTCGAAGTACGGCCGGAACTCCCGTACCGCGTCCTGCGAGTTCTTCCGCATGAACACATGGCCGCCCAGCCCCACGACGGCCTGCTCGGCGGCCCCGTGCCCGTAGTGGGCGTACCGGGCCCGGTACAGGTCGATCATCCGCTTGGTGTGGTCGGCCGGCCAGAAGATGTTGTTGTGGAAGAAGCCGTCGCCGTAGTAGGCCGCCTGTTCGGCGATCTCGGGCGAGCGGATGGACCCGTGCCAGACGAACGGCGGTACGTCGTCCAGCGGCCGGGGTGTCGACGTGAACCCCTGCAGCGGTGTCCGGAACCTGCCCTCCCAGTTCACGACGTCCTCGCGCCACAGCCGGCGCAGCAGGGCGTAGTTCTCGACGGCGAGGTTGATGCCCTCCCGGATGTCCTGCCCGAACCACGGGTAGACCGGGCCGGTGTTGCCACGCCCCATCATCAGGTCCACGCGCCCGTCGGCCAGGTGCTGGAGCATCGCGAAGTCCTCCGCGATCTTCACAGGGTCGTTGGTGGTGATGAGGGTGGTGGAGGTGGAGAGGACCAGCTTCTCCGTCCGCGCGGCTATGTAGCCGAGCATCGTGGTCGGGGACGAGGGCACGAACGGCGGGTTGTGGTGCTCACCCGTGGCGAACACGTCAAGACCGACCTCCTCGGCCTTGAGCGCGATGGCGACCATGGCCTTGATGCGCTCGCGTTCGGTCGGCGTACGTCCTGTCGTCGGATCCGGTGTGACATCGCCGACGCTGAAGATCCCGAACTGCATGGTCGCTCACCCTCCAGGTTGTTTACCGTTCAACTATAGCGTCCGAGTGCGACAACCGCGCCCCTTCCCGGGGTATTCCACCGGCATTCCCTCGCATGTTAGAAACAGCAGAGGGAGCTTTTCGTCTCACGAGAATGAGGTTCTTCGATGAGTGCGATGCGAACCGTGGTGGTCGGCGCGTCCAGCGGACTGGGCCGCTGCGTCGGAATCGACCTCGGCAGCCGGGGCGAACGCGTCGCCCTGCTCGCCCGCAGACACGACCGTCTGGCCGAAGCGGCGAAGGAAGCGGGCCCCGACGCCCTCGCCATCACCTGCGACGTCACCGACGAGGACTCGTGCCGGGCGGCGATCGAGCAGGCCGCAGACGGACTCGGCGGCATCGACGCCCTCGTCCACACCACCGGCATCGGCCCCCTCACCCCCGTCGAGAAGACCGACGCCGACATCTGGCGCCGGGTCATGGACACCAACGTGATCGGCGCCGCCCTCGTCACCAACGCCGCGCTCCCCCACCTCACCGCGTCCGCGGGCACCGCCGTCTACCTCTCCACGGTCGGCGCCTCCCTCACCCCCGCCTGGCCCGGATTCGCGGCCTACCACGTCAGCAAGGCGGCCCTGGAGAAGCTCGTGGAGGCCTACCGCGTCGAACATCCCTCCGTCGGCTTCACCCGGTTCGTGGTCAGGGACTGCGGGGGCGGCGACGGCGACTCCCGCACCGAGTTCAACAACGGCTGGGACATGACGTACGCCGCCGAGGTCGTCCCGCTCTGGCGGGAACGCGGCTACCTGACCGGCGACCTCCTCGACGTGTCCGAGTTCCTCCGCACCCTGGACGCCGTACTGCGCTGCGGCGGCACCATCCCGGAGGTGACGGTGGCGCCGCGCGCCGGCCGGAAGCGGTAGCCGCCCCCGTGGCGGACGTCAGAAGTAGTACGCGTCCCCCGTGTCCAGCACCAGCACGCGCTGCTGGTCGTTGCCACGGTTGCGGTCCACGACACCGCCGTTCCAGACCGTGCCGATGTCCAGGGTCACCTCGGAGGGCGCACCCTGAAGGCGCATCCTCAGCCCGATCCGCTCGCCCACACCGTCGGCGGCCAGCGCCCCCGTACGGCACACGACCACCCGCGCCCCGAGCCGCGCACACCCGTCCGGCAACTGCTGCCGCGCGGCCAGCGGCGCCGACCAGGTCAGCCGCACGGTCGCGTCGGCGACGGCGGACGGACCGTGGTTCTGCGGGGTCACCCGCAGGTCGATCCGCCCCCGGTCCAGCGAGACGACCCCGTGATACGCCAGATCCGCCTCGGGCCCACCACTGTCGGCCCCGGCGACACCCCCACCCCAGACCACACCGACCACACCGCTCGCCGCCACACCCGCGACCAGCCCACGCACCCAGACCCTCACGCCACCCACTCCTCGCCCTGCAGGGAACCCACCGAAGACCGCCGAAACGAAGACCGTCGAAACGATGTATCCCACCTGCGGCGCACGGCAGGCGCCCTCCAACAGGTGACGCATGCGGGCCGGCCTGGACGGATCAGGCGAGCTCGTCAGGCAGCAGTCCGAGCTGCCCCAGGAACTCCATCTGGTCGAAGTACAGCCGGTAGTCGACGATGTGTCCGTCCCGGACCGTCGCGAAGTCCACCCCGCGGATACGGATCTCCTTGTTCGTCGCGGGCAGATGCTCCCCGGAGGACAACGGGATCGACCCGGTGTTCCGCCCGCTGAAGAAACCCTCGTCGATCGCGGTGTCACCGATCTCGTACGAGTGCACGGACTCGTACGTGCCGTCGGGCACCGCGTCCGTCATCTGACGCCAGTAGTCGACGATGTTGTCCCGCCCGTGGATCTCCCCGCCGTCAGGGGTGACGGCGACCGCGTCCGGCGCGTAGAGCTCGGCGATCGCCTTCAGGTCGGGCGTCGAGGTGATCGCCTCCGTGAGCCGGTCCATGACCTCACGTGCCTGTCCCATGATCCACCTCCAGTGCCGAGGATCACCCACCTCATTTTCCCACCGAACGCGGACACGAGCAGAGCGGAGACGCCCGCCTGCCTATCCTGGGCACATCCTGGGCGACAGCTCAGCCTGTCAGCCCGTACGACCACCCAGCCCGCCCCAGCACGCCCCAGTCCGAGGAGCAGTCCCATGGCCGCCGCCGCCCCGTCCGCCGCCTCCCGCATCGCCGTGATCACCGGCGCGAGCAGCGGAATCGGCGCCGCGACGGCCCGCGGGCTCGCCGCGGCCGGCTACCGCGTCGTCCTGACGGCCCGCCGCAAGGACCGTATCGAGGCGCTGGCCGAGGAGATCAACGCGACGGGCGGCCAGGCCGCGGCCTACCCCCTGGACGTCACCGACCGCACGGCGGTGGACGAGTTCGCGAGCGCCTTCAAAACCATCGGCGTCCTCGTCAACAACGCGGGCGGCGCACTCGGCGCCGACCCGATCGCCACCGGCGACCCGGCCGACTGGCGCCAGATGTACGAGACGAACGTCATCGGCACCCTCAACCTCACCCAGGCCCTCCTCCCCGCCCTCACCGCGAGCGGCGACGGCACGATCGTGATCGTCTCCTCCACCGCCGGCCACGGCACGTACGAGGGCGGCGGAGGCTACGTCGCCGCCAAGCACGGCACCCACGTCCTCGCGGAGACACTGCGTCTGGAGATCGTCGGCACCCCGGTCCGGGTCATCGAGATCGCCCCGGGCATGGTGAAGACGGACGAGTTCGCCCTGACCCGCTTCTCCGGCGACACGGACAAGGCGGCCAAGGTCTACGAGGGCGTCGCCGAGCCCCTCACCGCCGACGACGTGGCCGACACGATCACGTGGACGGTCACCCGCCCGAGCCACGTCAACGTCGACCTCCTGGTCCTGCGCCCCCGCGCCCAGGCATCGAACACGAAGGTGCACCGGGAGGCGTGATGCCGGACGAGGCAAACGAGACGGACGCCGCAAACGCCAGAGACCAGGAGCAACGGCTCCTGGCCCTGGAGAAGAAACGCGAACGGTACGTCTGGTACTACCTCGCGTACTTCCTCTTCGGCATCCACCTCGTGGCCTTCGTGATGATCTACGCGGTGAAGCACGCCCCGAAGTAGGCGACATGCGTCAGGCGTCACACGTGAGGCGTCAGGCACGTCAGCCCTTCACGCAGACAACCTGCTTCAGCTTCGCCACGACCTCCACCAGGTCCCGCTGCTGGTCGATGACCTGCTCGATCGGCTTGTAGGCACCCGGAATCTCGTCCACGACGCCGGAGTCCTTACGGCACTCCACTCCCTGCGTCTGCTCCTCCAGATCCCGTACGGTGAAGTGCTTCTTCGCGGCATTGCGGCTCATACGCCGACCGGCCCCGTGCGAGGCCGAGTTGAAGGCCTTCTCGTTGCCGAGACCCTTCACGATGTACGAACCCGTGCCCATGGAGCCCGGGATGATGCCGTACTCGCCGGAGCCCGCCCGGATCGCCCCCTTACGGGTGACGAGGAGGTCCATGCCCTCGTACCGTTCCTCGGAGACGTAGTTGTGGTGGGCGCTGATCTCCGGTTCGAAGGTCGGCTTCGCCTTCCGGAACTCCTTGCCGATCACGCCTTTCAGCAGCGCCATCATGATCGAGCGGTTGTACTTCGCGTACTCCTGCGCCCAGAAGAGGTCGTTGCGGTAGGCCGCCATCTGCGGGGTGTCCGCGATGAAGACGGCGAGGTCACGGTCGATCAGCCCCTGGTTGTGGGGCAGCTTCTGGGCCACGCCGATGTGGAAGTCGGCCAGTTCCTTACCGATGTTGCGAGAACCGGAGTGCAGCATCAGCCAGACAGAACCGGTCGTATCCGTGCACACCTCGACGAAATGATTCCCGCTTCCGAGCGTTCCGATCTGCTTCGTGGCACGTTCCTGACGGAATTTGACCGCCTCCGCAACTCCGTCGAACCGCCCCCAGAAGTCGTCCCACCCCCCGGTCGCGAACCCGTGCAGCCGCCCCGGGTCGACGGGGCTGTCGTGCATCCCCCGCCCCACCGGAATCGCCTCCTCGACCTTCGACCGCAGCCGGGACAGGTCGCCCGGCAGGTCGTTGGCCGTGAGGGACGTCTTCACGGCGGACATTCCGCAGCCGATGTCGACCCCGACCGCCGCCGGGCACACCGCACCCTGCATCGCGATGACCGAGCCGACCGTCGCCCCCTTGCCGAAGTGGACGTCCGGCATGACTGCCAGACCCTTGATCCACGGCAGCGTCGACACGTTCCGCAGCTGCTGCATCGCGACGTCCTCGACAGACGCCGGGTCGGCCCACATACGGATGGGAACCTTCGCCCCCGGCACTTCCACGTACGACATATCGTCCTCATTCCCCCGGAAAACCAACAGAAGTCCCAAATCGCAAAACCGGCGCCAAGGTCAACGAAAGGGATGCCGGACCGGCGAACACGGTGGTGCGTGCGATAGACATTGTCTGCCGGTGAGGCCCCTGCGCGGCAAGCGATTAAGCAGCGGGGACACTGGTGTGAGCACCGCCCACAAAGATCGTCCGCGTCGTCGTCATCGTCATCGTCGAGAGGAACCTGACCGTGCAGCGGAAGGCCTACGTACCCGGCGTCGCCGCCCTCCTCGCGGCGCTGCTGGTTGGCTGCACCGGCGGCTCGGGCGGGGGTGACACCGCCGAGGACGCCAAACCCGGCGACACCGGCACCACGACCCCCGCGGCCCAGCCCGGCCGGTACCTCACGCTCCCCGAGCCCTGCGCCGCGGTCGGCCAGGACGCCCTCGACTCGCTGCTGCCCGGCATCAAGGAGATCGCGGACAAGGACCAGCGCGAGCAGGCGTACGCGGGCGAGTCGACGCTCACGTACAACACGGACCGGAAGGTCGGCTGCCGCTGGAAGGTGGAGTCCACGGACGCCACCGACCATCTCCTCGTCGACTTCGAACGGGTCGTGTCCTACGACAACTCCGTGAGCGACGACAGCCAGGCGACGGACCTCTTCGCGACCAAGGTGGTCGCCGCCGACCTCCCCGAGCCCGTCGTCTCCACCACCGCCACACCCACCGCGCCCACCACGTCCGCCTCCCCTTCCTCCACGACGCCCACCACCCCCACCGACGCGGCCTCGGCCTCCGCCTCCACGTCGGCCCCCGCCTCCCCGGACGCCGACACGGACGCCGAGTCGGCCGCCGCCCTCCAGCCGCGCATCCTCGACGGCCTCGGCGACGAGGCGTTCCTCGACGACGCACTGAGCGGCGCCGGTTCAACGGCCCAGCAGCGGACGGTGACTGTGGCGTTCCGCACGTCCAACGTGATCGTGACCATCGAGTACGTCGAGCAGCCGACGACGTCCGGCACGGTCCCGGACAGCAAGGAAATGCAGGACAGGGCACAGAAACTGGCCTCCCGGCTCGCCGGCGCGTTCAACTGAGAGACGGCCCGGGTCCCCTCCTACCGCCCGTCCGGAAAGGGCGTGAAGCAGGACCGCGCGCCCCCCTCACCGCGTACCGTGGCCCCTTCGGACCCGATCCGACCGCAGGAACCGAGAGCCGCAGGAACCACCGCGCGATGAGTGAAGGAACCATGCACCGACCCGCACAGCGAGACCAGCGCAGCCGGACCGCCGTAGTGACGACGAAGCGACGGCAGCACGCCCTCGCAGCCCTCGCCGCCGTCCCCGTCCTCCTCCTGGCGGCCGTCGGCTGCTCCTCCGACTCGGGATCCGACTCCGGGTCGGGATCGGGTTCCGCCGACAACGCGGCGAAGACGACGGAGCCCGGCGCGGGCGAGACGGTGAGCGCGTCGCCGACCGTGCAGGCTGCGGCGTACCAGAAGCTTCCCGAGCCGTGCTCGGTGCTGACGACGAAGACGCTGAAGGAACTGGTCCCGAAGGGTGTGAAGTCGGGCAAGGAAGGGTCGTCCAACGACACGACCACGCGCGGCAGTTGCTCCTGGACGAGCCTCGTCAACAACGGCGTGAAGGGCTCCCAGTTCCGCTGGCTGAACGTGTCGCTGCTGCGCTTCGAGTCGTCCGCGTCGCGCGGTTCCGGCAACGAGCTGGCGCAGAAGTACTACGAGAGCCAGGTGCAGGACGCCCAGTCGGCGGCGGGTGCGAAGAACGTCGGTTCGGCCCCGGTGGCCGGAGCGGGGGACGACGCGACGTCGGTGCGCTACGACCTGAAGAAGAAGGAAGGCGCCTTCCGCCAGCAGACGGTGGTGGTCCGGGTCGAGAACGTCGTCGTGACCCTCGACTACAACGGTGCCGGGCTCGCGGGCGAGAAGACGCCGACCGCGGACAGTCTGGCGAAGGCCGCGGTGAAGGCGGCCAAGGAGGCCGTCGCGAAGGTGTCGTCGGAGAACGGCGAGGGTGTCGCGACCGCGCCGGATCCCGCCAACTCGCCCAGCGCGTCGGCGAGTTCGTCAGCGAAGCCGAGTGCGTCCCCGTCAGGTTCTGCGACCAAGTCGGCTACGAAGGCACCCGCCGCGGCCGCCTCCCCCTCAGCGTCGAAGAAGAACTGACCTTGGCTCGGCAACACGCGCGCCGCACACATGTGCCACCCTGTTGCGCGCAACAACACGCACAGGGAGGGGAGTACGGGTGGCCGCGCCACTGCAGCTGACACGAATGCACCGAATTCTCATCGGCGTGGTCGTCGCCGGTGCGGTCGTCATCGCCGGGATCGGCTTCGCGGGGTCGTACGCCGCCGTCCGTGAACTGGCCCTCAAGAAGGGCTTCGGGAACTTCAGCTACGTCTTCCCGATCGGCATCGACGCGGGTATCTGCGTCCTGCTCGCCCTGGACCTCCTGCTCACCTGGATCCGGATCCCGTTCCCGCTGCTGCGCCAGACGGCATGGCTGCTGACGATGGCGACGATCGCGTTCAACGGCGCGGCGGCCTGGCCGGACCCGCTGGGCGTGGGCATGCACGCCGTCATCCCGGTGCTGTTCGTGGTGTCGGTGGAGGCGGCCCGGCACGCCATCGGCCGGATGGCCGACATCACCGCCGACAAGCACATGGAGGGCGTCCGCCTCACCCGCTGGCTCCTCTCCCCCCTCCCGACCTTCCTCCTCTGGCGCCGGATGAAGCTGTGGGAACTGCGCTCCTACGACCAGGTCATCAAGCTGGAGCAGGAACGTCTCGTCTACCAGGCCCGTCTGCACGCCCGCTTCGGCCGGGCCTGGCGGCGCAAGGCCCCGGTGGAGTCCCTGATGCCGCTGCGTCTCGCCCGCTACGGCGTCCCCCTCATGGAGACGGCCCCCTCGGGCCTGGCGGCGGCGGGCATCGAACCGGCTGTGCTGCCACCGGCCCCGCAGCCCGCCCCGCAGCCCGCCCTGGAGGCGGTCGACGCGAGCGCGGGCGGTCGCACCGGGGAGGCGGCACCCGCCGTACGGAACAGCACGGACACGGCACCCGCCCAGGAGCAGCAGCGCCCCGCTCCCGAGGGGAGCGCCCCCGCCGGGCAGCCGGGCGGCGCCGAGCCCCAGAACCCGTGGCTCCAGGCGCGGGATCCCCGGGCGATCGCGTACCAGGGGGGCTACGACCCGACGTACGACCCCGAGACCGCGGACGCCCAGTGGTACGAGGAGCAGCAGCAGGCCGAGCGGTACGAGCAGTACGAGGGCCAGCGGCAGTTCGAGGCCCAGCAGCAGTACGAGGCCCAGCGGCAGTTCGAGGCTCAGCGGCAGCTTGAGGAGCAGCAGCGCTTCGACGAGCAGCGGTTCGAACAGCGGATGCTCCGGCAGCGGTTCGAGGAGCAGCCGGCCGAGGCCCCGGAGCCCTCTCCGGAGGACACCGGTACGTTCCCGATCCCGGCCGGTCCCGGCCGTACCCGGGACATGGGTGCGGGCGGCGGCACCCCGGAGCCGACCCCGACGGAGGAGGACTACTACATGGTCTTCAAGAAGTCGATAGACGGCAGCTACCCGACCTCGGGCCAGTTCCGGGGCGACGTGGAAGCCACGTACGGCACCAAGCTCCCGCAGCGCGAGGCCGACCGCATGGTCAACCGCTTCACCAACCGCCACACGGCGGAACTCCAGGACGACCACATCGCCTGACGTTCTCTCTGTACGACG
>NZ_AEJB01000624.1 GCF_000331005.1 Streptomyces turgidiscabies Car8
GGCGTAGGGGTGGTTCAGTCCTGAAAGTGGTCTCAGTCCTGCTGGGCCGAGGAGGCCTGCACCGGGACGCGTTCGCGAGGTGCCGGGGCGACGACCGCGGGGGAGGCCGACGAGGCGACGATCTGTGAGGCCGTGCGGGCCGGCCGGTGCCGGGGCACGGTCATGGCGACGAGGAGTCCCAGGGCGAGTCCCACGAGGGCGATCAGCGCGACCCCCGGGCCCGAACCCGTCTGAGACAGCAGCAGCATGGCGAGCGTCGAGAGAATCACGGTGCACGAACCGTAGGTGAGCTGTGCGACGGTCGGACGAGGCGCGGTCTGACGAGGCATGGCAATCGAGTCCTCGTGGATTCGGGGGTGAGGGGAGCGTGTCGGCCTGGCTTTCCACCGGACATCCGGCGTCCGCCGACCGACTCTAATCGCGTGCATGCCCGACTGGAACGCGCGGTAAGCGTGACCTAACACACGGCTCCGGAGCACAGGGGGCGCACGGAGTCATCACGTCCACCAGGTGGACGCGCCCGCGCGCCGGTCGGCCCGACGGATATAGGGAGTGTCAAGCCCGCATAATGCACTTGACCTGTCCAAGTCAAGGTCTGTCTTTTCTTCTAAACCTCTAGTCAAATGACGTCACTTGACTACACGCGTATACCGCCCGCGGACAGCTTCCGAACCAGGAACCCCCCATCCGCGCGGACGGACGCGGGGGAGGGACCCTCAAGTGACCAGCAGACCCTGGACGTTCAGAACGGCGGCCGTGGGCGTGGCACTCGCCACAGCCGCCGCCACCTTCTCCACCTTCGCCATCGCCGAGGCCGACTCGGGCGCGGGCAAAGGCACTTCAGCCGTGCCGGCCGCGAACCGGCACGACCCGGCGGAGCAGCAGCACGCCGACCACGACCTCGACGGGCCGCTCAGCGCGACCCAGGAGGCCCAGCGCGAGGAAGCCCTCAGGCAGGTCATCTCCGGCCAGGCCAAGGCCCAGAACCGCAACGGCTCACAGGTCGTGCAGCTCAAGAGCGGCAAGGGCAAGGGCAAGTACGTCGAGCTCGGCCGCGAGCGCACCGACAAGATCTTCACGATCCTCGTCGAGTTCGGCGACCAGGTGGACAGCCGCTACGGCGGCACACCCGGCCCGCTGCACAACCAGATAGCCTCGCCGGACCGCACCCAGGACAACAGCACGGCCTGGCAGGCGGACTACAACACCGAGCACTTCAAGAAGCTCTACTTCGGCACCGGCAAGAACACCGAGTCGATGAAGAAGTACTACGAGAAGCAGTCCTCGGGCCGCTACTCGGTCGAGGGCACGGTCTCGGACTGGGTCAAGGTCCCCTACAACGAGGCCCGTTACGGGTCCAACAAGTGCGACCCCGACAACTGCGCCTGGTACGCGGTGCAGGACGGGGTCGCCGCATGGGTCGCGGCGCAGAAGGCAGCCGGCGCGACCGACGCGGCGATCAAGACCCAGCTGGCCGCGTACGACCAGTGGGACCGCAACGACTTCGACGCCGACGGCAACTTCAACGAGCCCGACGGCTACATCGACCACTTCCAGGTCGTGCACGCCGGTGAGGACGAGTCCGCCGGTGGCGGCGCGCAGGGCGAGGACGCCATCTGGGCGCACCGCTGGTTCGCGTTCGGCAGCGACAAGGGCGCGACCGGTCCCGCGAACAACCTCATGGGCGGCACCCAGATCGGCAACTCGGGCATCTGGGTCGGCGACTACACCATCCAGCCGGAGAACGGCGGACTCGGCGTCTTCGCCCACGAGTACGGCCACGACCTCGGTCTGCCGGACCACTACGACACCACCAACACCGGTGAGAACTCGACCGGTTACTGGACCCTGATGTCGTCCGGTTCCTGGCTCGGCACCGGTGGCAACAACATCGGCAACCTGCCCGGCGACATGACCGCCTGGGACAAGCTCCAGCTGGGCTGGCTCGACTACGACACGGCGAAGGCCGGAAAGAAGTCGAACCACAAGCTGGGCGTCGCCGAGTACAACACCAAGAACCCCCAGGCGCTCGTCGTCCAGCTGCCGAACAAGACGGTCACCACCGACGTCGTCACCCCGGCACAGGGCGCGACCCAGTGGTGGAGCGGCAGCGACAACAACCTCAACAACACGCTGACCCGTTCGGTCGACCTCACCGGCAAGTCCTCGGCCACCCTCACCCTGGACGGCTGGTACGACATCGAGGCCGACTACGACTTCCTCTACACGGAGGTCTCCACCGACGGTGGCGCCACCTTCACGGCCATCGACGGCACGGTCGACGGCGCGGCCATCCCGCGTGACGGCAGCGGCAACCCGGCGCTCTCCGGCACGGTGGACGCGTACAAGAAGCTCTCGTACTCCCTGAACGCCTACGCGGGCAAGAAGTTCGACCTGCGCTTCCGTTACTCGTCCGACAGCGGCGTCTCCCAGAAGGGCTTCGCGGCCGACGAGATCACCGTCACCGCCGACGGCGCCACCCTCTTCGCCGACAACGCGGAGAGCGCGGACGCCGCTTGGAAGACGAAGGGCTTCTCGCGCATCGGGGCGTCCTTCACGGACACGTACCCGCAGTACTACATCGCCGAGAACCGCCAGTACGTGTCGTACGACAAGACCCTCAAGGTCGGCCCGTACAACTTCGGCTTCTCGACGACCCGTCCGTCCTGGGTCGAGCACTTCCCGTACCAGAACGGCCTGTTGATCTGGAAGTGGGACACCTCCCAGAAGGACAACAACGTGACCGCGCACCCGGGTCTCGGCAAGATCCTTCCGGTGGACGCGCACCCGACCCCGCTGAAGTGGGCGGACGGCACGCTGATGCGCAACCGCATCCAGTCCTACGACTCCCCGTTCAGCCTGTACCGCACGGACGCCCTCCGGCTCCACAAGGCGGACGTGCTCACGAAGGTCGCCTCCCAGAAGGGCGTGCCGATCTTCAACGACCGCACCTCCACGTACTACGACGCGGCGACCCCGCTCGCGGGCGTGAAGATCACTGACACCAACACCAAGATCAAGATCGTCAAGGAGGCCAAGGACGGCTCCACGATCTCGATCCAGGTCGGCCCCGCAGTGAAGTAATCCGCATAACCGCAGTTCAGAGCATGATCGGCCGTGACCCCCTGGCGGGTCGCGGCCGATCGTGTTTAGGTGCCTCCTGTGCCTTTCTTATTGACACCGAGTCCCACGGGGGGTGTGACCGCATGGCCGCAGGAGGTTTCTGCAAGCTGCCCAGTGGCAGCGTGGTGGTGGCGTTGAACCTGCCCAGCCCCACCGCTCCGACCGGCAGACCCACGGGCGTGGGCCTGGACGACGTACGCGTCCTGGTGCTCGCCCAGAACCGCGCCAGGGCACTGACCCGCCTGCGCAACCTCGGCCTGCGAGCGGTCTACCTCCGGGGCAACGCGGAGCCGCCCAGCCCCGACGAGATCACTGCCGTCCTGCACCACCCCGACGGCCTGATATGGCGCACGGCGGCCCCGGACAACAGCGTCCCGTCGCTCCCGGAGCGCACGGAGCTGTGGCACCCGATCAGGTCGCTGCTGCGGAGGCCACCGGCCCGCGTGTGAAACGTGGTGACCGCACCCCGGGGGCCTCGGCCTTTCGGCCTAGTCCCATCGCACGATGTGACCGTCCGGGCGTACGCCGTAATCTCGCCGCATGACAGCAGCTGACCCCCACTCCGGCGGCCCCCGCAGCTCCGAGCAGCGCAGACGTGAGGCGCTCGAACGCCTCGCGAAGGACATCGACGTCTGGGTCGCCACGGCCGACGCCACCGGCGAGCCCTGCCTCGTCCCGCTGGCCTACTGGTGGGACGGCGAGTCGGTGTGGCTGGCCACTCGCGACACCAACCCGACCGGCCGCAACCTGATCGCCTCGGGCCGGGTCCGGCTCTCCTTCGGCCACACCCGCGACGTGGTCCTGATCCACGGCACCGCCCGCATGCTGACCCGCGAGGAGCTGCCCGCCGGCGTGGGCGACGCCTTCACCGCGAAGGACGGCTGGGACCCGCGCGAGGACCATGCCTCGTACGTCTGGTTCCAGGTCACCCCGCAGGTGCTGCAGGCGTGGGGGACGGTGCCCGAGATGGCCGGACGGACCCTGATGCGCGACGGCAAGTGGCTGGTCCGGGGCGACTGACCCCGGCGGGGCTGGGCGCACACGGGAGTACGGGTCGTACGCGGGCGTGCGGGTCGTACGCGGGTGTACGGGTCGTACGCGGGCGTGCGGGTCGTATCGGGGGAGCCGTCGGGTCGGCGCTAGACGACAGCCTTGCCCGACAGCTCCACGCCCGCCGCCCGCAGCTCCTCCAGGGCCCGTTCCGTCGACTCCTCGGCGACGCCCGCCGTGAGGTCCAGCAGGACCTGGGTGCGGAAGCCCTCGCGGGCCGCGTCCAGAGCCGTGGCCCTGACACAGTGGTCGGTCGCGATACCGACCACGTCCACCTCGTCGATCTCCCGGGCCCGCAGCCAGTCGCCCAGCGCGACCCCGTTCTCGTCGGCGCCCTCGAAGCCGCTGTAGGCCGCCGCGTACGCGCCCTTGTCGAAGACGGCGTCGATCGCGCCGGAGGCGACCGCCGGGGCGAAGTTCGGGTGGAAGCCGACGCCCTCCGTGCCGGCCACGCAGTGCGCGGGCCAGGAGCGCTGGAAGTCGGGGTTGTCGGCGAAGTGTCCGCCCGGGGCGATGTGGTGGTCGCGGGTCGCCACGACATGGCGGTACCCGGCGGGAGCCTGCCCGATCAGCTCGGTGATCGCGGCGGCGACATCGGCGCCCCCGGCCACCGCGAGACTGCCTCCCTCGCAGAAGTCGTTCTGCACGTCTACGACGATCAGGGCGCGGCGCATGGGCGGTGTCCTTCGAGTGTCAGGGGTGCGGGGCCTGGGGGCCTGGCCGGTGTGAACATGTGAACTTCCGAGCCTAGAGACTTTCGTCCCGCTTCGGGAGGGGGCATTCGGGGCAACCGGCGGGCACGAACGCCTGTTGCCCCTGTGCGGCGGGGGTGTCAGACCCGCGCAGGCAGGTACTCCGTCGGAATGACGGCCTCCCCGCGCGACAGCTGGGTCGCCGACAGCGGCAGGTTGGCCCGCGCGGTGGCATGCCGGTCCCGTACGACGTCCAGCGCCTCGCGGGCGACTACCCGGCCGCCCTTCACCAGCTCGACCAGCAGCTGCCGGTCCGCCAGCTCGGCCGGCACCGGTCCCGTACCGATCACCTCGGCCTCCGCGAACCCGTCCCGGTCGAGCCGCCGGGCCGCCCACTTCCGGCCCCCGACGGACGTCTTGCCGCCGCTCGACTTCTTCGCCACCGGGACCAGCGGAGCCTTCGGGTCCGCGGACTCGGCGCGGGCCACCAACTTGTAGACCATCGAGCACGTGGGGTGGCCGGAACCCGTCACCAGCTGGGTGCCGACCCCGTACGCGTCCACGGGAGCCGCCGCCAGCGAGGCGATCGCGTACTCGTCGAGGTCCGAGGTCACGACGATCCGCGTCCGCTCCGCCCCCAGCTCGTCCAGCTGCTGCCGCACCCGGTGCGCGACCAGGAGCAGGTCCCCGGAGTCAATGCGCACCGCCCCGAGCTCCGGCCCGGCGACCTCCACCGCCGCCCGTACCGCCTCGGCGACGTCGTACGTGTCCACCAGCAGCGTCGTGTCGCGGCCCAGCGAGTCCACCTGGGCCTGGAAGGCGTCCCGCTCGCGGTCGTGGAGCAGGGTGAACGCGTGGGCGCTCGTCCCGACGGTCGGGATGCCGTAGCGGAAACCGGCGGCCAGGTCGGACGTGCTCGCGAAGCCCCCGACGTACGCGGCGCGGGAGGCGGCCACCGCGGCCAGCTCGTGCGTGCGCCGGGCGCCCATCTCGATCAGCGGACGGTCACCGGCGGCCGAGGCCATCCGGGACGCGGCCGCCGCGATCGCCGAGTCGTGGTTGAGGATGGAGAGGATCACCGTCTCCAGCAGCACACACTCCGCGAAGGAGCCCTCGACGCGCAGGATCGGCGAGCCCGGGAAGTAGACCTCGCCCTCCGGATAGCCCCAGACGTCCCCGCCGAACCGGTACGAGGCCAGCCACTGCAGGGTCTCCTCGTTGACGATCCGGCGCTCGCGCAGGAAGTCGAGGACGGCCGTGTCGAAGCGGAAGTTCTCCACCGCGTCGAGCACCCGCCCGGTGCCCGCGACGACGCCGTAGCGCCGGCCCTCCGGCAGCCGCCGCGTGAAGACCTCGAAGACCGACCGCCGGTCGGCGGTGCCCGCCTTCAGGGCTGCCTGGAGCATCGTCAGCTCGTAGTGATCCGTGAAGAGCGCCGTCGAGGGGACGTCCACCGGCAGCCCAAGGTCCGCTGTGTTCATGGACGGGATGCTACCCCCATCTCGTCACTTTGACGATTTCCGCTGTGATTTGGCCGGTGACCCCCTTCTGGTGGCAGCATGGGCTCTGTGACGTCACCCGCTCCCGTAGAGATCGAACGCACCGAACCGGCGGAGGAGACCTTCGCCGTACCCGAGCCGGACGTCCCCTGGGTCACCATCGTCCACAACGACCCGGTCAACCTCATGAGCTATGTGACCTACGTCTTCCAGACGTACTTCGGCTACCCGAAGGACAAGGCCACCAAGCTCATGATGGACGTCCACCACAAGGGCCGGGCGGTCGTCTCCAGCGGCAGCCGCGAAGAGATGGAACGCGACGTGCAGGCCATGCACGGCTACGGTCTGTGGGCCACCCTCCAGCAGGACCGGAAGTAGCGAACAATTCCATGCCAGGACACTTCGAACCGCTCCCCGGCGGCGGCGCTGCCGTCGCGCTCGACGACGTCGAGATCTCCATCATCCGGTCGCTGGCCGTCCAGCTCCTGGAGCTGATCGGCCCCGGCCCCGCCGAGGACGCCCCCGACGACCCGCTCGCCGAACTCTTCGCGGAGGGCCCGAGCGAGCCGCCCTCCGACCCGGTGCTCAGGCGCCTGTTCCCGGACGCCTACAGCGACCCCGTCGACGTACCGTCGTCGCCGGAACAGGCCGAGGAGCAGCGGGAGTACTCCTCCGAGTTCCGCCGGTTCACCGAGAACGACCTGCGGACCGGCAAGCGGGAGACCGCCCTCGCGGTGATCCGCTCACTGGACTCGATGACGCCGGCCGGCGACGGGGGCGCGGTGCTCAAGCTGACGCACGAGGAGTCCCGGCAGTGGCTCGGCGCGCTCAACGACCTGCGCCTGGCGATCGGCTCCCGGCTCGACGTCGTCGCCGAGGAGGACACCGACCTCCTCTACCGGCTCCCGGACGAGGACCCGCGCAAGCCGATGGTGATGGCGTACCTGTGGCTGGGCGGACTGCAGGAGACGCTCGTCACGACGCTGATGCCCTGACCGGATGCCCTGAGTTCTTCATAGCCCTGGCGCCATCCCGGCATGTGGGAGCCCGGTCGCCGCCCCGAGGACGCCACGCAGCCAGCCGGCCGCCGCCTCGGTGCCGGGCCCGGCGTCGATCACCGTGTTCTCGTCGAACAGGAACCCGCCCGCGGCCCTGACGTCCCGCACGGCGACGGGCGCCGGAACAAGTTCGTTCACGTCGTTCACGTCAGTCACGTCAGTCCTTAACCGCTCCACCGAGCCCCGACACCAGTCGGCGCTGCACGAGTACGAAGAACACCAGCACCGGAATCGTCATCACCGTCGAGGCGGCCATCACGCCACCCCAGTCCGGGTCGTCGGGCTTGTAGAAGACCAGCAGGGCCATCGGCAGCGT
>NZ_AEJB01000625.1 GCF_000331005.1 Streptomyces turgidiscabies Car8
TACCGGCATCTGTATCCCAGCCGGCATCTCCAGCCCGTCCGGCGATCGAGGACAAGGCCCCTTCAGGGCCGGAGGGGGCCTGGGGGCACAGCCCCCAGCGACGCCCACACCAACTCCCCGCACCGACGAAAGACACCGCACCGCACCCACCCGCTACCGTGGGCGGGATGAGCACCGAGGAGACACCGGCGCCGCGTTCTCTCGCGGAAGCGCTGCGCGCGCGGGACGACGCGTCCCTGGCCGCGCTGCTGCGCAGCCGTCCGGACCTCATCACCCCCGTCCCCACCGACCTCACCCAGCTGGCCACCCGCGCCGGCACGCGCGCGTCGGTCGTACGCGCCCTGGAGCGCCTTGACCGGTTCACGCTCCAGACGGCGCAGGCGCTGGCCGTGGCCCCGGACCCGGCGGCGTACGACGATCTGCTGGCCCTTCTCGCGGGCGACGCCGCCGACCCCGGCGTCGTCGCCGCCGTGCCCCGTGCTCTCGCCGTGCTGCGCGAGCAGGCGCTGGTGTGGGGCGGGCAGGACCGGCTGCGCCTGGTGCGTACCGCCCGTGAGCTGCTGGCACCCTCGCCGCAGCATCCGTCCCCGACGGGGCTCGGGCCGACGGTCGCGGAGGCTACGGCGGGCATGTCGCCGGGCCGGGTGCAGGAGATCGTGGCGGCGGCGGGGCTCACGTCGACGCACGACGCGGTGAGCGCGGTGGCGTCGCTGACCGGCCTGTTCACCGACCGCAAGCGGATGGCCGCGCTGCTCGACACCGCTCCCCCGGACTCCGTCGACGTGCTGCGGCGGCTCGTCTGGGGACCGCCGTACGGGCAGGTCACCGCCGATCCGGCCGCGCACCTGCGCTGGCTGCTGGACCGGGGTCTGCTGCTGCCGACGGCGCCCGGCACGGTCGTACTGCCGCGCGAGGTGGCCCTGCATCTGCGCGGCGGCCGGGCGCACCGGACGACCGAGCCGTTGCCGCCCGGTGTCGAGCCGGCCGCCGTCCATCGTCCACAGGTTGTGGACAGTGCGGCGGCCGGGCAGGCGTACACGACGCTCGCGACCGTCGAGGAGCTGCTGAAGGACTGGGACGAGGGCGGCCCGGCGGTGCTGCGGGCCGGCGGGCTGAGCGTCCGTGACCTCAAGCGGACGGCCGTCGCCCTGGACGTGTCCGAGCCGGTCGCCGCCTTCTGGGTCGAACTCGCCTATGCGGCAGGCCTGTTGGCGTCCGACGGCGAGGCCGACGAGCGGTACGCGGCGACCCCCGCGTACGACGAGTGGCTCCAGTGGCCCGCCGCCCGGCGCTGGGCGCGGCTCGCGGAGGCGTGGCTGACGGCGACCCGGACCCCGGGAGTGATCGGCGGCCGGGACGCCAAGGACCGTACGTTGTCCGCCCTCGGCCCGGGCCTGGACCGGTCGGCCGCGCCGGAGGTACGGCACCGGGTACTGGCCCTGCTGGCCGCGCTCCCGGAGGGCACGTCCCCGACCGTCGAGTCCGTGCTGGCGCGGCTGCACTGGGAGCGTCCGACGCGTGGCCCCCAGCAGGACCGGGGCGGCGACGAGGACCTGCGCACCAGGCTCGCCCGCTGGACCCTGGCCGAGGCCGAGTCACTGGGCGTCACGGGCCGTGGCGCCCTGTCGTCCCAGGGCCGGGCCCTGCTCGGCGCCCCGGCCGCACCGCCGAAGCCGGCCGAGCCGACGGGCCCGGGCGACAAACTCCCGGTCCACCACCACGAACCCCGTTCCCATCACGGCCACCACGAGTCCCACGCCCCCCACTCCCACCACGGACATCCCGCTCCCGAACCCCTTTCACCCGCCGAACAGGCGACCGCGTCCGCCGCCGCGGCCCGGCTGCTCACCCCGCTGCTGCCCGAGCCCCTCGACCACGTCCTCCTCCAGGCGGACCTGACGGCGGTGGCGCCGGGCCCCCTCAAGCGCCCTCTGGCCGATGTGCTCGGCGTGCTCGCGGACATCGAGTCGAAGGGCGGCGCGACGGTCTACCGCTTCACCCCGGGTTCCGTACGCCGTGCCCTGGACGCGGGCCGTTCCGCCTCCGACCTGCACGACTTCCTGACCGCCCACTCCCGTACGCCGGTCCCGCAGCCCCTCGCCTACCTCATCGACGACGTGGCGCGCAGACACGGCCATCTGCGGATCGGCGCCGCCTCGGCGTACGTGCGCTGCGACGACGACGCGGTGCTCAGCGAGATCCTCGCCGACAAGCGGTCCGAGAGTCTGCGGCTGCGGCGTCTGGCGCCCACGGTGCTGGCCGCCCAGGCCGACCCGGCGGCTCTCCTCGACGGGCTGCGCGCGATGGGCTTCGCGCCGGCCGCCGAATCCGCCGAGGGCGACGTCCTGATCACCCGCGCCCACGCCCACCGCACCCCGCCCCGCACCGCCCCGGACCCCGTGCCGGACGGCCCGCCGGCCCCCGACACCACCCTTCTCTCGGCGGCGATCCGCGCGATCAGGGCCGGCGACCTGGCCGCGACGGCCCCCCGCAAGCCGACGGAGACCCCGGCCACGACCGGCGACCTCCCCCGCACCAGCCCCGCCGAGACCCTGGCCACCATGCAGGCCGCCGTGATGACCGGCGAGGCCGTCTGGATCGGGTACGTCAACGCCGAGGGCGCCGCCAGCCAGCGCGTCATCGCCCCCATCCGCGTCGAGGGCGGCTTCGTCACGGCGTACGACCACACGGCGGACGAGGTACGGACGTATCCGCTGCACCGGGTCACAGGCGTGGCGGAACTGGCGGACGACCAGCCGTAGGCAGCACGGGCAGACACCACGGGCATCGCGGGCAGGCGCCGCGGGCTGTGATGTGCGCCCCGCCGTGACCGTCGGCCGGTAGGGCACACTGGAGGTTTGGCCGTAGGCCATGCGGAAGGGATGTGTACGTACGTGAATGGTCCACTCATCGTCCAGTCGGACAAGACGCTGCTCCTTGAGGTCGATCACGAGCAGGCGGGCGAGTGTCGTCGGGCCATCGCGCCGTTCGCGGAGCTGGAGCGGGCGCCGGAGCACATCCACACCTACCGGGTGACCCCGCTGGGCCTGTGGAACGCGCGGGCCGCCGGGCACGACGCCGAGCAGGTCGTCGACGCGCTCGTGCAGTACAGCCGCTACCCCGTGCCGCACGCGCTGCTCGTCGACATCGCCGAGACGATGGACCGCTACGGCCGGCTGACGCTGAGCAAGCACCCGGCGCACGGCCTGGTTCTCACGAGCACCGACCGTCCCGTCCTTGAGGAGATCCTGCGCTCCAAGCGGATCACCCCTCTCGTCGGCGCCCGGCTCGACGCGGACACCGTGGCCGTGCACCCCTCCGAGCGCGGGCAGATCAAGCAGGTGCTGCTGAAGCTGGGCTGGCCGGCCGAGGACCTCGCCGGGTACGTCGACGGCGAGGCGCATCCGATCGAGCTGGCCGAGGACGGGTGGGCGCTGCGCCCGTACCAGCAGCAGGCCGTGGAGAACTTCTGGCACGGCGGCAGCGGAGTGGTCGTCCTGCCCTGTGGGGCGGGAAAGACGCTGGTCGGGGCCGGGTCGATGGCGGAGGCGAAGGCCACCACCCTCATCCTCGTCACGAACACCGTCTCGGCCCGGCAGTGGAAGCACGAGCTGGTGAAGCGGACGTCGCTGACCGAGGAGGAGATCGGCGAGTACAGCGGTACGCGCAAGGAGATCCGGCCGGTCACCATCGCGACGTACCAGGTGCTCACGACCAGGCGTAAGGGCGTCTATCCGCACCTTGAGCTGTTCGACTCCCGCGACTGGGGGCTGATCATCTACGACGAGGTGCATCTGCTGCCCGCGCCCGTCTTCAAGTTCACCGCCGACCTGCAGGCCCGGCGGCGGCTCGGTCTCACCGCGACCCTCGTACGGGAGGACGGGCGGGAGTCGGACGTCTTCTCGCTCATCGGCCCGAAGCGGTTCGACGCGCCCTGGAAGGAGATCGAGGCGCAGGGCTACATCGCGCCCGCCGACTGTGTCGAGGTGCGGGTCAACCTGACCGAGTCGGAGCGGATCTCCTACGCCACCGCCGAGACCGAGGAGAAGTACCGCTTCTGTGCGACCACCGCGACCAAGCGGAAGGTCACGGAGGCGATCGTGCGGCGCTTCGCGGGGCAGCAGATCCTCGTCATCGGCCAGTACATCGACCAGCTCGACGAACTGGGCGAGCATCTGAACGCGCCCGTCATCAAGGGCGAGACGCCGAACTCGCAGCGCGAGAAGCTCTTCGACGCGTTCCGGGAGGGCGAGATCAGCGTGCTGGTCGTGTCCAAGGTCGCGAACTTCTCGATCGACCTGCCGGAGGCGACCGTCGCCATCCAGGTCTCGGGCACGTTCGGGTCACGGCAGGAGGAGGCTCAGCGCCTGGGTCGCGTACTGCGCCCGAAGGCCGACGGCCACAAGGCCCACTTCTACTCGGTCGTCGCCCGGGACACCATCGACCAGGACTTCGCCGCGCACCGCCAACGGTTCCTGGCGGAACAGGGATACGCGTACCGGATCATGGACGCGGACGAGATCCTGACAGAGGGCGCCGAGGGCTGAGCACAGGCACACACCGGCCCCTGCGCGTCGGTACGCTGACTCTTACAGCACTGGCCACGGCAAGGAGGACACATGCCACACGAGGACCTCTACGAGGTGCTGTACACCGAGCCCGCCGCCCGTGACCGCGACCGTCTGGACCCGGCGCGCAGAGCCACGCTCGACAAGGCGATCGGAATACTGGCCCGCGATCCGTACACCGAGGTCTCCCGTGCGATCGGCGTGGGTGACCAGGACCGGGAGATCCGTCTCACCTCGCAGATCGTGGCGGAGTACATGGTGTCCCGAGGCCGTCTGCTGCTCGTGATGCTGCGGATCTTCGACGACGCCGACATCCTGCTGCCCGAGGACTGAACCGGGGGACAGCCCCGGTCGGTCACCTGCGCCGGACGCCCGCTTCCTCTCCGTACTCGCCGAGGAGTACGACGCTCAGGGCGGCACCCGCGAACATCTTGACGGCGTGTATGGCGTCGCCGACGAGGTGGCGGTGGCCGCCCCGCACGGGGGTGGCGCCGGAGCGGGCGGAAGCCACGGAGGCTACGGACGCGGGGGTGAAGGCTGCTGCGCTCATGTATCCATGGTTGCTCCCGGGGCCGCCGATGCCATCGGCCTGCGGGTCGAACCTCCGTCGTCTCCCTGTACGCCTCCGGGTGGACGTCTCCCCCACAGGAAGGTGGAGTCCGTCCCCTAGGGGACCGCGGCTGCCGTACGAACCGGCCCGCTCACCGGCGCACGCCGAAATTGATTGGCCTCCGCCTCCTCCCGTCCCCTAGGATCTCCGCTCTTGCCCGCCTCCCGTCGTGGAGCGCCGCCGCCCGGACGGAAACCGGTCGGCTCTCGACGTCCCACCCAGCAGCGCGTACCCAGCCGGTACGCGGCAGGTAGCCGGAGGCACCCCCTTGTCCAGCCCCATCCCCAGCTCCCTCCCCGCCCCCACGGCCGACGACCCCCTCGGCCGCGAACGCTCCCATCTGGCCGCCTCCCGGGGAGCCCTCCGTGCGATGCGTGAGGACGCGGAGTCCCTCGACATCAAGGACGTCACCGCGAACTGGGTCAACGCGGCGGTCCTCTCCCGTCAGATCGAGGAGCGGATCAAGGCCCTCGCCGACCTCAGTCACACCCCGCTGTTCTTCGGCCGCCTCGACTACCTGCACGCTCCCGGCGCCGAGCAGGCCGAGGGCGCGGAGAGGGAGCAGTTCTACATCGGGCGCCGGCACGTCCACGACGCCGGCGGCGACCCCATGGTCATCGACTGGCGCGCGCCGGTGTCCCAGCCGTTCTACCGGGCCTCGAAGACGGACCCGATGGACGTCGGCCTGCGCCGCCGCTTCGGCTACACCGGCGGGGACCTCACGGCGTACGAGGACGAGCACCTCTCGGACCCCGGCGAGTCGGCGGCCACCAGCAAGCTGCTCCAGCAGGAGATCGAGCGCCCGCGTGTGGGGCCGATGCGCGACATCGTGGCCACCATCCAGCCCGAGCAGGACGAGATCGTACGCAGCGGGCTGGGCGGCTCGGTGTGTGTGCAGGGTGGTCCCGGCACCGGGAAGACGGCCGTCGGACTGCACCGCGTCGCGTATCTCCTCTACGCCCACCGCGACCGGCTGGCCCGGACCGGCACCCTCGTCATCGGGCCGAACAGGTCCTTCCTCCACTACATCGAGCAAGTGCTGCCCGCCCTGGGCGAGTTGGAGGTCAAGCAGGCCACCGTCGACGACCTGGTGGCCCATGTCGAGGTGCACGGCACGGACGACTCGGCGGCGGCCGTCATCAAGGGCGACGCGCGGATGGCGGAGGTGCTGCGAAACGCCGTCTACTCCCATGTCACGCTGCCCACCGAACCCGTCATGGTCGTGCGCGGGTCCCGGCGCTGGCGCGTCCCGGCGTACGAACTGGAGTCGATGGTCCGGGAGTTGCTCGACCGGGACATCCGTTACGGCGCCGCCCGCGAGGCCCTGCCGCAGCGCATCGCGCACACGGTGCTGGTGCAGATGGAACGGTCCGGTGAGGCCCCGGACGACCGTGTGCAGGACTCCGTCGCCCGCAACGCGGCGGTGAAGGCGGCGGTGAAGGCGATCTGGCCGCCCGTCGACCCGGCCAGACTCGTCCTGCGCCTCCTCACCGACGCCGACTTCCTGGCCGTGCACGCGGCCGGAATCCTCGACGAGGACGAGCAGAAGAAGATCCTCCGGGCGAAGCCCGTACGGTCGGCGAGGTCGGCCAAGTGGTCAGCGGCGGACGCCGTGTTGATCGACGAGACGACCGACCTGGTCCAGCGCACGCACTCGCTCGGGCATGTCGTCCTGGACGAGGCGCAGGACCTCTCACCGATGCAGTACCGGGCGGTGGGCCGACGCTGCACGACGGGTTCGGCGACCGTCCTCGGCGACCTCGCGCAGGGCACGACGCCCTGGGCGACACGGAGTTGGGACGAGGCCCTGAACCACCTGGGCAAGTCCGACGCGGTGGTGGAGGAACTGACGGCCGGTTTCCGCGTCCCGACCGACGTCATCACGTACGCGTCCCGGCTCCTCCCGCACATCGCCCCGGGTCTGACGCCGGTGGCGTCGGTCCGCGAGAACCCCGGGTTCTTCGACGTACGCGCGATCAGCGAGGTGGGTGAAGTGGTCGCGGCCTGCGAGGAGTCGCTGCGCAACGAGGGCTCGACGGGCCTGATCGCGGCGGACGCCCGCATCCCGGCGCTGGCGGAGGCACTGGGGGAGGCGGGCATCGGGTACCTGTCCCCGGGCGAGGAAACGACGTACGACACCCGCCTGACCCTGGTCCCGGCGTCCCTCGCGAAGGGCCTGGAGTACGACTACGTGGTCCTGGACGAACCCCAGACCATCGTGAACGCCGAACCCGACGAACGCACCGGCCTGCGGCGCCTGTACGTGGCCCTGACCCGAGCGGTGTCGGGCCTGATCGTGACGCACGCGGCACCGCTGCCGCGGCAACTGGACTGACGGACGGGACCTTCGTCCTGCGACCCGCCTGCCCGACGACTCACCCGCATGCCGTTGGGCAGGGGCATCAGGAGGCGGGTTGGAAGACCGGCGACTCGTCGGAGTCGTGCACCAGTTCAGCGAGTTGGACGAGGAAACCGTACGTTCCCAGACGCCCTCGCAGGCGAAGGTAGTAGGACCGGTCGGAGCACTTGAAGACTTCTCGGCGGCGCGCCTTCCACGAGCTGTGCTCGTAGGTCTGAACGGCCTGTACGAGGGCCGCCGCCGCTTCTTCCGGGGTGCCGTCCAACTCCGTGACCGTACGTGCGTCGCTGTTCGCCTCCGCGACGCCGTCAACAGGGACAGCCAGCACTATCCATCGAGACATTTGGTGATCGGTTCCCTCCCCTTGGTACCGCCCACTGCGGTGCATGCGGGGCCAGTGTGACAGGCGAGCGGGGCACGTTCCGAGCTAGGCGACGGGTGCCCGCGTGGGAGCCGGGACCGGGACCGTGGGGCGGGCCGGGCGGGTGACGAAGAGCCAGACGCACATGCCGACGGCCGCGAGGAATCCGCAGAACAGGACGGCGACCACGGCACCGATGGGTACGGAGCAGCCCGTGTCGGCGAGCCCCATCGTCGTCAGGACGCTCAGCAGACACATGGCCACGATCGACAGTCCGCTCACCGAGATCGTCCGGGTGGCCCCGCCACCGGCCACCCGGATCCCGTCCAGACCGGGACGGCCGTACGCCGCGTAGCCGAGGACGGACACGGCGAGCACCAAGGCCAGCAGCAGGGCGATCAGGACGCCCAGCCAGCCGGGGGCCCGCCCCCCGTAGTACGCCTTGCCGTAGGCGTACGCACCTTCGCACAGGAGTGCGAAAATCGGCACGGGCGCGCACTGTCCGAGCAGGCGCCTCGCGTAGTGGACGGGGTCATGGGGCAGCACACCCTCGATGAGCAGGACAGCGGCGAAGATGAGCAGCGCTCCGGCGACGGAGAAACCGACCCCGGCGACGACGTGCTCGAACAGCACTCGGCCACGGTTGCCCCCGTCGGCCGCCACGACGCAGTAGGTGAGCGAGCTGAAGATCAGTCCGAGCAGGGCCGCGAGCAGGGCGGGAAGGGCTTGGCCGAGCGCTTCCTCCCGGCGGCCGGTCGGCGCGGCCTCGCCGAGGAAGTGGGAGATGACGATGAACACGGCCGTGAGCGCGAATCCGGCCAGCACTCCGGAGAGCTGCGAGTAGAGCCCGGCGACCGCCCCCACATCGAGGGCTGGGGGACTGCACGACATCGGCGACTCCGGAATAGGCGGCGCGACGTAGCGTGCCCCCCGGCCGGCCCCGCAACGGGAGCTTCGCGGGTTTCCGGCACGGGCGAGGCGGAGGTGCGGTAAGGCGGTAGCCGGCTACTCCCGCACCGCACTTCCCTCACCCGGCGTCCAGCACACTCCGCCACTCCGCGACCGCAGCGACCGAAACCCCCCTCTCCCACCCCTCCGGCCGAGCCGCGCCCCCGATGTGGAACCCGTCCACCCCCGCCGCACGCAGCCGCGGCACATGCTCCAGCCGCAGGCCGCCCCCCACCAGAAGCCGCTGCTCGTACCCGGGTTCGCCGCGCCGCGCCGCCTCGGCGAGCAGCGTGGGGAGTCCGGTGTCGACGCCGGTCGCCGAGCCGGCGGTGAGGTAGGTGTCGAGGCCGGGGAGTCCGTCGAGTTGCTTGCGCAGGGCGTCCCGGTCGGCGGCGTGGTCGATCGCGCGGTGGAACGTCCAGCGGCAGCCGTCGAGCTCGCCCACGACCCGCTCGACCGCGCCGAGATCGACACCACCGTCCGCCCCCAGGAACCCGAGCACGAACTCGTCCGCGCCCGCCCCCCGCAGCTCCCCGGCGACCCGGACCAGCCGCTCGATGTCACCGGCGCCGAAGCCGTCCGCCAGCCGCAGCATCACCCGTAGCGGGATGTCGACGGCCGCACGGATCCCGGCGAAGGCGGCCGGCGTCGGCGTGAGCCCGTCGGCGGCCATGTCGGTGACCAGCTCCAGCCGGTCCGCACCTCCGGCCCGGGCGGCGACGGCGTCCTCGACACCGAGGGCGATCACCTCCAGGACTGCGCGCTCACTCATGGGTCCCCATTCATCGACACCGACACCGCCGGCTACAGGTCTAGTCCAATCCAAGAGTACGCCCGAGTCGCCCGAGTCCTCCACCCCCGTCACCCACTCACCGGACGGGAGAATGCCCCCATGCCCGATCAGACCGACAAGGCCGCCCACGAGTCCCGCACCACCCCCGCCGCCCTGGACGCCCTCCGCGCCCGCTGGACCCAGTCCCTGGAAGCAGCCCGCGCCACCACAACTGCCCCCTCCGCCGCCACCGAGCCTCCCGACCCCACCCCCTACGCCGACAACCTCCTCGCCCGCTACCAGGAACCCCAGCGCCGCTACCACACGCTCACCCACCTCACCGCGGTCCTCGACCACATCGACGTACTGGAAGCGGACCAGGCCGGGGCGCCCGCCCCCGCCTCCGACCCCGATCTCACCCCCGACCTCGCCCTCGTGCGCCTCGCCGCCTGGTTCCACGACGCCGTCTACGCCCCCGATCGCTCCGAGAACGAGGAGCGCTCCGCCCGGCTCGCCGAACGCGCGCTCACCGAGGCCGGCGTCTCCCCGGCGGGCACCGCGGAGGTGGCCCGTCTGGTCCGCCTCACGCTCACCCACGACCCGGCGCCCGACGACCGCAACGGCCAGGTCCTGTGCGACGCGGACCTCGCGATCCTGGCCGCCGCCCCGGACACGTACGCCGCCTACACGGCAGCCGTCCGCGAGGAGTACGCCTTCGTCCCAGACGACGCCTTCAGGGCGGGCCGGGCTGCGGTACTGCGCCAACTCCTCGCCCTGCCACAGCTGTTCCGGACGCCGTACGGGACGGAGCAGTGGGAGGAGCCGGCGCGGGCCAACATCGTGGCGGAGTTGCGGTGGCTCGAAGGGGACTCGGGCCCGATTTAATCCGTGTCCGAACGGGCATCCCACCCCCTATCCTCACCGCATGCTGAGCACGGGCGGGAACGAAGTGGACGAGGCTGTCGCGAGCGCGGTGGCGCTGTTGGGGAAGGCGCTGGACCGGGACTGGGCGGAGGTCAACGCGGGGCGGCTGGAGTGGAGTTGCCGGCAGACGGCAGAGCATGTCGCCAGTGACCTCGTCGCGTACGCGGGCCAGTTGGCGGGGCGCGCGCAGAACGCGTACACCCCCTTCTCGATCAGCATCGACGGCCGGGAGAACGGTCTGGACCCCGCCGACAACGCGGGCATCCTCGACGTCATCACGACGACCGGCGCCCTGCTCACCGCCGCCGTCCGCACCGCGCCCCGCGACGCGCGCGGCTTCCACCCGTTCCCCTTCCGCAGCGCGAACCGCGAGGGCTTCGCCGCGATGGGTGTCGCCGAAGTGCTGCTGCACGCCCACGACATGGCAGAGGGCCTGGGGCTGCCGTACGAACCGCCCGCCCATCTCGCGGAGTTCGTCCTCACCCGGATCTTCCCGCAGGTCCGGCCCGGCCCGGACCACTGGCAGACCCTGCTGTGGGCGACCGGCCGCGCCAACCTCCCCGGCCGCGCCCAGCTCACCGAGTGGCGCTGGACCAACAACCTGGTCCTCGACACCGAACGGCTCCGCCTGGAGGGTGTCACCCCGGCCGCCGCCGCCGATCTGAGCGCGGGCGGCACCGGCGGCTTCGACTGGGTCGAGGGCGGCCCCTTCGAGGGCACCCGGGAAGCAGCCGGGATGACGATGAAGGCGTACGAAGCGGGCGTACACCGCCCGGAGTTCGGCCTGTTCGTCCTCGTACGGCGGGAGGACGACCGCGCGGTCGGCGGCATGGGCTTCCACGGCGTCCCCGACGAGGAGGGCAAGGCCGAGGTCGGCTACGACCTCGCGGAAGCCGCCCGCGGCAACGGCTACGCCACCGAGGCGCTGCGCACGCTGGCCGAGTACGCGCTGACCCGGGACGACGTACGGTCCCTGTTCGCGACCATCGAGCCGGGCAACGTCCCGTCCCAGGGAGTGATCGCCCGTGTCGGCTTCGTGCCGGTGAGCGCGGAGCTCGACGAAGAGGGGCTGCAGGCCTACGAGTTGCGCGGCTGACCGCTCGGCCGGTCCGCCTCGCCCACCGCGTCCGGCCCGCCCGTTCCTCCCACCCCGCGCGCTTCCTTCCGCCTGCGCAGTCCCGCCCCGTGCAGCAGCCGCACCACCTCGCGGCTGCTGACCTCCAGCGCCCCGGCGGCGACCACTTCCCCGTACCGGTGCGACGGAATGTCGTAGTGGTCGCGCTCGAAGGCCCGTCTGGGCACCCCCAACTGATCGGCGAACGCCTGCAGTTCGTCGTACGAGACGTCGCTCACCAGGTGGGACCACAGGCGGCCGTGGCCCGGCCAGGTCGGCGGGTCTATGTAGAGGGTCACGACGACGCCGGCCCGCCCGAGACCGACGCCAGGCCGCCGATCGCCGCGACCCGCACCCCGGCCTTGTGGCACACCCACTGCGGGTCGGGCCCCAACTCCGGCTCGACCTCCAGGGCGTGCGGATCACCGGCGCCGCAGACCGGGCACAGCGGCCAGCGGCCGTAGGTCTCCAGCAGCGCGTCCTGGACGTCCTGCGCCACCAGCCCCGCCACGAAGGCCGCGCCGTCCGGCCACTGCTCGACCCACCAGCGTCGCTGTACGACCGACTCCTCGACCATCGAGACGACGTCCGCCTCGGCGACCTCGCGCGCGGCCAGGTCGGCGAGCACCAGGGCGCGTGCCGCGTGCAACGCCTGCTCCAGTGGGGTGACGGGGTTACTGGGGTCGCCGGTGGGGGTCATGCACCCATTGTGCGCACTCTTGACCTGACGTCCGAATGGAAAATATCTTTCATGATGTGAGCCGAGACGTGAAGGAAACTTTCGCAGCAGTGGGCACTTCCGGCACGGCCGGCGGCGGCCTCCCGGGTGCCACCGGTGTCACCCCGCCCGCGCCCGCCGCCCTCGCCGCCAAGGTGCGGACGCTGGCGCCCTCGATGACCCGCTCCATGCAGCGTGTCGCCGAGGCGGTCGCCGCGGACCCCGCAGGCTGCGCGGCCCTCACGGTCACCGGCCTCGCCGAACTCACCGGCACCAGCGAGGCGACGGTCGTCCGCACCGCCCGCCTGCTCGGCTACCCCGGCTACCGCGACCTGCGCCTCGCACTCGCCGGCCTCGCCGCCCAGCAGCAGTCGGGGCGCTCCCCCGCCGTGACCGCCGACATCGCGGTGGACGACCCGATCGCGGACGTCGTGGCGAAACTGGCGTACGACGAGCAGCAGACCCTCGCCGACACGGCCGCCGGGCTGGACATGGCCCAGCTGTCCGCCGCCGTCAGCGCGCTGGCCGCCGCCCGCCGCATCGACATCTACGGCGTCGGCGCCTCCGGCCTGGTCGCCCAGGACCTCACCCAGAAGCTGCTGCGCATAGGGCTCGTGGCACACGCCCACAGCGACCCGCACCTCGCCGTCACCAACGCCGTGCAGCTGCGCGCGAAGGACGTCGCCGTCGCGATCACGCACTCCGGGTCGACCGGGGACGTCATCGAGCCGCTGCGCGTCGCCTTCGAGCGCGGGGCCACGACGGTCGCGATCACCGGGCGCCCGGACGGGCCCGTCGCGCAGTACGCCGACCACATCCTCACCACCTCCACGGCCCGCGAGAGCGAGCTGCGCCCGGCGGCCATGTCGTCCCGCACCAGCCAACTCCTGGTCGTCGACTGCCTGTTCATAGGCGTGGCACAACAGACGTACGAGACGGCCGCCCCGGCCCTGTCCGCCTCCTACGAGGCCCTGGCCCACCGCCACACCCCGCGCGGCGGCGCGACATCGCGCCGCTAGGACGCAAGCCCCACCGGTACAGCAGGCAGAGCCGTAACCGCCCTCACAGCTGTAACTGCCGTACCGGGAGATCGAAGAGAGCAGCACGCCATGACCTCAACCGCTGACGCCTCCTCCAACCACCGCGCTCTGAAAGAGGAGTTGGAGTCGCTGACGACCGAGGCGTTCCGCCCGGAGCTGGCCGACATCGACCAGCTGCCCACCCTCGACATCGCCAGGCTGATGAACGCCGAGGACACGACAGTCCCGGCCGCCGTCGCCGCACGGCTCCCGGAGATCGCCGCGGCGATCGACGCCCTGGCGGCCCGGATGGCACGCGGGGGCCGGCTGATCTACGCGGGCGCGGGTACGCCCGGCCGCCTCGGCGTGCTGGACGCGTCCGAGTGCCCGCCCACCTTCAACACCGACCCCGCGCAGGTCATGGGCGTGATCGCGGGCGGCCCCGAGGCCATGGTCACCTCCGTCGAGGGCGCCGAGGACTCCAGGGAGCTGGCGGCCGTCGACCTCGACGCGCTCGGCGTCACCGACCTGGACACGGTGGTCGGCGTCTCGGCGTCCGGCCGTACGCCGTACGCGGTCGGCGCCGTCGAACACGCCCGCGCGCTGGGCGCGTTGACGATCGGCCTGTCCTGCAACGAGCGGAGCGCGCTCGCGGCGGCGGCCGAGCACGGCATCGAGGTCGTCGTCGGGCCCGAGCTGCTGACCGGCTCGACGCGCCTGAAGGCGGGCACGGCCCAGAAGCTGGTCCTCAACATGCTGTCGACGATCACGATGATCCGGCTCGGCAAGACGTACGGGAACCTGATGGTCGACGTACGGGCGTCGAACGAGAAGCTCCGGGCCCGGTCCCGGCGGATCGTGGCGCTGGCGACCGGGGCGGGCGACGAGGAGATCGAGGCGGCGCTCGCGGCGACGGGCGGGGAGACGAAGAACGCGATTCTCGTCGTCCTCGGCTCGGTCGACGGCCCGACGGCCGCCCGCCTCCTCGCGGAGAACGACGGCCATCTGCGGGCGGCGCTGGCGGCAGCACCCCACTGACTTCCAGCGGATTCACTCACCCGTTCGCCGGTCGGGCAGGATGGGCGTCATGACCGAGATCCACACCCCCCGACTCCTCCTCCGCCGCTGGACCGACGACGACCTCGTGCCGCTGTCGGAGGTTTTCGCGGACTCCCAGGTCATGCGCTGGATCGACGACGGCGAGGTACGTGACCTGGAGTACACGGCGGAGGCCATCGAGCGCTGGGAGGAGGAGTGGGACGAGGAGGGCTTCGGCCTCTTCGCCGTCGAACTGCTCGCCTCGGGCGAACTGATCGGCGCTGTCGGCCTGTCCGTGCCCGACTTCCTGCCGGAGGCCGCGCACGACGTGGCGATCAGCTGGCTGCTCGGCTCCCAGTTCTGGGGCCAGGGATACGCCTCCGAGGCCGCCCACGCCACCCTGGAGTTCGCCCTCCAGGACCGCGGCCTCGACCGTGTGATCAGCGTCAGCAGGGCAGGTGACGACGCCTCCGAGAACATCATCCGCAAGCTGGGCCTGACGGAGGAGCGGGTGGCGACACACCCTGTCCACGGCCACCAGCTGCTCGTCCACGCGATCGACCTGACGGAGTTCGAGGCGTAGGGACCGGCCCGGGTTGTCCGTGGCGCCGGTGGTTGTCAGTGGCGTGTGCGACGGTTGGTAGTGCTCAGCGCACCGCACGCCGAAGGGACGACCACCGTGAACCACGCCCAGCTGACCGCCCTCGGGCGAGCCCTGCGCGTCCTCGGCGAGCACGGGGACGCGCTCACCGGCGACACCGCCGACACGAAACTGCACGAGATCAAGGCCGACCTGAAGCGGGCGCTGGCGATCCTGGACGACACGGTGGCCGGCGCGGCGCCCACGACGCGCTGCGCCGAGCATCCGAACGGCCCGGTGGACGAGAGCGCGAGCGACCTCTGTCTCCTCTGCGAGACCCGCCGCCGCAGCGCCCGCCGCTCCCAGCAGAACGGCACCTATCCGCAGGCCCGCCCCACCGACCCGGAATCGGCACCCCCCGAGCGCACGATGTCCCGCTACGGCATCCGCGCGGACCGCCCCCAGCCCCAGCAACGCTGGATCCCCGAGGTCTGGACAGGCCAGAACTGGCAACTCTGCGGCACCCCACGCCGCGACCGCGTCGAGGCCGAGCACTACCTCTCCGCCGAGCGCCGATCCCCCCGCCCGGGAATCGCCTACCGCCTGGTCCACGAGTTCACCGACTACGAGGTCCTGCGAATCTGGGGCACACCGATGAAGGTGGACATCGAGCCGATGGGGAATCTGTAGCCCGCCAGGCGATCCGATGAGCCCAAAAACCCCCGCTCACGGCACGGACCCCCGCTCCACCACCCACTCGACGGGCTGCCCGGTGATCTCGGCAATGTGGTCGAAGTCGCCGTCGTAGTGGAGCACCGTCACGCCGTGCCGCTCGGCCGTGGCTGCGATCAGCAGATCCGGGATGGACGCCTCACGGTGCATCCCCTTCTCTGCCAGAAGCCCTTGGACCTCGATGGCCCGAGCGCCGATCTCATCGGTGAGCGGCAGCCACTGGAAGCCCTTGCGGACCGACCGTCCCGCCGCATGATCTTCCCCGTTACGAGCGCTGAACAGGATCTCCAGGTCGACGACGGCGCACGTCGCCAGAAGCCCCCGCTGCACAAGCGGCATCAACACAGCCCTGACAGACGGATTTCCCGTGCGCGCCCACACACTCTTGTCGACGAGATACCTCTCTACTGCCACGCTTTCGCCATCACTTCCGGATCGCCGAGGTCGCTGAAGACCCCGTCTTCCAGCATGTCCATGAACCGCTGACGCTTCGCCGCCGCCACGAACTCCGCCAGGGCACCGTTCACCGTGGCTCGTTTGGTCGTCGTGCCCAGTATTTCCGCGGCCTCAGCAATGAGTGCATCGTCGAGGTCGATCATGGTACGTGACATAGCTTCCTCCATACACACGATTTCCTCATTCCAGTATGCATTCAACTCCCCGAGAGTGGTGTCTGAGCTGGAGCCTGAAAGGACCCCGGGCCTCCGAACCCCCAGCACCGCAAACCTTGATCCACACGACCGGGTGAACCAGGTCCCTCGTCCGAGGCAATGTGGCGGATCGGTGGCCGGTGATCGTCGATGCTGCTGGTGTCCGATTCGTTCCTTTGTCAGCTTTTGCCAGGAGACCTTCCTTGAACGTCCGCCGCTTCCTGTCCACCGCCCTCGCCGTCGTCGGCCCCCTGGCCGGCGCCCTGGTGCTCGCCGTCGCGACCCCGGCGGCCACGGCCGCCGCCAACCCCTGCGGGTACTACGCGACGGGCAGCGACGCGTACTACAACCACTGCACGAGCGACGGCTCACACATCGTGATCGAGGTCGAGGTGTGGGGCCCGAACTACGAGAAGTGCGTGCTCCCGGGCGTCACCTGGCTCGGCAGCAGCAGCAAGGTCGACGGCGCGTTCTACACCGGCCGCACCTGCTGACCTGACAAGAACTGACACGATCCGGCCCGGCCTCGTCCGGGCCGGATCGCATGTCCGCTCGCCCGCCCGCCTCAAGGCAGCCGCCCCTCCCGGTTCACCCGTCGCACCCGCTCCCGCAGCACCTCGCCCGGCGGTACGACCCCCAGCGCGTCCGGCGGACAGTCCCACTCCCGTCCACCGCCCACGGGCCGCAGCTGCACGTATCCGCCCTCGCACCCCATGACCTCACCGATACGCCCGTCGCGCACGTCGAGGGCGTACGCCGCCTCACGCACCTTCGCCGCCCCCGGCCGCCACACCCTCCAGCACGGCGGCCAGCCGCGTCGCCGTACGGACGTTGCAGCGCCCGAGGACCACCAGGGCGAAGGGTTCGTCGCTCGCACCGGTCACGAGGTCGACGCCCAGGGACGGCAGGGCGACGCCGGCCTCCTTCAGCGCCGCCCGCAGCCGCGTCACCACTTCGTCCGTCGACTGCAACCGCCCGTTCGACATCAGCTCCACCGTGCCCACACCTCTCCACTCTGAGTGTTCGAGTTCTCCACACAGCGTGGCGGCCACGCGTCTAGCCTGGCCAGCGTCGACACCCAACAACCCCATGTGTCCAACAGGGAGTTGCCGCCATGGCAGGACCTGAGAGTCTCGATCCGTTCTCCTCGCCCCGGGCCATGCTGGGCGCGGAACTGAGACACGCGCGCGAGAAGAAAGGGTGAGCCAGACCGAGTTGGGTGAGCCACTCTTCGTCAGCGGCTCTTTCATCGGCCAGCTGGAGTCCGGGACTCGGCGCATGCACCACAACCACGCCGTCAAGTTCGACGAGCTGCTCGACACCGGTGAGTTCTTCGCCCGCAACTGCGAGGCTTCCGCCAGGTCCAGGTTCCCGAACCACTTCACGGAAGCAGTGGAAGCGGAGGCACTCGCCACGTCGATCAGGCAGTTCACGCCAACGCTGATTCCCGGTCTTCTGCAGACAGCGGCCTACGCAGAGGCATTGTTCCGCGCCTACTGGCCGACGGCATCGGACACCGAGATCGACGAGCTGGTGGCCGCCCGGATGGAACGCACCCGACTCTTCGACGATCCAACAACACCGTTGTTGTGGGCAGTTCTCGAAGGGGCCGCCCTCCGCCGCCCTGTCGGCGGACCAGCAGTCATGGCGCAGGCCCTCCACCGCGTGGCAGACCTGGCACGGCGCCGCCGGATCATCCTGCAGGTGCTCCCGTTCAGCGCGGGCGCTGTCGGTTCCCTGCCGAGCGGCATCAAACTCATGTACTTCCCCGACGCCCCTCCGCTCGCCTACGTCGAGGGCGTCGGCATCGGGCAACTGCTGGACGACCCGGCGACCGTCACCCGCCACGAGCTGACGTTCGACCTGATCAGAGCCAATGCCCTCGCCCCTCAGGAATCCATGGCCCTGGTCGAGTCAGTGGCAGAGGATTACTCACATGAAGCGACCCAGCCCTGACCACACTTGGTACAAGTCCAGCTACAGCGGCGGCGACGGTGCCGACTGCCTCGAAGTCGCCGACGGCCACCCCACCCTCGTCCCCGTCCGTGACTCCAAGAAC
This sequence comes from Streptomyces turgidiscabies Car8, assembly GCF_000331005.1. Lineage (GTDB taxonomy): Bacteria > Actinomycetota > Actinomycetes > Streptomycetales > Streptomycetaceae > Streptomyces > Streptomyces turgidiscabies. Next base: position 18,453 of record NZ_AEJB01000625.1, read on the forward strand.
CGCCGGGGGCCAAAGCTCGTGTTCCGGGCGGAGGTGGGGGACGTTCGTCGACGATCTCAAGCAGCTGCGGGACAACTGACGCGCCGAGAGCCAGGACCTGGACCTGGAATCCCGGCTCCTGGATCGGTTCGCTCCATCGAGTGACCGTCTCCCAACAGCGCGAGTATGCTGCCGACGACATAATTCGGTCGCCGCATGGAGTGTGCGAGCTGCGCCCCACGCTCGGCGGCGTGAACACGCGGATCACGTACTGGTTCGCGCCGGAGCGCCGGTCGTGCTGCTCACCGTTTCCGCAAGACCCGGATGCACGAGGCGGCCCAGATCGACCGCGCCGTGTCCGCCCGCAAGGTGTGTGCCGACGCGCACGGACCGGCCCACACTGTGTACAGCCGCGGCCAGGGAGGAGAGAGCTCATGAGCCACACCCGATGGAGGCTGGCCCGGGAAAGGAAACTGGCCGAGGGGGACACCGAGTCCCCCGAGGCCAGGGCCGAACGGGCGGAGATCCGGCTGGCCATGGCCTTCGCCAAGGCCGTGTACGACCGACGCACGGAACTGGGGCTGACCCAGACACAACTCGCCGAGCGGGCCGGCCTCAACCAGGCAAAGATCTCCCGCATCGAAGGCGCCGACGCCGTACCGACCCTCCCCCTGCTGCGCCGCCTGGCCCTGGCGCTGGACGCCTCCTTGAACATCGCTCTGGACGGCAACCGCGAGGAAGTCACCTTCGTCGGCCACCCGGCAGCCTGCGGACGGGCCGCCACTGCGGGCCCTGAAGTGCACGCAACGGTCTGCCAGGCCGGGGACACACCCCCAGGGCGGGTGCGCGAAGTGAGGCCGGGACGAGCGCACCCCACCTCGACCGCCCTCCGGGACACCATGGCGGGACGACCGTCGGCCTCCCCGCCCCCGTGAACATCACCCTCGACACCGGGAAGCTCAAGGACTATGCCGACTGACCCGTTGGAAGAAGCAGCAGGCCCGAGTACGGGCAGAAGGCCGGCGCCGCCCGCGCCGGAGAGCGGCGTCCTCGACCGTCTGGCCGCTCTGCAACGCGGCGCGGGCAACGCCGCTGTCGTACGTTTTCTGAGTCCCCCGAAAGCGGAAGGGTCGGGGTCGGCAGCCGAGCGCGAAGACCGTCCGGCCGGTGACGAAGGCGCGAGCTGAGCAGAGATCTTTTGCGTCTGTGCGGAGGTCAGTCGGCCGCACCCGGGTCGTCGAAGTTCCTGTACTTGTCGGCGGGGAAGCCACCCGTGATGCCGGCCAACTGGCCCGCGTCGCCGCCCGTGGGCCTGTAATGACCGCTGTCGTTCGTCCACTTGTCCAGGACGCCGTTGGTGAACACGGCGGTGCCCGCCCAGTACACGTGCCCGTCACCGGGCTTCGTGGCCTTGGCGAGCGCGGAATGGCCCTCTTCGTTCCCGGTGCCGACTTCCGAAGCCATGATCTTGCCCGGCTTCCGGACGGGGATCACGAAGTTGTACTTGCCGTTCGCCGGTTCCGGGGCTCCGTACTGCTTACGGCCCGCGCGAAGTGCCACGGAGTACAGCATCGTCGAGAGATCCAGGGTGAGCTTGTAACGTCTGCCCTGGCGCGATTGGGCTGTCATGTCGTTGGCGAACGCGACCGTCCCCTGAAGTGGAACGGGTAACGATACGTCCAGCTGGTTCTCCAGCCTGGCGGCATCGGCTGCCTTGCCCTGCGCCCGAAGCAGCTGGGCGGTCCGGGCAAAGGCAGAACGCGACCGGGCCGCCTCCATCTCCTCCGGGGTCACCCGCCGGGTGCGCTGGACCGCGACGGCACCGGTGGCGACACGCTGCACGTCGTGCCCGCAGGCATGGCCGTGCTGGTGCTGCTCGGCATCATTCGACCGCCCGCCGGAGGCGATCCTCTGGACCGGCGCGGGCCCCTGCATGACCCGTTCCGCCGTGTCGACAGCGTGACGCTCACCGCTGTCCCCCTGCTCGGAGATGCTCAGACCGGCGCCGTTGTCCACGCCGGGGACGGGCCCCTGCTTCTGGTCGAGCGTGTGCGCCAGCTCGTGCGCCCAGTCCTTCCGGCTCATCCCGCCACCGTCGACGATGTGCTGACCCGTGGTGAACGCCCTGGCCTCGACGACAGCCGCAGCCTCCCGCGCGGCGGACCCGTCGTGGACCATGACCCCGCTGAAGTCGGCGCCGTCGAAACGCGCCTGCATCTCGGCCTGCATACCGGGCTCCAGCCGACGCGCCGGCGACTGCAGGGCGTTGTCCACGGCGACGCGCTGCACCTGGGCGTGGTCCGCGACCTCTTCCTCACGGTCGGGGGGTCCGCTTCCGTTGGCCGCGACACGCTGCAAGTGGGTCAGCCAGGCGCTCGTCAGTCCCGCGCGGGGCGCGCCGGCACGCGACGCGGGTGAGAGATGTCCGCTCCTGCGAGCGTTTCCGTGTCCGTGTCCCAGGTGATGCACGCGATTCCTCTTCTGCGGCGAGGGAGTTTGCCTCCCGTTCTACGACAGCACAGAGGTTGCGGCAAGATCCGCCCGGGCAGACTGTCTGCCCTTCCGGTGCACGTTCACGCATCCGGCGAAGGGCCGGGAACCGGCGCGGTGGCTGACTGACGCCCCGCTTCCGGTTTCCGGCCCTGCTCAGCTGAACTCACTCACTCATCTCGGGTCAGCTCAACGACCCCAGCGCAGACGCGTCGTACGCCGCCAGCTCGCCCGTCCTGTCCTCCAGGACCTTGGCCGCCCACTCCGGGTCCTGGAGCAGCGCGCGGCCCACGGCCACGAGGTCGAACTCCTCGTTCTCCAGGCGGTCCAGCAGGTCGTCGATGCTCTTCAGCGGCGCGCCCTCGCCCGAGAAGCCCCGCATGAAGTCGCCGTCCAGGCCCACCGAGCCGACCGTGACGGTGGGCTTGCCGGTGAGCTTCTTCGTCCAGCCGGCCAGGTTGAGGTCCGAGCCGTCGAACTCCGGGAGCCAGTAGCGGCGCGTGGAGGCGTGGAAGGCGTCGACACCGGCCGCGGCGAGCGGGGTCAGGATCGACTCCAGCTCCTGGGGGGTCTCGCCGAGGCGGGCGTCGAAGGCACCCGACTTCCACTGCGAGTACCGGAAGATGATCGGGAACGACGCGGACACGGCCTCGCGTACGGAGGCCACGATCTCCGTCGCGAACTTCGTACGGGCGACCGGGTCACCCCCGTACCCGTCCGTGCGGCGGTTGGTGCCGGCCCACAGGAACTGGTCGAGCAGGTAGCCGTGGGCGCCGTGCAGTTCGATGCCGTCGAAGCCGATGCGCTCGGCGGCCACCGCGGCCTGGACGAACGCGTCGATGACGTCGTCCAGGTCCTCCTGCGTCATCTCCTTGCCACCACCGGCGGTGCCGTCCAGCCGCAGACCGGACGGGCCGACCGGCGGGGCGTCGGCGAACGGGGGCTGCCCGGCCTCCCTGGTCATGCCGATGTGCCACAGCTGCGGCACGATCTTCCCGCCGGCCGCGTGAACGGCGTCGGCCACCTTCGCCCACCCCGCGAGTTGCTCCTCGCCGTGGAACCGGGGGACGCGGTCGCTGTCACCGGCGGAGTCGTGCCCTACGTACGTGCCCTCCGTGACGATCAGACCGACCCCGGCGCCCGCGCGGCGGGAGTAGTACGAGGCGACGTCCTCGCCGGGGACACCACCGGGCGAGAACTTGCGCGTCATCGGCGCCATCACGATCCGGTTCGGCACGGTCAGACCGTTCAGCGTGACGGGCCGGGAGAGGATCCGGGCCGCGCGGGAGGTCTGGGCGGGGGCTGTCACGTGGGGGCTCCTCGAAAGGGAAAGGAAGGGAAGCGAGCGGACGCGCAGTTGTATGCACGCGCATAGGTGCCAACCGCACCTGTCCGGTCCGCCATTCCGGCTCACCGGGGACACCTGTTGTGATCCCGGTCACCGCGCGCCACCCCTGAGGGATCGCGAAGGCCCAGGAAACGCCCGAGG
>NZ_AEJB01000626.1 GCF_000331005.1 Streptomyces turgidiscabies Car8
GTCGTACGGGAGAAGGCAGAACTACTGGAACAGCACTTCTGGGTCAGAGCTTCTCGATCACGTAGTCGACGCACTTCGTCAGTGCCTCGACGTCCGCCGGGTCGATCGCCGGGAACATCGCCACGCGGAGCTGGTTGCGGCCGAGCTTGCGGTAGGGCTCGGTGTCGACGATGCCGTTGGCGCGCAGGACCTTGGCGACGGCGGCGGCGTCGATCTCGTCCGCGAAGTCGATCGTGCCGATGACCTGCGAGCGCTTCGCCGGGTCGGTGACGAACGGGTTCGCGTACTTGACGTCCTCGGCCCAGCCGTACAGGTTGCGGGCCGAGGTGGCGGTGCGGCGGACCGCCCAGTCCAGGCCGCCCTGGCCGTTGATCCACTCCAGCTGCTCGTTGAGGAGGAACAGGGTGGCGAGGGCCGGGGTGTTGTACGTCTGGTTCTTGCGCGAGTTGTCGATCGCCGTGGGGAGCGAGAAGAACTCCGGGATGTGGCGGCCGGACGCGTGGACGCGCTCCGCGCGCTCGATCGCGGCCGGGGAGAACGCGGCCAGCCAGAGGCCGCCGTCCGCCGCGAAGGACTTCTGCGGGGCGAAGTAGTAGACGTCGGTCTCGGCGATGTCCACGGGCAGACCGCCGGCGCCGGACGTGGCGTCCACGAGGACGAGGGAGCCGTCGTCGGCACCCGCTACGCGCTTGATGGGGGCGGCGACACCGGTGGACGTCTCGTTGTGCGTGTAGGCGTAGACGTCGACGCCCGCCTCGGCCCGCGGGTCCGGGTGGGTGCCCGGGTCCGAGGAGATGACGGTCGGGTCGGCGAGCCACGGGGCGAGCTTGGCGGCCTTCGCGAACTTCGAGCTGAACTCACCGAAGGTGAGGTGCTGCGACTTGTTCTCGATCAGGCCGTGCGTCGCGACGTCCCAGAACGCGGTCGAGCCGCCGTTGCCGAGGACGACCTCGTAGCCGTCGGGGAGCTGGAACAACGCGGAGATGCCCTCGCGTACCTTGCCGACCAGGTTCTTGACCGGGGCCTGGCGGTGGGAGGTACCGAGGAGGGAGCTACCGGTGGCGGCCAGCGCGTCCAGCGCTTCCGTCCGCACCTTGGAGGGGCCCGCGCCGAAACGTCCGTCGGCGGGCTTGATGTCAGCGGGAATCTGGATCTCAGCCACGGGGGGAGCGTAGCCGTTCTGGGAAACGTGGAGGAAACGTGGTCCGTCCGGTGAGACGCGCTCCGCGGGTTGGGCGGGGGTTGGGGGTGGGGGGTT
>NZ_AEJB01000627.1 GCF_000331005.1 Streptomyces turgidiscabies Car8
GCGCCGTCCGCGACGTACATCAGCTCGTCGTTGCGGTGCTGGAACTCCCGGCCGGTGTCGTGGTCGCCGATGAACTCCATCGCGTGCAGCTGATGGTGGCCACGGACCAGGGAGCGCAGCCGGGGCTCGTCGGGGGCGGGTTCGAGGGCGTCCGCGCGGACCACGTCGACGCTGCACGCCGGGTCGGCCGCCGCGAGAAGCTCGACCGCGGTGGTGCGCAGCGCGTCGGCGACCTTCTCCAGGGAGCTGCGGCTGGGCCGCGCCCGCTCGTTCTCGATCTGGCTCAGGAAGGGCACCGACAGGCCGCTGCGTTCGGCCACGACGGCAAGGGTGAGCTCCAGGGCCCGGCGCCGCCGCCGGACGGCCGCGCCCACCCGCAGGGGCTGTTCTTTGTGGTCGCCCATAGCTCCGGCTCCCTCCTCGGCTCGTCGTCGTCGCGTCCCGGGTGCGTACGTCCCATCACAGCGCATCGCGCCGTGTGTTCGGTGGCTGTTCGCCAGATCGTCCCCGAACCACGCACGACGCGTTCCCTGATGACTTCCTTGCACCCTACGCATGTTCGTCAAACCGTTTCATGCGCCGGTCACATCGGTGTCACCCCTCGTCGGGTACGACCCTCACGGTTCGCGCCAGGAGATGGGCCGCCGAGCCCGTCCTCACGCCCTTCCCCGCGCGCGGGCGGCGATGCTGACCAGCGGTGGCGGCAGGCGGAACGATCAGGCCAAGGTGAAGGCCTGGCGCTCCGTGGTTGGCCGGATCCTTGTCGTACGCGGAACAGGTCCGTCCGGAAACGCCGAGAGGGGTGGGCTTCCCCGGAGACACCCGCACGCACGCGTGTGCCCGGTTCGGCCCACCCCTCCTGAGAGCGGCTCCCTCAGTTGCTTGATACCCCTTTCGCACCGCTCTTGCCCCCGGAACCCGCGACCGGCGCCCATTTCCCGGCGAGCTGGGGGTTCGCCTTCAGCCAGGCACGGACCGCGTCCTGTTCCCCGCCCTTGCCCGCCCGCTGGATACGGGCCTCCAGACCGGTGAGCTGTGCCTCGGTCATGGAGAAGTTCTTCAGCCAGGCGCCGACCTCGGGATTGTCGTCGGCGAAGCCCTTGCGGGCCAGCGTGTGCACGCCGTCGCCCTTGCCCCAGGCGCCCTTCGGGTCCTTGAGCTTCTTCAGGTCGTAGTCGCTGTACGCCCAGTGCGGCGACCAGAGGGTGACGGCGATCGGTTCCTTCTTGGCGTACGCGCGCTTGAGTTCGGCGAGCATGGCCGGAGTGGAGCCGTCGACGACCTCGTACTCGCCGTCGAGGCCGTACGCCCCCAGAACCTTGTCCTTGAGGAGGCCCATCATTCCGGCGCTCGGCTCGATGCCGACGATCCTGCCCTTGAACTGCGACGACTTCCCCTTGAGGTCGGCGAGCGAGTCGACGCCCTTCACGTACGAGGGAACGGACAGCTCCAGGGAGGTGGGCCCGTACCACTTGCCCAGGTCCTCCAGCTGGTCGCCGTACTTCTTCCAGTACTCGGCGTGGGTGACGGGCAGCCACGAGTCCGTCTGGAAGTCGATCTGGCCGGTGGCCAGCCCCGTGTACAGCGGGCCGGCCGCGTACTGGGTGGTCGTGACGTCGAAGCCGCGCTCCTCCAGGAGCTCCTTCCACAGGAACGTCGTGGCGATGCCCTCGTCCCAGGGGATGTAACCAATGGTGACCTTCTTGCCCTGGCCCACGTCCGTCGCGGTGGTCCGGGTGCTCTGCGAGGAGGAGCCGAAGATCCCGAGGCCGCCGGCGACGAGCGCCAGGACGACCACGCCGGCCAGCGCGACGACCGGGCTGGGGCGGTGGTTCCAGAGCTTCGGGGTGCCCGCGGTACGTGCTTTCGCGGCTGCGCGGCGGCCCAGCGGGGAGATCTGGGCGCCTAGCGCGCCGGTCATGCGGTCGAGGTAGATGGCGAGGACGACGATGCCCAGACCCGCCTCGAAGCCGAGGCCGATGTCGAGCTGGCCGATGGCCTCGTTGACGGCGCCGCCGAGCCCGCCGGTGCCGACCATGCCGGCGATGACGACCATGGACAGACCGAGCATGATGACCTGGTTGACGCCCGCCATGATCGTCGGGAGCGCGAGCGGCAGCTGCACGCGCAGCAGCGTGTCGCGGGGCGGGGTGCCGAACGCCTCGGCGGCCTCGACGAGTTCGGCGTCGACCTGACGGATGCCGAGCTCGGTCATGCGTACGCCGGGAGCCAGGGCGAAGATCAGCGTGGCGACGACGCCCGCGGGGACGCCCATGCCGAAGAACAGGATCGCCGGGATCAGCAGGACCATCGACGGCATCGTCTGGAGCAGGTCCAGGACAGGCCGTACGACCGCGCTGACGGTTTTGGAACGGGCCGCCCAGATACCCAGCGGGATCGAGATCACCAGGGCGATCAGGGTGGCGACGAGTACCAGGGACAGCGTCGACATGGCGCGGTCCCACAGGGCCATGGAGTCGACGAGTGCGAATCCGGCGAAGGCGAGGACGCCCGCGACCAGGCCGCGCAGCCACCAGGCGGCCACCGCGAGGATGCCGGCCAGGAGGAGGGGCTCCGGGGCGGTGAGGACGGCGTAGATGCCGTCGTAGAGACCTTCCACGACCGTCTTGATCGCGTCGAAGAGCCAGGACATGTGGTTGACGAGCCAGGTGACGCCGTCGTCGACCCAGTCGCCGAGCTGGAGCCTAGGCACGGGCGGTCACCTTCCCCTCCGCGTGGGCGGGGACATTCGCGCTGTCCCAGGGCTCGGGGTCGCCCTGCTGGTCGCCCAGGAACCCGAGGATGCGCTGTCTCGGTACGACGCCGACCAGTTCGTGGTCCGCGGTGAGCACCGCGACGGGGTGGGTCAGGTGGGCGCTCAGCGCGCAGAGTTCGGTGAACGGCGTGTCGGGCGTCGCCGTCGGACAGTCGCAGTCCGCCTCGTCGCCACGGGTCTCCGGGTCCATGACGGCGCCCGCGGTGAGGACACGGGAGCGGTCGACGTCCTTGGTGAAGGAGGCGACGTAGTCGTCGGCCGGGCGGACGAGGATGTCCTCCGCGGTGCCGGTCTGGACGATGCGGCCGTCGCGCATGACGGCGATGCGGTCGCCCAGGCGCATGGCCTCGTTGAGGTCGTGGGTGATGAACACGATGGTCTTCTTGAGGGTCTTCTGGAGTTCCAGGAGCTGGTCCTGCATGTCCCGGCGGATCAGCGGGTCGAGCGCGCTGAACGACTCGTCCATGAGCAGCAGGTCGGCGTCGGTGGCGAGCGCCCGGGCCAGGCCCACGCGCTGCTGCATGCCGCCGGACAGCTCGTCGGGCCACGAGTCCTCCCAGCCGGCCAGACCGCACAGGGCGAGCGCCTCGCCGGCGCGACGCTCGCGCTCGGCGCGGGGCACGCCCTGCACGGACAGGCCGTAGGCGGCGTTCTCGCGGACGCTGCGGTGCGGGAAGAGCGCGAAGTGCTGGAAGACCATGCTGATCTTGTTCGCCCGCAGCGCCCGCAGTTCGCGGTCGCCGAGCGCGGTCAGGTCCTCACCGTCGAAACGGACATGTCCGGCCGTCGGTTCCAGCAGGCCGTTGAGCATGCGCAGCAGCGTCGACTTGCCCGAGCCGGACAGGCCCATGACGACGAAGATCTCGCCGGGTTCCACGCTGAAGGACGCGTCGACGACGGCCGCGGTGGTGCCGTCGTCGCGCAGTTCCTCGCGGTCGGCTCCTTGTTCGAGCCGGGTGACCGCGTCGCCGGGTCGTCTGCCGAACACCTTGTACAGATGCTCGGCCTCAAGCCTGGATGACAAGGGTGCTCCTCGGTCGTACTTTTCGCTCGTGCGCTCGATTGCGCTCTTCGGTGGCGCCGATTGCGACGGTTGCGCGAACAGCGACGTTCGCTCGGGAGCGCCCCTGCCCCCTTCCGACATGGGCAAACGGGCGAGTGCGCCACCTCACAAGGTCTTCGCAGACGGAATGCGAGGGCCCTGGTGGGAGCCGCCGGTGCGCCGGAAGGTGGCGCGCGGGGTGACTGTCAGTGGCGTACGGCATGATGCGGGGCGTGACCGGACGACTGATGCTTCTCGACACCGCCTCGCTCTATTTCCGCGCCTATTTCGGCGTCCCGGAGTCCGTGAAGGCTCCGGACGGCACGCCGGTGAACGCCGTGCGCGGGCTGCTCGAATTCATCGACCGGCTGGTCAAGGACCACCAGCCGGACCAGCTGGTGGCGTGCATGGACGCGGACTGGCGTCCGCAGTGGCGGGTCGACCTGATCCCCTCGTACAAGGCCCACCGCGTCGCCGAGGAGCGCGAGACGGGGCCGGACGAGGAGGAGGTGCCGGACACCCTGTCGCCCCAGGTGCCGATCATCGAAGCGGTGCTGGACGCGCTCGGCATCGCGCGCGTGGGCGTGGCGGGATACGAGGCGGACGACGTGATCGGCACTTTCACCGCGCGCGCGGTGGGCCCCGTCGACATCGTCACCGGCGATCGCGACCTGTACCAACTGGTCGACGACGAGCGCGGGGTGCGCGTCCTGTACCCGCTCAAGGGCGTGGGCACCCTGCAGCTGACCGACGAGGCCTGGCTGCGCGAGAGGTATGGGGTGGACGGGAAGGGGTACGCGGATCTGGCCCTGCTGCGCGGCGACCCGAGCGACGGGCTGCCGGGCGTGCCGGGGATCGGCGAGAAGACGGCCGCGAAGCTGCTTGCCGAGTTCGGCGACGTGGCCGGGATCATGGCCGCGGTCGACGATCCGAAGGCGAAGCTGACGCCCTCGCAGCGCAAGCGGCTGGACGAGTCACGGCCGTACGTGGAGGTCGCGCCCAAGGTCGTCCTGGTGGCCGGCGACGTGCCGCTGCCGGATGTCAACACGGCGTTGCCGCGCACCCCCCGCGACCCCGCGGCGCTCGGCGCGCTCGCTGCCCGCTGGGGACTTGGGGGTTCGTTGGAGAGATTGCTCACGACACTCGGAAGGTGAGGCACCACCGATCCCGGGAGATGCACGATGAGAAGGCCTCACCACCAGGCACACCCCCGAGGAGAACGACACCTCATCTCAGAGAATGCCGTTCTCGCTTTAAGGCATCGTTACGAAACAAATCGCCTCGGGCAACAGGGTTGGATCGGGGAGAGGTGCTAACTTAGGTAAGCCTAAGCAAGGGAACAGGGAGGCCGTCATGGCAGAGCGCCCGGAACGCAGGGCTCCGAAGACCCACTCCGCGCAGGTCGTCCGCACCGAGCGACTGACGCCGCACATGCAGCGCGTGGTTCTGGGCGGCGACGGCCTCGCCGAGTTCACCGCCGGCACACGCACCGACCACTACGTGAAGCTGCAGTTCCCGGCCGAGGGCGTCACCTATCCGGAGCCCTTCGACATGCAGCGCATCCGCGAGGAGTTCCCGCGCGAGCAGTGGCCCGTGACCCGCACCTACACGGTGCGCGCCTGGGACCCCGAACTGCGCGAGCTGACCCTCGACTTCGTCCTGCACGGCGACGAGGGTCTCGCCGGGCCCTGGGCGATGCGCGTACAGCCGGGCGAGACGGTCGTCTTCGGCGGCCCCGGCGGGGCGTACGCCCCCGACCCCGACGCCGACTGGCATCTGCTCGTCGGCGACGAGAGCGCACTGCCCGCGATCGCCTGCACCCTGGAGTCGCTGCCCGACGGCGCCAGGGCGTACGCCTTCGTGGAGGTCGCCGGCCCCGAGGAGGAGCAGAAGATCGACTCCGACGTGGAAGTCCGCTGGCTGCACCGCGGCGAACGCCCCCTCGGCCAGGCCCTCGTCGAGGCCGTGAGCGGCCTGGAGTTCCCCGCGGGCCGGGTGCAGGCGTTCGTACACGGCGAGGCGTCCTTCGTGAAGGATCTGCGCCGGTTGCTGCGGGTGGAGCACGAGATCCCGCGCGAGGATCTCTCGATCTCCGGCTACTGGCGCCTCGGCCACAACGAGGACGGCTGGCAGGCGTCCAAGCGGGACTGGAACGCGCGGGTGGAGGCGGAACAGGAAGCTGCCGCCCCGACAGCCTCCTGAGCCTCAGCGCTCCGACTCAGCGCTTCGTCCGGGCCAGGGCAGACAGGCAGCCCTGGCCCGAGATGGTCGAACAGTTCCGGGCCGGCCTGCCCGAACAGCCGGGGCAAGTCGCGAGCGTCCCGAACTCCACTCCCCCGCCGCCCAGTTGACGGCGCGAAGATCCGCCACGTCTTCCTCCTCCACGCCTCGAAGCCACCGGCGAGAACGACCGCCGAGCCGGCAGTAGGCCCCCGAACCTCCTCACGTCGCCCGGCCGCCCTCGGCACGTGAGGACTTGGGTCCCGCCTCGACACGGTCACGACATCCCTGCGAAACAGCGCCTCCCTAATTTCTGTCACCCGACAGGAATTACGCGCCGAAGGCAGGTCCCGCCGTGACCACGACCGCTTCCCCCGACGTACGCCCCGATCCGCCGGATCAATCCGTCGACCGTTCCCTGGCCGAGTTCGGCTACCCCCAGGAACTGCACCGCAGCCTCGGCCGGTACGCCTCGTTCGCCGCCGGGTTCTCCTTCATCTCCGTCCTGACGACGGTCTTCCAGTTCTTCGCCTTCGGATACGCGTTCGGCGGCCCCGTCTTCTTCTGGGCCTGGCCCGCCGTACTGATCGGCCAGTTGCTGGTCGCCGCGTGCTTCGCGGAACTGGCCGCCCGCTATCCGATCTCCGGAGCGATCTACCAGTGGTCGTCGCGGCTCTCGAACCTCACCTTCGGCTGGTTCGCCGGCTGGATCATGGTGATCGGGCAGATCGTGGTGGTCGCGGCGGCGGCACTCGCGCTCCAGGTCGTCATGCCGGCCATCTGGTCCGGCTTCCAGCTGGTCGGCGACGACCCGGCCCCGACCTCGGCGAGCGGCGCGGCCAACGCGGCGATTCTCGGCGTGCTCCTGCTGGCCCTCACCACCCTGGTGAACGTCCTGGACAACCGGGTGATGTCCCTGATCAACCGGGTCGGCGTGACCGCCGAGATCATCGGCGCCTTCCTGATCATCGTGCTCCTGTTCACCCACTCCGAGCGCACCCCCGGCATCACCTTCCACACGGGCACGGCACTGCAGTCCGGCCTGACCGGGGCACTGCTGGTGGGTTCGTTCACTGCGGCCTACGTGATGATCGGGTTCGACAGCGCGGGCGAGATGAGCGAGGAGACACACCATCCCCGGCGCACCGCACCCCGTACGATCCTCACCGCGCTCGCCTCGGCGGGCCTGCTGGGCGGGCTGATCATCCTCGCCGGCCTGCTCGCCGCGCCGAGCCTCACCGACGGCCGGCTCGGCGTCGAGGGCCTGAGCTACGTCCTGACGAGCAGCCTCGGCGACGGGGTGGGCCGCGCCCTGCTGGTCGACGTGGTGGTGGCGATCGCGGTGGCGACGCTCGCGATCCAGACGGCGGCCTGCCGGATGCTGTTCTCGATGGCCCGCGACGGCCAGCTGCCGTTCTCGGCCCGCCTCGCGAAGGTCAACCCGCGCACGGGCATGCCGAACGCCCCCGCCCTGGTCGTCGGCGCCCTGGCGGCGACCCTGCTCCTCCTCAACTTCGCCTCCCCGGAGGCCTTCCTGGCCATCGGCACGACCTGCATCGTGATGCTGTACCTGGCGTACGCGATGGTGACGGGCCCGCTCCTCGTCCAGCGCCTGAAGGGCACCTTCACCACCGACGGCACCGACGAGACCGGCAAGCCCCTCTTCTCCCTGGGCCGCTGGGGCATCCCGGTGAACGCCCTCGCCCTCCTCTACGGCCTCTTCATGACGGTCAACCTGGCCTGGCCCCGGGCCGCGGTGTACGACCCGGCGGGCGGACACTGGTACTTCCAGTGGTTCACCGTGCTGTTCCTGGTGGTCACGGTGGGAGGCGGGGGCTTGTACCGGCTTGCGCGTACGCAGCGGGCGCGCTCCGCCGAGAGGACTTGACCCACCGCACGACGGTCTCCGACGCACAGACAGCGATTCGCCGTGGCCGGTTGCCCGTGGGCTCAGCAGTCGGCCACGGCGACCTGACTCGGATCGGCGTCCAGTTTCAGTCAGACAATGCCTACGGCGCATTCCAAGTGGCCGACGCCCGCCCGTGCGTTGACGTGATTTCACAGTCGATCCAATAGCGGGCCCGCGACATCGGCGAAACCGCGGCCTCACTCAAGACCGGCCACCCTGCCTCAATCCAGCACGAAATCCGATGCGACAGGGGCGGCCGGTGCTGCTGCGAGGAGAATGGGCCTGGGAACCGTTGTCAGTGTGGCCAGAACCAGCCATTCCCCAAAGAGCCCGAGCGCCGCATCATAAGACGCATGAATAGCGACACCTCCACGCGGATTTGGTCAGTGCCGAGTGTGTTGTGCCCCTTTCCGGTCACGTACAACGAGCCGGCGGCTCGCAGGGCGGACGAGGACATAGTCGCTTGGGCGCTGAGCCTTGATCTCTTCCCGGGGCAACGGGCCGAACTGAACGGATATCGCTTCGGCACCTTCGCCGCGCTCACGCACCCTGACGCGGTCGACCACGATCACCTGATGCTCGTGGCCCGCAACATGACCGCCCTGTTCGCCGCGGACGACCACTACTGCGACGAGGGCATAGAGGGTGTCCGCCTCGCCATGAGTGCCTCACGGCTCGCGGGGTCGTTGACCGCTCTGGAGAACGGCGCCCGGCTGCCCGACTGCCCCTCGATCGAGGGCTTTGTCGGCAGCGACCCGGTGGCACATGCCCTCCGCGAGACCGCGGAACACATCGCACGCTTGGGCACGCCGGCGCAAGTAGGCCGTCTGCGCCACGAGACAACCGCTACGTTCTTGGCCATGGCGGCGGAAAACTCGTGGCGTATCGCCAGGCACGTTCCCGATCCCGCCGAGTACTTGGCTCATCGTAAGTACAACGGGGCGATGGCATGCCTGGTACTGATCGATGTCGCCGGGGGCTACGAACTGTCCGCCCGCGACTGGGAAGATCCTGGTGTCCGATCTCTGTCGCTTGCCGCCTCTTTGATGATCATGCTGGTGAACGACTTGTATTCGGTCGCCAAGGAAAGCGCCGACATCGGCAGCCACAGTTTGCCCACCGTGCTCTCCGCACGTCACGGGTGGTCTCTCGAACGGAGCATGTGCGCGACCGGCGAACTGCACGACAACCTCATGCGTGCGTATCTGCGTCTGGAACCCGATGTCGCGCGCGACGCCTCGCCCGAACTCACCCGCTACCTCGCCGGGCTGCGGCACTGGATGCGGGGAAACCTCGAATGGCACACCCTCACCGGACGACACAACAACCGCGCGGGACGCCCGACCCCCAGGACAGGACCGCACGGTCCCACCCACGACCGCGTCAAGGCCGACAAACACTACTCGGCCGCCGCAGGTGTCTGTCCCCACTGCGGAGACCGACACCAGTCAGCCACAGCTGTTGCGTAGACCGTCCGGAGGAGACCGGGCGGCAGCTCTCTGACCTGCGGTGCGTGAACGGCCGAGCGCCGGAGAGGGGGCCCGCCGGACCACGCTTCTCATATGCTTGATCGTGATGAGACGCCGTACCCCGCCCCCGCCCTCTCCCCTGCCGCAGCGCGACGGGGTGGATCCGGTGCGCGTTCGCCTGCCGACCGGGGATGCGTGGAGGACCGTACGAGATCATCTCGACGCCCGGCTCGCGGCAGGGGCCGGCGTCATCGACGAAATGCTCGACGCGGGCCTGATCGTGGACGGCACCGGACGTCCGGTGCCGAGGGACATGGCGTATGTGCCCGGGATGTTCGTCTGGTTCCACCGGGAGCTGCCCGACGAGGAACAGGTGCCCTCCCCGGTCGACGTCCTGTACCGGGACGATCACGTGGTGGTGGCCGACAAGCCTCATTTCCTGGCCACCATCCCGCGCGGCAGTCATGTCGCCGAGACGGCTCTCGCCCGGCTGCGGAGGCAGTTGGGTATCCCGACTCTCGGCGCGGCACATCGACTGGACCGGCTGACGGCCGGGGTGGTGCTGTTCACCGTGCGGCCCGAGGAACGCGGGGCGTACCAGTCGCTGTTCCGGGACAAGCGGGTGACGAAGGAGTACGAGGCCGTGGCGCCTTACGATCCGGCGCTGGTCCTGCCCCGCACCGTACGCAGCCGGATCGTCAAGGAGCGCGGGGTCATGGCGGCCCGCGAGGTCGAGGGCGAGCCCAATGCCGTCAGCCGGATCGAGTTGCTTGAGCACGGGCACGGGCGTGCCCGGTACCGGCTGATGCCACGTACCGGGCAGACGCACCAACTAAGGGTGCACATGAGCGCGTTGGGGGTGCCGATCCTCGGCGATC
>NZ_AEJB01000628.1 GCF_000331005.1 Streptomyces turgidiscabies Car8
GAGAACCGTCCGCCCGTCCCGCCGTGCTCACGCGGCCCGGGTGAACCAGTGGCGGCGGGTGTCGTCGGGATGCACCTCGCCCTCGGCGGCACGGCCGGCTGCCTCGCGGCGGGCGGCCCGGCCGGCGCGGATCGCTTCGCGGGCGAGACGCTCGTCCGAGGCCTCACGGCGCAGCTGGGCGGAACGGGTCTGCTGGATTTCGTACTCGAACATGTGATGCCCCTCAGGTCTCTGGCGAGATCGGTTGTTCTTCGCTCTCTGCGATGTCTCAACCTTCGTCTCCCAGGGGGGTCCGCCACATCGGGAGAGTTCCGCATCTTCCGAGGGGGTGGGGGCCTTAGAAACAGCTGAGGGGCCCCGGACCGGCCGTAAGGTACTTACGGCTGGCCTAAGGCCCCTCATGAGCTGCGGTGATTCCGCCTCCGGGTCAGGTCGCGGAGGGCAGACCCAGCAGTACGTCGGTGTACTTCAGGACCGCGATGAGCAGTCCGAGGACGCCGAGGGCGACGCCCGCCCAGGAGACCGACCTGATCCAGACGGCCTGCGGCTTGCCCGGGGCGCCGAACGCGGGCCGGGCGAGGGCGGCGACACCGACGAGCAGCGCGGCGAGGGCGAAGACGCCGCCCCACAGCGCGGTGGTCTGCCAGGCGTCGCCGTAGACCTCCTTGATCTGGGTGGCGACGCTCGCCGACGACGCGGTCCCCAGCTGGCCGACGAGCGTCTCGCGCGCTCCGGCCACCGTGCCCAGCCAGCTGCCGGTGAGGGAGACGAAGCCGAGGACGGCGGACACGACGGCGGCGGCGCCCTGGCCCACGCCGGAGGACTCCGCCCGCTCGGCGGCGAGCTCCGCCTCGTCCAGGTCGTTCAGGTCGTCGCCCTCGTACTCGTCGGCGTCGCCCAGGACCTCGACCTCGGTGTCGGCCGCGGCCTCGGTGGGCTGCTCGTCCTTGGTGATGTCCACCGTCTCGTTACCGCTCTTCACGTCGTCGCTCTTCGCCTCGGAACCGGTCTCGGCGCCGGTCTCGTCTGCTGTCTTGGTTCCCATGCCTCGCACCGTACGGATGTCGTCTGAGAAGTTCCTTAATGATCCTTGTGAGCGCCGCGCGCGCGTGCGGCACGCCACTCGGGCGCGAGTACCGACCAGATCTCGGTGTCCGCGCGGACACCCCGGTGCGGGTAGTTCTCCCGCAGCAGGCCCTCACGGCTCATGCCCAGCCGTCGCGCCACGTTGATGCTCGCTTCGTTCACGGACGACGCGTGCCACTCCACACGGTGCATGCCGCGTACGTCAATCGCCCAGTCGATGAGGACCCGCATCGCGCGCGTGATCAGTCCGCGTCCGGTGCCCGCGGGTTCCAGCCAGCAGCCGACCTCGCAGTTGCCGTGCTCCGCGAAGAAGTTGAGGAACAGCACCCCGCCGACGAGCTGTCCGTCCAGCCAGATCCCGTGCAGCGACCCGGTGTCGGCGGCGCGCTGGTCGGCGTACCGCTGGAGCTGCTCCCGCGTGGAGTCGAGGTCCGTGGACTTCATGCCGAAGGGAATGTGCCGGGTGATGAACTCCCGCCCCCGGTCGAGGTGGGCGAGGAACTCCTCGGCGTGCCAGGGCTCCAGGGGCCGCAGTTCCGCGCCGTCGTCACCCAGGGATATCGCGTACATCCTGTGGTCGCTCCTTCACCAGTACGTCCATGACGTCCACGTCGATTACGTCCGGAATGCTCGCACGGGCGGTCTCCCCCACGCCCGGCATTTGCCCGGCGGCGGCCCGGCACTCGGGCGGCTCGATGCTGATGCGCGGCAGCCGTCTGTCCAGCCAGCGGGGCAGCCACCAGTTGGCGCCGCCGAGCAGATGCATCAGCGCGGGCACCAGGAGCGTCCTCAGGACGAAGGCGTCGAGGGCGACGGCGGCGGCCAGGGCGATGCCGAACATGGCGATCACTCGGTCACCGGAGAGGACGAAGGCGAGGAAGACGGAGATCATGATGACCGCCGCGGAGTTGATCACGCGGCTGGTCTCGGCGAGGCCGACCCGGACGGCCCGCCGGTTGTCGCCGGTCTCCAGCCACTCCTCGTACATCCGGCTGACCAGGAAGACCTGGTAGTCCATGGAGAGCCCGAAGAGGACCGAGACCATGATGACCGGGAGGAACGGCTCGATCGGGCCGGCGCTGCCGAGGCCCAGCAGTTCGCTCCCCCAGCCCCACTGGAAGATCGCGACGACGACACCGAACGCGGAGGCGACGGCGGCGACGTTCATCACGGCGGCCTTGAGCGGGATGCCGATCGACCGGAACGCGAGCAGGAGCAGCAGACAGCCCAGGCCGATCACGACACCGACGAACAACGGCAGCTTGCCGATGATCACATCCGCGAAGTCGTCATAGCTCGCCGTGACTCCGCCGACCTGCAGGTCGAGCGCGGTGCCGGTCTCCGCGCGCGGGAGCACCCTCTCGCGCAGCCGCTCCACCAGGTCGCTGGTCCGCACGGACTGCGGGGAGGACTCCGGTACGACGGTGAGGTAGCCGGTGGAGCCGTCCGCGCTGTAGGTCACCGGCGAGGACGACGCGACACCCTCAGTGGTCCGGAGGGTCGCGGCGAGGTTGTCGAGGACGAGCTTGTCCTCGGCGTCGGAGACCGGCGTGACGAGGGTGAGCGGGCCGTTGACGCCGGGGCCGAAACCGTCGGCGAGGAGGTCGTAGGCCTGCCGTGTGGTCGTCGCCTTCGGGTTGTTTCCCTGGTCGGAGGTGCCGAGGTGGAGCGAGAAGGTGGGCAGGGCGAGCAGAGCGATGACGACCAGGGCGGCGGCGCCGAGCACCTTGGGGTGGCGCTCGACGAACGCGGACCAGCGGGCGGCGAAGCCGGTGGGCAGCTCCGGCTGGGGCCCGTGCTCGGCCAGCCTGCGCCGCTCGCGCCGGCTCAGGGCGCGCGGCCCGATGAACGACAGCAGGGCGGGCAGCAGGGTCACGGAGGCCGCGACGGTCAGGACCACCGTCAGGGAGGCCGCGACGGCGACCCCGTTGAGGAAGCCGAGGCGCAGGATCAGCATCCCCAGCAGGGCGATGCAAACGGTCGCACCCGCGAAGACGACGGCCCGTCCGGTGGTCGTGACGGCGTTGACGGCGGCCTCGGCGACCGGCAGACCGCGTTTGAGGCCGCGCCGGTGTCTGGTGACGATGAACAGGGCGTAGTCGATTCCCACGCCGAGTCCGACGAGCATGCCGAGCATGGGCGCGAAGTCGGCGACGGTCATCGCGTGCCCGAGGAGCACGATCCCGGCGTACGCCGTACCGACACTCACCAGGGCGGTGGCGATGGGCAGCAGGGAGGCGGCGAGCGAGCCGAAGGCGAGGAACAGCACGACGGCGGCGACGATCACCCCGACGGTTTCGGCGAGGTGGCCGCCGGACGACTCGGTGAGCGCGATGGCGCTGCCGCCCAGCTCCACCTGGAGCCCGTCGGCCCGCGCCGCCTCGGCCGCGTCGACGACGGCCCGGGCCTCGCCCTCGCCGATGTCCTCGGCGGACCTGTCGAAGGTGACGGTGGCGTACGCCGTACGCCCGTCGCCGCTGATCCGCCCGTTGCCGCCGCCCTCGTAGGGGCTGACGACCGAGGCCACGCCCGGCAGGTCGGCGATGCGGTCCAGGGTGCGGGTCATCGTCTGCTCGACGTCGGCGGCGCGGACCGTGCCGGGCCCCGTGTGCCAGACGACGGTGTCGGTGTCGCCGCCCAGCCCGGGGAAGCCTTTCTCCAGGAGCTGGGTGGCGCGGCCGGACTCGGTGCCGGGGGCCTCGTAGTCGTTCGAGTACGCCGAGCCCATGACAGCGGCGGCGGCGGTGACGCCGGCGAAGGCGGCCAGCCAGATCAGAACGACGACCAAGCGGTGCCTGACACACCAGCGCGCGAGGGCTGCCACAGACGTGCTCCCTGGATGACATGTGGATCTTTGACCGGGAGCAGTCGTGAATGAACAGAACGGCCCGCAAAGAAACGAAAGAAGGCAAGAAAGAACGAAAGCGAGATGCCGAACCACTGTTACAGGCGCAGGTGATCGTTTGAGCCGTTAGTGCCCTTACTCACAGGAATGCGAGTCACATCACAGGACAATCACATGAGCTTTGTCGCCTCAGTCGAAATCAGTCGAACTGGTCACCGAGTGCCATCACCATCACGCCGATGACCAGCAGCCACAGGGCCCGTCGGGTGCGCCCCCGCGCCCCCAGCACCGACGCGAGCCCGCACACGACGGCGCCGAAGGCGTAGGCGCCGGGTACGAGGGCGGGCGCGGAGCCCGTGAGGCGGAGCGTCGAAGCCGCGAGCCCCACGAGGGCCAGCAGTGCTCCGGTCCCGGTCGCCGTCCAGCGGGCGCGCCGCGCGTCTTCGTACTCCTCCTCGTCCTCCCCCTCGTGCTTCTCCGCGTTCTCGTCCATGGCGCGGGAGCGTACCCCTCCCTCCTGAGAATTCGGATGCGGCCGACGGATGCCCACTGCTAGCGTCCGGCCGTCGACTGTCCGTACCCGGCTTTTCGCCGCCTCCCCGAGCAGGTGCGTTGTTTGAAGGTCCGACCGAGCTCCGACGTGATCCGTTCTTCTTCACCGCAGAACCCAAGGAGCCCGTTCACCGATGTCCGACATCACTTCCAGGACCTCGAACGACCGTCCCGACCCGCTCGCTGAGCGGCTGAACCACCCCCACTACCCGCGCAGCAGCCGGTACGACGCCCGCTGGATCATCGACAACCAGATGGGCCCGCACGCCCTGTGGCTGCTGGAGTGGCTGGCCCCCGCGCTCGGCCTCGACACCCTCGCGCCCGGCGCCCGGGTGCTCGACCTGGGCTGTGGCAAGGCCATGACGTCGGTCTTCCTCGCCAGGGAGTACGACGTCCAGGTCACCGCCGCCGATCTGTGGATCGAGCCCGGCAAGAACGCGCGCCGCATCGCCGAGGCGGGCGTCGCCGACCGGGTGCTGCCCGTGTACGCCGAGGCACACCGGCTGCCGTTCGGCGACGGGTCGTTCGACGCGATCGTGAGCATCGACGCGTACCAGTACTTCGGCACGAACGACCTGTATCTGCCGAGCCTCACCCGGCTGCTGAAGCCGGGCGGCCGGATCGGAGCCGTCATGCCGGCGCTGCGCGAGGAGCCGGACGGCGTGGAGCCGCCGGAGCATCTGAAGCCGTTCTGGGACCCGGAGTTCTGGGCGTTCCACTCCGCCGACTGGTGGCGGCGTCAGTGGACGCGCAGTGGAGCCGTGACGGTGGAGGCCGCCGACTGGCTGACGGACGGCTGGCGCGACTGGCTGCTGTGGAGCGAGGTGTGCGCCGAGGAGAGCAGCGAGGAGTTCATGGCGGGCATGGCTCGCGACCAGATCGAGCTGATGCGCGCCGACCAGGGCCGGTCCCTGGGGTTCGTACGGGTCGTGGGACGCCGTACGTGACCTTGCGGACCTAGCTGTACAGCGCTGAGGGGAGAAATCCATCGACTCGGTGAACTGACATGCCGTCTCGGTGAGTTCGGAGACCGCTTGCAGGGCCGGGTCCAGCATGTCCGCCAGGTCGTGGGCCCGCAGGAACGCGGTTGTCGCCGCCCTCGCCATCGCCGGGCTCGCGAGTGCGGCCGGGAGGGTGAGGGTGTAGCGGAGGGTTTCGGGAGTGGGGCGAGTGGGGTCCGCCGGGAAAGCGGGGGCGGCTGGGCAGCCGGAGTTGGGGGCGGGCATG
>NZ_AEJB01000629.1 GCF_000331005.1 Streptomyces turgidiscabies Car8
TCACGCACAGGCGGAGTCCGACGTCCAGCCAGTTTCCGCACGCTCAGGCGTTGGCCTGGCCATGCCACGGGGCCCGCCGCGGAGCGGCGTGGTGGACGGGGCGGTCGGCCCGGGCAGCCTGCCGGCGCCACAGCCACACGGACGTCGCCGACAGCAGACCGGTGAAGACCAGCAGGAGGACCACCGACACCCACATCTGCCGGCTTCCGGGGTCGTCCCATCCCACCAACGCGGCCGAGACCGCCCACAGGGCGGCACCTCCGGCATAGAAAAGCCGGATTCGGCGCAGTTGGCGCAGGGCTCGTACGGACGCAGCGTGATCAGTTTCCGGTGCCATGCCGCGCAGGTACCCCGATACGCACCTTCTACAAGCCGACCGGCGAGGCCATCGCGACTCAACCAGCGATACGAACAGACCGCCCCCACGTGGGGGCGGTCTGTCACAGCAGGTCAGTCACATGGCTTCGCGGGATCAGCCGCCGCTCTTGCGACGGAACGAACGCTGGCTCGCGGCCGGGCCGTGCGCGCCGTGGATCTTCGACCTGTCGCTGTTCGCAGCACCGTCGACAGCGTCAGCCTGCTGACCACGCTTGCGCGCGAGCGCCTCCCGGAACTTGCGCTTCAGGTCGTCCTGACCGTCTTCCTGACCCTCGTCGTCGGGCGCGAGGGCAGCGCTCTCGCCGTCAACCGGCTCCGAACCTTCGGGTGATGGAGACTCTGCAGCCATGGTGACCTCCTGGGACCGAGCAGTGGAAAGCACAGCTTGTCATGCCGGGGACCGCTCCAAGCGCCCGCGCCCCGCCTCACCGGCCGCCGTCGCGGGTCGGCGGAGCCGGTGCCTCAGTTCTCCAGGACGAAGATCGGCTTGTGGCCGGCGCGGCCCGAGGTCAGCACGTCGGGGATCTCGTCCCAGCCGTACACGCCGCTGGTGACCAGCTCGGGGTGGAGTGTCCCGGAAGCCACCGCTTCCAGGGTCGGCGTCATGTTCGGGCGCGCGTGTCCCTTGCCGTTGTGGAAGTGGACTCCGCGCTGGTACAGCGAGAGCAGCGGGAGCTGGACCTCCTCGAAGTAGATGCCGACGCTGTTGACATGGCCCTCGGGCATGACCGACAGCAGTGCCTTGCGCAGCCGCGCGGCGTCGCAGCTGGCGTCCACGGCGAGATGGAAGTCCTTCTCCCGCTTGCCGTTGATGTCGTGGACCTCCGCACCGAGCTGCTCGGCGACCTTCATCCTGACCGGGTCGTCGTCGTAGTACACGGTGCGGGCGCGGGCGCAGTGGACGGCTACGTCGACCACGTAGAGGCCGATGGAGCCGGTGCCGCCGAAGACCGCGATCTGCGGGTCGGTGATCCCGGCGACGGTCGGCATCACCGTCTCCCAGCCGAGGGCGAGGTTGTCGCCGATCGACGCCAGGTGCACCGGGTCGACCCCGGCGGGCAGCTTGGCGAGGTTGTAGTCCGCGTAGGGGACGCGGATGAGTTCGTCGAAGGTGCCGCCCCAGGCGCCGTTCACCGGAAGCCCGTACTGGGCGTCGCCGTGGACGAGACAGCGGGCCGGGTGTCCGAGCCGGCACTGTGCGCAGCTGCCGCAGGCTATGTGCCATGCGACGCCGACGACGTCACCGACGGCGACATCCGTGCAGGCGGGGCCGACCTCGACCACCGTGCCCACGCACTCGTGGCCGATCGGGAACGGGCCGAATCCGGAGAACGGTGTCCTGTCGTCGATGACGTGGTGGTCGAGATCGCAGGTCGTGGCCGCTAGTGGGCGTACGAGGGCGTCCGTGCCCTCGACGAGGGTGGGGGCATCGACCTCGTCGAAGCGCAGTTGTCCGGGCGCGACGAACATCAGGCTCTTCATGGGAAAGCTCCTCGCTTACGTGGGGAACCCGGGGCGGGCCGGTGTGCCGGCCCGCCCCGGTCGCCGTACGGTCAGACGGCGCCGGCGTCCGGGTCGCCGGCAGGGATCGCGTCCAGGAAGACCAAGTCCGGGGGGCCGGCCAGCGCCTGCGCCAGAGCGCCGCCGATCTCCCGCATCGCGGCACCCTTCATGTGCGCGCTGAGCGCGTCCTGAGAGGTCCACTTCTCGATCATGACGAACTCACCGGGGGTGCCCGCCTTGCGGTGCAGGGCGTACAGCAGGCACCCCGGTTCGGCGTGCACCTTGGGCAGTGCCGCCGTCAACGTCTTCTCGACCAGCTCTTCCTGGCCGGGCTTGGCGACCATCGTCGCCACCAGAACAATGGGATTAGTCACGGTTTACGCCTTTCGGGGTATGACATTGGTTATCCGCGTCGAGGTTCTCGGACAGCAGCGCGGCCACCTCCGCGAAACGCTCGTCGCGCACTCCATCCAGATCCACCATGGTCAACGTCCCGTTGCCGTCGGGACGTTGTCGCCGGCCGACCGTACCGCCGCGCGGGGCACGCCGTGCAGCTCGCGGCGCAGGCTCGCGCGTGCGATGTCGGCGACGTCCAGCAGATAGGTCTGACGCATCCGCCAGGGGGCACGGTGGCCCTGCCTGGGAAAGCTCTCGACGCCCCGACGGACGTAACCGGACGCCAGTTCGATCAAGGGTCGCTCCCGGACGCCGGGTTCCGCGGGTGGGGTGACCGCCGCGAGGCCGGCCCGGCGCATGTGGTTGAGGACGCGGCACACCAGCCGCGCGGTGAGATCGGCGCGCATGGTCCAGGACAGGTTGACGTAGCCGAAGCAGAGCGCGAGGTTCGGCACGTCGCTGAGCATGGCGCCCCGCCACAGCAGGTGACGAGCCGGCTCGACCGGCTCGCCGTCGACGCTCACCGCGATGTGGCCGAACGCCAGCATGCGCAGCCCGGTCGCCGTCACCACGATGTCGGCCAGCAGCGTCCTGCCCGACCGCAGCAGGATCCCCCCGGCGACGAAGCGCTCGACCTGATCGGTGACCACGTCGACCTCTTCGCGCTGGATCGCCTTGAAGAGGTCCGCGTCGGCCGTGACGCACACCCGCTGGTCCCACGGGGCGTACGACGGGGTGAAGTGCTCACGCACCGCGTCCTGGCCGATCCGCCGCGCGGCAGCCGTGGTCAGCAGCGTCCTCGCCCGGTCGGGGAAGCGCCGGCAGTAGTGGTAGAAACCGTTGGAGTAGGCGGCGTTGCGCGCTCTGACGACCCGGTGGGCCAGCCCGGCGGGCAGCCGCCGCCGGACTCCGGCGGCGAACCGGTCCCGGCGCGGCAGCGCGCTGATCCAGGTCGGTGTGCGCTGCAGCATGGTCACTTTCGCCGCGTCCCCGGCCATTGCGGGGACCAGCGTGATCGCGGTCGCACCGCTGCCGATCACGACGACACGTTTGCCGGTGTGGTCGAGGCCGGTGGGCCAGAACTGCGGTCGCACCACCGTGCCTGCGAAGGACTCGATGCCCGGGAACTGCGGGTCGTGGCCGCGTTCGTAGTCGTAGTAGCCGGTGCACATGTAGAGGAACGAACAGGTCATGGTGGACCGTCGCGGCCCCGCCTCGCCGCCGCTCCGCTCGACGGTCACCGTCCAACTGGCCGTCCCACCGGACCAGTCGGCCGAGATCACCTTCGTGGCGCGGTGGATGTGGCGGTCGATGCCGAACCGTTCCACGGTGCGCCGCAGGTAGTCGAGGATCTCGTCCCCGTCGGCCATGGAGTTCTCACCCGTCCAGGGCTGGAAGGGAAAACTGAGCGTGTAGATGTCGGAGTCGGCGCGGCCTCCCGGGTACCGGAACAGATCCCACGTCCCGCCGAGGGACTCGCGTGCCTCCAGTACGGCGTACGACCGGTCGGGGCACTGTGACCGGACCCGGTAAGCGGCGTCGATACCGGAGATACCCGCGCCGACGATCAGGACATCGACGTGGGCGGGCGGCGAGGTGGAGTGCGGGGCACTGGTCATGGCACCCGAGTATGGAAGCGCTCCGAAGGCGCCACTTGACCCTGGGCGACAAAAATTTAACCCTGCCCGACACGCGGTGACTTGGGAACGCGCCTGGCGTCACGGCGGACCTGCGTCGGCGTCCGGCCGAACCAACGGCGCACCGCACGGGTGAGCGCCGCCTGTCCGGCCAGCTCCACCAGTGACGCCACCTGCGAGAAGGGCATGTCGGTTCCCGTGAGCAGCCGGTGTGCCGCGTTCTTGCGTACCTCGTCGACGATCGCCTGGAACGAGGTGCCCTCCTGCGCCAGTCGCCGCTGCAACGTGCGCGGATGCGCGTGCAGCCACTGGGCGACGAGGTCGATCCGCGCGGGAACCGTGCCCAGAGCGCGCCCGACAGCCGACCGCACCGTGGTCGTGACGCTGTCGCGGGGATCGGTGTAGTGGGCCTCCAGGTACTCCACGACCATGCGCCGCAGTTCGGGGTTGACCGGGGTCGACATCGGCTGGACGAAGAGCTTCTTGCGTACCCGCAGCAGGGCGCGGTCAGCGTCGAACCGGATCGGCGCGCCGAAGAACTCGGCGTACACCGATTCGTCCGTCAGCGGCGGATGGGGCATGTAGACCCCGAGCAGCTCGTATCCGCCGCTCATCGTGACGAGATTGCGGTGCAGCAGCCCCAGCCCCGCGTCGATCGTCTGCGGCTCGTACGGGATGTCCGGATGCACCATCCGGTATTCGACGGCTCCCACCCCCGCGTAGCGCTCGGGATCGTCCACGCGAGACAGACGGATGGCCTGATTGTGGACGAAGAGGAACCGGGACGCGCAGTCCAGACCTTTTCCGACCGTGTCGCAGTTCCCGACCGCCAGAGCCAGCGGGCCGAGCATCGACATGTCCTGGCGCGCCGCCAGGCGCAGGCCGAGATCCGGACAGTCCAGTTCCTTCGTGGCGCGGCGCAGGATCCGCCCGGCCGTCACCGCCGGCAGCAGCCCGTGATCGGAATCCAGGTCCCCCGGCGAGACGCCGAACTCGCCCAGCAGCTCCGCCCCGTCACCCCCGAGATCGTCGATCAGACGATCGATGCCCCGGATCGCGGCGGCCCGGATTTCCATCTGCACGTCCTACCGCCCTCCATGACATTCGTCAGCGATCACAGAGATCCGCCTCGGGCTAAGCTATGACGAACGTCATAGCCGGTGGGGCCGGAAGGGATCCGTCCGTGACCAAGTCCAGTACGGCAGTGCGGCAGCGGATCGTGGCCGGTGCGGCCGACATGATCAGCAGGCGCGGCCTGAACGCAACGAGCATCCGCGAGACGGCCAAGCACGCCCGGGCGCCGCTCGGCTCGACGTACCACTACTTCCCGGAGGGCAAGCAGCAGCTTGTCACCGAGGCCGTCCGCTACACGGGCGCCTGGACCGCGGGCAGTCTGCGCAAGGAGCTGGAGGCGGGACCGGTCGCCGGACTGCGCGCCTTCCTCGCCCTGTGGCGCAAGATCGTCGTCGACAGCGATTTCCGGGCCGGCTGTCCTGTCCTGGCCGTCTCCGTGGAGGAGTCTCCTACCGACGAGCCGACGACCGCCCTCCTGGCCGCCGCCGACGTCTTCACCGAGTGGGAGAACCTGCTGGCCGGATCGCTGCGGGAGCACGGAGTCGAGGCACGGCGGGCGGCCCAGCTCGCGACGCTCGTCGTCGCGGCGGTCGAAGGGACCGTGGCCATGTGCCGCGCCAAGCGCAGTGCCCAGCCCCTCGACGACACAGCGGAGCAGTTGCAGGTCCTGATCCTCTCCGCGATCGAGGACTGACCTCACGCCCCCAGCGCCGCGCGGACGGCTTTGACCCGCCCCTCGGTGAAGACACCGCTCTCGAGGAGCGGCAGAACGGACAGCACACCTCCGGACGAGCCCCAGCTGCCTTCGTCGATGACACGGAAGTTGACCCACCAGGCCGGCGCCGGCTTCTCCAGCCCACAGGCCGTCGCGAGCGCGGTCAGCACCCGCTCGATCACCTCGGCCCGGACATCCCGCTGCCAGGCGGCGTCCATGACCGCGACGTCGATCACCATGACGTCGAGATCGTCGGCGACGTCGGCCAGCAGCCGCCCGCCGATGGCCATCATGTCCCGCTCGCGCTCGACGAAGTGCACCTGGAACCCGGCCCTGGCGGCCGGAGCGTGCTGCCCGACCTCGGGCACCAACACCGCGTCCGTCAGCGTTTCGGCCAGCTCCCGGCGCTGCTCAAGACTCAGGCGCCCTCCAGGGGAATTCACGGTGATGATCGTCATGACAGCTCCCTATGACAGTCGTTATAAACCATCGGCAGGCTACACAGTTCCAGCGCCACTGTCATTCCGGGCGCAACTCGACCGGCTTCGGATCGGCCGACGCGACGACGGGCCGCGTACACACCGGAGTCAGGCGGTCGGCAGTCGCGCCCGTCGTCCCGGCGGGCATCGTGACGACCGCTTCCCTGGCTTCTCCCTGGGGACCCTTCTGCGGAACCTGGCGTCAGGCGAGGTCGGCGAGGTCTTCCTCGGTGAGGTCGATCCCGGCGACGGCCATGTTGTCCTCCAGGTGCGAGAGGGAGCCCGTACCAGGGATGGCCAGGGTCACCGGCGAGGAGGCCAGCAGCCAGGCCAGGCCGATCCGGGACACCGAGACGCCGTGCCGGGCGGCGACCTTGGCCAGCCGCTCGTCGTCGGGTTCCCGGCCACCGCCGAGCGGGAAGAAGGGCACGAACGCGATGCCGGCCTCCTCGCATGCGGCGAGCAACTCGACGTCGCCGCGCTGGGCTGCGTGGTACGCGTTCTGCACGGCCACCACCGGCGCGATCGCCCTGGCCTCCGCGAGGTGGTCGACGTCGACGTTGCTGACGCCGAGGTGCCGGATCAGGCCCTCCTCGCGCAGCGCCGCGAGCGCCTCGAAGCGTGCGGCCAGGGACTCACCGCGCGGGGGCGCCATGGGGCCGATACGCAGGTAGACCAGGTCGAGGCGGTCCACGCCGAGGTTTTCGAGGTTGGCCTCGACAAGGCCGCGCATGTCTGCCGGGGCGGCGTGCCGCAGGCCGCCGGAGCCGATGATCGGGCCCACCTTGGTGGCGATGACCAGGTCCGACGGGTAGGGGTGAAGGGCCTCGCGGATGAGGGTGTTGGCGCGCACCGCACCGCCGGCACTGAAGTAGAAGTCGGCGGTGTCGAGGTGGTTGACGCCGAGCTCGACGGCCCGGCGCAGTACGGCACGGCCGGTCTCGGGGTCGCGGGCGGGACCACCCATGCCGTCCTTGGACGGCAGGCGCATGGCACCGAAACCGAGCCGGTTGACGGCCAGGTCGCCGCCGAGGCGGAATTCATTGCTCATGGACTCAGCCTGCACGGCTCCGAACCCGCTGACGAGGCTGTGACACCTTGCTGCCAGGGGCACAATGAACGCATGCCACAGACCATGATCCTCAGCGGTGATCTTGAGCTCCGGGCACGAGTCGTACCCCTCACGGAGTCGTTCGACGCGGAATGGGTCAGCGCGGCGCGCGATCTCGACACCTGGCCCGGCTCCCGCGAGGCCGCACGACTGCGGATCCGGCACGACGGAGCCCGCCGGGCCCGCAAGCTGTTCAGCCCGGCCGTACTCGCCGACGAGCGCGACCGGGAGACCCTGCGTGAGATGGCCGCCAACGGCATGCGGGTGCGTATCGCCGCCGCCCCGCTCCCCCAGGGCACGGTCTTCATCGACCGGCGGACAATGATCCTCACCGGTCCCTCGTCCTCCCCCGCGTCCGCGTCCCCGCGCGACCACGGGCACCGTACGTACACGATGAGCGTGGAACCCGCCCTGGTCAGCGGGGCGTACGCGCTGTTCGAGGCCGCATGGGAAGCCGCTACCGACCTGGCGGTCTTCTTCCGACCCGAGCGTCCTCAGATCGGCACACAGGCCCGTACGGTGCTGTCCGCACTGGGGTCCGGTGCGACCGACACGACAGCCGCACGGGAACTGGGCATGTCGTTGCGCACCTACCGCCGCCGAGTCGCCGAACTCCTCGTCACCCTGGGCGCGGACTCACGTTTCCAGGCCGGCCTGCGCGCGGGCGAGTTGGGTCTCGATCGCCGGTGAGCGGCTGTCTCCGGCCGAGTCGCTGTCCGATTCACGGCACAAGCGGAAGCGGAAGCGGGACCGAGAACCGGCCTACTGTCTTACGGCCGTACTCCGGAGCCCTCGTCCGTGTCGGGCGCGCCCCGGAGTTCACCGTGTGTCAGACGTGGATCACCAGGCCACCACACCGTGACGGTCACGGAAGGTCCCCGTCGGTCCGTCCGCCCCGATGACGGCGAGTTCGACGATCGCGTCAGTCCCCTCGGTCACCGTCTGCGGGCCGCTGTGCCCGTTGAAGTCGGTCGCGGTGTAACCCGGGTCAGCCGCGTTCACCTTGATGTCCGGCCAGGACTTCGCGTACTGCGTGGTCAGCATGGTCACGGCTGCCTTGGACGCCGTGTAGAGCGGCGCGACGGCCCTGCCCTCGACGCGCTCCACGTCGTGCGTGGCCGCGAACGACCCCATACCGCTCGACACATTGACGATGACCGGGGTCGACGACTTGCGCAGCAGTGGCAGGAACGCGTGCGTCACCCGGACGATCCCCACGACGTTGACCTCGAACACCGCACGGGCGTCGGCGGCCGTGATCTGGTCGGCGGAACCGTGTGTCCCGAACACACCCGCGTTGTTGATCAGGACGTCGATGCCGCCCTCGCGAGCCAAGATGTCGGCGGCGGCCGCGGCCACCGACGCGTCGTCGGTCACGTCGATCTCGACGAACCGGGCGCCGAGCGCGTCGGCGGCTGCCTGGCCGCGCTCCGGATCGCGAGCACCGAGGACGACGGTGTGACCGGCCTCGATCAGGCGGCGGGCGGTCTCGTACCCGAGGGACTTGTTGGCTCCTGTGATGAATGTTGTTGTCATGCGTTCACTGTCGGCCCGTGCCATGGGGACAACCAGTGCCCCCTGCGACGGTAGGACTGGCAGTACCAGGCACACCGGCTGTCCGGCGTTCACAATGGTCGGGTGGACGAGACCCTTGGCACGGCACTGCGCCGCTGGCGCGACCGGCTTTCCCCCCTCGACGTCGGGCGGACTTCGCGGCCCGGACGGCGTGCCGTGGGGTTGCGACGCGAGGAACTCGCCGACCTCGCGGGCCTGTCGGTCGACTACGTGGTGCGGCTGGAGCAGGGGCGTGCGACGAGCCCTTCGGCGCAGGTCGTCGCGAGCCTGGCCAGGGCGCTGCAGCTGCAACCCCTGGAGCGCGATCACGCATACCGGCTGGCCGGTCTCCTCCCGCCGCAGGAGGGAACCATCTCCACGCATGTGCCGGCGGGGGTCCAGCGGATGCTGGCCCGTCTCGGGGAGTTCCCGGTGGGCGTGTTCAGTGCCGACTGGACCCTGCTGTCGTGGACTCCCGCATGGACGGTCCTGATGGGCGATCCCAGCGGACGGACCCACGACGAGCGGAACCTGGTGCGGACGGTCTTCGCACCAGGATCCAGAGCACTCACTGCCTGGCCGGTGATCCAGGACGGCAACTCTTTGAACCCCGCTCTCGTCGCCGATCTGCGCACGGCTCTCGTCGACTACCCCCGCGACCGGGGACTGATCGACCTTGTCGCGGAACTGCGTTCCACCAGTGCGGAGTTCACCCGGCTGTGGGACGAGGGCGCCGTCGGTCCGCACGTCTCGGCCCGCAAGACCGTCGTACACCCCCAGGTCGGCGAGGTGGTGTGCGACTGCGACGTGCTGACCGTCCCGGGCTGCGACGTCCGTCTCGTCGTGTACACGGTGGCAGCCGGCTCCGACGACGCCGAGAAACTGGAGTTCCTCCGGGTCACGAACGGTGTCCGCCCCGACCGCCCGGCGGCACCGGGGCCCGGACTCTTCTCCGCGCCGTGACGATCGGACCAGCCTGGCACGTTCGATGATCCGGTGTCCGGGAGTACGCGTCCGGAGTTGTCGGCGGGGTGTACGCGGCCCACACCGGGCCCGTCGCGCGAGCGGCTACGCCTCGCGGTAGGTGTCTCGCGGTAGGTGTGCTGTGGAGCCAGGCCGTAGGCGACCGCGCCGAGGCCGGCCCCTTGCTCGGCGTCGCCCACGACTTCCCGACGGCGGATCTACCGCAGCCCCGCCGGGTCGTCCTGATCTCCGCCTGGCCCATCTCACGCTCGGCCGACCCGCGGTATGGGCCATCGCCTCCGACGTGTGGCGTCTGAAAGACGGCGCGACCCCCGAGGGCAGGACCCTCGACGTGACGGCCCGCCCGGGCGCCGTGCCGTCGGTCTCAGCTGCGGACGCGGAGGTCGCGCCAGCGAGCGGTGATTCCCTGTCCCCGCAGGGACGCGCCGGCATCGTCCGCGACCTGGTGCACGTCCTGGGCAGACACAGCCGGATGGTTGTGTCCTGGCCCACCCGGACCAGGACACGACCGTTGATCAACCCGTCCTCGGCGGCCTCGGTACGACCCCCAGCGAAGCCCGTTCCCCGTCGCTGCACGCGGCGCATCAGGGCTTGCAGCCGTGTCGGGCGGCTGGTGGTCGATGAGGTTCCCGGGCAAGGTTTTCTACGCCCTCCTTCGGCGCGCGCACGCAGTGGTGCGGGGTGCGTGTACGCGCGCCTGGGACGACGGCCCGGCCTACGGCCTAGCCGTCGTAGACACCCCAGTCACGTACCGTTCCGTGGCCGGAGCAGTTGCCGCCGAACTGCCAGTAGCCGGGGCCTACCAGCGGGCCCCGGATCTCGGTGAAGTCCGAGCACTGGGTCCATGCACCGGATCGGCCGTAGTCGACGTTGCAGTTCGCCGCCCACCGCGTGCCGTAGTTGACGAAGTCGTTGCAGTAGTTCACGTGCTTGACCGAGGGACCCCCCTCGCTGCCGTCACCCTTGACGATTTTCACCGGACCGGCGGGTAACCGCATGGGCTCCGCTGCCCTTACCGACGAGGTGGGCTCGGCTGCGCCCGTCGGCGCGGCCACGGCGGAGGTGGTTCCCGCCGCAAACAGCAGCGAACTGGCTGCCACTACCAAGTAGCGTTTCACTTTTCCTCCCAATGGAACGCATAGGTCCCATAAGTGGTGGACGAGTTACCTACTGAACTTGGTGCAGCCATGACACTAGGGGCCTGAGGAGAGGGGCGAAATAGTTTCGGCGCGTCACCCGGAGAACGTCCGGAAAGGGCCCAACAAGGGATAAAACCGGCTAGCTGACCGGTTTCAGTCGACCCCCTTTACGCCGAGGCGTTGGACTCGGCCCGCCCGCTGTCTCGGCTGGCACTCCTCCACCGACACCCACCGGACGGCCCCGACATGGGCACGCGACCCCTGGCAGTCCAACGTCAGCAGGCCCACCCGCGGATGCTCGACCGTCCTGCGCGAGACCTCCAGACTACCGACGACACCCGCCTTCCCCAGTTCGGTGAACCGCTCGCTGCCCGCGCACAACTCGGCGGTCAGGCGCTGCAGTTGGCGGTCGGCGGGATACCTGGCAGCAGCGGCGCGCAGTTCGGAGACCATGCCGCCCGACCGGCGGCTACTTCGGCGCCACCGGCACGCTCCCTTGGTGAGGTGGTGAGGTGACCGCCGCCGCACGAGCCGAGACCACGGCCCTTCGGCGCGCAGCCGCGCTCCAGCCTGCCGGACCGGCGCGTGTGAACTGCCCAGCAGGTCGTCGAGCACGAGGGGGCGGGCGGTCCGGGGATTCTCGACGTCCACCACCCTCGCCGACGTCACGGACCGGGCCGTCGTGGCCCTGGGGCTCCCGTGCGCAAGCCGTCCATGATGAGGTCCAGCAGGCGCGTCGACTGCGAGCGCCAGTCCCCGTTGAGGTCGATCTGCCAGACACCGGCGATGGCGAGGAGGAAGTCGTCGACAGTCGTTCCCGGACGGATGGTGCCGCTCTCATGGTTGGCGTCGAGCAGCAGCCCGATCGCGTCGGTCACCAGGGAGTATCCCGGCCTTTCCGGGCCCCCCGTCGCACGGGTGGCCTGCCGCAGCGCGTCGGAGAGACCCGCCTTGGCCATGGCGAAGTAGGCGAGGCGGTCCATCCACTCACGCAGCGCCCGGTCGGGTTCCCTGGTCTTGAGCAACTCGGCCGCGCTGTCCGTGAGTTGCTGCACCTCATGGCGGTGCACTTCCAGGACGAGCGCCTCACGATCGGGAAAGTTGCGATAGAACGTCCCCTGCCCGACGCCCGCCTTCTTCGCGATCACACTCAGCGGTACGTCCGCCGAACGCGACAGTTCGACCAGCGCCACGTCCAGGATGCGCTCGCGATTACGCTGCGCGTCCGAGCGCTGAGGCACGTTGCTCCTCGACTCCACACGTGCTCCTTCCGGGCCCACTTCGGAATCCCCTTTCTGACCGGACAGCCGCCGGATACAGTTGGGCTCCGGTATCGGACTGGTGTCCGTTTGAGGCCACCATAGTCGGCGAGCGGGTTCCGGCCCGAGCGAACGGTGCACAGCCTCGTCCTGATACGTCGCCAGGTCAGACCGGCACGTTCTGGCGCGACGCTGCCAAGGACGTCCGAAACGTCTGTCGCGGCACGGCTGATCCACCGGCCTCGCTCTCGGTTCCCCACAGCGAAGGGACTGCGAGCATGGCGAAAAGCGCACTTCTGGTGATGGACGTCCAACGGGACGTCGTGGCCATCGCCGACGACGGTTCCGGATATCTGCCCCGATTGCGCGGGGCGATCGACGGTGCCCGGACTGCCGGCATCCCTGTGATCTACGTGGTGATGGGGTTACGGCCAGGCGATCCGGAAGTCAGCCCCCGCAACCGGGTGATGGCGAACGTCGTGCGGGCCGGCCTGTTCACCGAGGGGGCACCTGGCACCGAGATCCATCCCGATGTCGCGCCCCACCAGGGCGACGTGGTGGTCACCAAGAGGCGCGGAAGCGCGTTCTCGGGCAGTGACCTCGACCTGGTGCTCCGGGCTCGCGACATCGACAGCCTCGTTCTCACCGGCATCGCCACCAGCGCTGTGGTGCTGTCCACTCTGTGGCACGCCATCGACCTGGACTTCGGCCTCACCGTCCTGGCGGATGCCTGCCTCGACACCGACCCCGAGGTGCACCAGATGCTCACCGAAAAGCTGTTCCCACAGTGGGCAGATGTCCTTACCGTCGAGGACTGGCTCAAAGCCGTCGCACCGCGATAGCGCGAGGCCGTCCGGCGCCCCACCGGGCGGAACCGCTGACTTCCCACCGACCGGGTGAGGCCGGCCGACGACACTCTGTGCTGCTGCCCGCCTGACGCGATACGTGAGCGGGCCGCCGCCCACGTCCCGGAAGGGGACGCGGCGGCGGGCCCTAAAAATTCCGCGGTGTGGCGGAGTAACCCGCCGGACGTACGTCTTTGCGGGCATTGCGTGCCGTGCCAGCGGTTTCCTGGGCAAGGGGCGTGGAACCCGCCGGCCTCCTGCACGCCGTCAGGCTGTTCGGCCGGGGTCATTCGCTGCTGTCCCCCAGAGCGACCAGGGCCCTCATCGCCCGCTGCTTAGCCCTACCGGAGACCACGAGCCCTGCGGCGCCGGAGCTGAAGACCCTCACCGAACGGGAGCGCCAGGACCTCGGTCTCGTCGCCGCCGGCCTCTCCAACAGCACTATCGCGGAAAGGCTTCACGTCTCACCCTGGACCACCACGACCCACGTACACCGCATCATGGCCAAGCTGGGCGCCCGGTACCGCGCCCAACTCGTCGTGATCGCGTACCAGTCCGGTTTCACTCGCCCCGGCATACGGACGGGCACATGACACCACGACGGTGATCCTTCGAGCCGCCGCGGCAGACAGCTGGACGATCGAAGAGGCCGGTGGCGAAGACGCCCCCTGCCCGGCCGCTCCTGACAGGCATTCACCCGAGTACGCGCAGCGCCTGGGCGACCGTCTCCACCGTGCGGGCGCGTGCCGCGGCGAGCCAGGGGCGTGGGTCGACGGTCCGGGGGCCGTCGCTGAAGGCGTCGCGAACGGCTCCGGTGAAGGCGATGTTCAGTGCCGTACCTATGTTGATCTTCGTCATGCCGGCGGTGATCGCGCGGCGCAGCTCGTCCTCGGGCACGCCGGTGGAGCCGTGCAGGACGAGGGGAACGGGAACGGACTCCTTCAGGCGGGCGATCAGTTCGTGGTCGAGCCGCGCGGTGCGGGTGGTCATGGCGTGTGAGCTGCCGACGGCCACGGCGAGGGCGTCGACGCCCGTCCTGGTCACGAACTCGCATGCCTGTCCGGGGTCGGTGCGGGCGCCGGGTGCGTGGACGCCGTCCTTGCCGCCGACCTCGCCGAGTTCGGCCTCCAGCCACAGCCCGTGGGCGTGCGCCCATTCGGCGGCGGCGCGGGTCGCGGCCAGGTTGCGGTCGCGCGGAAGCGCCGAGGCGTCGTACATCACGGAGCCGAAGCCGTTGTCCGCGGCACGGCGCAACAACGCCTCGTCGGTGACGTGGTCCAGGTGCAGGGCGACCGGGACCGATGCCGCCTCGGCCACCGCCGCGGTGGCGCGGGCGATCGGTGCGAGGGCACCCCCGTGGAACCGCACCGCGTTCTCGCTGATCTGGCAGATGACCGGGGCGCCCACGGTCTCGGCACCGGCCACGATCGCCTCGGCGTGCTCCAGGGTGATCACGTTGAACGCGCCGACCGCGCGCCCCTCGGCGCGCGCTGCCCGGACAAGGTCGGCGGTGGGAGCCAGAGGCATGTACGGATGGCCTTTCCGGACGACGTTTTCCGCGCACAGCTCCCGGTACCGTTCGCGGCACCGCTCCCGCGCATGATGACGTGACGGAAAATGTGGAACTCGATGCAGGAAATTGCTGTTTTAGAGACGATAAATTGCTGAAATATGCGACCTGCGTCAGAAAGAGGCTGCCCAGCCGTGGTTTCATGGGCGTCTACCCCACCGACAGGGAGCGACTGAGATGGCGGCACCGCAGGCCAGATGGAGCGCACTGCTGGACTTGCTGACGCGCGACGGGCGTATCGAGGTCGAGGCGGCCGCGGCCGAACTCGCGGTGTCCGCCGCGACGATCCGGCGTGACCTCGACGAACTGGCCCGCCAGCAGATGGTCACCCGCACCCACGGTGGCGCGGTGATCAACGCGATCGCGTACGACCTGCCCCTGCGGTACAAGGCGGCACGCCACGCCCCCGAGAAGGAACGCATAGCGCATGCGGCGGCCGGCCTGGTCAAGGCCGGAGCGGTGGTGGGTCTCAACGGCGGCACCACGACCACCGAGGTCGCGCGGGCACTGGCGACCAGGAGCGACCTGGGCCCCGAGGGCGGAGCCGAGCCGTCGCTGACGATCGTCACCAACGCCCTGAACATCGCCAACGAGCTGGTCGTACGCCGCCATGTGAAGCTCGTCGTCACCGGCGGAGTGGCGCGCCCGGCCTCGTACGAACTGATCGGGCCGCTGGCCACCGAACTGCTCGCCGAGATCACCCTGGATCACGTCTTCATCGGAGTCGACGCGATCGACTCCGTGCACGGCGCGACCGCGCATCACGAGGGTGAGGCCAGCATCAACCGGGCCTTGGCGCGGCGCGCCCAACAGGTGGTCGTGGTCGCCGACTCCTCCAAGCTGGGCAAGCGGGCGTTCGCGCGCATCTGCCCGTTGGAGGACGTCCATGTGCTGGTGACCGACAAGGACGCTCCCGCCGGGTTGACCGAACCGTTCGCCGCCGCCGGAGTGGAGATCATCCGCGCCTGAACGTCCTTGCCTTGCAAGGGTGTTCGCGATGTACGTCAGCGGAGGCCCGCCGGGCCGGACAGCGTCGTCCGGCCCGACCGGGGCTCCCTTCAGGCAAGTGCCGTACGCCTCCACCGCGAACGGAGTCACGGTCTCGTCGCTCGCCAGGACGGCAGCCGTCGTCACCGCTTCCACCACTTCACCCCTTGACTCCGCCGGCCGTCAGACCGCTGATCAGATGGCGTTCCACGAAGATGAACAGCACCACCACCGGGACGATGGCGATCAGCGAGGACGCGAAGAGGTACTGCCACTGCTCCTGGTACGCGGTGACGAACCCGGGGATGGCCTTGGTCAGCGTCGTGCGGTCACCCGAGGACGTGATGGTGAGGGCGACGACGTACTCGTTCCACGCGGCGATGAACGTGTACACCACCGCCGTCACCACCCCGGGCATGGCCAGCGGCAGGGTGATCCTGGTCAGCGCCCCGAACCGGCCGACCCCGTCCACGTAGGCCGCCTCCTCCAACTCCTTGGGGACGCTCGCGAAGTAGGCGTTGAGGATCCACACACAGAACGGCAGGTTGAACGCCGCGTTGACGAGGATCAGCGCCTCGCCGGTGTCGGTCAGGTCGAGGCTGACCATCTCGCGGTAGATGCCGACCAACAGGGCGGTGGGCGCGAACATCTGCGTGACCAGGACGAGCAGCAGGAACGCGCCCCGGCCCCGGAACCGGTGTCGCGCGGTGTAGTAGGCGGCCGGCAACCCGACCAGCAGCGCGAGCAGCGTGGACATCCCGGCGACGTACAGGGAGAAGCCCAGTGAGCCGGCGACGGGCGGATCGTCGAGCGACCAGACGTCGGCGAAGTTCGACCAGCGCCATTCGGACGGCAGGTAGGAGGGCGGGGACTTCATGAGTTCCGGCGTCGGCTTCAGCGCCGTCAGCAGCATCTGGAGGTACGGGGAGAGGAAGACCAGGGCGACCAGCCAGCCGGTGCCGGCGATCAGCGCGGTGCGTGCCGTGCGACCGCGTCCGCTGCGCGCGGCCTGTGGTCCGGGGCGTGTGCGTGTGGCGGGCGTTGTCATCGGATCTCCTCCCGCCAGCGCACGACCCGGAGATACGCCAGCACCACGACGAGGATCAGTGCGAAGTTCACGACCGCCATCGCGGCCGACTCGCCGACGGCCTGGTTGTCGAAGGCGAGCTTGTACATGAAGGTCGTCGTCGTGTCGGTGGTGAAGCCGGGGCCGCCGCGGGTCATCGCCCAGATGATCGGGAACGAGTTGAACACGTTGATGATGTTGATGATGGCGGCCACCAGCAGCGAGGGCCGGAGCAGCGGCAGCGTGACGGACAGATACGTCCTGGCCGGGCCCGCGCCGTCCATCCGGGCCGCCTCGTAGACCTCCGCGGGGATGCTCTGGAGTCCGGCGAGTATGACGAACGCGGTGAACGGCAGCGACACGAACACCGCCACGGCCATCATCGCCGCGAATCCCAGGACCGGGTCGGCCAGCCAGTTCACCGGCTTGTCGAGGAGACCCACGTCCATCAGGACGCGGCTGACGACGCCGTAGAAGTTGTTGAGCATCCAGCGCCAGATGAGCGCGGTCATCAGCACGGACGCCGCCCAGGGCACGATGAGCGCCCAGCGGACCGCCCGCTGCCCGGGGAAGCGGGTGTTGAGCAGTTGGGCGAGGCCCAGGGACAGCAGGAGGGTGACCGTGACGACGCCGACGACCCAGACCAGTGTGCGCAGCAGTACGCCCGGCAGGTCCTCCTCGGCGAACAGGTCGGTGTAGTTGTCGAGGCCGGCGGAGCCGAGGGACAGTCCCGTGGAGCTGATCCTGGTGAGGGAGGTGCGGGCCATTTCGACGACGGGCCAGACCACCATGGTCAGGATGAGGGCGACGGCCGGGCCGAGCCACAGGAGTGGTTCGAGGGCCCGCAGGTCGCGCCGCCGTTTTCGGCCCGGCGCGGCGGGCGGTGCCGCCCCCGGTGGGGTCGGCTCCCGCCGGTCCCCCGGGGCGCGTACGGGGATGTCGTGGACGGTCATGC
Source organism: Streptomyces turgidiscabies Car8 (assembly GCF_000331005.1). Lineage (GTDB taxonomy): Bacteria > Actinomycetota > Actinomycetes > Streptomycetales > Streptomycetaceae > Streptomyces > Streptomyces turgidiscabies. The sequence goes on from NZ_AEJB01000629.1 coordinate 17,653, forward strand.
GTCAGCCGGCCTTCTGAGCGGTCTTCTCCGCGGTCTTCTGGATCTTCTCCAGAACCTTCCGGGGATCCCCGTCGGCCACGGCGGTGCCTATCTGCTGCTTCACGGCGCCGTCCACGGCCCCCCAGCCCGGGTTGTCCGCCGGGGCGAACCTGGCGCCCGCCAGCGCGTCGACGAAAGGCTTGTAGTAGTCGGTGTCCGAACTGAGCGCGTCCCCGGCCGACTTGGTGACCGAGAGGAATCCCTCGGTGGACAGGAAGGTGGAGGCGTTCTTCTTCTCGTAGACGAAGTCCAGGAACCTGTTGACGGCTTCCCGGTTCCTGCCCCCGTCCTTCTTGAACGCGACCAGGTAGTCCTGGACGCCCAGGGTGTTGTGGGTGGTGCCGTCCTTGCTGGGCAGTGGCGCGACGCCGTAGTCGAGGTTCTTGTCGACGGGGTCGATGAATCCCTTGCGCATGAAGACGGCGCCGTTGATCATGCCGATCTTGCCCTGGGCGAACTGGTTGAAGACGTCCTTGCGGTTGGTGGTCTCCGGGTTGGGCTGGGTCAGGCCGTCCTTGGTCAGTTTCCTGAGGTAGGTCAGGGTCTCCACGTTGGCCGCCTGATCGACGGCCCATCTGCCGGCGTCGTCGACCCAGCCGCCGCCGTTGTTCATCGACCAGATGCCGAACTCGCCCTGGGCCTCCTCCGGTCCGAGCGGCAGACCCAGCGGGATGACCCCGGTCCCCCCGTCCGCCTTGATCTTCCTGGCGGCGGCCTCGACCTCGGCCCAGCTCGTCGGCGGGGCCGTGACACCCGCCTTCCTGAAGATCTCCTTGTTGTAGAAGAACAGCCGGGCGCTGGAGATGAACGGCAGGCCGTACTGGACCTGTTCGTACGTGGCCTGTTCGGCGAAGAGAGGCAGGAAGTCGTCCAGCACCTTCGCCGACACCGCCTCGTTCGCCGGGTAGATCAGGTCGTCGCGGGCGAAGTCGGAGAACTTGTTGTAGTTGAGGACGTCAGGCTGCTGCTTGGTCTGGATGTACGTCTTGACCTTGGAGTCCATCTGCTCCCAGTCGACGACTTCCAAGTTGACCTTGTAGCCGGGGTTCCCTGCCTCAAAGTCCTTGATCAGGTTCTTCCAGTAGGGCTGGGTGTCGTCGTCGTACTTCGCGGCCACGAAGGTGATCGTCCGGCCGTCGGAGTGGCCGCTGCTCGAAGATCCTCCCTTGCCGCATCCGGTGAGAGCCAGGGCCAGGACCAGGCCTGCGGCCGTGCCGACGAGGTGCCGATTCACGCGAGTACCACCTTCTCTTCGTATGACTGTGCACTTAACGACGAGTGCGGCTCCATGCTCATTTATGCTCGATTCTTGCTAGAATCAAGCATTGAACGTCATCATGCTCAATCAATCACGCATGGTGTCAAGGGCCCGCCGGATCACGACTCGGTCACGCCGAGGCGGATCCCCTTGGGTGCCCGCACCCATCAAGAGAGCGGCGCTTCACCGCGCGACGACGCCCTGTGCGTCCGAGACGGGAGTCCCGATGAGCCAGACCGAGACCGAGATCGCCACACAGCCGGAGTGCTGGCACCGCGCCGTCGCGCTCGCGTGCCGGCCGGAGACCCCAGGCGTCGCCCAACTGCCCAGGACCGGCGAGCGCGTGGCCGTCGTCGGCTGCGGCACGTCATGGTTCATGGCCCAGGCGTACGCGGTGCTGCGCGAGTCCGCCGGCCACGGTGAGACCGACGCCTTCCCGGCGTCCGAGATGCCGGCCGGACGACGCTACGACCGGGTGGTGGCGCTGACCCGGTCGGGCACCACCACCGAGGTGCTGGAGGTGCTCCGGCGCCTGCGTGGGGTGACACCCACCGTCGCGGTCACCGCCGATCCGACGACGCCCGTCATGGAACTCGCGGACATGGCCGCCGTCCTGGAGTTCGCCGACGAGACGTCGGTCGTGCAGACCCGGTTCGCCACCACTGAGCTGGTGTTTCTGCGGGCCCTGCTCGGCGAGGACCTGAGCGGACTGGCCGCGCAGGGGACGGCGGCGCTCGCCGAGCCGCTGACCGAGGAGCTGCTGACCGCCGAGCAGTTCACGTTCCTCGGCAGCGGCTGGGCCTACGGGATCGCCCAGGAGGCGGCGCTGAAGATGCGCGAGGCGGCGGGCGCCTGGACGGAGGCGTATCCGGTGATGGAGTACCGGCACGGGCCGATCAGCGTCACCGGACCCGGGCGCATTGCCTGGTGGTTCGGCGACCCGGCCGGCATCCCCGAGGGGCTGCCCGACGAGATCGCCCGGACCGGCGGCCGGCTGGTGGCCTTCGGCCGCGACCCGGTGGCGGACCTCGTCGTGGTGCAGCGGCTCGCCGCGGCCCTCGGCGCGGCACGCGGCCTCGACCCGGACAACCCGCGCCATCTCACGCGTTCGGTGATTCTCGCCTGACGCCGTTCACGCGAATTTGACGCTCTTCCGAAGCCGGGCCCGCTGCCCGCGGCTCATGCCGTGAGCAGCGGGCCTGTCCGTCGTCAGGGGCCACACCGGCCATCGGGGCCCCGCAGGAATCAGGGAACGCATCGTTGACAGATGAATTTTCCTGCAAGAGTATGTGCGCAAAACTACAAGATCTTGCATAGCTCGTCAGAGACTCCATGCCTCTCCCCGCTGGAGGACACCAGTGCGTGCACAGCCCCGCAGAGTCGGCGCCTCACTCGCCGCCGCCCTGACCCTGACCATCGCCTCGCCGGGCCTGGAAGCCCTCGCCCAGCCCGTGCGGGCCGACGCCGCCTCACGGCCGAGGGTGACCGAAACCGCGGACGGCCTGACCCTGTCCGTACCGGCCACCGGGAGGACTCCCGGCTACACCGTCGCCGTATCCACCGACGGCGATCTCGCCCTCAGTACCGAGCGCGCCGGCACCCCCGTCCTGGCCACCGCGGGCGGTGACACGGGCGGCTTACGGTTCCGCTCGGGCGGCGTCTGGCAGCACGCCACCGACGTCACCGCCTGGAGCTGGAAGAACGGCGTCCTGACCCTGACCGCCGACACCACCCTCGACGGGGCCGGCGTCGAAGCGCGCGTCACCCCGGCCGCCGACCGTTACCAACTCGACTGGAACGTCGAGGGAGTCGAGCCGGACCGGCTGGGACTCGCCTACGATCTGGCCTCCGCCGGGCACTGGTACGGGCACGGCGAGGCCGAGACCCCGCAGGGCGGCCCCGGCACCGACCAGCCCTGGCCGCTGGACAGCGGCGAGGTCGAGCACCCGGGGTTCTCCCCCGCCTCGTACAACATGATCGACCCGTTCTGGTACACCTCCAGCTCGACCGGGCTCCGCGTCGACACCGGGAATGTCATGGACGTGGCGATCAACGAGGGCAAGGACGGGCTCGGCCGCTTCGACGTACGGTCCGCCGACGCCTACAAGGCCACCGTCTTCGTCGAGTCGACGCCGCTGGAGGTCTACCGCGACTACGTGGGCATCGTCGGGAAACCCGCGAAGAGCGACGCCACGTACGAGCAGTACGCCAAGCCGGTGTGGAACTCCTGGGCGCAGTTCTACACCAACGTCGACCAGGAGAAGGTCCTCGACTACGCCGCCGACCTCAAGGCCGACGGGCTGGACGGGCACGCTCTCCAGCTCGACGACAAGTGGGAGTCGAACTACGGCAATCTGACCTTCGACGCCAAGGCCTACCCCGATCCGAAGGCCATGTCGAAGAAGATCCACGACCTCGGCTTCGACTTCGGGCTCTGGACGACCCTGTGGATCAACCTCGACTCCGACAACTACCAGTTCGCCGTCGACAGGGGCTACTTGCTGGGAGACGCCGCCGACCCCGCCAAGCCGTGCACGGTGACCTGGTGGAACGGCACAGCCGGGATCATCGACCTCGCCAACCCGGACGCCAGGGCCTGGTACACCGGTCGCGTCAAGTCCCTGATGAGCGACTACGACATCGACGGCCTGAAGTTCGACACCCGCTTCTTCGACGACAAGTGCGCCCCGCGCGACGGATACAAGCCGACGGACTACCAGCGGCTCGGCACCGAACTCGCCGACGAGTTCGACCTGCAGGGCGTCGGCATCCGCGTGCACTGGGACTCCACGGCCCACCGGGCCGGATTCGTCACCCGGCAGGTCGACAAGGGCACCGGCTGGGACTCGGTCCGCGCGTCGGTCACCCAGAACCTCGCGATCTCCACAATCGGCTACCCCTTCGTCACCACCGACATGATCGGCGGCTCCGGCGGCCAACCGGCCCCGGAGAAGGAGGTGTTGATCCGCTCCGCGCAGGTGGCGTCGCTCATGCCGCTGATGTACTCGTCCACCTCGCCCGTCGGCACCATCGATGTGACGACCGGCCAGAAGGTCGTCTACGACCAGGAGACCATCGACCTCTACCGAGCGGCGATCAAACGGCACGAACGCCTCGCGCCCTACATCTGGGACCAGGTCCAGCAGACCCTCAGGACCGGTGACCCGATCGTCCGGCCACTGTTCTTCGACTTCCCGAAGGACAGGGCGAGTTACACCGTCCCGGACGAGTGGATGCTCGGCCCCGCCGTCCTCGCCGCGCCGCAGGTGACCGACCGGGCCACCCGGACCGTGCACCTGCCGCCGGGCACCTGGTACGACGTCAACCAGGGCACCGTGATCCGCGGCCCGAAGGACCTCAAGGGCTACGGCGCTCCCCTCGGGGTCACCCCGGCCTTCGTGAACCTCAGGGCCAAGGGCGCCGACAAGGCCCTGCGAGCCCTGCGGAGCAACGACGCTCCCGCCGCATCCGTGCTGCTCGCCCCCGACGCACCGGAGACCGGCAACGGCGAGGCCTTCGAGATCACCACTACGGCCACCAACTGGGGCTCCCGGCCGCTGAGGAAGGTCACCGCCACGCTGGCGGCGCCCACCGGCTGGCGCGCCGAGGCCGTCACAGCCGCGACCACCAGGTCCCTGGCGGCCGGGGCCACTCTCACCACCCGGTGGAAGGTCACCCCGCCCGCCGACGCCGACTGGGGCAGCCACACCCTCACCGGGACCGTCACCTACGACGGCGGTACGAAGGTCTCCGACCGCGTGCCGGTGAAGGTGAAGCCGGAGCCGGGCACCGTCTCGGCTCCGTACCGCACCGCCGACACCACCGGCGGCGCCCAATTCGCCCAGGCGGGCGACCAGTTCGCCATCTGGGCGGGCGGCCAGGACCTGTCGGGCTGGAAGGACGAGAAGGCCGCCGTCTACGAGAGCGGGGTGGTAGGTGACAAGTCCACCGTGCGGGCGCGAGTCGTCTCGCAGAACTCCGCCAGCTCCCTCGGCAAAGCCGGGCTCGCCGTCGCCAACGACCTTGCGGCGCCCGGGAAGGGCGGCTA
>NZ_AEJB01000630.1 GCF_000331005.1 Streptomyces turgidiscabies Car8
GCGCGGCCAGCTCCGCCTCCTGCGCCGACACGTACACCCCGACGTCCGCGCGTCGGCACGCGAGACGGTCACGGCACGGGAGGCACCACCGTCGGTCCCAGGGACGATCCAGTGGTGACCGGCGCCCCGCGCGGTGGCGCCGGGCCGGTGGCCGCCAGCCCCTGATCGCCCCCTGCTGCACGCGTGGAGTGGATGCTGGACATCGTCGGTGCGCACCACGGCATCGGGTGCACTCAGGGGCCGACCTCCGGGCCACGGTGCGGTCCGGGCTCCTGCGGGCGGTGCGCCCGCTGGTCGTCATGGCGCACCGGGTGCACTACGTCGGCGTCGTCCTGTTCGGTGTAGCGGTCCGCGCGGACGCGGGAGTCGTCGGCCGTTTTGGCGAACGCGTCCTGGAGGTGGCGCAGCCGCTCGGCCGTGAGATCGAGGGCTTACATGTCCGCGCGGGATTCCCGCAAGGCCCGCAGCGCCGTCAGGTCGATCGCCTCCCGAGGTGCGGCCTCCGCCTCCTGGTCGTCGTGTTCGGGGTCGGCGGCCGAGGGCGCAAGCGGTTGCTCGGGCATCGCCGCCTGCTGGTGCGCGACGACGTCGTACGCCCGGCCCCGCACGACGGTGGTGGTGCGCAGCTTCTCCCGCACCACCACACCGGCGAGGACGGCCCGCTCGTCCCGCAGCGGGAGGCGGGGATTCTCCCACTCCCCCGCAGTCTGGTCCGAGGGCCGGGGCGCAGCCGGCTCGCCGGGATCGGCCGGAGGCTGCCCGTCCGGGTCGGGAGCGGGAGTTGGTGGGCTGCGGCGGTCTTTGAGGTCTGACAATGCCCACCGGGCGATGTAGAAGCGGCACATACGGAGCGCGCAGCCGCAAGGGCCACTACGTATATGTCCGGTCCCCCTGCCAACATGAGATGACCCTCCCCGCCCGGGAGCGGTGTCGTCATTCACGTTCGCGTGCACCGTCCTGCGGGCCCGCGAGTCCTGCGTCGCGCGCACGGGCCACCACGGCCGCTCTGCTGGCGGCCCCGAGTTTGTTCATGATGGCCGACACATGGTTGCGGACAGTCTTCTCTGCGAGGAAGAGGCGTCGGGCGATGGCGTGGTTGCTGTCCCCTTCGGCCACAAGCTCGAGGATCTCCCGCTCGCGGTCGGTCAGTTCGGGAAAAACCTGCGCCGCGTACCGGCGCTGAGGCTGGGTGAAGAAGGCGGTGATGCGCCCGGCGACGGCCTCACCGTAGACCGCGCTTCCAGAGGCGACGGCCAGCACCGCACGTGCGATCTCGGTACGGTCGGCGCCCTTGAGGAGATAGCCGCGTGCTCCCGCCCGCAGGGCTCCGACGAGTGCCTCGTCGTCCTCGTGCATGGTCAGTACCAGGATCCCCGTACCGGGGTGGCTGTCCTGCAACCGGCGGATGGCTGCGGTTCCGTCCAGGTGAGGCATGGCGAGGTCGGTGAGGACGACGTCGGGCCGCGTGTCCTCCACCATTGCGAGCAGGGCATTTCCGTCCTCCGCTTCGCCCACGACCTCGATGCCGTCCTGGCTCGTCAACGCGGCGCGCAGGCCGAAACGGAACATGGGGTGATCGTCGGCGATTACCACACGCACCGGGCTGTCCGTACTCATCGCGGCGTCTCCAGGGGGAGGTTGGCGGTGACGACGGTCCCGCAGTCCGCGGGCGATATGACGAGTCGCCCGCCCACTGCCTGGGCACGACGACGCATCGAGGCCACTCCCACGCCTGCGGAGGGGTCGGACGGGATACCGGTTCCGTCGTCGCGGACGGTGATGTGCAGGGTTTGGCCTTCGGCGCTCACCTCCACGTCGGCGTGTTGCGCGGCGGCATGGCGAGCGACATTGGTGAGGGCCTCGCCGATGATGCGATAGGCGGCGCTTTCCACGTCAGGGGCCAGCGCCGGCAGCATCGACGTCCGCACCTCGACTGCGACCGACGGCGCCAGGGACAGGGCGCGCCGGCGAATGGCCTCGGCGAGCCCGTAGCGGTCGAGAGCCGCCGGGCGAAGGCCGTCGATGATGCGGCGGATCTCGGCGACGGCACCGCTCACCTCATCGCGGGTGCGCTCCACCAGATGCGCGACCGAGGTCATCTCCCCCTTGGACAGGCCGTCGGTCGCGGCCTGCAGACCGAGGCTGATGCCAGCCAGCGACGGGCCGAGGCCGTCGTGCAGGTCTCTGCGCAGCCGGTCGCGTTCAGCGCGGGTCGCGTCGACGACCTGGTCCCGTTCAGCGGCGACGTCCTCGGTCAACTGGCGCGCTCTGACCACCACCGCGATCTGGTGCCCCAGGGCCGTGAGCAGCCGCTTGTCGTCCGCGCCGTAGGGTTCACCGGGCGTGCGGTGCGCGACGGCCATGGTCCCCAAGGTTTTTCCGGCGAGACGCAGTTGGAGCGTGTGTCCCTCGGGCGGGACCCGGCCCAGGGTGGCCAGGACGTTCCCGTCGGGGTCGGCCACCGTCACAGCAGGGGAGCGGACGGCCTCCCGTACGGCGCCGAGCGCGGCCGGCAGCAGATCGTGGTCCTCGACATCGGCCATCCGGTCGCCCAGCCCGGACAGCGCGCGCAACGGATCGCGCCGTGCGCCGTAGAGCCACCAGTCCACCGCCTGCTGCAGCCTCTCCCGTGCCGGAGTGAATGCGATGGCCACGACCGCGGCAGCAAGGACACCAGGCAGGGGGCCCCGGCTCCAGACCGCCCCAAGCACGGTGGTGGCCAGCAGGTAGACGGCGATGACGACCATCGTGAGTGTTCCGTAGACGAAGCTGCGGCGCATGATGGCCTCGACGCCGAGCATCCGATAGCGCAGGATGCCGATCGCCACCGCCACGGGAACCAGACCGATGAGGCAGGCACGTGCGGCGGGCCCGAGAACGAACTGAAGCGCCAGCAGGAGGATGAGCACCGCCGTCATCCATGCCAACTGCTGGCGTTCGGGAGGCCGGGACCTGACCAGACGCGCCAGCGTGTGCCCGGTGACGACCACGGAGCACAGACCGATCACCACGAGGCAGGTGCCGTTGACCAGCCCGCTCACGGCGGGCGAGAAGGCCACCGGCGGTGTGCCGCTGGGCACGATGTCGTCATACGCCGCGGAGTCGAAGGGCGCGCATACGGTTAATACGGTGATGGCCACCGCCGCCGCGCCGACCGGCCACCACAGCCACCTGCGCGTGAGCCGGCCCCGCGGATACAGCGCCATGACGACCGTCGGCAGGGAGAACACCACCAGGTAATGGGCCCCGCTGGCCACGGCAACGACCATGGGCGCCCCCGGCCAGTCCGTATCTGGGACGAACATGCCGTAGCCGCCGTAGGCCGCGAGCCCCGCCTGCCAGGTACCGACCGCGCCCAGCGCGAGGAACAACCAACCGAGCGCATTGCGCGGGCGTAGCGACGCCACCACGGCGCCGGTGACGGCCCAGGAGAAGAGCGCCACGCCGAGCAGGGTCTCACCGAGATCGCCGCCCTGCGGCTGCGGAACGCCGTCGGGCAAGGCGGCGACCCAGCCGGCGAACCCGACCGCCGCCGCGCTGGACACCACCACCGACCACACGATCGCGCGCACGGCCACACCCCCATTCTTCTGGACCGCACCCCTCGACGGCCAGCCACCGCAAGCCCCCTTTTTCCTGGCGCGGCGTTGGAGGAAACAGTGCGCGATGCGCGAGGCCTGCGCATGAGGCAGGGAGCCCGGTCCTGCGGGACACAGTGCCCAGGACACCGCCCCCGACGCCGGGCGCCGTGCCCGCCCCCGCCAGGACACCCAGCTCATGCCGCCGAACTCCTGGGCGGACGACAGTGAACCTGCCTCGGCCGGGCGATCGGAGCACGGAGCCGAGGACCACAACACAGCACGAAACGAGGGGTCATGGCGATCTACCGAGTCAACGTCCACACCGGAAACCTGAGTCCGCTCGCGGGCGCCGGCACCGACGCCAACGTCTACATCACCTTGTACGGCGACAAGGACGGCAGCGACGAGCTCAACCTTGACAACGCCGGCAACAACTTCGAACAGGGAGCGGTCGACACGTTCGCGCTCCACTTGGCCGACCTCGGCGACCTGCAGCGGGTCCGGGTCCGGCACGACAACAAGTTCCCCTTCCCGGGCTGGTACCTCGACCGGATCTTCATCCGCAACGAGGACACAAACCAGGAATGGACGTTCCCCTGCAACAGGTGGCTGGCCCAGGACGAGGACGACGGGGAGATCGAGCGCATCCTCGACCGCGCGTAGCCGAAGCCGGCCGTGGGATGCGCGCACGAGGGAAGGCCGCATCCCACAGCCCGTTCACTGGATGATCGGAGAAGGAGAGAAGAGCGATGTCGCTCACCATGACGAGCCACAAAGCACGCGCTGCCTCACGACTGAGCGCAGCACTTTTGTGCCCCCTGCTGTTCCTCGTCAGTGCCTGCGGTGACTCGGGAAAGGACGACGGACCGGGGTCCTTCCCGATCCCGATTCCGACCGAGGTGGTCACCACCCCGCACCCGAACGCCACTGGCGGAAACGGCACAGACGAATCCAGCGGCGGGAGTACGGAAACCACCGAGGAGAGCAGCCGGGTCGAAGGGGTGGTGCAGGACGCGCAAGGCAACCCCGTCGAAGGTGTTCAAGTCACCTTCTATCCCCAGCCGCGGACCTATGGCGCGTTCTACGAGACCTACACGGATGCCAGCGGGGTATACGCCATCGACCTGACCGAAGGCGTCTACCAGACCTTCGCGTTCTACGGGATGCCGGATGACGGGCAGCTGATACCGGACGGCACCGGATACGGAAGCTCGATCACCGTGCCGCCAGGCACGCAGGTCAACTTCCTCTGGGAGCCCTACCTCTAGATTTTTGGTGACGGCTCGTCAGTTCGACTGGCGGGCCGTTTCGGGTACCCATAGCCGACCGCGGACTTCGGACCGCACGCTCTGGAGCGCGGCCAGGGCCAGCCAGCTGGTCGACAGAGGCGGACACAGTCGAGTCGGAGGCCACCGACCCGAACACGGCCATCTCGGCCAGGAGTACGCCGCGCACCCTGTGCCCGGCTTCAACCCGCCCGTGGGCACCGTCGCCGAACTGCGCGAGTCGCTGAGCACCCGGGGCGAGCAATTCCTGCTGACTGGGCATTTAGTCGAACAAGGCTCAGTTATCAGAGCTGAGAACTGTCTCGCAAGTGGCTCTTTCCTCACTGGTTGCGACGCGAGCTTTTCGATGCCCGGGGCCTCTGTGTTTGCGACGCGGTCAAGTTCAAGTGGCCCCGCCGTATGACCGACGCTGTTGGTTTATTCGGGGTCATGTGTGAGGTCGGCCTTCAAGACCCGGTTGTGGTCTTGAAGGCCGACGTTGTCGTATGGGGTGGGGGCGGATGTCGATGCAGCCGAAGGGGTCTGGGGATATCCCGGTGGAGACGGTGAGGGTGGCGCGGGCCGCGTTCCCGAAGGAGAGTCTGGCGATCCGGGTTCCTCTGCAACCGCACGTCGTCTCCAGCGCCATGACGTTGAATCGGCGGCCGCGATCAACTGCGGATGATCGAGAGCTGCGTCTGTTGAGGCTCGGCCGGGCCCGCCTGTCGCCGCCAGCGCGTCGACGAGACTGGTGTCCACGGCGAAGCCACCCGGCTCCACACCGAGCGCTTCTCCCTGGCCCTCGACAAGCTCGGCTCGGACTCCCCGGCCGTACGGCTCGGTGGCGTCCACGCCGTGGCCGGCCTCGCCGGTCGCGGACTTCGCCGAATTCCGCCCGTTTCTCGACATGCCCCAACCGGCGGCCACCCGTGCCCGGCTGTGCCGGACGCGGCGGAAACGTCGCCCCTTCCGCCGCGAGTGGCGTAACGCAGCCCTGACGAGGCCGGCCAGGGGCCGGGGAGTCTCGCGGTAGCGGGCGAGTGGAGCCCAGCCCGCTGTATTCGGCCTGACACGGCCCGGTGGTGGCCGCGCGGGCGACATCCATGGAGCCGACAGACACAACGTGGCGCCGGCTTCCCCGGCACCCCCTGGGCCCGGTCGCAGCCCGGTCCTCGGAGTCGTCTCCCGGTGAAACGTCAGCGTTCATGCTGCTCCCTGCCTCCCCACATATCGTCGCCGGCGTTGGCATCGTGGACCGCCGACTGGCCTGACAAAACCCCGCAGGGGAGGTTGCCGGGCACATACCGTGGCCGATGCCGGTCACGACCGCAGCGGCGCCTTCAGGCTCAGGCTGGAGGAACGGGGGCCGAAGGTTGGCTACGGCGGCGCCATCTGGGACGGCCAGCGTTGGACGCGCCTCCGTCCAGCCGCCGTACCCACCCCCCTCCCCCAACAACCCGTCTTACGCCAAGGCCCAGTAGGCCCCAGCAACCCAGGCGCTCGACCTACATGGCCCTTCCAGCGTCGAAGGACAGCGCTGGAGTCGCTGCGCGCCAGGCGGAGGTTGTCGGTCCGTGGACCCTGCGCCAGTCGACCACCGAGACGGACACCGTGAACAAGCGGCTGTCCTGGTCGGCTGCGGGCCTGGACCGGGCGCTGGATTTGCGGCTGACCGCCACCCCACAGGCGGCGGGCGCATGCGGGCCGTGGGCGTTGCCGGAGCCGACGCTCACCGCGGCGGCGGGTAGCCCCACTTCGTCCTCGTGACGTCGCGGACGAACAACACCGACGGACAGACCGCACCACGACCCGGCCTGCGAGGAACACAACATTCAGATCCTCAACCCACCCCGTCGGCTCCGCAGCCGCCGGCGCCACGGACTGCGCACGGTGCTCCAGCTTCGCATCGATCACCCTGCTCCGGGGCCTCGGTGTAATCCACCACAGCGAACTCCGCACCCTCGCTGCCGTCGCGGGTCACCGAGTCGCTACCGCGCGGCCCCGCCTCCGCCGTCGGGCTCGCGCCGGACTGGAGCGGCACACATCGCAAGGCAGCCAGCCAGCCGGGACCCACCACCGTCACGATCGCGGCCACGAGGAGCCCCAACCCGCGCTCGTACGGACATCGTTCCCGGCCTCGCGTTCCGGACGTTGCGGATTCCAACGACAACCGCTCCGCTCTGGGTCTGCGGCGGCCTTCCCCTCGACCCCGGGGACTGCACCTGCCCAGCCGTCCCTGACATCTGTCAGGACACGTCCGGCCGTCCCTCTCCTACGGTTTGGATCACCCGAACACAGTCCCACAGAAGAGGAAAAATACATTATGCGCAGAACACTGAGGCGCACGGCCGCGCTGGCCTTCGCGACCGTCACCGCGGCCGTGCTCGCTACGGGCACCGCTCAGGCCAAGGCAGCCGACGACTGGGCCGGTTGCCCGTACGGCGCGGTCTGTGTCTACCCGCAGAACCAGAACCCGGCCGTGTCGCCGAGCCACATCTACTTCACCTACGGCGCACACAACCTCAACAACCAGGTCGGCAACCACTGGGTACTGAACAATCAGTACGACGGCGCGGTGGTCGAGCTGTGCCTCAGCTACAACGCGAACGACTGCACGTCGTCGATCCCGGAGGGCCACGGTGAGTATCGGGACCTGACGCCCATCAACTCGCTCCACCTGCGGCCGCATTACAACTAGGTCCTGCGGACTTGAGCCGGGCGCTGCGGCATGATCACGGCCGGGAACGCGATGTTGCATAACTGAACTGGCCCAAGGGGCCTTGGTGGAAGCACATTTCAGTCAGCCGCCGGGCGATCTTCATAGGGTCGCCACAGCCAGCGCAGCGCATCCGGCAGTAGGACGCCGCCGTGGTTGGGGCTGTGGCCGCCGTCTCCCAGGACCAAGCGGAAATCGTAGCCCGCTTCAGCGAGAGCGGCTGCCACGCGCAGGTTTTCGGCGAGCCAGTTCCGCTGCGGCTCATCCCAGTGCAGGTCGCGGTGGGCGCCTTGTATGAAAATGCGCAGCGGCTTGCGGGGAACGCGGGCGATGAGGCCTGGGTAGGGGTTGCCGTCCGGCATCTGCGCGAAGCTGGAGAGGTATCCGATGACGCGGCGGAACTTGTCCGGACGCAACCACGCAGCAGTAATGGCGCAGTTGCCGCCACTGCTCCCGCCGCAGATGCCCCATCTTTCCGGCGACAGGGCGATGGCGTAGCGATCCGTAACCTGCGGAATGATCTCGGTGAGCAGGAAGGTGACGTACCGGTGGTCGAAGGCGTCGTACTCCCTGTTGCGGTTTTTCGGATTCTCCGCATCGGGGAAGACGCCAGGATCGACGAACACGCCGATGGTGACGGGGATGTCGCCGCGGTGAACGAGGTTGTCCAGGACGATCGCGCCGCGGACATCCCCCGCGGGGTCCAGATACCACCATCCGTCCTGGAACACCATCAAGGACGCCGGCATCGCTGGGTCGTACTGGGCAGGCACGTGTACCCAGAACTTACGAAAGGTTCCCGGGTAGACCTCGCTGCCCCTCCACTCGAACTCGATCGTCTCACCGGTCGGCACACCCGGCCGTAGAGCGGAATCGGGTCCGTGGACGTAGCGCACGTCCGACTGGTCGATCGGAAGCGGCAGGTAGGGCATCTCGGTAGTCACGGGGAGCAACCGTAGAACGATCACCACCCTTGACGGCAAGGGAATTTTCCAGCCCCTCGCCTCGCAGCTTCAGTACGAGGTTTGAGAAGGCTGGTTGAGTTCAGAGAAGTGACCAGGCCGAAGCTGACCGCGCCGCTCCACACCGTTCGTGGCATAGGGCGCCGCCGTGACAGGCCCCGAGCACGGTGAGCCTCCGAGCCGGCAGTGGCACGGGCACCTCGACGCCGCGTGCGAGCGGGGGCACGCTGGAACGCCAGTCGTTCAGCTCCGGGGGGCCGATGGAATGGGCGATTCGCTCCTCCGCCGCTCCACTTCTCCCTCAATGCCTCGCGCACGTCGATGTGGCGGCCTCGTGCCGGTACCGACGCTGTCCAGCTCGCGGCCGTCCGGCAGAGTGTGGCGGGCCGGGCCGGGAGCCGGGACGAAGTCGGCGCGTTCCAGGGCGCGGAGGCATGCGAGGTTCGCCGTCGCCTTGCCCGCCCGTACCGTTGGCAAACTGGCGTGGCCATGGGCGAACTCCACTCCCGCCAGGAACAGTTCAGCACCAAGGCCCTGGCCTCGGTGGTCGGGAGCGAGAATGCCGCCGATCTCACCCATGTCGTGGTGGAGTTCGAGGTAACCGGCGTGGAGCCCGGTGTCACGGCGTACACAGACCAAGTTGCATCCACGCCACAACACCGGCCTGCCGACAGACTCCTCCGCACTGCAGATCCCGCTCCGCCACCGCCGCGTGGTGGCCATCTCCGGCAAGAAGATCTAGGTGGTGGGCGTAACCAGGGCAACCGCCCCGGCAGCGTAAGCAGACATACGCGGGAGTCCTGCAGGGTCGGCACCAAGCTCGACTGTGGCCAAAGGGTCGGTGGTTGACTCACGCCGGTGGCCGGCCGACCTCGCGCCGGCTGCCCGCCGCCCTTGAAGTAGCCACGCGGAAACGAGCTGTTGGCGAACTGACGGCACGAACGAGGCGGCGGCCCCTGTCTCACGCGGCACTGCGTGAGACAGGGGCCGTGGCAGGTTTCCCGCCGACGATCAGTGTGGGAGAGCCGTCACGTCATGTTCGGCGGGTTCCCCGGTCGCGTGGTCCCGCAGGCCGGGACGCCGTCGAGCCAGGCCGGGCCCTGGAGGAAGATGTTGCTGATCCAGCCGCCGTAGTCCGGAAGGTAGGACCAGGCGCTGTTGGTGATGCCCTCGGCTGTGATCGACTGGCCCTGGATCTGGCATGTCACCCGCACGGCGGTCGGAGCGGTCAAGGTGGTCACGACATCGGTAGCGGTGGAGGAGTCCTTGCGGACCTTGACGTTCGAGGCCCACGTCCGCTGGCCGGTGTTGCCGACCGGTGTCCCGCTGCTGCCGCAAGAGGGGACCCCGTCCAGCCAGGCCGGGCCCTGGATGAAGATGTTGCTGATCCACGCCTGGTGGTCCGGCAGGTAGGACCACGCGTCGTTGGTGATGCCTTCGGCGGTTACCGATTCCGCGTGCTGTTGGCAGGAGACGGTCACGCGGGTCGGGCCGGAGAACACAGGGCCCAGGGAGGCCGAGACGCTGGGACGCTGACGGGTGTTGACCCCTGTGCCCCAGGTGCTGAACTGGCCCGAGCCGCTGCCCGTGTTGCCGTCGCAGGCCGGGACGCCGTCGAGCCAGGCCGGGCCCTGGATGAAGATGTTACTGACCCAGCCCCGGTACTCCGGCAGGTAGGACCACGCGTCGTTGGTAATGCCTTCCGCGACGACGGACTCGGCCCGCTTCTGGCATTGGATCGCGATGGACATCGGTGCGGAGAAGGTAGCCACCGGGGTGCCGCCGCGGGAGGGCAGCGGGCGGACGTTGACGCCTGTGCCCCAGGTACTGTGGCGCCCTGAGCCACCTCCGGGGTCGCCGTCGCAGGCCGGGACGCCGTCGAGCCAGGCCGCGCCCTGGACGTAGATGTTGCTGACCCAGCCGCCGTAGTCAGGCAGGAACGACCAGGCGTCGTTGGTATAGCCCTCGGCGGTCACGGTCCCGCCGCGCTTCTGGCACTTGATCGTGATTGCTGTCGGGCCGGCGAACGTCGTGACGATCGTGCCGCTCTGCGCGGGAGCGGAACGGACGTTGACGTCCGTGCCCCAGGTGCTGTTGGGACCGCCGGTGCCTGGTGCCGCCGCGTCACCCGAGAGACGGATCGCGCCGGCATAGTTCCGGTGGCTGGTGAAGTCCGTGACCATGATCTTGGTGTCGGATTCGCGAGCCTCGACGATCTTGCCGTTGCCCAGGTACATCGCCACATGGGTGATGGGGGACCCCCAGAACACAAGGTCGCCCGGTCTGAGGGGCGCGGTGCCGTCGGCCGCGGTGAAGCGCGCCGCGGCGGGCAGTGCGAACTCCTGGGCGGCGGTCCGCTGTCCGACCATGTCGTGGCCGACCGCCACGGACCAGGCCCAGCGCACCATCCCCGAGCAGTCGAAGCCCTTGCGGTACGGGTCGTTCTTGCTGCGCTCAGGGTCGGAGACGTCGACGAAGCCGTAGCTCGCGCCGGGCGTCGGCCCGTGTCCTCCACCCCACGTGTACCAGGTGCCGGCCGCGACCTGCGAGCATGCGGCCTGCACCGCGTATCCGGCGGCCTGGGTCGGGGCGGTGACGGTGACTCCGCAGTCCTTGCCGGGGTTCCAGGCGGGAGTGGGCGGCACAGGCGCGGTGCCACCGCCGCCGTCAGGGTTCTGGGCGAGGCGCCAGCCGAGCTGTTGGCCGTACTCGCGCAGGATGTTGAAGCCGTTGCAGCAGTTCATGTAGCTGGTGTGGGTGGCCTCGGAGAGCTTCGCCTGGATGACGGACTGCACTGTCTCCTCGAAGATCGTGCCGCACACTCCGTCGCCGTCACGGCAGATGTCGCGGGTGACGCCCTGGAAGCTGACCGGCACCGCCTGTCGGCGCAGCATGCCGCGCAGCCCGACGCCACCGACCATGCGACCGTCGGCGGTGATGTTCTGTGCGTAGGACTGGCGTCCGTCACGGAACGGGTCGGCGATGAGCAGGGCACCGCGGACGGCCTGGGCAACGTGACCGTGACGCTCGGAGATCAGGTGCATCCCCATGTTGATGGCGCCGGCACCCTGTGAGTAGCCGACCAGGCCGATCCGCGTCGATGGGCAGCGTAGGTAGGTGTTCGTCACCAGGGTGTCCAGCGCTTCCGCGCCGGTCCTGACCGAGTCCCACCAGTTGAGGACGTCGCTCGCGGCGACGGCGGGGTAGACCAGAGAGGTGGTCGAGATGTCGGAGCGGGCGTGCCCGTAGTGGGACACCAGGAGGTCGGCGGCGGCCTGTGCAGCGGGCCCCGCGGTCTCACCCATCCCGTAGGGGCCCACGTAGCCCTCACTGGACCCGCGCACGCCGATGATGGTGACCTTTGTACACACCGGGTCGTCCGCCCGCGCGGCCGGGACGAGGGGGCTGAGCAGGCCGGTCAGCAGCGCCACAGCGGTCAGTAGGGTCACCAGGATGCCGCGGGCGGCCGATCTGGAACGTGTCATATCAGGTCTCACTGTCAGCACAGGGGCAGACCGCCGATCCGGTTGGTTTGGTTGTTCAGGGTTGCGTGCGGGCATGGCGCGATCCTTTGTTGTGGAGGTGGGGCGGGCAGGGTGGGGGTGGCAAAAAAAGGTGTCGCTTCGACCGCCTCTGACCGGTTGTGGAACACCGATTCGTGGGTATGACCGCCAGCTGATCAAGTGGCGGCCCGTCGAGTACCACATCGTCGACACAGGGAGGTGATCGAACCGGGGGCACATGACGTCTAGTGATCGATAACGCGCCCGTTACGGCGTCAGGTTGGGCGGTGAAAGGGCTCTTCTTCGTAGGGATGTACATATCGCCCCTCCCCTTGTGACGTGGAGTCTGTGATTGCAGGGGAAGTTGGGGTTCATGGGGGAGGCGGCTGCGGGTGATGTTGACGGTCGCCTCGTCGGTGGGCATCCCGAGGAGTTCGTGCAGCTCACGGGCTCTGAATGCTTGGTCGGAGTGCTGGTTGAAGGCTCACGATGGTCTGGTAGGCGGTGTTCGTCTCGGGCGTTTCGGGCTCGGTTCCGGGTGGGACGCATGCGGTGATGACCTTCTTCGTGGTGGCCAGGTCCGCGAGTCGCGCTTCGGTCTCGGTCAGGACGGAGGTCAAGTGCGCGACCTGGTCGCGTAGTTCGTCGGTCCGGGCCTTGGTCTCGTCGCACCGGGCCTGGAGGTCCGCCAGGAGTTCGACAACGTTCAGGCGGCCAGTCCGAGAGTGTCGCGCCAGGCGGGGCGGGTGTGGGGAGGCGGCGGGCCGTGTTCGCGATGGAGGCCCAGCAGACACGCGAGGCGGAGGCGTCGGGCCGGTGGTCGTACTCGCGGGCCAGGCGGCGGTGGAGCATCGTGCCGTTGACCTGCTCCACGATCCATCGCCTGGGCTGCGGGACGAAGCCCTTGCCCTGGTCCTCGGGGTTGCGGCGTACGATCTCGACGCGTCGACGTCCATCAACGCGCCGTGGATGAGCACCTCGTCCTTGAAGCCCTGGTCCGCCAGGGCGGTGCCGGCCGTGTTGTCGTGGTCGGAGCCGGACAGCACCACGACGCCGACGATCAGCCCAAGGACATCGACGGCCACTCCCCGCTTGCGCCCCGACACCTTCTTGCTGGCGTCCAGTCCCGTCGTGGTCTTCGGGACACCTGGGGCCGCGCGGACTGACTGGGTGTCGATGATCACGACGGACAGGGTCTCCAATCGACGCGCTTCCTCCCGTACCTGGCAGCGCAGGAGTTCCTGGATCCGCTGGTCGAGCCCGTCCTGACGCCACAGCACGAAGTAGTAGAGGACCGCCGACCAAGCGGGCAGGTCATGGGGCAGGTAGCGTCGCTGACAGCCCGTCCGGTTCTGGTAGAAGATCGTGTTCACGCCCTCCCCTCAGGTCACAGGCCCGTAGTCTCCGGTCGCCGAACGGCTCACCCGGCCCTGCTTCCAGGACGTGATCATCGGCTCGATCAATGTCCACTGCTCGTCCGACAGGTCACTCGGGTACGGTCTTCGTCCTGTGCCCCGCATCCCGGCATGTGCATGCCGAGCAGTGGGTCCGTACGACAGTCAGTACCTCGAACGGGCGATGCCGAACCGAGAGCGGAACCGAGAGAGAAGGGACTTGGCGTCCTCTCAGGACTACCTGCTTGACCCATGCCGGAAAGCTAGCAGCACTCCTCCTGAACTGCATGGATGCCTTATCCAGTTCAGTGAACACACCTCGGCCGCCTGGGCGACGAAGGCCCGTCGGGAGCCGACCCGCATTGTCGAGGCCGCCAACGCAGCCGCCCACGACCACTATCGCAACCACCCCGCCGACGCCCTACGCGAACTCGGTCTCACCGGATGAGCACGATCAAGGGAAGGTTCAGTCGTAACGGTAGTAACGCCTGGAGCTGCCTGGTCAGCAGTTGCGGATCGACCAGACCGGATCCCTGTCCACGTCGGGCGCGTCAGCGTTGACGACCCGGAAGGTCTGGATCACGTTGCCGTTCTGGCCGTAAAGTGTCGCCTCGGCGTTGTCGGTCCGGTTGTTCATAACCTCGCCAGTGCCGCTCCAGTTCGACAGGTAGCGGCGGTTGCAGTCGTACAGGAAGAAGACCCGCCACTGGCCTGCGGGGGTCCCAGACTGCGGCGCAGAAGTTCCCCGTGTCACAGTCGACGTGGTCTCCGGCAGGCACCAGTTGTGAAGGGGCGGCTGGTGAGATCGTCGGGGAGACGGTCGAGGAGGCGGAGGACGCCGCCTGGGCGGAGCCGGAGGCGCAGACGGAGCCCAGCACCAGGGTCGGAGACCCGATCGCGCCGAGAAGAGGTCGCTTGATACGCATGGGGTCGGTTGCTCCTGCGGGACTCGAGTGGTGGGAGTGAAGACGGGACTAGCTGCGGAGGAACCCTCTGTGAGGTCGGGCTGTCATCGACTCGCAGAGGGGGTGCGTACCGCAACTTAGAGGGCTGCGGGCCCCTGCGGGTCCCTGACAGATGTCAGGGACCCGCGCCGGTACAGTCCGTCGGGTTGCCGCGTCCGCTGACCTGTCCTCACGGCCGTCTCTGCACTTCGGTCCGTCCCGGTTGATGCTGCGAGGGTCGCGTCCCGCACGGAACCGAGACGATCGGCCTCTCGTTCTCAAGGCAGTGCCGTTGCTTTACGGGTCTGGAGGTTGGGGTCGTTTGATGCGGATGGCTTGCGTGCCGGTGTGGGTGGGCTGGGGCCATGTGTAGTGCTCAGCCCGTTTGAGCCAGTAGTTGGACATCTTGCGCTTCACGACACGAGGCTGACTGCGGAGCCGTCTGGTCGGCAGGAGCTTTCCAGCAGGTCCTCTTGGAGGAAGTGCAGTGCTCTGACCAGGAGCTCAGGGGGAAAAGCCGCCCGGGGTAAGGGTCACACTGTGCCGGGCGGAGCGCAGAGTTTCGGTGAAAGAGATGCGGTCCGGGTCGAGTTGGCGGGTGGCCGCGGTTCTCAGCATCAGCTCCCGCAATGCGTGGTGGACCAGGCGGTGGGCCCAGATCTGTTGGAGGACACCGTCGGGTGTTTTGCTGCTGAGGACCACCTTCGCGCCGCATTGGAAGGTCTTGATCTCGGCGAAGACGGATTCGATTTCCCAGCGTTCACGGTAGAGCGCGGCCAGTTGCCGGGCGGGATGGCGGCGGGCGTCTAGATGATCGATTCCAAGGGGTTCAGTGGTCGTACGCGGTCAGCGCGCGCATGACCGGCTGGCCGGTGTGGTCGTTGTGCCAGATGGCGGCCTTGAGCGCGAGGATGCGCTGCAGGACCCGGACCGCCGCACCTGCGGGTGTGCGACCGCGGTGGCGTTCAAGGTCGAGCTGTCCCTTGAAGGTCTCGTTGATCGACTCGATGACTTGCCGCAGCGGTTTGAACAGCTGTGATCCGGCCCGCTCGGCTTCGCCCTTGCGGGCCGGCCGCAACAGCCGGATGTCCAGCTCGGCCAGCTGCTGCTCGAACTCGCGGCCGAAGTAGTTCTTGTCGCCGATCGGCGTCTGGCCGGGACGCTCGTCGATGAGCTGCGGCTCGACGGCGAACAGGTCCAGCGGGGTCTCGCGTTCGTCAGCCTTGGCGCCGGTCAGGGCGAAGGCGACGGGCAGGCCGCGCAGGGTGCACACCAGGTGCAGCCGCAGCCCCCAGAAGAACCGGCTGTGGCTGGCGCAGTAGCCGTACTGGGCCCATCCGGCCAGGTCGGAGCGTTTGGCGGTCTCGCGGGAGCGCCCGCACTCGACGGGCGTGGAGTCCACCACCCACACGTCGTCGGTCCACAGCGTGGTGTCGACCGCCATCGCGCGGGTGACGCGCCGGATGAGCTCGGCGGCCTTGCGCAGCCGCTTGTTGTAGCCGGGCGGTGGGGCAGGTAGGGGAACAGGTGCCGCAGGTGGGCGCGGGCGTGCCGCAGCCACCGGGCCTCGGAGGTGAAGCCGAGCATGGCCTGCATCATCGCCAAAGTCACCAGCTCGGCATCGTGAGTTGCGGCGCAATGCCCACCGCTGGCCGCCACGGGCTGCACTGCGGCGAGTCCTTCAGCACGTCGCCGGTCTTCACGTAGAGTGCGGTCGCGAGGGTGTCCAGGTCGTTCGTCACAAGATGACTTTGGACGCCCTCGTATCGTCTGCGTGGCCGAACCGGGGGACCTGATCACGTTCCGGAGCTGGAGGCAACACTCGGATTGATCGTGTCGAAGTAGACCCAGTGCGCACCCGGGTCGAAGTAGAACACCCCGGAATACGTTTCGCCCGTCACCTGACGGTCGAAGGACTCGCTCCGGACCCACCTGGCCCTCTTGGGCATGAACTGCACTAGTGCTTCCGGCAGTTGGTTTGGCTTCGCGGGCTGAAAACCTAGCTGCGATGCCCCCACAATGGAGGCAACGGCACCGGCTCGCAGCTGGGCGAAGCCCACCACACGAACATCAGTGGGACCCGGAACCCTCGAATCGGGGGTACCCAGCACGACGCCAAGCCAATGTGCGTCGGAGAGCGGGCCGAGCGTGGCGAACCGACGTTCGAGCGGTTCAGAGTCCGTACGGACTTCGTTGCCGTCTGTGCTTTTCGCAGTCGACGTACACGCCACGAGTACCGTCGCCAAGCCCAGCGCGAGCGCGCCCCGACGTCCCAGACCCGCCAAACCGACCATAAAACGACCTCCCCCGCAGCCCCCGCACCCAAGGCCCTGATCGTAGCGGTCCACTCAAAGCCGCTACCCCTTGGAATCGATCATCTAGGAGTGTGGTGACCAGGCGGTGGTCGACCGCGGCAGCGGCACCGCCGACGTCTTTGAGCTGGTAGGTGATGACGGGGACCTGCACCGGGACATGTTTCGCCCGGTCGGTGCCGGCGTGGATGTCGGAAAGCCATGATCCGTCACGCAGTAACTTGCGCACGGGCAGGACACGGTTGGCCGGCACCCGCCACAGCAGGTCAGCTCCGGTGGCGGTGAAGGCGCGCCACAGCGGGACACCGAGGAACTCACGGTCGGCCAGGACCAGCTGGCCCGCGGCGCAGGACCTGGACAGGCGGCCGACGCGAGTGACTTGCACTCTGCGGCAGCCTGCGAGTTCCGCGTCCAGCACCGCATGGCTGCCTACCTCCGCCAGGACCGCCATCCTCACCTGGACGAAGGCACTGCGCTTTGTTCCGCGGCCGTTGCCGGGACGGCCGAAGGCGGCCCGGTTGGCTTCGGTGTCCGAGACGTCCCAGCCAGTTCCGTCCGACGGCCGGCAGCCGCAGGCCCCGCCAGAACGCGCCAGGCGTCGACTCATCGGCCATCGGCTTCGCGGTCGCCGCGAACAGCACTTGGAACGGTTCGAAACCGAGCCTCTGCCGGGCTCTGAACAGCGAAGACTTCGCCGGAACATGCCAGTTGCCCAGCAGCCCCAACCCCCGCAGACCTGCCATCAGATGCCGCATGGCCTCGAGATAGGGAGCAGGAGAGAACAGCGCCAGCCCCAGGACGAAGTACACGACCAACCGCGCAGGAAGCAGCCGCCTGCGCTGCTCTGAACGACCACACGCAGCCACCACCCGGTCCACCAACCCCGGTGGGTACACCCAGGTCAGCAGACCAAGACCCGATAAGTCCAACGCGCTCGCAGCCACCCCAACCACCCCCGGGACCCACTGCCGACCAGCCTACGCCCACGCCAAAAGCAACGGCATTGGGCTAGAAGGCAGAACAGATGCCGCTCGTCGCCGAGAACAGGGCCGGAAAGCCTTTCCCGGTGGCCGCCAGGTTGAGGAGGTTGACGAGTTGACCGGCTGTCGTCGCGGCCTCGTCGGCACCCGGCGCGAGAAGGGTCATGGACTGCCAGGGACGGCCGTTGTAGCGGAAACAGAAGGGGAATGGGAACAGCTGGATGTCGGTATTGACCGCGAGCGCGTTCGGCAGCGAGAGCGTGCCGACGGCGGTGTGGCCCGTGGCCAGATTATGTTCTTCAGCGGCAGTGGTTCCGTCCGATTCGGCTGCCAGGTCCTGAGCGACCTGACTCTCCTCGTCGGGACACCAGGCACCCCAGACTGGCGACAACTCAACGGAGTCCGCCACGAGATCGTCAAGAGTGGGCGTCAGGTCCGTGTCTTCTCCCATGGCGGTTCTCCTTCGCGTGATGGGATCACGACCCAGCGATTCGCACCTTCACCGTGGATCAGAACACACCGTGTTGCAACTCCGGACAGGCTGTCGGATTCTGGGGTTGAGGCGAAGGAGGCGCAATCATGGCGACAGTCTCAGTCAGCCCTCAGACGTTCAATGTGGCCGTTCTCCAGGTCACCGGCACCAATTCCACCGGACTGGGAAGCGCCTTCAATGTCGGAAGCCTGGCGCCCGTTACGGACACGGCACTCGCGAGTCCCGGGGTCAAGCTCACCGTCGACATCCAGGCCGAGAACCCCAAGGGCGTGGCCAACTCTCTGACGGTCGCCGTGACCGACCCGTCCGGAAGTAACGGCTTCTTCGGGCAGGGCACGATCACTTGGGACGACGGTGACTCAGGCGTCGCCTGGATCGAGTTCACCGGCTTCCCGCTCCAGGCCGACCAGGTGACCGACACCGGTGAGTGCGGACTCTCTCTGCAGACCTCGTCCGAGGATGCGGCGGTGCGGGTGTTTACCGAGTAAATGTGCTGGCGGAACGAGTCCGACTATGTGCTCACGCAAGCAACGACGCTGTCGGCACCTGCACTCTAAGCGATCCTGACGCCGGATCCGCTGGGTCGGCCAGTCCGCCTAGCGGCGTCGTAGGTGGACGATCAGGAGTCTCAATGGCGAAGTCAAGCCGCTTGCGTGACCGGAGGAGCGGAGGTGAAGACCCGTCCCTCACGCAGCAACGCCCACAGCACGCCTGGACGTGCCTGCAGCCCTCCCCGCGCTGCTTGAGGTAGAAGTCCCGGTTCGGTACCTCGCGGATGATGCTGGTCTGCGTGGCCGGAACCACGCGGGACGGGCACGAGCCCGACCGCCGACGCCAGGTCGCCGGCCGCGATGATGAACTCGGGGCCGGGTATCGGGCACGGACTCGATGATCCCCGCCTGGTGATGGCTTCGGAACGAGCCTCGCGGATCTGCTGCTCAATCCGCCTCAGCCGTTCCTCCAGGGCCAGGTCGGCCACGATCTGCCCGGCGACATGCTCGCCAGGGAATGCGGTCTGCTGGGCCTGGGCGGCTTCCAGCGCGGCCGCGTCGACTGCGTCTGCGTCGCGCCACACTGACGGCCTGTCAGCCAGCCGTCAGCCTCGCCCGGCCTCGGCGACGGATCGCGGCCGACCCTCTGGTAACGCGTCAGCAACACCAGTTGATCATCCGCCACCCGGTCGGCCACGAGGTGGGTACGGGGTGGGGCAGCAGCGCGTGATCGGCGGCCAGCTGGGCGGCACGTCGATCGTGGCGAAGTCGCTGCGGTGGCGGGCGGTCTCGGCGATGACGTAGGCGTCGCGGGCGCGTCGGTCTTCGCCTCGCCCCGGCAGGCGCCCGACATGCGTTGCTCCAAATCGCCCGATCCGGTGCCCTCCCGCCCCACACCGCGCACTCGGCGACGGCATGATGCGGCCCGCCGTCCCCACCCAGTTGCCTGCGACAACACCCTGCCAGGCATTTTCCGCAGAGGGGGGTGGGTCTCGACGAGCGGCTGTCCTCCGAAGCCTCCGGGTTTGGCCCTGCGGGCGGATCTGGGCAACCAGCACTTCGCCGGAGCGATCGCCCCACCGCCTGACATGACAAGGGCCATGGCCCACCCCGCCCTCGGCGGGCACGACTCTCCCCTTGGCCCGTGACCACTCCGCACCCCTGACCGCCGCGGCCGGCCTCTCACCGGCTCAGACGTTGGGGACGTGCAGCATGTCCCAGCTGAACTTGCCGGGGACACCGTCGGCATCGCGGCCTGTCAAGTGGAGCTTCCGCTGCCAGGCGGCGAAGGACTTCGTATCCCCCGAACCCCACACGTCGGCGCCACGGCCAGACTCATACCGATTACATCCTTCAGTGACAAGCCGATGGTGCATCGCGGTGATGATCGAAGACTTCTGCCCAGTGTGGAAGAACGAAGCACCAGGGAACGGCTCGAATACAGCGGTGCCGCCATCCAAGTGCTGGCGGTAGGCCCCGTTCGTGAACGTGGACCACTGTCTCCAGCCGTGTGCGTCCTTGATGGCCTTTGCTGTCTTGGCGTTGTAGTGCGGGTCCTTGAGCTTTCCGGAGATTCTGAGCGAGTCCGGGGGTGAGAACTGCTCTGGGTGTCTGAGGGAGCGTATCTGGAAGAGACCGAAGGACGGCCCCCACTTGTTGTCGGCCAACCCCTCGTCCCCGACAGCGGCCGGGTCACCTCGGGATTCCGCCATGGCGACGGCCGCCGCAATATTGACGTCTCTGCCGGTGAACCCCACCTGTGCGACGAGGGCTCGCAGCTGGGTCAGTTTCATTCGCATTCCTATGCCCGCCAACTTCCCATCGGGGCCATGCCTCCATGGCCCATTACGAAATCGGTTCGGTGATCAGGGCCGGCCGCCGATCCCCGGCTCGGGGGACGGCTTGCAACGACGCGTATACACATAGCGGATCAGGGCGCCTCTCGGTCTCGCCACCATGGAGAGCGAGGCTGCGATGCGCGATATATGCGTTACTTCGACCGTATGACCGTGTCAGCAACGGGGCAAACGGAGCACCGGGCCCTGTTGTGGGTCTGCCTACGAACCGTCAGGCCGAACATCCTGTCGCGCCAGATGGATGGCTGTGGGGTTGCCGTCCGGGTCGTCCAGGTTCCGGTGCTGGTGGGCCGGTTGTCCGTCGTCATGGCGTGTCATGGCGGTGCAGTCGTAAAGGATCTGCTTCGTGCCGTCGAGCAACTACGCGGGCGCCCACCCGACTTTCAGCCGCCGATCGCATTGCTTGACTTCTCCGAGGGTGCAGATGCACCCTGATAAAGACGCTACATATGTTCCACGCGTTAGCCACGAGCATTGCCGTCGGGTCTGCGGTGAGATTCGCAAGGTCCGTGGGAATCGCAGGTTCTTGCGCCCTCACAGACCCGCCCAGCTCCTGTGACACCGACCGCTCGGAGTCAAACGGCGCACCGAAACCTTTGAACTGCAGGCTTGGCAGACAAGCCAACCGCCGTGCTCTCTGGAGCGCAGGTCCGAGGTTTTGTGTCGCCAATGCGGCGGTGTCTATCCGCTACTACGCAAGGGAGTGAGGAATGCGTCTCGTCACTCGTGCGGATTGGGGGGCCAAACCGCCCCGTTCGCCCCTCGTGCATGTCGCGTCCACTCGTGGCGTGAAGGTCCACTATGAGGGAGCCCCCGTCCCGTCTGATCTCACCAAACCGGAAAACCACCCCAAGTGCACCGGCCGAGTGCGGGCCATCCAGGCTGCTCATCTGGCGAACCACACCGAGAACTATTCCGACATCGCCTACAGCTTCGTGGTATGTCCGCACGGACACGTCTTCGAAGGGCGTGGTCTGCACAAACTGCAAGCCGCGAACGGCAATCACCAGCTCAACCTGAACCACTACTCAGTGTGCGCCATGGTGGGCGACTCCGGTCTCGTTCATCCGACCAAAGCTCAATTGGCCGGCATTCGCGACGCCATCGACCTGCTGCGAAAGAAGGGCGGCGCCGGAGCGGAGATCAAAGGGCACCGCGACGGCTTCGCCACCAAATGCCCTGGCGACCCGCTCGAGGCCTGGGTGAAGAAGGGCGCTCCACGGCCCGGCATCTCACCCGCCGGCGTCAGCGTCAGCCTGTCTCACGTCGTCGCTGCCGCACACACCGACCCGGGCGCTGCCCAGGGGCACACGACGTTCCCGGCGGACGTCAGACCTGTGGAGGCTGCCCTGGTCGCAGAGGGGCTGCTGGACCCGACATTCGGCGGTGACGGATCCTTCGGGTCCCATACCGTCGACGCCTACGCGGCTTTCCAGCGTCAACAGGGGTTCACCGGAGCGAACGCTGACGGCATCCCGGGCGAGTCCACCCTCGCCGCGCTCGGCAGTCGACACGGGTTCACTGTCGCTGCCTGAGCTCAGGCAGCGCTGCCCCACCGGGGTCACGCAACCCGGCTTGGCGACTGTTCCTGGTCACGCCGGGCCGGGAGCTCGGCCGGGACAGGACGATGGTTCTCCCCTACGGAGATGACCTCTGCGTACAACTCAAGCCCCACCCCTGAGTTCGTCCCTTTCCGGTCATGGCGGATCGGGCCCGATCGAGGCTGGGCAGCAGCGACGCCCAGTCGTGGGAGGAGCAGGGTCAGCTCACGGCGTTCGACTCCTTTCCTTTGTCCAGCCGCACTGCAAGGCGCCCGGGCAAGGTACAGAAGACGGTAGGGAGCGGGGCGATGGATCTGTTGCCGGTCGAGATCAAGGTCAACATCGAGAGCGACGTGGCGGCGGCTCTGTCACTCCTGGGCGCAGCGCACGGCCTGATGACAACCCGCCAGATCTGGTTCGCCGAGGACCGGGACGGCGCCGCCGAGGGCCAGGTACGGCTGCTGGACGCTGGCGTGATCGTGCGGTTCAGGACCGGTGGCGGTCCGGACGATCTGACCGTCAAGTTGCGTCCATGCACCCGGAAGCAGTTGGTCGGCCGGTTCTCCGCCCCGTTCGGCGCCGAGCCGTTCACCTACAGGATCGAGGAGGACTGGTCGGTGAACCACCGTGTTCTGGCCGCCTCCCTGGTGCACGGTCACGCACCAGGAGCGCTGTTGGACGCGGTCATTCCCGGAGCCGATCCCACCGCGCCGATCGATGCGGTGCAGAACCAGTTCCTGCACGCCTGCGCTCCCGCCGTCCAACTCGGCGGGCTGGTCGCGCTGGGTCCGATCCGCGCGACCAAGGTCGACGACGTTCCGCTCGGGGACCTGAAGGTGGACTTGGAGGCGTGGTCGGTCGCAGGTCTGGAGTTCCTGGAGACCTCGATCCGGGTAAAGCCCAAGGACGAGGACGACGCCCAGAGGTTCACCACGCGGGCCGAGCACAAGCAGCGAAAGCTGGAGGAGACGGTGCGGGGACACGGGGTGGCGCTCTCCGAGCACCCCGAGAACAAGACCCGACGCGTCCTCAACGCCCTGGTGGCGGCCGAGCGGGGCAGGCCGAGTAACCGGTAGTCCCAGCCCCACGGACGGCAGGGCGGTCAGAGGTTCGTTGGCCGCCAGAGTGGCCGGTTTTTGCATGCTGCCCAACACGGCGGTCTCCAGCCGGGCGGAGACGGTCCCGTACGTGATCGGTTCGAAGGAGTTGACCTGGATCTCGATCTGCGCCGAGACCCCGGGAACGTTGCCGAGGCCCGGGGAACGTTGAAGATCGACTGACTCCGCTACAACGGCCGTGGGTGTGGCGGGGTGAGTCGGATGACGGACTGTCTCTCACGGCCAAGGCTCCGTGGGCCGCACCGTGTCGAAAGCCAGGCCGCTGGAGCTCTCCCCGGTGCCGGGGGCCTTCTCCCTGCGTACCCAGCTGTGCCAGGAGCCGTCGAACCAGCGGGCCAGCACCGGGCGCCGGGTGACGAACACGCCGTCCCGAGGCACCTCTTCCTCGTGCATCCACAGGCCGGGAGTGATGAGCCGACCCTCCGGGCGCGAGTCGAGGCCGGGGCCGGTGAGCCTGGCCAGCCGGAAGCGGATCCGCGCGGTGCCGACCGCTTCCGGGACGAGCGGGAACCAGTAGTCGGGCACGATGCTCTGCACGGCGTAGGCGGGCAGTTCTCCGGCCGTGGCAGGCTCGGGGGGCGCGGTGCGGGCCCACCGGTCCCGGCGGTCGACCTGTTCGCCCCGGCCGTCGGTGTAGTGGTGCTGGACGGCCCACGCCAGGTTCGCCAGTTCGTCACGGGCCAGTACCACTCGTTCCAGCGGCTGGCCCGTCTGGCCGCGTTCGGTGGGCAGGACCAGCAGTCCGGAGGCCGCCGGGTGGTCCGGCTCCGGGCTGCTCAGGGTGAACATCGACCAGGCAGGATCGTCGTGGCCTGCGCGCCGGACCAGATGGTGACGGCCGAAGACGTCACGCACGAGGAGCTGGTCCAGGACGGTCAGGGAAGCGGTCGGCACCTCCAACGGCACCAGGAACCAGTCGTTGCCGAAGACCGTGGCGAAGGAGATCAGCAGCAGACGGCCCGTGTCCAGCGTGGACACGTCCGTCGCTCCGAGGTCGACGCGCGCGTCCTCCATCTCCCAGAACCGGTCGGCGGGCAGTCCGCCGTAGCGGATCGTCGAGGGCAGGCCCTCCTCGGTGAACGTGATGCGCTCGCCCTGCGGTGCCGCCTCGGCACCGGGGTCGGGGTGCACGTCCAGGCTGTACCAGTCGAGGCCGTCGCCCTGGTACTCCTCGGCGCGCAGCACGGTTCCGCCGGTGGAGAGTTCGGCGCCGTACTCGAAGCGGTGCGGGTCGAAGCAGTCCGGACCGCGCTCGGCGAGCTGCCCGGCCCACCAGGTTCGCCAGCGGGCGGCCACCTCGCCGAGCCGCGCGTCCGGTCCGCCGTCGAAAGTGCCCGCGTCCAGGGCTGCCGCTACCGACGCGGCGTCGGGCAGGCGGCCGTCGAGCCACCCGATGAGGCTTGTGTCCGCCTCGCCGGACCGCAGCCGGTGGGGTGCCAGTGCTGCGAGGGCGGCGGCGAGCAGCCCGGCGTCGTCGGACATCCGCAGCAGGGCGGCACCGCCCTCGGCGCGCAACCGTTCGTCGGCCTTTACGGGCTCGTCCTCGACGTGGCTGTCCAACGGCCCGAGGCGCGGGTCGTAGGGCACCCAGTCCGTGCTCCCGCCCGGCCGCCAGGCGTCGATGGGCGAGCTGGCGCCGGCCATGCGGACCACTGCGGGGGAACCGGCGTCCTGGGCGGCGAACTCCCCGAACTGCCACTGCCGGGTGAGCAGCCACAGCGGGTCGTGCACGCGGGCGGCCAGTCCGGCTTCGATGTCGGAGGTGCGGTGGCGGGGCTCCAGCATGAAGGGGCCCTCCGGGTCGGTGCCCGGCCGGCGGGTCTCGATCCTCGACAGGGCCTGACCGGTCGCGCCATGGGGGGAGATCCGGATGCCGGGGAGCAGATCGTCCAGTTCCGGCAGGTCGTCGAGGTCGACGGCGCGCAGTTTGGCCAGTTCGAGGGTCTCGCGCACTACCTGCACCAGGCCGTCGGAGGTCCAGCCGCGTTCCAGGTTCGGAGGCACCGCGATGAGCACACTGTGCGGGGCCTTGGCGTCCGGGCGGTCGTAGTGGAAGGCGACACCGGTCAGTTCGGTCTGCGGCGCGGCTCCGTCCGACGGGGGCGGCTGATCGGAGCCGGGCAGCAGTTCGATCCATTCGTCGAGTACGAGGCCGTTGATGGCCGTGCCCGGCGGGGTGTCGGCCGGTGCGTGCCAGACCAGGTGGGTGGTGGCGGGCGGGCGCTGCCCGCCGGGGAAGGTGCCGCCGATCCAGGCGTCGGCCGCGCTCGTCGGGTGCTGTGCCGCGCGCAGCCGCTCGACCCGGTCGGTGCCCGCTGCGGCCAGCAGCAGTGTCTCGTGCAGGGTGCGCACCATCGGTCGTACGGCCGCGTTGCGCCGCAGCCAGTCCTCCAGGTCGGCGCCGGGCAGGTCGGCGCGGCCGGCCGGGGGCGGGGCCGGTGCGGTGAGGTCGGGCAGGAGAGGGATCTCCGCGCCGAGCACCTCGGCAAGTTGCGTCCGGGCCCGGGAGAGCCAGGACTCGGCCTCCTCCGGGGTGACCTGCTCCGCCGCCAGGCCGCGCAGCTCGGCCCCGGCCGGGCCGCTCTCGGCGAAGGCGGCGAGTCGCGTGCGCAGCCCGGTCGTGTCGACCGTACGGCCGGCCGAGTCCTCGGGGAGGTGGGCGGGCAGCAGCGGCTGGGCGGTGGACAGCAGGGAACGGATCCGGACCGCGCGGCCCCGCAGACCGCTCCAGCCGGGCCCGCTGAAGGTGACCGGGGTGTCCGGCGCGACGCCCTTGGTGGTCTGTACAGCGCGGCGCAGCCCGGCCGGTTCGGCGGAGGCGGCGTCCAGTACGGTGCGCAGCGCGCCCAGCGGCAGGCTGTCGGCGGTGAGTGTGAACGACTCCTGGCCCACTGTGCCGGTCAGCGTCCAGCCTGCCGCCGGGCCCAGCAGATGCGCGACCCAGAACTCCAGGGCGGGTTGCAGCTTGGCGAGCGGATCGGCGGGCCAGCCGGCCGGGGTGACAGCGGCGGGCAGCAGCGTGGCGACCCGGTGGGTCAGTGCGCGTGCCCGGTGCGGGGTGTTCAGGACGCGGAAGGTGTCCGGTACGTCCTCGCCGCGGCCCAGGGTGTCGGCGGTCAGGCCAGCGCGGATGGGGTTGCCGCCCACCAGCTGGTGCACGCTCTCGGCCAGTACCAGATCGCCCACCGCGTCCAGGGCGTCGGCAAGTTCCTCCCACAGTGGGGTCACCGCCGCCAGGTCGTCGTCCGGGACGCCGGCCAGCCCGGGAGCACCGGCCCCGGCCCGTACGAGGGCCATGCCGTCGACGACGTTGCGTGCCGAGATCGCCTCCGCGCTGCGCGCCCACAGGTCCGCCGCCGGCTGCTCCGCCTGCGGTTCGGGCACGACCGGCAGGGGGAAGCGGCGGCGGAACCGCTCCACGAGGTGGTCCAGTTCGTTGTCGTGCAGGGCCCGTTCGAACCGATAACCCAGCAGGGAGCCCAGGTTCTGGCCCTGGCGTACGCCGCCGAGCAGCCAACGCGCGATGCGGGCACGGCGCGAGGTGAGGTTGACGGCGTAGGTCTGCTCGTCGGGGTCGCTGAGGAAGCCGGAGCGCAGCACGGCCGCCGTCGCCGCGTGCTGGAGCGAGGGAGCGTGGATGTAGCCGTCCTTCTCGGAGACTTCGGCGGTGGTGTCCACGTCGTCCAGCACGATGTCGATCTGTTCCCGCTGCACCGGGGGACGCAGGTCCTCCACCCAGCCGTAACAGCCGAACCGCACTCCCTCCACGCCGGACGAACGCAGCGCGGCCAGCCGTCGCGACGCGAGCGAGGTGATCCAGGCGTCCAGCCGGTGCGAGTGGACGTCGATGACCTCCAGCAGGAGTTCGGGCAGCCGGGTCACCTCGACGGTGGCCAGGGTCCGCAGGGCTTGTTCCAGCCGGGGCAGCTCTGCGGCGGCCCGGGTGGCTGCCGCGACCCGTTCGGCGCGCTCCTGTTCGCTCAGCCCTTCCAGTACGTCGGCCACCAGTTGGTCCACGTCGGCGGTGACGGCCAGCGCCTGGCGCACGGGGTCGTCCGTGCCTTCGTCGTCACCTTGGAAGAAGGCCCAGTTGGGGAGGAACAGCAGGGCGTCGAGCATTCCGCCGGCGTCCGGTTCGGGTTCCGGCTCCCCGTCGTTCGGTGGCTCGCCGTCGTCCGGTGGCTCCCCGTGGTCCTCGGGTGGCACAGGCTCCTCCTGGGCGCCGGGCAGGTCGAAGAACGTGCTGGGGCGGGGTGGAGTCTCCCGGCCCGTCGACAACTCCACCGGCCACGCTTCGTCGTAGCCCTCGGCGTCCAGCTCGCCCGCCAGGAAGTCGCGCACCGCTTTCAGATAGTCCGCGGTGGCCGCCGCCCGGGCCGGGAATGCCTCCTGGTCCGGGGTGAGCCGGGCGACGAACTCCGGGACGCCGGTCTTCTTGTCCAGGTCCCCGCCGAAGGAGGTGAAGCCGTCGCCCCGTGTGGTCCAGCGCAGCATCCCGTGGGGCGCCAGACCGGGCAGGCCCAGCCGTGAGGGGGGCTCGGTACGGTCGGTCCTCCCCACGGCCCTCGCCGGGCTGTCCATACGCCACATTGACAGCCCGGTCGCCACGGGCAGCCGCTGCAACGCGCTCACCGCGACACCGTCGACCGGCATGCCCGGCTGGACTCTGGGGATGGGGTCGATGGCGTTCTGCCCCTTCACCGCCGCCCGCCAGCGCTCCCTGAGCCGCTCCAGCCAGGGCGCGATCAACGCGTCCACGTCACCGACGCGTTCGGCACGCCAGTCGTCCAGTGCGGTGGCGGGCAGGACGCCGTACGGCTGGCGCCCCACCCGCAGCGTCGGCAGCGGCCCGCGACCGCGCACATGTTCGGCGAGATGCTCCCGGACCGCACGCCACGGCCGGCCGGGTGCCACACCGGTGACCTGCCGGGTGCCCAGGTCGAGGGTGCTCAGGGCGGCCTCGGCGAAACCCTTGCCGAGCGTCGGCCAGGTGAGCAGGGTCAGCGCGGCGACGGCCGAGGGTTCCGGGTCGGCTGCGCCGGAACAGCCGCGCAGGAAGCCGGCGTCGGGGAGACCCATGCCCGTCGCCAGCGCGTCGGCGACCGGCCTCTCCCCCACCTCCGGGTCGGGGTCGGGGCCCGGGTAGGCGGGCGCCGAGGACCAGCCGGAGCGGGTGCGGGGGGTGTTGTTGGTGGCGGTGCCGGACGGCAGCAGGCCAAGGCCACCGCCGAACCTGTGGCCGTGCAGGAGGTCGCGCACCCGGGTCGCGCCGACAGCCGCCGAGTCGTCGCGCACCCCGACGACCAGCAGCTCGTCCAGGTGCTCGGTGCCGTCGGGCGGGAAGATCAGTTCGATGCCCATACCGGCCTTGACCGCCTCGAACCAGTCGGTCTCCCAGCCCTCCTCCTCGGCGCGCAGCAGGCCGATCGGCAGCGGATCGGGCACCGGCCGGCCGGGTTTGTCCACCACCACCTGGCCGTCGAGCAGGCCGAGGAAGCGCCAGCGTTTCGGCATCGCGACCGTCCGCGGCCGGTGCTGGCCCGGGTCGTCGGTGCGCGTCGTCGGCGGCGGTGCGCCGGGGCGGGCGGCGCGCACCGCCCAGGACGCGCGGGCCGGGCGCAGCTCGGTGAGCACCCGCTGCCAGGCCTCCGGGCCCGGGTTCCGCCAGTATCCGGCGGCGACCGCCGTTTCGCCGGGGGTCAGCCGGGGGTCGAAGGCCGTGAGCAGGATGTCGTCCGGGTAGATCCGCACTCGCAGGGTGCGCGGCTCCCACCAGATGGTCTCCACCCGCACCGGCAGCAGTGCGATCGGGGCGGTGTTGTCGTCGGGGAACAGGGCCGGGCTCTCGCCCAGGGCGCGGGTGAGTTCCTCCTCGGCGTCGGCCGCCAAGGCGTTCAGCTCCTCCGCTCTGCGCTGGAGTTCCAGCAGGGCCGCCTCGGCCTCGACGAGCAGTTCGGGGCTGGGGCGCTGGCCGATGATGTGGAGGGGGTCCGGCAAGCCGGCCCGGATGTGGTCCTGGAGGCGCCGCACCACGGCATGCTGCTCGTCCGCGAGGGCCTGCGCGGCGTCAGCCTCGGTGCGGGCCCGGTCCACCTGTGCGCGAGCGGCGAACGCGTCGTTCATGGCGAGGTGCTCCTGTCCTCGGTGCGTGCTCAGCGACCCAGCAACGTGGTGGCTTGGAAGGCCAGTTGGAAGGGCCGTTGGAAGGCGATCCGGGCCATGTCGGCCGCGTCCCGGCCCCACACCGCGGGATCGGGCGGCGGTGGGTTGGGGGTGGCGGGGGCGTGGCCCAGACGGACGAACCCACCGCTGTCACATGGACGCCGTCCCAGGTGAGATCCGCCCAGGACTCCATCTGCGCGGGCTGTTCACCGGTGTCGAACCCGAACTGGGTGCCGCGCATCGGTTCGCGGAACACAAAGAAGAAGTCCTCGGCACGGGCTCGTTCGGCGTCGAGACCGGAGAACAGGTAGAGCACGGTGGACTCGTCCAGCGCGAGCGGGGTGGCCGGCACTCCGTCGAACGCCTCGGGCAGCTTGCCCGCGGCGCCGCGTACCGCGAGCAGGGCGGTGCCGGGGAAGCGGTGCAGCAGCTCCCCGCGCACGAGCAGCACCAGGTTGCCCTCGCCGCCGGTGCGCAACTGGCTGCCGAGCGGGGCCTCCCGCGGCCACAGCGCGATCTCCTCGACATCAGCGTCGTCGCTCGGCCAGAACCGGGCGAAGGGGGTGCCACGCTGGTCGGTGGGGAACTCCCGCCACAGCAGCTCCCGGTTGAACTCGTGGTTCAGCCCGACCAGCAGTGCGGCGATGAACTCGGGGTTGGTCTCCAGCAGGGTCACCGAGTCCGGGGGCAGCGCGCCGATGCCGGGCAGCGCCCATTCCGGCCAGCGGGCAAAGAGCTCCTCGGCGATCGGCACGGTGAACTTCGGATGGGCCATGATCGGCCGCAGCGGGCGCGCGTCGGC
The DNA here is from genome assembly GCF_000331005.1 of Streptomyces turgidiscabies Car8. Classification (GTDB taxonomy): domain Bacteria; phylum Actinomycetota; class Actinomycetes; order Streptomycetales; family Streptomycetaceae; genus Streptomyces; species Streptomyces turgidiscabies. The sequence continues at coordinate 30,121 of NZ_AEJB01000630.1, forward strand.
CTGCGTGCGTTGATCCCAGAAGTCGCCGGGGACACGATCGGCCATCCGCAGCATCTGGAGCCGCGTGGGGCTGATCCGGTCTCGCAGTTCGCCCGACAGTCCCTCGACGTCCATGCCCATGTCCTGCAGGCCCCGCAGCAGGACGGGGTCGGGCTGCTGGTCGCCGGGAATCTCGCCGTCAACGCCGCGCTGGGCACGCCGGGCCAGCGCGCCGCCCGCGCGGATCAGTCGTGCGAACGAGGTGCTGGCGGCTCCCGTGGGCACCTTGTCGGTCGCGGCCAGCATGGCGGACAGGGTCTTCGCCTCCGGTCCGGCGGCGGCCAGTGGCACGCGTCCGCCCACCGGCGCCATGACGGTGACCAGATCGGCCACCCCCAGCGCGTCGAGGTGCTTGTGCTGGGCCCGCTCGGCCGCGGCAGCGGCCAGCTCACCGGCCGCCAGCAGGCGGTTGGCCTCCCGGATCTCACCGACCTGCTCCCAGGCGCGCGCCATCAGGAACTCCTGCTCCAGCTGCACGTACCGGGTGCCGAGCGCGGCGGCCACCCGCCGGCGGACCTCCAGGTTGAGGGTGCTCAGCCAGCTCTCCGGCTCGGCGGGCACGGCCTGTTCTCCGGTGTGGTGGCTGCCGTAGAGGGGCGGGCCCACGGCGACGATGTCCTGGTCGTCCACGGCCTCCTCGCGCTGCCGGGCCGGTGCGTCCACACGTTCCCGCACCAGGCCCTGGAAGCGCTCCTGAGCGGTGGGATCGCTCCAGGTCTCCGGCGCCGCGGTGCCGGGCGCCCGCAGTGCGCCGTCCATGGGCACGATGGCGGGACCGGGGGATTCCTCGGCGGGCCAGGGCTTGCCGACGTCGATGGTCCGGGTGCCGAGTCCGGCCTCGGCGGCGGGCCGGAAGCGCAGTCGGCGGGCCAGCTCCTCGAAGGTGCCCGCCTGCCCGGTGCGGAAGGTCCACCAGTGGTAGACGGGCAGGTCGACGGTGTCCCGGCCGGGAATCGGCCAGGCGTCCGCCGTGCCCGCTCCGACAGCCGTCGCCCTGAGGCCCGCGTCCCGTCCCGCTGCGGTGGCGGGGACCACGGCGGCGATCCAGCCTCGGTCCGGGAGCAGCCGACGCGGGCACATCAGCCGTGCGACGACATCGGCCGAGTGGTCGCGGCCCCCCTGCTCGACCCGTCGCTTCGCGCCGGGGCCGTCTGTGACGGTGTCAGGAAGGCGTGCTTCCACATGCGCCCACGCCCATCGCTCGGCCAGCGGCGGCAGCGCGGCGACCGGGGCGGTGAGCACCGGCAGCGGGTGGGCCTGGCGCGGTGGGGCCGCTTCGTCCTCGGCCAGCACGATCAACACGATCCAGGGCTGCGGGGTGGGGCCGCTCCCGGTGGACGCCGGTCCCGGGGACAGCAGCCAGGGCAGGTCGGCGTGGGCCAGTTCGACGGTTGCCAGCACGTTCTCCGCGGCGTCGGACGTGCCGGGCGGCGGTTCCTCCCGCACGACCATGCCACGGTCGAAACCGAACACGTCTCCGGGGCCGACCAGCGACAGCGTCGGTCCCGTCACCGGTGGCGGCTCCTCGCGGCGGCCCTCGATGTCTCGGTTGAACCGTACCGAGGTGTGCAAAGCCTGGCCGTTGGCCGAGGCGCCGGCGCCGACCCGTGCCGAGGAGAAGAACCAGCGCGTGCTCACGACCGTAGCTCCCAGGTCTCGACGAGCTGCAACTCGTCCTGTCGTTCGGCAAGTTGTCCGCGTACGGCGTCCCAGGCGTCCGTTGTGGCGTTGACCAGAGTGACGTCGTCGAGCAGCGGTTCGAGGGTCGCGGCGGCGGCGACGCTCAGCCTGGGCGGACGTACCTTGACGACCGCTTCGGGGGTGCGCCACCTCGCCAGCCGCTCGGCTGCGCCGAGCGCGAAGACGGCCTCGCGCCGGAAGAACCCCGGCCACACCGTGAACTGCCGTTCGGGCAGGGGCGGTTCGTACTTCGTCTCGTAGGTGTCGTCGACCCGGTGGCCGTCACCGACCTGGACGCCGTCGACACGCGCCCGCAGCCCGCCGGCGTGGCTGACGAACGCGGGTTCGGTGAGCTGTTGGTCCTCGGTGAGGTCGAAGAACTCGCCGGGGACGAATCGTTCGGGCAGCGAGACGAGTTGGTCGGGGGGCTGGGGTGTGCCGAGGGCGACCTCTTTGACCGTCCAGGTCTGTGCCGGTACCGGCCGCCGCTCGAACCGGGAGATCGGCACGCCCAGTGGTACCACCCGCTGGGTGAGGCGCAGGGTGGCGTCGGGGTGTACCAGGCTCCCCTGGTTCAGCTTCTCGTTGGCCTCGGGGGTGAACAGCAGCGCGGTACGTTCGGCGGCAGGCCGCTCCGCCGCCCAGGCCGTCGTCTTCGCCAGTTCGGGGGTGAGCGCGTCGAGCGGACTGCGTCCGGGTTCCTGCCGGACCGCCTTCGCCGATCCCCAGCGGACGTCGAAGTCCAGCTCGACGTCCCAGAACAGCACCGAGATGCTGCCGGTGCCGAAGGCGTGCCAGGGGGCCGGTCCCTCCAGGGTGAAGTCCAGCCCGATGCCCGCCAGTCGGCGCCCGAACGCGCGCACAGCCACCCCGGCCCGTACATGGACCGAGAAAGCGAACACCGGGTCGAAGACGAACAGCGCGTCCAGGCCGAGCCAGCCCTGCACGCCGCAGCCGGCGATCGACGCGTCCAGCTGTACCTGGCCGCCGAACATCACCGCGTTGGAGGTGATGGCGAAGTAGGCCTCCATACGCAGTCCGAAGCCGTTGCCCGGGGCCAGATCGACCTGGAGCCGGCGCAGCGCGGGCACCCCGGCGGGGCGGGTGTACCGGGGGTGGAAGCCGCCGGCGGACAGGACGAACTGTGGCTGCTGGCCGCCTCGTACGAGGAGATACATCTCTCCGCGCACAGCGAGCCCGACGATCCACGAGCCGGACAGCGAGACCAGCAGTTCGACGAGGGGGACGGCCGGTTCGATACGGCCGAGCACGCTCGCCTGGAGGCGGATGAGCGGCACCACCGGGTCGGGCAGCCCGACCAGCAGCCGTCCCACCAGCACCGCACGGGCCGGGGCGGGCAGCTCCAGGATCAGCGCGCCGGACAGGGACACCATCCGGCCGCCCCACGTAATGCGGACCATCGGTCCGACCAGAACCCGCCCGGCGGCCACCGGGAACGCCGAGCCCAGGGATCCGATGATCTCCGTGGCGCGCTCGACCGCGCGGTCCGGGAACAGCAGTTGGTCGGCGTTGCCGTCGCCGACCAGCTGCTGAAGCGCGGTGATGTCGACGCGCCGGTTGACGCCGACCAGTCCGCCGACCGCGTCCAACGCGAAGCCCAGGCCCAGTTGAATGCCGGGGGGCGGGAACTGGGCGGCGAGCAGCACCAGGAAGCTGGTCGGTGAGCCTTTTCCGTCCGGTGGCCGGAACAGGGCGACCGCCTGGAGGCGCAGCACGCCCAGGTCGATCGAGATCAGGCCCCCGTAGCCCTGATCGGGAGTGCGCCGGACCAGGCCGCCGCCGGAGATGGGCGGCACGTTGAGCTCGGTTCCGATCCCGTCCGGGAACAGCTCGCGCAGCCGGCTCGGGTCGAGGCCCGGCCGGGTGGCCGGGGACAGCGCCATCGGCAGCTCGATCCCGGCCCCGTCCAGATGGACGCGGAGCGGCAGACCCGGCAGTCCGGCGCTGGCCGACAAGGACAGGGCCAGGCGAGGCTCGCCGCCGTCCGAGAGCAGCTCCAGGGCGGCGCCCCGAGTGGACACGAGCGGGGCGTTCAGTCGCATGGGGAGGGGGACGCGCAGGGCGCCGCCGGCAAAACGCAGACCCTCTGCCCGGTCGGCCCGCAGGGTGATCGGCGGGGGTGGGCCGGCCATGGGGCTGGCCCCGCCGAGGCCGAGCAGCCTGGCGAGGGCGGCCGGCAGGACGGCGGCGTTGAAGCCCTGCAACTCCAGTTCCGCGGCGGCGGGCGTGCCGGGGCTCGCGGTCACGGTCAGTGCGATGCCGTCGACGCTGACCCCCGGCCCGTCGGCCATTCCGGCGGCCAGTCGGCCGGTGCGCCGCAGCCGGATCGTCGCGGTGCCGCCGGGCAGCGCGGTGGGCAGGCCGGGGCCGAAGGCGGCATCCCAGCCCTGCGGGGCGGCGATGGTCACCTCCGCACTCCAGGGTGCCCGGCCGGCCGCGGACGGGTTCAAGGTCGTCCCCGGGGTGACCACCACATCGAACACGGGCCCGTCCGGGGTCACTCCGAGCACCGCGCGCCCGGCGGTCGGTCCGGACGGGTCCGTCAGCACCAGTGCCACTCCGAGCTGGGCGCCCGGTGCCCGCCGCCAGCCGTGCAGGCGTACGGGGGATGCGGAGTCCAGATCGCCGAGCATCTCCCGTACGAGCTCCACCAGCGAGTTGCCCGGGGGCAGTTGGTCGTGCACGGCGAGCAGCCGGCCGGCGAGGACGGTGCCGGCGGCGGACGGATCCTCACCGAGTGCGGGCAACGAGCGGACCAGCCCGTCCACGGCGTCCCGGGTGAGCGCCCCCAGTTGGCCTGTCACCTGGTTCAGGAGTTCGTGGGCGTCCATGGCCGCTCACCTCTGGTTCGTCTGGTTCGCTTCGCCGTTGTCGATGACCAGCGCGTCGTTCATGGTGCCCAGGCCCAGCCAGCGGCCGTTCGGGCTGAACCGCATGGTCAGCACCTCTTCGGTGGTGACGGCGTACAGCTCCTTGCCGTCGATGTTGAACAGCCGTACGACGTTGTCGATCGAGGCGCTGGCCGCCAGCCTGCCGTTGGGGCTGAACGCCACCTGCGTGACGGCTCCGAACCCGGGGTCCGGGGCACCGGGGGTCAGCTTCGGTGCCCGGCCCCTCTCGACGCCGGTGTCCGCGTCCAGGACCCGGGCGAACCCGTCGGCACCTCCGACCACGGTCCACTTGCCCTTCGGGTCGTACGCCAGGCAGTTGGGGGAGGTGATCTGGTCGTCGACATCCTCCGGGGTCGGCCACACCTGTGCTCCGTCCTGCGCCTCGAACATCCGGGTGGTGTCGTCGGCGGAGCAGCACAGCACCAGCTTGCCGTCCGGGCTGAACGCGACCGCGAACACGGCGTTGTCGGGGGTCAGTCGGCCGATTTCGGTGCCGGTGGCCAGCTCCACCACCCGCGCGGACCCGGCGGACCGGTGGTCGCCGCCGTGCCGTTCGTCCACTGCCAGCGCGACCCGGGTGCCGTCCCGGCTCAGGTCGACACCAGCGATCAGCGGCCGTTCGACGGTGATCCGCCGGGTGATCGTCCCGGTGGCCTGATCGAGCACGGCGACCAGGGTGTCGGTGGCTGCGATCAGCTGCCCGTTCGGACCGAACTGCACGGTGTTCACCGAGTTGCCCGGGTCGAGCGGGCCTTCCCAGACTGCCGAGCCGGTCGAGCTGTCCCGCAGGGAAACCTTTTCGAAGTCGGCCGCGGCGAGCTCGCTGCCGTCGGGGCTGAAAGCGATGCCGGTGACGGATCCGTCGACGGCCACGTCCAACGCGGCGCCGATACCGACCGTACGCACCCGCAGCAACGTATCGCTGCCGCCTCCGGCGAAGCGGATGCTGTCCGGGCTGAAGGCGACTGCCTCGACCGATCCCTCGTGCGCGACCCGGAGCGCCACGGTACCCGGCTCACTCATTGCGGCACCTCCTTGCGTCTGGCCGATCCGGTCGGCTGGCAACCGATCGGCCGGCTGACCGACCGGCAGTGAGATGTCGAAAGTCGCGCTGCCACCGCAGACCTTCACCCTCACGAGTTGCGGGGTCTCCTGGTCGCCATCGGTCACGTCGTCGCTTCGGCAGACACCTGTCGTCACGGTTCCCGTTTCCGGTGGAGGTGGCGATGGCCGTAGCCCCGGTCGACGGGGAACAGGTTGGCCGGGCTCGACGCAGCCTGTCAGTCCTCGATGAAGAGGTTGCCGGTGGCACCCGGGCCCAGCCGGGAGCGCATCGGGCGTGGCGTCGAGACGCCGTTCTCACCGAGTTGTCAGGTGTCCTCGAACAGCAGGTCCTCGGACGGATGTGTCATCCGCACGGTCTGGCCGTTCGTGACCTCCACGACCCTGTGCAGGCCTACGCAGCGCTCACCGGTGGAAAGGATGGAGTAGCGGTCCCTGGCACCGGCCAGGTAGGCGGGGACACACGTCAGGGGCATGGCGAGCTCGAGGTAGTCGACCAAGCGGCGGAACAGCTTCGGCAACAGCACGGCGTCCTCCGTGAGCGAGGCCAGGCCAGTGATCTTCGCCCCGGTCGTCGTGACATCGCTCGGCCACAGACCCCGCCCCGCCTCTCGAGCCTGCTTTGCGGCGGTGGCCATCTCCACCCGCAGGCTGGTGAACAGGCTGCGATAGAACGTCGGGTACACCAACCCGGTCGTGAGCAGATGGTGGTTGACCGTCGTCCTCAGCACAGTGACGTCGACGTCGATCTCCAGGCCGCTGGTCCCTGGCGGTGTTCCGCGCCCTGCCAGAGCGATGCAACGACCGTGGACATCGGAACCGCGGGTGAGTACGAACCCAGGAACCGTGTCCGGAGTCGTGGCGGTGACGCTCTCGTCCGGCTGGCGCTGGACATCGGTGAAGCCGAGCCAGTTCAACAACTCGTCGCGTGCGGCGTGAGCGAACTGCAACGGCTGGTGGACCCGGTTGGCGCCGTAGTGCGTCTCCAGCGCGTCGATCGCGTCCAGCCGCAGTTTCGCGCGCCCCCCTGCGCTGTGCTCGACGGCGCGGCCGAGCCCGCCGCCCACCAGGCTCCACTGCGACGGGTCGTCGGCCGTGAAATGAACCGTGTCCCCGTCCGGCTGCGAGCCTTTGATGTCGTAGAAGCCCTTGATAAGCAGCATCGGCATGGCGACTCCTCCGCAGGCTCAGCAGCGAATGGAACCAGATTGCCGTGGCCGAAGCCCCACCCGTACGGCTCGTCAGAACCACCCGCACAACTCGTCGGTCCCCTACTCCAAATGGTGCGCTGCGATCAGTGGTTCCGCACCTCAGGGATACGACGGTGGTCAGGTCGACATCGTGCGGGCAACGGCATCTCGGTCCCGGCGACGCATTTGCACGCGGAGGTTCGTTGCCGTGCGTAGCCCTTGGATGTGCTCGGCCCATCATGCGATATCCGGCCCGCTCACGATCGCGGCTCGCGCCAGTCGCCACAACGCCGACGGCGACCTCTCCACCGGCGGTGACGTAATGGGCCTGAGCGATCGGCCACCGGGGCCGTCGCGGCCGTGCGAACCACGGGGCCGTCGACGGCCGGATACACAGCGGTTGATACCTCCCTCGGTGTCGAGACGTCTTCGACTGCGCCGGCAAAGAACGGCACGCGAATCGCATTGCTGCACCAGGACGACATCGACCGCTGGCTCCTCTCCGACCGTCGCCAGCGATACACCGTTCGCCGCTTCATGGACCGGACCGTCGACCGCCGCGTCGTCGGCCTCGATCACGGTTCCGGCACCCCGCCACGGACACCCGGTGCAATTCATCGATGACGACCGGCACACCCAATTGCAGTTCCACGGCGGGTTCGGCTTGCCGCGGCGGTTGTACCGCGTCCGGCGGCAGGGCTGCAGTGGTCTCGGCGGCGTGCAGAGCACGGCTCCCAGCTTGATCGCGTCGGTGAGCCACCGAAGACGCTCCAGCGAGAGCAGCGGGATGAGAGATCGGTGATACGGACCTCCGCGCTGCGGCGGGACACCTCTCCCCCACCCTCGTCGCTGACACCAGGATCTGAGGCAGCCGAGTGGGTCGCGTCCCGCCGGGCGGCTCCCACCCTTCCCACCCGGGGCACACCCAACAGGGCGGTGGACCCGGGGTGTGGGAACAGCCCCGCTGCATCGTCTGCAGTTGTGCGTCGTCAGCTCGTCGGTGCCCTGGCCAGCTCAGGCGGTGGGACGAGCATGCACGCTCACTGCGTAGCCGCCGCCTTGCTGGTAGGGATCTCCGCCCCAGGTGGCGTATCGGTGGCGCAGAATCAGGCCGGCCTGGGTACACCAGTGGTCGAAGTCCGGCAGGGTGACTGTCGGGTCCGGCAGTGGCAGGTGTGCCGCGTCCAGTCCCATGCCGGTGACCAGCAGTCCGCCGGGGCGCAGTACGGCAGCCAGTTGTCGGACGACCGTGGGTTCGGTGCCGGAGGCCAGCAGGGGGATGACGTTTCCGGCGGCGAGCACCAGGTCGAAGTCCGGATCCAGGCCGAGGGTGTCCAGGCGGGCCAGGTCGCTGTGGAGCCATTCCTGCGTCGGGGCGTCGCGGCGGGCGACGGCGAGCATGGAGGGGTCGACGTCGACACCGGTGCAGTCGTAGCCCAGTTCGGCAAGCCGGATCGCGACCCGGCCGGTGCCGCAGCCGGCGTCGAGTACTCGGGCGGGGGGCTTCAGCAGTGCGGCGCAGAAGGTGGCCTCACCGTGAATGTCGTGGCCCGACGCGGCGAGTTTCGCGAAGCGCTCGGCATACTCTTCGCCGGCTTGTCCGCCTGTCAGTTCTGCCCACCGATCGCGTTGCCTGGTCATGTTCTGCTTTCCTCCTCGATAGCCGGGGTGCGGGCGGCCCCACAGCGCTCCAGTTGATCGTAGACGTCGGCCTCACGTCTGCCACGAAGGTACGAAGGTACGAAGGTACGAAGGTACGGTCCCGTTCATCGCCGTCGTTCTCGCGCTTGAGCTCCCCCGCAGTCCATGATGGCCGGTGACAAGGCCGCGACCGCACAGAGCAGGACGACGGCAAGAGTCCCCGGGCGTGTGCCGCGCACCACAACGTCTTTCAGGCGCAGCCGCGGCAGGCGCACGCCGACCTCGTCCGTCACAGGGGGTACGGCCGGGTGTGGTCGGTGCGCTGGGAGCCCATCATGCGGGCACGCTATCCGAGCGCAAGCCGCGGATCACCCTCATCCCAGGGCGCCGGAGTGCGACATGTGTGTCGGCTCGATCGTGCGCTCTGGATTCTCATGCCGATGGTGCCCGAGACAATCAGGGTGCCCCAGTTCACACGCCACGTGGCCTCGACGGCGGAACATCCAGGGGTGGTTGACGGTTCATCTGTATGTGGCTGCGGAGGGGACAGTGTCCCCGGGCCTCACCCATAGCCCATGGGGAAGATCGTTCGGCTGAAGCCCCATGGAGCCTTTCGCCGCGAGGCGACCGCCCTCCGCACGCCACCACCTACCGCCCCGGCTGGCCTCCCCCGTCCAGCCGGGGCTCCCTGCTGTCTGTGATGTTCACCCGCAGCTATGAGCAATGTCGCGATCTTCTTCGGTCGGGCTGTCGCGCAGAGAGCCCCGTGTATGGTTCGCCGGCACTCAGGCCAGTAGGACGTCCTCGCCCGCCGTCACGGGGACGACCTGCTCGGCCGGTGGCACTTCGGCCTTCACCGGCGTTCCGAAGTCCGACAGTGTCATCGTCGTCATGGCCTTCATACCGCCGAAGTAGGACAGTCGGGCCTGGACGGCACGTCCCTTCCCGTCGACCCACACGTCTGCGTAGACGGGCACGTTGTCACCCAGCTTCTCGCGCAGGTCATCCAGTCCCTGTTTCGTCTTCGCCGTCATCCGCAGCGTCGCGGTGGCATGGTCGATCGTGCCCCGGTAGTGCACCGCAGGGACGCCCTTCACCTGCTCCTTGCCCTCGTTCGACACCTGCCGCATCGCCTTCATCTGGCGGAGCAGGTGCTCGGGGTCGTTCAGCGGCGCCCGCAGGAAATAGCTGGTCAGGGCCTCGCTCCGGACAGCCGAGGCCCACTTGCCCTCGCCCACAGCCCGCGAGCCCTGTATGTAAACGGTGTCGTCGGCGAAGATTTCCTCGACGGGGTCCATGCCGCTGTCCTTCAGCTCCACCATGAGCCGACCCTTGTCCCCCGCCAGGTCGAAGGCGCCGGCGATGGCGAATACGTACGTCGTGGGGCTGTCGGCGGACCGCAGTTCGATCTGCTCGTCCACGCGGGCACTGGTCGCGCTCGCCTTCTCGATCGCGGCGCGCACAGCCGCCCCGTGATCCAGGGCCTGCTTCGCACTCTGCCCCGAGTCACTGTCCGGACCGCCGGAACAGGCAGTGCAGAGCAGGAGGACGGCGGCGGAGAGGAGTTGGGCATGGCGCATGGACGCTCCGGGGAAATCGTTACTGCGGCAGAGTGGAGCCCGATGGGGCCTGTAGATCTTCGCACGAAAGCCATGGCAGGCCCCGTGGGTTTCAGCCCTGTCACGCACGCGTCCATCCGGCAGTGAGCGGCCGTACGGCGTGGCCGCTGTCCGCTGCGTCCTCATATCGAGGCGGTGTCGCGTGGGCCGTCCGGACTGCGTGCCACGCCGATGGCCGAAGCCCCGCCCGGCGCGATCACTGCCCTGCTTCGTCCAGATCCACGAGCTTCTCGAAGAAGAACTCGTGCTTCAGGAACGACACGTCGTATTCGTGCCCCGGATACGGCGGGATCAGCTGAGACGCCTGGATCAGGCGCCAGCCGTCGCACAGGGCGGCCAGGCCCGTCTCGTAGGGAGGCTCGTCGCTGTCGCCCGTGGTGGGGGACGTGCGGCCGGTGCCGTCGTAGATCGACCAGCCGACGACCGGGGAGTCCAGGGCCGACGTGCCCGGGTACAGCACCAGCACCTGCTGGCGGACCGAGGAAGGGGCCGAGGAGGGGGCCGGGGCGTTCGTGGTCACGCGGGGACCTCCTGCGGTCGGTTGGAGACGCGGGTGACCCAGTGGTCGAGGTCGAAGCCCTCGTCGCCGGTCAGCGCACGCCACAGCAGGACGCGGTTGATGAGTTCGAGGCGGCCGGTCGCCTGCTCGTACCAGGGGAACACGGTGTTCAACTCCTGGGCCACACGCGGGTCCGACAGGTCCGAGGTGTCCCACAGCCGCTGCTGCCGTACCGTCGGATTGAAGCGGATCTTGAACATGAAGCGGCGGGTGTCGCTGTCGTTGCGCCGGCCACCGTGCCAGAGGCCGTGGTGCAGAAGCACCACGGTGCCCGCCGGGCAGACCAGTCGGCTCTGACCGCGCAGGTTCTGGTACCGGCCGGTGTCGCTCTCGTTCGTGCGCCGCAGATGGCTGCCGGGCACGCTGAGCGTGCCGCCCATCTCCAGCGTCACCTGCTGCGGGTAGTACATGAGCTGCACGTCGAACGCGTCGGGGCGGACGTCGATGACCGCGTCCCCGTGCAGAGGCTGTGCCGCGCCCTCGTGGGGCTCCCGGACGTGCACGAAGTGGTGGTCGATGTTCGGTTCAGGTCCGACGAGACTGCGCAGCGCGCCCGCGACCTCGGGCACTTCGACGAGGCGCCGCATGAAGGAACCCTCGGGACAGGCCTGGGTAACCGGCGTGCCGTACGGCACCGGCGGGATGCCGGCGGCGAAGACCTCCATGGCCTCGGTGTTCAACTCCGTGGGCACTACGGCGTCCATGCGCAGCGAGCCGTGGGCGACGAAGTGCGCCATCTGCACAGAGCTGAGCAGGCGCTCTCTGGGTGTCGTCATGTCCACCACGGTAGGGAGCGCGCCGGGTCGGGCGCGTGGGTCCGGCTCACCACCGCTGGTAGATTTTCACCAGCCGCTACGTCGGTTGTGCGCCTGGGCCAGCCGCCCGTCGTGGTAGACATCGGAGCCCGCCGCGTCCGTAAGCACGCCTACGGTCCCCGGTTCCTCCACCTCAGCTCAGCTGCTCGGCCAGTCCGACGATGATGCCCTCCGGGCCGCGGACGTAGCAGAGCAGATAGCTGTCCTCGTAGCGGGCGATCTCGCCGATGAGCTCGGCGCCGTGCGGGCGCAGACGGGCAACCGTGTCCGCCAGGTCGTCGACGGCGAACATGACGCGGTGCGTGCCCAGAATGTTGTGCGGCTGGTTGCGCGGGCCGGAGCTGATCGCCGCGGGGCTGCGGTACTTCGCCAGTTCGAGCCGGCTGTGACCGTCCGGGGTCCGGACCATCGCGATGTCGCAGCGGACGCCGTCGAGTCCGGTGCACTGGTCGGCGACGAGGCCTTCGACCTCCGCCCTGCCCTCCAGCTCCATACCGAGTTCCACGAAGAACGCGACGGCGGCATCCAGGTCCTCGACGACGATGCCGACGTTGTCCATCCGCTGAATCGCCATGCTGGGCTTCTCCTTCGTCCTCGTGCGGCCGGTGGTGGCCGCTGCTGTTCCTGGGACGGAGCCGATGGCACGTTCTCGACATCCCCAGACCGCCGAACTCCGAAAAATCTGGATCGCGCTTCAGCACCGACCGTGAGTACAGCTCAGGCAGCCGCACCCACGAACACAATCAGCCCGGCGGCAGAGCACGAAGGTGCCCCGCCGCCGGGCAACGGGAGGAGCCGAGCCCGCTTGTCGACGGTCCGCTTGTCGCGGTACCGAAGGTCACTCGGCTCCGGGTGGAAAGCCGTAGATGCCGTCGCCCGCCGGTGGCGCTTCCGGAATCTCGAGAGGACAGATTCCCCAGTCCCTGGCGACGGCCATGACGTGCCTCTCGGACGGCATGGCGGCGTACCAGTCGTCCCACTCGGCCTCGCCCCAGGACGCCATTCCCTCTTCCGCGCCCCTGACTCCCACACCGAGCCGCCGCTCGATCTCGGTCGGCTCTCCGAGCCGCAGAGGCCCGCCACCGGCGTGGCTGTCGTAGCAGTAGGCACGGACGACTCGGCCGGCCTCCACTCGCGCCCAGGCGTGGCAATCACCGATGCGGTCGGTGGTGAAGAACTGAAAGTCGCTCAGGAGCAAGCCGAGTGACCGGAGCCAGGAGAGAAAGGACGGGCCGTAGTCCTCAAGCCCGAAGGGGAGGTGGATCCGGCCGTGAGCCAGTGTCCAGCCGTCCACGGGAGAGGCTACGAAGACGCCTCGCCGGTACGCCGCGTCGGTCCCCGCCTCCCAGTCCATGGTCACTCGCCTGAGCAACCCGAGTGCGTCGGCGACTTGCTCGTTGTCACCGTCGGGCACAGCCAGCCACGACGTCTTGTAGCCGATTCCCACAGCATCCCCTCCTACGCGCGTACGCGTATCTTGCTGCACGGCTCTGACATGTCGTCCAGTGCTGTTCACACTCCGACGGGGTCGGCGCAGGGGATGAGCGGGGCGTTGCCCTTGGTCGCCTGACCGACTACCCGTCGTTCCCGCGTCGTAGGTCATGTCGGCCCCGTCGTCGGCGCCGGGCCGACATCACCTACGGATCAGGTCGTTGCTCCTGGGACGGGTTCAGCGAGTCGAACGCTGGATCAGTTCGTACTGCGCGGACGTGGACTCGCCGGTGATGAGTCCGTAGGAGCCGACCGACCAGAACTGTCCGGTACGGCCGGTGGGAGCGAGTGCCGCGATCTCGTACGACTGGGTCTGGCCGCCGGGGACGGCGTCGCCCTGCACGGAGGTCCAGACGCCGCCGCGCAGGCGCCAGTAGAGGGCGGTGCCCTCGTAGCCGTAGGGGTCGCCCGAGACCCAGACGGTGCCCTTGCCGTCGCCGGTGATCGCATCGGCCCACAGGCCGTCGACGGGCCCGGTGACGTCGCGCCAGGTGCGGCCGTTCCAGTGCAGCACCTTGGTCTGCTGCGGTTCGTCCTCGTTGTACGGCGTGAGAGCGGTGATCCAGACGCTGCGGGCGGACTCCTGGTACACGGCCGAGACCACAAGGTTGCTGCCGGCCGGAGCGGTTTCGGTCCAGGTACGGCCGTCCCAGTGCATGAGTACGGACCGGACCGGCTGGCCGGCGTACGCGAACTGCCCGACCGCCCAGGCGTCGTGGGAGTTCCGCGCCTCGACGGCGTTGATGGAAACGCCGCTCTTCAGGGGTGTGCTCTGCCAGACGCCATGGGCGTACGAGTTGATCGCGGTGTCGCTCACCAGCCAGACCTTGCCGGGTACGGCGGCGAGCTTCGCGAAGCCGAAGCCCTGCTCCGCGGGCAGTGGCGTCCGCGTCCACCGCTTGCCGTCGTAGTGCGCCAGGGTCTCGCCCTCCTGGTCCCACCCGTACGCCCAGACGTCGTGCGCGGACACCGCGTCCACGGCGTGCCACACGCCGGTCGCCGGCACGTCGGGGGTGGACTGCTGCTGCCAGGTTCTGCCGTTCCAGCGCAGGATCACACCCTGGCCGACGCCGTCGACGTACTGGGCTCCCACCGCCCAGGCGGCGTCAGGACCGACCGAAGCGATGTCGAAGAGCGCGGAGTTGTCGGAGAGCGTCCCCGCGAGAGAGGTGCGCCAGGCCGGAGCCGAGACCTTGTTCGGGGCCGCTACGGCGGGCGCCGCACCGTCCGCCACCGAGACCGCGGCCGGGGCGACGGTCACGGTGGCCGCCGTGAGCGCCGCCACGACCGTGATCTTGAGGTACATACCTGTCTTCATGCCAACTCCCCGTCGTCCACAAAGGCGCTGCGGAGGTTCTGTGTTCGCCCCCGCCATTGCCTGGTCACTCATAAGACCCTTCTCCCCGCCGGACGGTTGTGCCGGCGACAGCCCGGCGTGACGACCCCCGCCGCGCGCGGCCGCGCTCCCTTACGCCAGCGCGTGCGGGACCCAGACGGCGGCGTGGAAAGGACCGTTGGCGGTGACCGGGTCGGCGGGCGGAAGTGCCGCGCTGCCCGCGACGACGCCACGGCGATTGACCTGCGTCGCGGAGGAGTTGAGACCGCCGAGGGAGGGCAGATAGGTGAACTCGCCGTTGCCGACGCGGGCGACGAAGGCGAAGGAGTTGGGCGCGAAGTTGTCACCCACCACGACGTTCCCGGCGAGCTGGTTGACCTCGGTGACACCACGCCCGGAACCGATCACGGCACTCGTGTGCGTCGTGAGGTCGAACGAGCTGGACAGCAGGCCGTCGCCGCCGACCACCGTGGTCCCGCTGACCAACTGCGCGGTCAGGAAGCGGGACCCCAGGTCGGTGCGGACTCCGGTGCGCAGGTCGTAGGCGTATCCGGTCAAGCCGTTGGCGGCCGTCCGGGACTGACCGACCACGGTTGAACCGCTGACGTCGTTGGCCGTGCTGGAGCGTCCGCCGAGGGTGCCGAGGTCGGTCATCGACCCGGTACGCAGGCTGTAGGCGAAGCCGTGCAGGGTGGTGGCGGGCATGTCCGGCAGGGAGGAACTGCCCACGACGATCCCACCGCTGACGGCCGCCGCGGTGCTGGTGCCCGACGGTCCGGCGAGGCTGCCGAGATCGGTCATCGTCCGGGTGCGCAGGCTGTACGCGAAGGCGTGGGTCACCAGGTCGCCGGGCAGCGACGACGTCCCCACCACGGTGTCACCGCTGAGGCCGGTGATGTCGGTGCTGCTGCCGCCGAGAGTGCCGATGTCCACGAGCCGGTGGGTCCGGAGGTCGTAGGCGAATCCATGGGCGGGACCGCCGGCGGAGAGGCCTGACCTACCAACGACGTGGTTTCCCTCCACGTCCGTCGCCCGGCTGGAGCCACCCAGCGTGCCGAGATCGGTCATGGTGTGTCCGCGCAGGTCGTACGCGAAGGCGTGTTCGGCAGCGTCGCCGCTCGTCTGTGAACTCCCGACCACCGTGTTGCCGTCGATGGCGGTCGCCTCGCTGCGGGTGCCACCCAGCGTGCCGAGGTCCCGCACGGTGTACTGCGCGGACCCCGCCCCCGGCTCGCCCGACGACACGTCAGCCCCGTACGCCGGACCGGCGCTCACGGCCAGCAGCCCCGCACCCACCAGAATCCAGGCACGTAAACGTATGCGCATGATGCCCCCCTGAAACGGTCGACCGAAGACGAACACGGCTCGGCAGACCACTGCGCCCTCCCCAGGCACGGGCCGACCGGACGTCGCACAGCCTTCACTTCTACATCAGTTCTGACCGGCCAGACAGTGGCCGGTCAGCCACAGACCGTACGTACGCGGTGAGCCGGTCGGCGGAGTGGCGCCGGGGGGGGCGTCCGATCCCTGTGTCAGCGGTGCAGGACCGGCTCGCACGCTTTCGGCCAGGCCCTCCGGCGGGGGAAGCCGCTGGTCTCCTCCCTCGCCGTGGGCGTGGGATCAGCAGCGCTTGCTGGAGTAACCCCCCACAGGGGCGGGGTCACCGGCGGCACGCACGGTGCCCGACCCCGCCGTGCACTCGTTCACTGTGCTGGTGCCGCTGGACCAGAACTCCTGGCCGTCGGTGTTCGTCCAGGAGTGCTTGCCGAGGACCTCGTCCTGGGAGTAGCTGTAGACAGCGGCGGTCACGTCGTAGTCTCCGACGGCGTCGCGGAAGCTCTGCCAGACCCAGACGTAGCCGTAGTTCTTGGCACAGGACGGCGAGTAGAACTGCTTGACGGACGCGGCGGTCTTGCCCCCACGGGTGATGTAGCCGGTGGAGCCGATCTGATAGGCGTCCGCGCACACCCCGGCCGCCCTGGCCCGCAGACTCGCCGGGTTGCCGTCGGCGGACGGCGCGGTGGAGGCCGCCGCAGTGGTGGTGCGGGCGGTCGGTGCGGGCGCCGGGCCGGTTCCGGCGGTGGCGATGCCGGCCGGAATGAGAGCGAAGGCGCAGGCCAGTGCCGCAGTGGTGCTCTTGAGATGACGCATGTGGTGGTTCCCCCTGCTCGTCGTGGTTGAGCCACGTGTCGTGACCGGTGTCATGACACGTGCTGAGACGTGCTCCGAAGCGGGAGACGCCGAAAGGCGTGCGTGGTCAGCGCAGGTCCCCGTGGCACGAAGCGGCCACCTCCGGATTCCCCGGAACACTTCGGACACAAGGTGCGACCCCTTGGCCCCGCAAAGGGTTGTACGGCAGCTCTCCCGCACCTCGTGACGGCACCGCCGCCGGGCCGCATCGTGGTGAGAGATCACCGGGGCAATGGATCAACCTGTCCCCCGCTCCGGGTACCGTCAGGGTATGAGTCATCCGCATCCCGACCTGAAAGCCGCCCCGCCCCTTCCCGAGGGAGGGCTGCGGGTCATTGCCCTGGGCGGCCTGGGTGAGATCGGCCGCAACATGACCGTCTTCGAGCACGCCGGCAAACTGCTCATCGTCGACTGCGGCGTGCTGTTCCCCGAGGAGACCCAGCCCGGTGTGGACGTGATCCTGCCGGACTTCACCTCGATCCGGGACCGGCTGGACGACATCGTGGCCATCGTGCTCACCCACGGCCACGAGGATCACATCGGCGGCGTACCGTACCTGCTGCGTGAGCGGTCCGACATCCCCGTCGTCGGTTCCAAGCTGACGCTGGCCTTCCTGGAGGCCAAGCTCAAGGAACACGGCATCCGCCCGCGCACAGTGCGCGTGCGCGAGAACGACCGGCGTGGCTTCGGGCCCTTCAACTGCGAGTTCGTGGCGGTCAACCACTCCATCCCGGACAGTCTCGCGGTCGCGATCCGCACCCGCGCCGGGATGGTGCTGCACACCGGCGACTTCAAGATGGACCAGTTCCCTCTCGACGAGCGCATCACCGACCTGCGTGCCTTCGCCCGCCTCGGAGAGGAGGGCGTCGACCTGTTCCTCACCGACTCCACCAACGCCGAGGTACCCGGCTTCACGACCTCCGAGCGTGAACTGAACCCGGCGATCGAGCAGGTGATGCGCACCGCGCCGCGCCGCGTCATCGTGTCCAGCTTCGCCAGCCATGTGCACCGCATCCAGCAGGTCCTGGACGCCGCCCACCAGCACGGCCGCAAGGTCGCCTTCGTCGGCCGCTCCATGGTGCGCAACATGGGCATCGCCCGTGACCTGGGCTACCTGAAGGTTCCGTCCGGTCTGGTCGTGAGCACGAAGGAGCTGGAGAAGCTCCCGGACCACAAGATCACGCTGGTGTGCACCGGTTCGCAGGGCGAGCCGATGGCCGCGCTGTCACGCATGGCCAACCGCGACCACATGATCCGCATCGGCAAGGGCGACACCGTCCTGCTCGCCAGCTCCCTCATCCCCGGCAACGAGAACGCCATCTACCGGGTGATCAACGGCCTCACCCGTTGGGGCGCGCACGTGGTCCACAAGGGCAACGCCAAGGTGCACGTCTCCGGACACGCGAGCGCCGGTGAACTCGTCTACTGCTACAACATCGTCAAACCCCGCAACGTCATGCCTGTGCACGGCGAATGGCGTCACCTGCGGGCCAACGGTGACCTCGCCATCCGTACCGGAGTCGATCCCGAGCGGGTCGTCATCGCCGAGGACGGGGTCGTCGTCGACCTCGTCGACGGGCGTGCCTCCATCACCGGCAAGGTGCCCGCGGGCAACGTCTATGTGGACGGCATGGAAGTCGGCGGCGCCACCGAGGCCTCCCTCAAGGACCGTCTGACCCTTGCCGAGGAGGGCGTCGTCACGGTCGTGGCCATCGTCGACGCCGACACCGGCGCCCTGGCCGAAACCCCGGACTTCCTGGCCCGGGGCTTCGTCCACGACGACACCACCTTCGAGTCCGTCATCCCCGTCATCGAGAAGACTCTGGCCACCGCGGCCCAGGAAGGTATCGGGGACGCACACCAGCTCGAAAAGCTAATCGCCCGCGCGGTGGCGAACTGGGCCTTCCGCACCCACCGCCGCAAGCCTCTCATCATCCCCGTCATCATCGACGCCTGAGCCACAGCCCGGCAGTTCCGTCCCCGGTTCCGGTCACAGCCGGACCCGGGGACACATCCAGGCCGACGGTTCCCGCCTCTCCGCGACGTGCCGTAGTCCGTCGTCCCCGCACCCGACGCGTCAAGTTCCGCGATCCTCACCGTTTCTGAGCCCTGGCCAACTGCCGCGGCCCGGTTCAGGAGCCCGCAGTGCCCGCATCCGTGTCCGCCGACACGCGCACTCCGGTCAGAAACTTCCTTTACCGGGACTGATCGTCCGCTATCCCCGATGATGGGGACTGCCTGACGCAACGGATCAAGGAACACGGGGAGTACGCACATGGCAGTGGAGGCCGGCACTCAGCAGGACGAGCGCGTCGCGGGGCGGGTGTGGACGGTGCGTCTGGACCCGGACGGCCGCCCTGCCGCCGGCGCGGTCCGGCTCTCCTGCTCCCGCCAGACCTGCGCCGATCAACGTCTTCCCGGCGGCGCCGCCACGGGACGCAAGGCCGCCGTCGAACACATCAACATGCACCTGGCCCACGTCCGCTCGGGCGGCGGGCCGCGCGCCGAGGCATGGTGCGCCTGCCGTGCCGCCGACTGTGCCTGGCACACCCCCGACCCCACCGCCGTACCGCGCGGCGGGGCGCGGTCGGCACCGGGGCCGGGGCGGTGCGG
>NZ_AEJB01000631.1 GCF_000331005.1 Streptomyces turgidiscabies Car8
CCCCCAGGGGCGCGGGGAACTGCGCGACCGGCCCCCACCGGCCCGCAGTCGACGAACCACCGATCAGTTCTTGCTGTTGTCCACGATCACCGGCGTCCCGTTCGCGTTCGTGCCGCACGGCACCGCGTACACCGGGTTGGCCTTGGCCGCCTCCTTGAAAGCCTCCAGGCACTGGTTGTACAGCACCTTGTCGCTCAGCGACTTCGCGAGGATCTCGTTGGCGCGGGCGATGCCCTCCGCCTCGATCCGCTTGCGCTCGGCCTCCGCCTTGGCCGTACGCGCCGCCTCGACGGCCCGCTCGGTGGCCTGCTCCTGCTGGATCTTCTTGTCGATCTGGTCCTGCAGCTTGTCCGACGGCCTCACGTTGCGCAGATTGACGTTGGTGACGTCGATCCCGCGCGGCGCCAGCCGCTCCTTGACGAGGGCGGCGATCTCCGAGCCGATCTGCTCGCGGGCGGAGGCGTAGCCCTCCTCGCTGGTGTGCTTCGCGAAGACGTTACGGATGATCTCGCGGCTGTCCGGCACCACCAGCCGCTCCTCGACGGCCTCCGAACTGCCCGCCAGCCGGTACAGCTCGACGGCCTTGGCCGGTACGACGGCCCACTTGATGGTGACGTCCGCGTACAGCACCCCGCCCTGCGAGGAACGGACCTCCACCACGCTCTTGTCGTAGAGGTCGAGGTCCACCGGGCGCGTGGAGAAGGACGTGACATCGGTGAACGGCGACTTGAACTGGACGCCCGAGGTCATCGGCTTCCCGATCTTGCCGAAGGTCACCGGCACCCCGACCTCGTAGGCGCTCACGACATGGACACACGCGAAGACGCCGGCCAGCACGGCGGCCACGGCACTGAGCGCCGCCCCGATCTTCCACCCGCCCACGTCTCGGCCCCGGCCGACGACGAAGAGCACGACCGCCGCTATGAGCAGCAGTATGGACAGCACGAACATGGAAATCCCCCCTGAGGAACAGGTACTTGGTACCTGGTTCGCGGACCGGCGCCGCCTCGGGCGTGATCCGGAGGGAATGCTAAGGGGCGCCCCCGCAGGCGAACAGGGCCGGTGGGCGGGGGCCCTGTCCGGCGCGCGGTACCTTCTTGCTCACGCCGATGAGGAGAGTGGATCTACGTGAGCAAGTTCGTGCGACCTGCAGCTGAGGGCGCGGATCCTTTCGGTACGGCCCGTCTGCGCCGGGGCGTTCTGGACGCCTGGGCGACCAGCCCCGCCCGGTTCCGTGAGGACGCCAACGCCGAGGAGGACCTCGTCCTCGGCGGCTACCGGGACCGGCTCGTCGTCGAGCTCGCCCAGAACGCCGCCGACGCCGCCGCGCGCGCCGGGGTGCCGGGCAGGTTCCGGCTCACCCTGCGCGAGGGCGTCCTCGTCGCCGCCAACACCGGTGCCCCGCTGGACGCCACCGGTATCGAGTCCCTCTCCACGCTGCGCGCCTCCGCCAAGCGGGACGTCCAGGACAGCGACGGCGGCAAGGGGACGGCCGCGGTCGGCCGGTTCGGCGTCGGCTTCGCCGCCGTCCTCGCCGTGAGCGACGAACCCGCCGTCGTCGGGCGGCACGGTGGTGTGCGGTGGGCGCTCGCCGAGGCCCGCGAACTGGCCGCCGAGACCGCCCGGCACAGCCCCGGGCTCGGTGACGAGGTCCGCCGTCGCGACGGCCATGTGCCCCTGCTCCGGCTGCCGTTCGCCGCCGAGGGCACCGCCCCGGCCCCGTACGACACGGCCGTCATCCTCCCCCTGCGCGACACCGCCGCCGAGGATCTGGCCGAGCGGCTGCTGAACGGCGTCGACGACGCGCTCCTTCTGACGCTGCCCGG
The DNA here is from genome assembly GCF_000331005.1 of Streptomyces turgidiscabies Car8. GTDB lineage: Bacteria > Actinomycetota > Actinomycetes > Streptomycetales > Streptomycetaceae > Streptomyces > Streptomyces turgidiscabies. The sequence goes on from NZ_AEJB01000631.1 coordinate 1,827, forward strand.
GCTGGAAGAGGTCGTCATCGAGGTGGGGGAGCAGACGCGCACCCTCAGCCGCCGTACCGACGACTCGCTGACCCTCGTCGAGGACTCCCGCGACGGTACGAGCCGTTGGCGCACCGTCTCCGCGCACGGGTCCCTGGACGCCGCCCTGTTGGTCGGGCGGCCGGTCGAGGAGCGGCTGCGTCCGCACTGGTCGGTCACCTGGGCCGTGCCCGTCGACGCCGACGGGAACCCCGTACCGCCCCGGACCAGCCCCGTCGTGCACGCGCCCACACCGAGCGACGAGCCGCTGGGCGTACCGGCGCTGCTCATCGCCTCGCTCCCGCTGGACACCGCCCGCCGGCATGCCGCGCCGGGCCCGCTCACCGACTTCCTCGTGCAGCGCGCCGCCGACGCCTACACCGAACTCCTCGCCGACTGGCGCCCGGTGGGCGAGGGCATCATCGCGCTCGTACCCGGCCCGCTGGGCAAGGGCGAACTCGACGGTCAGCTGCGGCACGCGATCCTCGAACGGCTCCCGCGCACCGCCTTCCTCCCGCCCGCGCTCGACCCGGGGGACGACGAGGAACTGCCCTCCGCCCTGCGCCCCCGGGACGCCGAGGTGGTCGAGGGCGCCGGGGCAGACACCGTCCGCGTCCTCGCCGAGGTGCTGCCCACGCTGCTGCCCGCCGGGCTCGAACGCCGGGTGGAGCTACGGACGTTGGGGGTCGCCCGCGTTCGCCTGACCGACGCCGTCGACCGGCTGGCCGGCCTGGAGAAGGCACCCGAGTGGTGGCACCGGCTGTACGACAGCCTGGCCGGCGTCGACCCCGACCGGCTGACCGGACTGCCCGTACCGCTCGCCGACGGGCGTACGACCATCGGGCCCCGGCAGGTACTGCTGCCCACCGGCGGCGAGGTGGGGGCCGCCGCCCCGGAGACCCTGGCCCGCCTCGGCCTCAAGGTCGCCCACCCGGACGCCGCCCACCCCCTCCTGGAGAAGCTCGGCGCCCTCCCGGCCACCCCGCGCGCCGTCCTCACCACCCCGCAGGTACGGGCCGCCGTCGCCGCCTCGCTCGACGAGGACGCCCGCAGCCTGTCGTGGGACGACGAAGGCACCCCCGACGCCGAGGAGTTGGCGGACACGGTCCTCGCCCTCGTACGGGACGCGGGTCTCGAACCCGGTGACGAACCGTGGCTCGGCGCCCTCGCCCTCCCCGACGAGGACGGCGAGCTGGCCCCCGCCGGTGAACTCGTCCTCCCCGGCAGCCCGTTCGCCCAGGTGATCCGGGAGGGCGAACTCGCCTCGGTGGACGCCGAGTTGGCCGACCGTTGGGGCGAGCAGCCGCTCGCCGCCTGCGGAGTCCTCGCGACCTTCGCCCTCGTACGCGCCACCGACGTCGTCCTCGACCCGGACGAACTGGACCCCCGGGACAGCGACTTCGCCGAACCCGACGACCCGGGGCTGCTCGACGCCGTGGACGTGTGGAGCGAGGACATCCTCGACCGCTTCCCCGACTCGCCCGTACCTCCCGTCGCCACGGAATTGGTCGCCGTACGCGACCTCGACCTCGTGGACGACGACCACTGGCCCCAGGCTCTCGCCCTCCTCGCCCAGCCGCCCCTGCGGGACGCGATCGTCCAGCCGGTGCGAGTCCTGCTGCCCGACGGCACGCATGAACTCGTACGGCCGTACACCGCCTGGTGGCTGCGCGGAAACCCGGTGCTGGACGGAAGGCGCCCGGCCGGTCTCCTGGCGGCGGGCGGCGACCCGCTCCTGCGCGGCCTGTACGAGGAGGCCGACGCCACCGGGTTCGACGACGAGCAGGTGCTGCGGGCCCTGGGAGTACGCACGACGGTCGCCGCCCTCCTCGACGAGCCGGGCGGCGCCGCCGAACTGCTGGACCGCCTCGCCGACCCCGACCGTGAGGTGACCGGCGCCCAACTGCACGCCCTCTACGGCGCGTTGACCGACCTCGACCCGGAACAGGTCACGCTGCCCGACGACTTGCGGGCGGTGGTCGACGGCCACGTGGAGGTCGTGGACGCGGCGGACGCCGTGGTCGTCGACTCACCCGACCTGCTGCCCTTCACATCGGGGGTGCCGCTGCTCCCCGTACGCCCGGCGAAGGCGGCCGAACTGGCCGAGCTGTTCCAGGTACGGCGCCTGAGCGAGTCGGTCACGGGCGAGGTGACGTCGGAGGGTGCGGAGCACGACGTACCGGAGTCGGTACGGGTCCTGCTCGGTCCGGGGACCCCGGCCACCTACGTCGAGCACGAGGAGCTCGTCGTGGACGGCGTGGAACTGGACTGGCGCAGGACGCCTGACGGTGTGCTGCACGCCGCCACGCTGGAGGGCGTCGCGGCGGCCCTCGCCTGGGCGGCCGGCCAGTGGCCGCGACGGTTCGAGGTGGCGGCCCTGATCGAGGACCCGTCGAGGACGACCGAACTGGCGCGGGACCGCTGGTTCGACTGAGGTGAGTGGATGAGCGGCGAGGCGGCGTGGATACCCACGAGGTGTCCGCGTCGCCGGGCCATCGGCTCGTAGGCAGTGTGTTCTACGCAACATCCCGCAACTTCCGTACAACCATTCCCATCCGTCACGCATCTGAGCGAGCGAGTCAAGAGACTCCCAGATGATTTGGGCCCGGGTGCGACTGCACGCGGTACGGAGGGATCCGTACGGACGAGCACCACCGGGCCCCCTTTCTCCACTTGGGGAAACGCATGCGTATTCGTGCCACTGTGGCCGCCGTCACCGGCGCCCTGGCCCTCTCCGCCTTCGCCGTGCCCGCCGCACAGGCCGCGACGGCGCCCGACGTCACCTTCACCAAGGTCACGATCAACAACGGCAAGCCGATCGTCGCCAAGGCGACGGGGACCGCCACCGTCCCGGTGACGTACACGTTCAAGCACGCGGCTGGGCTGGACATCGGCTCGGACAAGCTCTTCGTCCTTCCGTTCCTCTACGTCGGCACGACCGTAGACGTGGACAAGGTTCGCCTCGGCGGTGAAGACCCCGGTTCCTGCACGGCCACCTCGTCGACCACAGCCAGTTGCAAGTCCTCCTTCGCCCTGCACACCAGCGGTGAGGATGCCAGGCTCCGGAACACCGATGCGCGTTCCTGGAACGTGGGCGCTGTCGCTGTCGCTGTCACGGACGAGGGCGGCTACAAGGCTCAGGGCAACCTTGGCACCACCCAGATCAAGTTCCACTCGAAGCTGACCACCGACGCCACCCCGGAGCCGGTCAGGAAGAACGCGACCATCACGGTCAAGGGCACCCTGACCCGCGCCAACTGGGCCACCAACAAGTACACGGGCTACGTCAACGCCCCGGTGACCCTCCAGTTCAAGAAGAAGGGCGCCACCACCTTCACCACCGTCAAGACGGTCAAGGCGGGTGCCGCCGGCGCCCTGAAGACCACGGTGAAGGCCACGGTCGACGGCACCTACCGCTACGCCTTCGCGGGCTCGTCGACGACGGCCCCGATCAACGCGGTCGGGGACGTCATCGACGTGAAGTAGATGAGGTGCGGGCCGCAGGGCTCGTGCGAGGCATGGCGAACGATGAACGATGAACGATGAACGAAGGCCGGTACCGCCCAGCCAGGGTGGCATCGGCCTTCGTGCTTCGGCTTCGAGGAGACCCTGCGGTTGCCGCGTCCTACAACGTGCCCATCGAACGCGCGAGGGCCGCCTTTTCGCTTACGAAGGCATCCTGGTGCTCCGGCCTCAGGCCAATTGAGCCCCCTGCTCGGTCCAGGAGGACGAGGGAGGTCAGCAGCAATCCGTGCACCAGCCCGTGCAGCAGCTCGTTCCGGGTCGCGGAGTAGCTGCGGTAGAGCCCCTCGACGAAGGCCTGGAACGCTATTGGGTCCACGTCACAGCCACCTTGCGCGTTGGGCGTCAGCCCGGACGGCAGCTCCAGGAACTCAGCCGTGCCCTGCGCAAGCGAGGCGTACAACTTCCCGCTGTGGTATCCCGCGTCCCAAAGGGTCTCGGTGCCGTGCTCGAACGGGTAACTCAATTCGCAATCTCCAGTCTGTGATCCAGCCCGAGGCCGGGGATTCGCGCATGCTACTCGAACGTTACGGAGAAGCGGTCGGGCCATCCAAAGGATTGATCCTGCGACTGGACGCGGAGCAGGAGATCGTGAATCACTTTGAATTCATTCTCCCCCAGCGCCGTTCTGCTGAGACCCGATTCCTTCCAGATGATCTTGACCGGGCGCTCCACGTCTGTCGACAGCCGATCCCACAGAGCGTTCAGATTGGCTCCGTAGTGGGGGCCGAAATCTAGAACTCGCGACAATATCTCATGCAGATCTTTCTCGGAACGAATCGTCGAACCTCTGATTTCCACCTTCATGAGTCCTCATTTCCGGTTTGTCGCATTGACTGGCCCGCCGGTCGGTGCCCGGTGGGAACGCAAGCGGATCGACAGATCCAGGGCGGTGACGGAGATGTGCCCGAAGTCGCCTGTAATGGTGTACAGATTCCCATTCACTTCAAGAGAGTCGATGCTCCCGTAATCCAGCTCGCCGGTCGCATCCTTTGCGGGTGGGGTCCCTTGGTCGGTCCAGTGGAGGTCTGCTAAGGGCGAGAACTCCAACCTTCCGCGTCGGTAGCAATGCCTCTCGCCGGGTGAAGCGGGACCGTGCAGCGGGTGGTCGGTACTCAGGGCCAGGTCCAATTCGAAAGCCAGCGATCCTGGGCGAGCCTCAATTTCGAGGACGTAGCTCTCTTCGAGGTGGTAGGCGGCAAGCCGGCTTATTTGTTTGTAGTTGTTCACTCTGGACTCCCCTCGTCCGGTGTCTGGTCGGAGCTCTGCAGGCAGTGTGGCGCCAGTTGCGAGAGTGACGGACGTCACAGGTGAGGTGCCGGGGAATCCCTGATCTCCGTACAACCATCCCCGCCCGTCGCGGATCTGAGCATGCGGGTCAACTGACTCAACGATCACTTGGGCCCCCGGTGTGACGACAAGCCGTGAGGACGACCACCTTCGGGCCCCCTTTCTCCACTTGGGGAAACGCATGCGCATACGTGCCACCGTGGCCGCCGTCACCGGCGCCCTGGCCCTCTCTGCCCTTGCCGTGCCGGCCGCGCAGGCCGACGGTTCCGTGTCCCGCGTGGACGCGGTCAAGATGCTCGCGGCCGGTCAGGCTGCCTCCGGCAAGTCCGCGTTCAGTACCTCGGCCGTCGCTGACGACGCCGGCACGCCGTACGCCCTGAACGCCTCCTTCTCCAACATCAAGATCAACAACGGTAAGTCGATCGTCGCGGGCGTCACCGGCACGGTGACCGTGCCGATCACCTACACGCTGACCCACGGCGCCGACGTCGACATCGCCGCCGAGGACTTCTTCACCGACGTCGAGCTGTACTACGGCGCCTCGTACATGGAGTCCGACTTCGGGCTGTTCGGCGACGACTGGGCCCACTGCACGGCCGCGTCAGCGACCGTCGCCAACTGCACCCAGTCGATCGTCATCCACCCGACCCGGGACCTGTTCAACGAGAGCGCCGGGAAGTGGAAGGCGTTCGCCTACGCGGAGGCCTGGAACGGCCAGGACATCGGCAGCGACGACTTCGACCCCTCGAAGGTCGGAATAGTGGAGAAGGACCGTCTCGCCGGCCCCAACCTCCTGCGTGCCGCGAAGCTGACGGTCAACGCCACCCCGGAGCCCGTCGTCAAGGGCAAGACCATCACGGTCACCGGCAAGCTGACCCGCGCCAACTGGGACGGCGCCAACTACACCGGGTACGCGACCCAGCCGGTGCAGTTGCAGTTCCGTAAGAACGGGACGAGCGCCTACACCGTCGTCAAGACCATCAAGACGACCACCAAGGGCGACCTGAAGACCACCGTCAAGGCCGCCTCCGACGGGTACTTCCGGTACGTCTTCACGGGTACGGCGACCACCGGCGCCATCGGTGCCACGCCCGACTTCGTCGATGTGAAGTAACCGCCGCCACATACGCCGCAAGTTTGGTGAAACGCACGCAACCGCCGTCGACCCTCCGTGTTCTCCGGGTCGGCGGCGGACCTGTGTGCAAGAGGTGCGCAAAATTACGTCCCCTCCGCACAACCAACCACTCCCGTATCGAATCTGATCACGGGGGCCATCAGGCTCCACGATCATTTGGGCCCCGTGGTGAACGCGCGCCATGCGCACGATCGCCGTCGGGTCCCATCTCCATGTGGGGAACACGCATGCGTATACGTGCCACCGTGGCCGCCGTCTCCGGCGCCCTGGCCCTCTCCGCTCTCGCCGTGCCGGCCGCGCAGGCCGATGTCCACGCTTCCGGCGGAGACTCCACCTACCGCGCGAGCGTCGCGAAGATCCTGGGGACCGGCAAGTCCGCGTTCATCACCTCGCCCGTCGCCGGCGTCGCGCCGTACAAGCTGAACGTCTCCTTCTCCAACTTCAAGGTCGCCAAGTCGATCAACGCCGGCGCAGGCGGTCACCTCGTCGTCCCGGTCACCTACACGATGACCCACGGTACCGAGGTCAATATCAAGGCCTCCGACTTCACGAGCAGTCCCTATCTCTACGAGGGCTCCGAACTCGACCCCAGTAACACGCTCGGCAGCGAGAAGGCCGGCACCTGCACCGCCACCTCCACGACGACCGCCAACTGCAAGGCCAACCTCGATATCTATCCCGGTGAGGGCGACCTGACCAACACCGACGCCGGTGCCCGCTGGACGGCGGGCGGTATTGCCATCGCGTTCAACGGTCAGGACCCCGAGGGCAACGACTTCGACCCCTCCAAGGTCGGCATCGCCCAGCAGGGCGACCTCGGCACCACCACCGTGCGCCGTCTCTCCAAGCTGACGGTCAACGCCACCCCGGAGCCGGTCAGGAAGAACGCGACCATCACGGTCACCGGCAAGCTGACCCGTGCCAACTGGGACGGGCCCAACTACACCGGGTACGCGACCCAGCCGGTGCAGCTGCAGTTCCGTAAGAACGGGGCCAGTGCCTACACCGTCGTCAAGACCATCAAGACGACGGCCTCGGGCGAACTGAAGACCACCGTCAAGGCGACCGTCGACGGGTTCTTCCGCTACGTCTTCGCGGGCACCGCGACCACCGTGGGTTCGAGTGCCGCCGCGGACTTCATCGACGTGAAGTAGAGCTCCCCACAGCTCGTACGGATAGGTCGTACGGCTCGTAAGCACTACGCCGGGAAGCGGCGGTCCACCCACCTCCACAGGAGTTCCAGGATGGCCGCCGCCACCGCCGCGACACCCACCGCGATCCACGGCATCGTCGCGCCCACCAGCTTCAGCGCGAAGAACTCCTGGAGTGACGGTACGACGAGCACCAGCAGGAAGCCCGCGCCCATCGACGCGACCAGGGCGAGCCGCCACCAGGTGTAGGGGCGGGCGATGATCGCCAGTACCCACATGGAGATCAGGAACAGGGTCAGGGTCGCCGCGCTCGTCTCCGCGTCCAACGCGCCCTCGCCCGTGTAGTGGTGACGGGCGATCAGGTAAGTGGTGAAGGTGGCTACGGCCGCCAGTACTCCGCCCGGGATCGAGTAGCGCATGACCCTTCGTACGAAGTGGGGTTTCGCGCGTTCCCTGTTGGGGGCCAGGGCCAGGAAGAACGCCGGGATGCCGATCGTCAGGGTGGAGAGCAGCGTCAAGTGGCGGGGCAGGAACGGGTATTCGACCTGCCAGCAGACCACCAGGACGGCCAGGAGGACCGAGTAGACCGTCTTCACCAGGAACAGGGTGGCAACCCGCGTGATGTTGCCGATGACCCTGCGGCCCTCCGCGACCACCGAGGGCAGCGTCGCGAAGCTGTTGTCGAGCAGGACGATCTGGGCCACCGCGCGTGTCGCCTCCGAGCCCGAACCCATCGCCACGCCGATGTCGGCGTCCTTGAGGGCGAGTACGTCGTTCACGCCGTCGCCCGTCATCGCCACCGTGTGTCCGCGTGACTGCAACGCGCCCACCATGTCCCGCTTCTGCTGCGGGGTGACCCGGCCGAAGACCGTGCCCTCGTCGAGAGCCTTCGCCATGTCGTCGGTTTCGGCGGGGAGTTGGCGGGCGTCGACCGTTGTGCCGGTCAGGCCCAGCTTGGTCGCCACCGCGCCGACCGACACCGCGTTGTCGCCCGAGATGACCTTCGCCTCGACGTCCTGTTCGGCGAAGTAGCGGAGGGTGTCCGCCGCGTCGGGGCGCAGGCGCTGCTCCAGGACGACCAGGGCGGTGGGGGTGGTGCCGGTGACGACCTCCGGGTGGTCGAGTTCGCGGGTGGTGCGGGTGAGGAGCAGGACGCGCAGGCCGGCCTGGTTCAGCCGGTCCGTCTCGCTGAGGGCGGGTGTGTCGGCCGGGTTGTCGGAGGAGAGCAGGACGTCCGGGGCACCCAGCAGCCACGTACTGCTCTCGCCGTTGCCCTCGCTGAACGAGGCGCCGCTGTACTTGCGTGCCGAGGAAAACGGCAGCGACTCGGTGCAGCGCCAGTCCTCGCTGTCCGGGTAAGCGTCGATGATGGCCTGGAGGGAGGCGTTCGGGTGGGGGTCGGACTCGCCGAGCGCGCCCAGGACCCGTCGTACGTAGGTCTCGTCGCTGCCGTTGAGGGAGCGCAGCTCGGTCACGTCCATGCCGCCCTCGGTCAGCGTGCCCGTCTTGTCGAGGCAGACCGTGTCGACGCGCGCGAGGCCCTCGATCGCGGGCAACTCCTGTACGAGGACCTGCTTCCGGCCGAGCCGGATGACACCGATCGCAAAGGCGACGGAGGTGAGCAGGACGAGGCCCTCCGGGACCATCGGGACGATGCCGCCGACGGTACGGGCGATCGAGTCCTTCAAATCGTTGTCCTTGACGACCAGTTGGGTGATGCACAGGCCTATCGCGGCCGGCACCATCATCCAGGTCACGTACTTGAGGATTGTCGAGATCCCGGTTCGGAGTTCCGAGTGGACGAGAGTGAAACGGGAGGCCTCTTCGGCGAGTTGGACCGCGTACGCCTCCCGGCCGACCTTCGTGGCAGTGAAGGCACCGCCGCCCGCGACGACGAAGCTGCCCGACATGACGGGGTCACCGGGCTGTTTGACGACGGGGTCGGCCTCGCCGGTGAGCAGCGACTCGTCGATCTCCAGTCCGTCGGCCTCGACGCACTCGCCGTCCACGACGATCTTGTCGCCGGGGCCGATCTCGATGAGGTCCCCGAGGACGATCCCGGAGGTGCTCACCTCGGCGGAGACACCGTCGCGGCGGACCGTTGGTCTGGCTTCGCCGATCACGGCGAGGGAGTCGAGGGTCTTCTTCGCCCGCCACTCCTGGATGATCCCGATGCCGGTGTTGGCGAGGATGACGTACCCGAACAGGGTGTCCTGGAACGGGGCGACGAACATCGTGATCAGCCAGAGCACGCCGATGATCGCGTTGAACCGGGTGAAGACGTTGGCGCGGACGATCTCGGAGACGCTGCGACTGCTGTGTACGGGGACGTCGTTGACCTCGCCGCGGGCGACGCGTTCGGCGACTTCCGCGGCGGTGAGGCCGGGGGCGTTCCCGCGGGGCCCTTTGCCCGGCGCGGCGCCGGGGAGGGGGACGGGGTGCGCAGGATCGAGTTCGGCGCCGGCGTCGATGTGCGTCATGTGTTCGACGGTACGTGCGGATTTAGGGCTTCACACGCCGAGTGCGCCAAAGATCCGACCTGGGGAGGAGGGGCGGAGCGAGAAATGGTGCCGTGGTTGTAGGTGCCGCTGCCGACCCTTAAGGGGCCCTCGTGGGGCCTTGCCCTCAGTCGACGGACGGGCCGGCCGGGCTGGATGTGCTCGACCTGATCGCCGCATCCCGCTTCCGTACGTACCAGGTCCCGTACAGGCCCAGCCCCGCGCCCGCGAGGCACGTCCACACCCACCACTCGTGGCCGTGGTCCTTCTGCCAGCCGTAGAAGGGGAGCTGGACCAGGAAGAGGACGAACCAGAGGATCGTGCCGCCCGTGATGGTGGCGACGACGGGGCCCTCCAGGGGCTCCGGCGCCTCGTGCTTCGGTGTCCACTTCGCCATGCGCACAGCTTACGAGGGCCGACGGCGGGCGCTCCGCGGACCCCGGGCGTCTCCTGCATCCCTTGTGTACCAGTGGTCTACGCGCGGAGATGGTCATTTCATCAACATATATTCATACTGAAACGACCTGACTCTGTCTCTTTTCTTTCGTACGAAACCCCAACACGTCTACAGAAACACGAGCACACGCATGTCCACCTCGGCCCCCGCCAAGGCCCTCGACCGCCATTTCAAGATCTCCGAGCGGGGCAGCACCCTGCCCCGGGAGATCCGCGGCGGGTTCGCCACCTTCTTCGCGATGGCCTACATCATCGTGCTGAACCCGATCATCCTCGGCAGCGCCAAGGACATGTACGGCCACCACCTCGACAGCGGACAGCTGGTCACCGCCACCGCCGTGACAGCCGCCTTCACCACACTCCTCATGGGCGTCGTCGGCAACGTGCCCATCGCGCTGGCGGCCGGGCTCGGGGTCAACACCGTCGTCGCGCTCCAGCTCGCGCCGCGTATGTCCTGGCCGGACGCCATGGGGATGGTCGTACTCGCCGGGCTCGTCGTCATGCTGCTCGTCGCCACGGGGCTTCGTGAGCGCGTCATGAACGCCGTGCCGCTGGGGCTGCGCAAGGGCATCGCGATCGGTATCGGGCTGTTCATCATGCTGATCGGGCTCGTCGACTCCGGGTTCGTGACGCGGATCCCGGACGTCGCGCAGACGACCGTTCCGCTGCAGCTCGGCGGCGACGGTCACCTCAACGGCTGGCCGGTGCTCGTCTTCGTGCTGGGCACCCTGCTCACCCTCGCGCTGATCACCCGCAAGGTGCCCGGCGCGATCCTGATCTCGATCGTCGCCATGACCGTGCTGGCCGTGATCATCAACGCGGTCGCGACCGTGCCCTCCTGGGGGCTCACCACGCCCAAGTGGCCCGGCAACCCGGTCGCCAGCCCCGACTTCGGGCTCATCGGCAAGGTCAGTCTCTTCGGCGGGTTCGGCAAGGTCGGCGTGCTGACCGGCACCCTCTTCGTCTTCACCGTCCTGCTCTCGTGCTTCTTCGACGCGATGGGCACGATCATGGGCGTCAGCGACGAGGCCAGGCTCACCGACGCGCAGGGCAACATGCCCGGCATCAACAAGGTCCTGTTCGTCGACGGCATCGCCGTCGCCGCCGGTGGTGTCAGCTCCTCCTCCGCCACCACCTGCTTCGTCGAGTCCACCGCCGGGGTGGGGGAGGGGGCGCGCACCGGGTTCGCGAACGTGGTCACCGGTTCGCTCTTCGCCGTCGCGCTGTTCCTGACCCCCGTCGCCACGATGGTCCCGTCGCAGGCGGCCACCCCGGCCCTGCTCGCCGTCGGCTTCCTGATCCTGGCCGGCTCGGTCAGGGAGATCGACTGGGCCGACCACACCATCGCGATCCCGGCCTTCGTGACGATGGTGATGATGCCCTTCACCTACTCGATCACCAACGGCATCGGCATGGGCTTCATCACCTTCGTGGTGCTGCGGCTGGCGGCCGGTCGCGGACGCGAGATCCCGGTCGCCATGTACGTCGTCGCCGCCGTCTTCGGGTTCTACTACCTGATGCCGGCGCTGGGCCTGATCTGACCCGGCCCGATCCCCGGGACGTCCTACGGCACCCCGTAGAACCTCTCCGTCTCCTCGACCGCGCTCTGGAACCGTTCGTCGAAGTCGTTCCGGATGAGCGTCTGGACCACGTAGTCCTGGACGCTCACTCCCCTTTTCGCCGCATGGTCCCGGAGCCGGTCGAGCAGCTCCCCGTCTATCCGCAGGCTGAGCACGTTGGTCCCCATGGAGACGAGGGTCGCGGGCCGATACGGGGCGGCGGGGGGCTTTTTGCTGTCGATTCACTCGTAAGGGTGATGTGGAGGTTCAGTGGCCCTTCTCACGGGCGATTCGGCGCGTCGGGAGTGGTCTTTAGTCAGAGTAATGAGTTAGGCTAAAGAACATGCCGGACCTAACCCATGGCGACGACGCTGCCGCCGTGAACTCACTGCGCTCCGCCGTGATGCGCCTCTCGCGCCGACTCAAGCACCAGCGCGTCGACGAGTCGCTGAGCCCCACCGAGATGTCGGTGCTGGGCACCCTTGCCCGCTGCGGCTCGGCCACACCGGGCGAGCTGGCTCGCAAGGAGCACGTGCAGCCACCCTCCATGACCCGTATCGTCGCGTTGCTGGAGGGCAAGGGGCTGGTCCGACTGGAGCCGCATCCCGAGGACCGGCGCCAGAAGGTCGTCACCCAGACCGAGCAGGCCGAAGCGATGCTCGAAGAGAGCCGTCGTAAGCGGAACGCCTGGCTGGCCGGCCTCGTCGACAACCTCGACGAGGACGAGTGGGCGAAACTGCGCGCCGCCGCCCCCGTCCTGGAGAAGCTCGCGCATCTGTAGTCAGGACCCAGCAAGGAGGCGAATTTCTTTGAGTTCGGGAACCGGAGCAGACTCCGCACCCGCACCAGCCGCCCACGACCCCCAGCTCGCCCACGAACCTCAGCCTGTCCCCGAGCCGCAGCTCGCCCACGAGCTCCAGCCCGTCCCCGAGCTCCAGCCTGTCACCGAGCCGCAGCTCGCCCACGAGCTCCAGCCCGTCACCGAGCTCCAGCCTGTCACCGAGCCGCAGCTCGCCCACGAGCTCCAGCCCGTCCCCGAGCTCCAGCCCGTCCCCGAGCCGCAGCTCGCCCACGAGCTCCAGCCCGTCACCGAGCTCCAGCCCGTCCCCGAGCCGCAGCTCGCCCACGAGCTCCAGCCCGTCCCCGATTCCGTCACCGCACCCACTTCCGCTCCCGGTCCGACTCCGGCTTCCGCGGTCTCCGAACCGGATTCTGCGCTCCCCGGCCCCGGCCCCGGCTCCAGCACCCCTGATCCCGCCACCACGGCCACGCCGCCCGCCCGGTCCTCCATGTTCAGCTCGCTGCGGGTGCGCAACTACCGCCTCTTCTTCCTCGGCCAGGTCGTCTCGAACACCGGCACCTGGATGCAGCGCATCGCCCAGGACTGGCTGGTCCTCAGCCTCACCGGATCCTCGGCCGCCGTCGGCATCACGACCGCGCTCCAGTTCCTGCCGATGCTGCTCTTCGGGCTGTACGGCGGAGTCCTCGTCGACCGGCTGCCCAAGCGCCCCACCCTGCTCGTCACGCAGGCGATGATGGCCGTCACCGGCCTCGTGCTCGCCGCCCTGACGCTCACGGGTGGCGTCGAGGTCTGGCACGTCTACCTCGCCGCCTTCGCCGTCGGTCTCGCCACGGTCGTCGACAACCCGGCCCGCCAGTCCTTCGTGTCCGAGATGGTCGAGCCCGGGCAGCTGCAGAACGCCGTCAGCCTCAACTCCGCGAACTTCCAGTCCGCACGTCTCGTCGGACCCGCCGTCGCCGGTCTGATGATCACCGGCGTCGGCACGGGCTGGGCCTTCCTCTTCAACGGGCTGTCCTTCGTCGCCCCCATGGCCGCCCTGCTGCTCATGCGCGGCCGGGAACTGATCGCCGTGGAGCGGGCACCGCGCGCCAAGGGCCAGCTGCGCGAGGGCCTGCACTATGTCGCCGGACGGCCCGAGCTGGTCTGGCCGATCATCCTCGTCGGGTTCATCGGCACCTTCGGTTTCAACTTCCCGGTCGTCCTCTCGGCGTACGCGGACGACGTCTTCCACGCCGGCGCCGGCGCGTACAGCTTCTTCAACACCCTGATGGCGGTCGGTTCCCTGGCGGGTGCCCTGCTCGCCGCCCGGCGCGGTACGGCGAAGCTGCGCGTCCTCGTCGCGGCGGCCGTGGTCTTCGGCGCGCTGGAGATCGTCGCATCGGTGGCCCCGTCCCTGTGGCTGTTCGCGCTGCTGATGATCCCGATCGGGATCGCCGGCCTCACGGTCAACGTCACGGCCAACACCTCGGTCCAGATGGCCACGGACCCCGCCATGCGAGGCCGGGTCATGGCCCTGTTCATGATGGTCTTCATGGGCGGTACGCCGCTGGGCGCACCGCTGGTCGGCTGGATCACGGACGCGTACGGCCCCCGGGTCGGCCTCGCCTTCGGCGGCGTCGTCGCGACGGCCGCCGCCCTGACGGTCGGCCTGGTCCTGGCCCGCGTGGGCGGTCTGAGAGTCTCCGCCGACTGGAACTCCGGACACCCACGCGTCAGCCTCGTCAAGCGGCAGGGAGACGCACAGCGGCGGACGGGGCAGCCGGCGCAGCAGCAGGACCAGGCGCAGGACGAGGGACGGCGGGAGCCGGTGACCTCGGTGGCGTGAGTACGGTGAGCCGTATGAGTGCCATGAACACGGTCCGGCTGTTCGCCGCCGTACTGCCGCCCGAGGACGTCGCCGGGCAACTCGCCGTCGCGGTGGCCGGGTTGAGGGGTCTGCCGGGTGCGGACGGGCTGCGCTGGACCGGCGTACCCGGCTGGCACTTCACCCTCGCCTTCTACGGCGAGGTGGACGAGGACGTCGTACCGGAGCTGTCTGAGCGGCTGGAGCGGGCCGCCCACCGTACGGACGCGTTCGCGCTGTCGGTGTGCGGCGGCGGGCAGTTCGGTCACGGGCGGGCGCTGTGGGCGGGCGCCGCCGGTGATGTGAACGTGCTGCGCCTGCTGGCCGACCGGGCGGAGGCGGCGGGCCGGAAGGCGGGCGTCGACATGGGGGAGCACCGGCGCTACCAGGCCCACCTCACCGTGGCGCGCAGCCGCGAGGCCTTCGAGGTGCGGCCGTACGTCGAGGCCCTGGACGCGTTCACGAGTCGCACGTGGACGGTGGACGACCTCGCGCTCGTACGCAGCAATCTGCCGAAGTCGGGGGTGCCGGGGGAACAGCCCCGGTACGAGGTGGTCGCCCGTTGGCCCCTCGGCGCGGCCGGTTAGGCTCGGCGCGTGAATCCGAAAATCCGGAACCGGGTGATGGCCGGTGCGCTCGTGTTGTTGTTCGTGGCGGTAGCGGTGGCGGCGGGTCTCCTCGGCCGCCGAGAACACCGGGTCCCAGTGGTCGGTGTGGAAGGAGGGCAGACCGCGAGGCGCCGGGTTCTCCGGGAAGGAGATCGCCTTGGCGCCCTTGGCGGCGGTCCGGTGGATCTCCGCGA
>NZ_AEJB01000632.1 GCF_000331005.1 Streptomyces turgidiscabies Car8
CGCACACGCATGTCCGCCGCACTTGACGCACCCTCGACCCGAGAGCATTATTCATCACATGATGAATTACAGCGACCCCCCTCCTGGAAGGGCCGTCCAAGCCCAAGCCCTCACCGTCGTACGAGGCACCCGCAACGTCCTCCACGGCCTCGACTTCACCGTCCCGCGCGGCGAGATCACCGGCCTGCTCGGCCCCTCGGGCTGTGGAAAGTCGACCCTCATGCGGGCGATCGTCGGCACGCAGGCCAACGTCACCGGCATCCTGGACGTCCTGGGCCACCCCGCCGGCCACGCCACCCTCCGAACCCGCATCGGCTACGTGACCCAGGCCCCCTCGGTCTACGACGACCTGACGGTCCGCCAGAACCTGGCCTACTTCGCCGCGATCCTCGACCCCGGCCGCGCAGCCGCCGAACGCCGCCACGAGAACGTCACCCGAGCCATCGCCGACGTCGACCTCACCACCCGCGCCGACGCCCTCGCGGGCAACCTCTCCGGCGGCCAGCGCAGCCGCGTATCCCTGGCGGTGGCGCTACTCGGCACCCCCGAACTCCTGGTCCTGGACGAACCGACGGTGGGCCTGGACCCCGTCCTCCGCCGCGACCTATGGGCCCTGTTCCACACCATCGCGGCCACCCGCGGAGCGACGCTCCTCATCTCGTCCCACGTCATGGACGAAGCCGAACGCTGCCACCGCCTCCTCCTCATGCGCGAGGGCGAACTCCTCGCCGACGACACCCCGGACGCGCTCCGTACCCGCACATCGACGGACACGGTGGAAGCGGCGTTCCTCCACCTGGTGGACGAGGCGAAAAACCCGCAGGCAAAAGAGAGGGAGCAATCCAAATGACCGGCACCGCCAACACAGCCCTCACCCCCTCTCCCACAGCCTCAACCCCCACAACACCCCTGAACGCCTCCCGAACCATCGCCACCGCGATCCGGGTCCTGGCGCAACTCCGGCACGACCCCCGCACCATCGCGATGCTGATCGTGCTCCCGAGCCTGCTTCTGATCCTGCTCCGCTACGTCTTCGACGGCAGCGCGCAGACCTTCGACGGCATCGGCGCATCGCTCCTCGGGATCTTCCCCCTCATCACGATGTTCCTGGTGACCTCGATCGCCACCCTGCGCGAACGCACCTCGGGCACCCTCGAGCGCCTCCTCGCCATGCCCCTCGGCAAGGGCGACCTCATCGCCGGCTACGCCCTGGCCTTCGGAATCCTCGCGATCATCCAGTCGGCCCTGGCCACAGGTCTGGCGGTCTGGCTGCTGGGCCTCGACGTCATGGGCTCCCCCTGGCTGCTTCTCCTGGTGGCCCTGCTGGACGCCCTCCTGGGTACCGCCCTGGGCCTCTTCGTCTCGGCCTTCGCGTCCTCGGAGTTCCAGGCGGTCCAGTTCATGCCGGCGGTGATCTTCCCCCAACTCCTCCTCTGCGGCCTCTTCACTCCCCGCTCCAACATGCACCCGGTCCTCGAAGCGATCTCCGACGTCCTCCCCATGTCCTACGCGGTGGACGGCATGAACGAGGTCCTCACCCACGCCGACATCACAACCGCCTTCGTACGAGACGCCCTGATCGTCGCGGCCTGTGCCCTACTGGTCCTCACCCTGGGCGCAGCAACCCTCCGCCGCCGAACGCAATGACCAGACCCCTTTTCAGCCCCGGCCGGCACCTTCAGCCCGTCCGGCGCTTGAGGACGAGCGCGTTCAGCGCGACAGGGGGGTCTGGGGGCGCAGCCCCCAGGTACGGGATGGGACGGGTAGGGGCGGCGGGGGCGA
>NZ_AEJB01000633.1 GCF_000331005.1 Streptomyces turgidiscabies Car8
GTGCCTGACGACCGTCCAGGCGCTCGCCGCGGCCGTCCAGGGCATCGACGCCCTCAAACACGGTGACGTGGGCGTGCGTTCGCTCCAGGAACACGCCGAACATCTGACCGCGGCCCGCGACTAGCAGCTCCGCTGGTTCCGCGGTTCGGTTCGTCGGCCGCGGGCCCCCCTCGGGGAAGTCGGGTGCGCGACCGCGCCCCGGAAGGGGCGCGGGGAACTGCGCGACCAGCCCCCCACCGGCCCGCGGCCGACGAACCGAACCGCGGAACCAGCGGAGCTGCTAGTCGCGGGCCGCGGTCAGATGTTCGGCGTGTTCCTGGAGCGAACGCACGCCCACGTCACCGTGTTTGAGGGCGTCGATGCCCTGGACGGCCGCGGCGAGCGCCTGGACGGTCGTCAGGCACGGCACGGACCGGGCCACGGCCGCCGTACGGATCTCGTAGCCGTCGAGGCGGCCCCCGGTGCCGTACGGGGTGTTGACGATGAGGTCGACCTCGCCGTCGTGGATGAGCTGGACGATGGTCTTCTCGCCGTTCGGGCCGGTGCCCTCGGACTGCTTGCGGACGATCTTCGCGTTGAGTCCGTTGCGCTTGAGGACCTCGGCCGTGCCGGAGGTGGCGAGGAGCTCGAAGCCGTGGGCGACCAGTTCGCGGGCCGGGAAGATCATCGAGCGCTTGTCGCGGTTGGCCACCGAGATGAAGGCGCGTCCCTTCGTCGGCAGCGGGCCGTACGCGCCGGCCTGCGACTTGGCGTACGCCGTGCCGAAGACGGAGTCGATGCCCATGACCTCGCCGGTGGACCGCATCTCCGGGCCGAGCACGGTGTCGACGCCACGCCCGGAGGTGTCGCGGAAGCGGTTCCAGGGCATGACGGCCTCCTTGACGGAGATCGGCGCGTCCAGCGGCAGTTCGCCGCCGTCGCCGTTCGCCGGAAGCAGTCCCTCGGCCCGCAGTTCGGCGACGGTCGCGCCGAGCGAGATCCGGGCGGCGGCCTTCGCCAGCGGCACCGCGGTCGCCTTCGAGGTGAAGGGGACCGTACGGGACGCGCGCGGGTTGGCCTCCAGGACGTACAGGATGTCGCCGGCCATCGCGAACTGGATGTTGATCAGGCCCCGGACGCCGACCCCGCGCGCGATGGCCTCGGTCGAGGTCCGCAGCCGCTTGATGTCGAAGCCGCCCAGGGTGATCGGGGGCAGCGCGCACGCCGAGTCGCCGGAGTGGATACCGGCCTCCTCGATGTGCTCCATGACGCCACCGAGGTACAGCTCCTCGCCGTCGTACAGGGCGTCGACGTCGATCTCGATCGCGTCGTCGAGGAAGCGGTCGACCAGGACCGGCCGGGAGGGGCTGATCTCGGTCGACTCGGCGATGTAGGAGGACAGCCGGGTCTCGTCGTAGACGATCTCCATGCCGCGTCCACCGAGGACGTAGGACGGGCGTACGAGGACCGGGTAGCCGATCTCGTCCGCGATCGCCTTGGCCTCGGTGAAGGTGGTCGCCGTGCCGTGCTTGGGGGCCGGGAGGCCGGCCTCCGCGAGGACGCGGCCGAAGGCGCCCCGGTCCTCGGCGGCGTGGATGGCCTCGGGCGGGGTGCCCACGACCGGCACGCCGTTGTCCTTGAGGGCCTGCGCGAGGCCCAGCGGGGTCTGGCCGCCGAGCTGCACGATCACGCCCGCGATCGGGCCCGCGAGGGACTCCGCGTGGACGATCTCCAGCACGTCCTCGAGGGTCAGCGGCTCGAAGTACAGGCGGTCGGAGGTGTCGTAGTCCGTGGAGACCGTCTCGGGGTTGCAGTTGACCATCACGGTCTCGTAGCCCGCGTCGCTCAGGGCGAAGGAGGCGTGGACACAGGAGTAGTCGAACTCGATGCCCTGGCCGATCCGGTTGGGGCCGGAGCCGAGGATGATGACGGCCGGCTTCTCACGCGGCGCGACCTCGCTCTCCTCGTCGTAGGAGGAGTAGAAGTACGGCGTCTTCGCCGCGAACTCGGCGGCGCAGGTGTCGACCGTCTTGTACACCGGGCGTACACCCAGGGCGTGCCGCACCTCGCGTACGACGTCCTCGCGCAGGCCCCGGATCTCGGCGATCTGCTGGTCGGAGAAGCCGTGCCGCTTGGCCTCGGCCAGGAGGTCGGGGTTCAGCCGCTCCGCCTCTGCCAGCTCGTCCGCGATCTCCTTGATCAGGAACAGCTGGTCGACGAACCACGGGTCGATCTTCGTGGCCTCGAAGACCTCCTCGGGGGTGGCGCCCGCGCGGATGGCCTGCATGACGGAGTTGATGCGCCCGTCGGTCGGCCGCACGGACTCCGCCAGCAGCTCGGCCTTGTCGCCGGGCTCGCCGACGAACGTGAACTGGCTCCCCTTCTTCTCCAGCGAGCGCAGCGCCTTCTGCAGGGCCTCGGTGAAGTTGCGGCCGATGGCCATGGCCTCGCCGACCGACTTCATGGTCGTGGTGAGGGTGGAGTCGGCCGACGGGAACTTCTCGAACGCGAACCGGGGGGCCTTCACGACGACGTAGTCGAGCGTCGGTTCGAAGGAGGCCGGGGTCTTCTCCGTGATGTCGTTCGGGATCTCGTCCAGGGTGTAGCCCACGGCCAGCTTCGCGGCGATCTTGGCGATCGGGAAGCCGGTCGCCTTCGACGCGAGGGCCGAGGAACGCGACACGCGCGGGTTCATCTCGATGACGATGATGCGGCCGTCGTCCGGGTTGACCGCGAACTGGATGTTGCAGCCGCCGGTGTCGACCCCGACCTCGCGGATGATCGCGATGCCGATGTCACGCAGCCGCTGGTACTCGCGGTCGGTCAGCGTCATCGAGGGCGCGACGGTGATCGAGTCGCCGGTGTGCACGCCCATGGGGTCGAAGTTCTCGATGGAACAGACGACAACCACGTTGTCGTGCTTGTCCCGCATCAGCTCCAGCTCGTACTCCTTCCAGCCGAGGATGGACTCCTCCAGGAGCACCTCGGTGGTGGGAGACAGGGTCAGGCCCTGGCCGGCGATGCGGCGCAGCTCCTCCTCGTCGTGCGCGAAGCCGGAACCGGCGCCGCCCATGGTGAAGGAGGGCCGGACGACGACGGGGTAGCCGCCGAGTGTCTCGACGCCCCCGATCACGTCGTCCATGGTGTGGCAGATGACCGAGCGGGCGGACTCGCCGTGTCCGATCTTCGCGCGGACGGCCTCGACGACACCCTTGAAGAGGTCGCGGTCCTCGCCCTTGTTGATCGCCTCGACGTTGGCGCCGATCAGCTCGACACCGTACTTCTCCAGCACTCCCTGCTCGTGCATGGAGATCGCGGTGTTCAGGGCTGTCTGACCGCCGAGGGTGGGCAGCAGCGCGTCGGGCCGCTCCTTGGCGATGATCTTCTCGACGAACTCCGGGGTGATCGGCTCGACGTAGGTGGCGTCGGCGATCTCCGGGTCGGTCATGATCGTCGCCGGGTTGGAGTTCACCAGGATGACCCGGATGCCCTCGGCGCGCAGAATGCGGCACGCCTGGGTGCCGGAGTAGTCGAACTCGGCGGCCTGGCCGATGACGATCGGGCCGGAGCCGATGACCAGGACGGACTGGATATCGGTGCGCTTAGGCACGCTGGCCCTCCAACTGGACTGTGCTCATCAAAGACGTGAAGCGGTCGAACAGGTAGGCGGCGTCATGCGGGCCCGCTGCCGCTTCGGGGTGGTACTGGACGCTGAACGCGGGCCGGTCGAGCAGCTGGAGCCCTTCCACGACCTGGTCGTTCAGGCAGACGTGCGAAACCTCGGCGCGTCCGAACGGCGTCTCGGAGACCCGGTCGAGGGGCGCGTCCACGGCGAAGCCGTGGTTGTGGGCGGTCACCTCGACCTTGCCGGTCGTACGGTCCTGCACGGGCTGGTTGATGCCCCGGTGGCCGTACTTCAGCTTGTACGTGCCGAAGCCGAGCGCGCGTCCCAGGATCTGGTTGCCGAAGCAGATGCCGAAGAGCGGCGTGCCGCGCTCCAGAACCGCCCGCATCAGCGCGACCGGGTGGTCGGCGGTGGCCGGGTCGCCCGGCCCGTTGGAGAAGAACACCCCGTCGGGGCTGACGGCGTACACGTCCTCCACTGTCGCGGTGGCGGGCAGCACGTGCACCTCGATGCCCCGCTCGGCCATCCGGTGCGGGGTCATGCCCTTGATGCCGAGGTCGACGGCGGCGACGGTGAACTTCTTCTCGCCGATCGCGGGGACGACGTACGCCTCCTTGGTGGCGACCTCGGCCGAGAGATCGGCGCCCGTCATCTCGGGGGCCTGGCGGACCTCGGCGAGCATCGCTGCGTCGTCGGGCAGTGCCGCACCGGAGAAGATGCCGACGCGCATGGCGCCGCGCTCCCGCAGATGACGCGTCAACGCGCGCGTGTCGATGCCGGAGATGCCTACCACGCCCTGCTCGCGCAGCTCGTCGTCGAGGGAGCGCCGGGAGCGCCAGTTGGAGGGCACGCGCGCGGGGTCCCGTACGACATAGCCCGCGACCCAGATCCGCCGAGACTCGGGATCCTCGTCGTTGACGCCGGTGTTGCCGACGTGCGGGGCGGTCATCACGACCACCTGGCGGTGGTACGACGGGTCGGTGAGGGTCTCCTGGTAGCCGGTCATCCCGGTGGAGAAGACGGCCTCTCCGAAGGTCACCCCCACGGCCCCGTAGGCACGGCCGCGGAAGATCCGGCCGTCCTCCAGGACGAGTACGGCGGGAGTTTTGGTGGCTCCCCGGGTGGAGGTCGTCATCGTGCGCCTTCCGTTTCCGTCGTCTTGTTGATCATCTGGTTCAGGGTCCGGACCCACTCGCCGTGCTCTGCCGCGCGGTCGGAGCGGAAGCCGGAGTCGAGCAGCTTGCCGCCGTGCTCCCAGGTGACGACCAGCAGGCCGCCCTCGGAGAGGACCTTCCCCGCGATGCCCTTGTCGAGCCGGGCCTCGCGCAGTGCCTCCACGGGGACGAAGAAGTCGGCCGCCCCGGGGCGTACGACGTCCAGTCCCGCGTCCGTCAGTGTCAGCTCGACCCGGCTGCGGGTGCCGAGGCCGTGCGCCACGATGCGGTCCAGCCACTGCCCCGCGGTGGTGGAGCCGTGGTAGCGGCCGCTCATCGACAGCAAGGTCAGTCTCGCCGCACCGGGCTCGTCCGGCGCGACAGGCAGCTCGGGCAGGTCTCCCTGGAGCGTGCCGCGCCACTTCCAGCCCTCGCGCATCAGCCAGTAGATGAGCGCCACGAAGAGGGCGAGCCCGACCAGCCAGCCCACCCGGGCGGCCCAGTCGGTCACCTCCGCCGACTTCTGTTCGGCGGCGACGTACGTCAAATGCGGCAGTGATGTCACGCGAGCTTCCCGTCGACGAGCGTGGCCTTGCCCCGGAGCCACGTGTGCGTGACACGGCCCGGCAGCTCACGGCCCTCGTACGGGGTGTTGCGGCTGCGGGAGGCGAAGCCCGCGGGGTCCACGGACCCACGGTATGCCGTGTCGACGAGCGTGAGGTTGGCGGGCTCACCTGCCGAGACGGGGCGGCCGTGGCCCGTGGCCCGCCCGATGCGCGCGGGGGCGAAGGACATACGGTCGGCGACGGTCGCCCAGTCAAGGAGTCCGGTGTCCACCATCGTCTCCTGGACCACTGACAACGCGGTCTCCAGGCCGACCATGCCCATGGCGGCGGCGGCCCACTCGCAGTCCTTGTCCTCGTGCGGGTGCGGGGCGTGGTCGGTGGCGACGATGTCGATGGTGCCGTCGGCGAGCGCCTCACGCAGGGCCAGCACGTCGCGCTCGGTGCGCAGCGGCGGGTTGACCTTGTAGACCGGGTTGTACGTCCGGACCAGCTCGTCGGTGAGGAGGAGGTGGTGCGGGGTCACCTCGGCGGTGACGTCGATGCCCCGGGACTTGGCCCAGCGGACGATCTCGACGGACCCGGCGGTCGACAGGTGGCAGATGTGGACGCGGGAGCCGACGTGCTCGGCGAGCAGCACGTCGCGCGCGATGACCGACTCCTCGGCGACGGCGGGCCAGCCCCCGAGACCCAGTTCGGCCGACACGACGCCCTCGTTCATCTGGGCGCCCTCGGTCAGCCGAGGCTCCTGCGCGTGCTGGGCGACGACTCCGCCGAAGGCCTTCACGTACTCCAGGGCGCGCCGCATGATCACGGCGTCGTCGACGCACTTGCCGTCGTCGGAGAAGACGGTGACACCGGCGGCCGACTCGTGCATGGCGCCCAGTTCGGCGAGCTTCTTGCCCTCCAGGCCGACGGTGACCGCGCCGATGGGCTGGACGTCGCAGTAGCCGTGCTCCTGCCCGAGCCGGTAGACCTGCTCGACCACACCGGCGGTGTCGGCGACCGGGAAGGTGTTGGCCATGGCGAACACGGCCGTGTAGCCGCCGCTCGCGGCGGCCCGGGTCCCGGTCAGCACGGTCTCGGAGTCCTCGCGCCCCGGCTCCCGCAGATGCGTGTGGAGGTCGACGAGCCCCGGCAGCAGGACCTTCCCCTCGGCCTCGACGACCTCGGCGCCTTCGTCGGACAGCCCGGCGCCGACGGCTGCGATGGTCCCGCCGTCGATCAGGACGTCCTGAGGCTCGCCACCGAGCACCCGTGCACCACGAATAAGGATCTTGCTCATGTGACTTACTTCTCCTCGGTACGGGTGTGGGTGACGGCGGGTTCGTTGCCGCCGAGCAGCAGATAGAGCACGGCCATCCGGATGGAGACACCATTGGTGACCTGCTCGATCGCCGTGCAGCGCTCCGAGTCGGCCACCTCGGCGGTGATCTCCATACCGCGGACCATCGGCCCGGGGTGCATCACGATGGCGTGCTCCGGCATCCGCGCCATACGGTCGCCGTCGA
Organism: Streptomyces turgidiscabies Car8; assembly: GCF_000331005.1. Classification (GTDB taxonomy): domain Bacteria; phylum Actinomycetota; class Actinomycetes; order Streptomycetales; family Streptomycetaceae; genus Streptomyces; species Streptomyces turgidiscabies. Next base: position 6,833 of record NZ_AEJB01000633.1, read on the forward strand.
GGCCGTAGCGCCGCGAGTACTCGCGCTCGGTCGGGAAGAACGCTGCGTTCATCCGCTCCCGCTGCACGCGCAGCAGCATCACCGCGTCGGACTTCGGCAGGGTGCTGTCCAGGTCGTACGAGACCTCGCAGGGCCAGCTCTCGACCCCGACCGGCACCAGGGTCGGCGGGGCGACGAGGGTGACCTCGGCGCCGAGGGTGTGCAGCAGATCGACGTTGGAGCGGGCGACGCGGCTGTGCAGGATGTCGCCGACCAGGGTGATGCGCTTGCCGGCGAGGTCCTGCCCGATGCCGGCGTCCCGGCCGACCAGGCGGCGGCGCATGGTGAAGGCGTCGAGCAGGGCCTGCGTGGGGTGCTGGTGGGTGCCGTCGCCGGCGTTGATGACGGCCGCGTCGATCCAGCCGGAGGTGGCGAGCCGGTAGGGGGCTCCCGAGGCGCC
>NZ_AEJB01000634.1 GCF_000331005.1 Streptomyces turgidiscabies Car8
CAGCCGCTTCTGCTCAGACTTCCTTGAGGCAGAGCACGACGTCGTGGCTGCCGCCCTGCTGGTAGTAGGCGATCGTCGACTCCGTGACGGCCTCGCACTTGTCGGGGTCGCTGGTGTTGTCGAACTTCTGGACAACCTTGTACTGGGCGTCGCTGGACGTGCAGTCCACCTCGTTGAGGTCGGCGTTCGTGTCCGAACCGTCGTTGTGCATGCAGGCGCCCACGGCCGTCGTCTCGGCGTCACTCTGACCGAAGTACCACTTGCCGCCGGCGATGGCTATCGCGACCACGATGAACACGCCTATGCGCAGCAGCTTCTTGCTGAAGCGGTTGGCCGGCGCGGGCGGCGGGACCGGGGCTCCCTGGAACGGGGCGCCCTGGTGCGGCGGGTACGGCTGCTGGGGAGCCGCCGGCGGGACGGTCGCGGGAGTGGTCGGAGTCTGGTCCTGTGGCGGCGGAGTGGTCACTTTGGAGGTCCCCCTAGGCTGTGGGTGCGCTTGGCGTGAAGTAAGACGCACGTAAATTACCGGGACCCACTGACAACTCTGTACTTCAAACGTTCTCTGTGGCCTTCATGTGACACTTACTGACGCTCAAAGCGGGCCATAGTCACAGCAATTGCCCCGTAGATAACGGCGATTGTGACCAAGAGCGGCACCGAGCGGCCGTCTCCAGGGAGCATCAGGGCCGCCACTCCGGCCGCGCCGACGAAGGCGACGTTGAACAGGACGTCGTAGACGGAGAAGATCCGGCCGCGGAATCCGTCGGCGACCGAGGACTGGACGATCGTGTCGGTGGCGATCTTCGAGCCCTGGGTGACGAGGCCCAGGACGAACGCCGCGATCAGCATGGGCACCTCGGTGAACGCCAGGCCGAGCCCGGGCACCAGGACCGCTGCCGCGCCGGCGCACACCACGATCCAGCCGCCGGGTCCGAGACGCGCGACCCCTGCCGGGGTCATGACGGCCGCGACGAAGAATCCCGCCCCGGAGATGCCCACCGCGAGGCCCAGCAGGGCCAGCCCGTCGTCGGAGTCGTCCGAGAAGGCGTACCGGCAGAGCATGAGGACCATGACCGTCAGGGCGCCGTAGCAGAACCGCATCAGCGTCATCGCGGCCAGCGACCAGGCTGCCTCCCGGCGCCCGGGCTCCAGCAGATGCCGTACGCCTGCCGCCAGGCCGCGTGCGGTGCCGGTGAGCGCTGCGCCCAGCCGGGGCTGCACCAATTCGGGGTCGGGGCCGAGCAGTTCCGGGTCGAGGCGCAGGGAGGAGAGCGACGCGCAGAGGTACAGGGCCGCGCCCAGAAGGACCACCGCGGCGTCGGAGTCGGAGCCCGCCAGCCGTACGACGAAGGCGAGTCCGCCTCCTGCGGTGGCAGCGAGCGTGCCCGCTGTCGGGGAGAGCGAGTTGGCGATCACCAGGCGTTCGTCGTCGACCACGCGGGGCAGGGACGCCGAGAGTCCGGCCAGGACGAAGCGGTTGACGGCGGTGACGCAGAGGGCCGAGACGTAGAAGAGCCAGTCCGGAACATGACTCAGCACCAGGACGGCCGTCACGCATGCCAGCAGAGCGCGCAGCAGATTGCCGTACAGGAAGACCTGGCGGCGTCGCCAGCGGTCCAGCAGGACGCCCGCGAAAGGGCCGACGAGAGAGTACGGCAGGAGCAGTACCGCCATGGCGGAGGCGATCGCGGTCGCCGAGGTCTGCTTCTCCGGCGAGAAGACGACGTACGCGGCGAGTGCGACCTGGTAGACGCCGTCGGCGCCCTGGGAGAGCAGGCGTACGGCCAGCAGGCGCCGGAAGTTCCTCAGGTGCAGGAGTACCCGCAGGTCACGTACGACAGCCATGGGGCACAGCCTCACATACGAGGAAGGTCCCCGGGCGGATGACCCGGGGACCCTCGACGGGCAGGAGCGACAAGCCTGTTGGGGCTTCGTCGGCGCTGGACTCCTCTCAGCGCTCGACTTCGCCCTTGATGAACTTCTCGACGTTTTCCCGCGCCTCGTCGTCGAAGTACTGGACCGGCGGGGACTTCATGAAATAGCTCGACGCGGAGAGGATCGGGCCGCCGATACCGCGGTCCTTGGCGATCTTCGCGGCGCGCACGGCGTCGATGATGACACCGGCGGAGTTCGGGGAGTCCCAGACCTCCAGCTTGTACTCCAGGTTCAGCGGGACGTCGCCGAACGCACGGCCCTCCAGGCGGACGTACGCCCACTTGCGGTCGTCGAGCCAGGCCACGTAGTCGGACGGGCCGATGTGGACGTTGTCGGCGCCCAGTTCGCGGTCACGGATCTGGGAGGTGACGGCCTGTGTCTTGGAGATCTTCTTGGACTCCAGGCGGTCGCGCTCGAGCATGTTCTTGAAGTCCATGTTGCCGCCGACGTTCAGCTGCATCGTGCGGTCCAGGACCACACCCCGGTCCTCGAACAGCTTCGCCATCACGCGGTGCGTGATCGTGGCGCCGACCTGCGACTTGATGTCGTCGCCGACGATCGGGACGCCCGCCTCGGTGAACTTGTCCGCCCACTCCTTGGTGCCGGCGATGAAGACCGGGAGGGCGTTGACGAAGGCGACCTTGGCGTCGATGGCGCACTGGGCGTAGAACTTCGCCGCGGCCTCGGAACCGACGGGCAGGTAGCAGACGAGGACGTCGACCTGCTTCTTCTTGAGGATCTTGACGACGTCGACCGGCTCGGCGTCGGACTCCTCGATGGTCTCGCGGTAGTACTTGCCGAGACCGTCGAGGGTGTGGCCACGCCGGACCTTCACACCGGTGTTCGGCACGTCGCAGATCTTGATGGTGTTGTTCTCCGAGGCGCCGATGGCGTCCGCCAGGTCGAGGCCGACCTTCTTGGCGTCCACGTCGAACGCGGCGACGAACTCGATGTCCTTGACGTGGTAGTCACCGAACTGGACGTGCATCAGGCCGGGGGCCTTCGACGCCGGATCGGCGTCCTTGTAGTACTCGACTCCCTGTACCAGCGACGCGGCGCAGTTGCCCACGCCGACGACGGCTACGCGAATGGAACCCATTCGGTTGCTCCCTGTGTGTACGAGTGAGGACCTGAGCGGCCCTCACGTGGCGGTGTCGTCGGACGGACCGGTCCGGGAGTCGTCCTCCCGGGACCGGGGCAGGCCGCCCGGCGCTCCAGATGTGGTGTCCTGCGAGTCGGTTGCCCCGGAGTCGGCACCTTTGAGGTCCCGTCCGGCCCGCTCGCTCTCGATGAGCTCGTTCAGCCAGCGCACTTCGCGCTCCACGGACTCCATTCCGTGGCGCTGGAGCTCAAGGGTGTAGTCGTCGAGGCGCTCCCGCGTACGCGCCAGGGAGGAGCTCATCTTCTCCAGACGCTCCTCCAGCCGGCTGCGACGCCCTTCGAGCACGCGCATGCGTACATCGCGGGACGTCTGCCCGAAGAAGGCGAAACGAGCGGCGAAGTGTTCGTCCTCGTACGCGTCCGGGCCGGTCTGCGAGAGCAGCTCCTCGAAGTGCTCCTTACCTTCCGCCGTCAACCGATAGACGATCTTGGCGCGGCGTCCTGTGAGCGGGGTGGCGAGCGCGTCCTCCGACGCGCCCCCCGACTCCTCGATCAACCAGCCGCTCACGACCAGCGTCTTGAGGCAGGGATACAGCGTGCCGTAGCTGAAGGCGCGGAACACACCCAGTGAGGTATTGAGCCGTTTCCGCAGCTCATAGCCGTGCATGGGGGACTCGCGGAGCAGGCCGAGGACGGCGAACTCAAGGATTCCGGAGCGCCGGCTCATCGTCGCCTCCCCTCTCCCACGGTCCGACCGTGACGGTCGTCGGCACTGTTTATGCCGAGCTGATGTATCGACTCGATACATCCAGACGATAGATCGGCCCTGCGGATGGGACAAGGGGGGAAGTCGTGAACGGGATCACATCACCGATTCGTAGGAACCAAGTTGCCTGATTTGGGGTGAACTTCGGGGCTGGAGAGGTTTTGACGGTGCGTAGTCTGTGCGCCATGCAATCCACCGGGACCCGAGTGACGTTTGGGGACGTCGTCGTGCTTGGTGAGGTACGGATGAATGCGAACACGGCCGCATCCGTACTTTGGGGGGACCGGAAACCAGCCGCCGCTTCCAGGCGCGCACGGGTGCGCCTGCCCAAGGAGTAATCGTTCGATGAGCGAGCACCGTCGCAAACCGCCGCAGCCGCAGGGAGGCGGACGTGCCGCGGCCCGACGCGGCCAGTCCGGCTCGTCCTCCGGCCGCCGTGCGGCACCGCGAGGCGCAACCGAGTCTCCCTCCGATTCCTACGGGTCGGGTTCCTATGGGTTGGGTCCCTACGGAGCGGAAGGCGAGGAGCGCCCGTCGCAAGGCCGCGCCGATTCCCGGCGCGCCGCCCAGAGAAGTACCGGTGGACGTCGCAGAGGAGCCGAGGACGGCGGACGCCGCGGCGGTCCCGGCGGCCCGAACGGGCGCGGCAGAGGCCGGGCGGCGGGTCCCCCGCCCAAGAAGCGCTTCATCGACTATCCGCGCGCGGGCAAGTACGGCGCGGCGCGCTGGATGCCCTCGTGGCGGCAGGTGACGGGACTCTTCATCGGCTTCGTCGGCAGCCTGGTGGCGGTGGCCGGCATCGGCTACGCCCTGGTGGGTGTGCCGAAGGTCGCGAATACCGCCACTGCTCAGAACAACGTCTATTACTGGGCCGACGGCAGCCAGATGGTGGCGACCGGCGGTGAGACGAACCGCCAGATCATCGGCTACGAGCAGATCCCGGCGTCGATGCGGTACGCCGTGATGTCGGCCGAGAACAAGACGTTCGAGACCGACAGCGGCGTCGACCCGATGGGTATCGCCCGAGCCCTGTTCAACATGGCCAAGGGCGGTCAGACGCAGGGTGGTTCGACGATCACCCAGCAGTACGTGAAGAACGCACGCCTGAACGACCAGTCCCAGACGCTCACGAGGAAGTTCAAGGAGCTGTTCATCTCCATCAAGGTCGGCACCAACGTCGACAAGAAGGAGATCATGGCCGGCTACCTGAACACCGCCTACTACGGCCGTGACTCCTACGGGATGCAGGCAGCCGCCCGCGCGTACTTCAACAAGGACGCCAAGGACCTGAACGCGAGCGAGTGCGCGTTCCTGGCCGCCGTGCTGAAGGGCGCCACGTACTACGACCCAGCCGGCAACGTGGCTGTCGACTCCGTGAACGCCACCCCCGACAAGAACCGCAAGAGGGCCGAGGAGCGGTGGAAGTGGATCCTCGACGAGGAGGTCAAGGACGGGCGCATGACCGCGGTCGACCGCGCCAAGATCACGACCTTCCCGAAGATCCAGAACCCGCGTTCCAACACGGCGCTGGGCGGCCAGGTCGGTTACCTCGTCGACCTGGCCAAGGGCTACCTGATCAACAACACCGACAAGACCGGGATCACCGCCGACCAACTGCAGCAGGGCGGCTACTCGATCTACACGACCTTCGACAAGAAGAAGGTCCAGGCGTTGGAGAAGGCGGTCAAGAACGTCGAGAAGGCGAACATCAAGCCCAAGGAGCGGCCGGACACCGACAAATACGTGCAGTTCGGTGGCGCTTCCGTGGAACCGTCGACAGGCGCGATCAAGGCCGTCTACGGCGGTGAGGACGCGACCAAGCACTTCACCAACAACGCCGACACGACGGGCGCCCAGGTGGGTTCGACGTTCAAGGCGTTCGTACTCGCCGCCGCGATGAAGTGGGGTGTGCGCGATCCGGACCTGGGGGCGGAACAGGCCCAGGACGAGCGGACCCAGGTCTCCCCGGACAGCATCTACAGCGGCAAGAACAAGCTGAAGATCGAGAACTACGACAACACGATCTGGAAGGACAAGGACGACAAGGAGTGGCTGCAGCGCAACGACGGCGACGAGTCGTACAACGCGCCCAGCTTCCGGATCGACCTGCGTGAGGCGATGCGGGTCTCGTCCAACTCCGCCTACGTCCAGCTCGGTATGGATGTCGGCCTGGACAAGGTCCGGGAGTCCGCGACCGACGCGGGCATCCTCGACAGCAGTCTGGCCAGTGCCGACTTCCCGTCGTTCTCGATCGGTACGTCCGACCCCAGTGCGATCCGCATGGCCGGTGCGTACGCGACCTTCGCGGCGAGCGGCAAGCAGAACAACCCGTACTCGGTCGAGAAGGTCAACAGCAAGGACGGCGTCGTCTTCGATCACAAGAAGATCGCCAAGCCCAAGCAGATGTTCACCGAGCAGGTCGCCGACAACGTCACCGACGTCCTCAAGACCGTCGTCGACGACGGAACGGGTACGGCGGCCCAGTTGACCGGCCGGGAGGTGGCCGGTAAGACCGGTACCACCGACGGGAACAAGTCGGCATGGTTCATCGGGTACACCCCGCAGCTGTCCACCTCGATCAGCATGTTCCGGATGAACGACGACGAGACCCAGAAGAACCGTCAGTTCCTGGAGATGTACGGCACGGGTGGCCAGGAGAAGATCCACGGCGCCTCGTTCCCGGCCGAGATCTGGCACGACTACATGGAAGAGGCGCTGAAGGGCGCTCCGGTGGTGGACTTCCCCGCTCCCGAGCCCTACGGCGAGGTCGTCGACGAGGACCCGCTGCCGAGCCCGACGCCCTCGGTCACCGAGTCGGAGGAAGTGATCCCGTCACCGAGCCCGTCGCCCTCCGACGAGGAGGTCGAGCCCTCTCCCTCGCCCTCACCGAGTGAATCCTGCAACCCGTTCGATCCCACGTGTTCGGACATCGGCGGGACCGATACGGGAGGCACGGATCAAGGCTCTACGGACGGCGGAGTGACGTCCAGTCCGACTCCCACGGAGAGCGACGGGGACAACAACGGCAACGCGAACGGAAACGGCGGCAATAACGGAGGCATCTTCGGCTGACCGGCCGGCTGGCCGAAGCAGCACCCGGCGCGGGTGTTTCACGTGAAACACCGATCCGATTCACGCTGTTTCACGTGAAACATGGGGCCGTCGCACCGACCAGGTGCGGCGGCCCTCGGCGTATTCCCAGGCGCGTACGGCAGGATGTGGCCCATGTCCAGTGCAGAGACGACGCACGCGAGCGTGCGCGAGCCGGATCCGGTACGGCCGACCAGGGACGACGAGATCGCCGTGGCCGGCAGTGAGCTGATCGGCGGCCCCATCGGACGGCGTGCCCTGCTGGGGACGTCCTGGTGGACTCCGGTACGGGTGGTCGCGCTCGTGGCGATCGGCATGTTCGCCCTCGGCCTGGTCCAGAAGGCGCCCTGCTACAACGGCGGCTGGTTCTTCGGGGCCAGCTCGCAGTACACGCACGCCTGCTACTCCGACATTCCGCACCTGTATCAGGGCCGCGGATTCGCCGACGGACTGGTGCCGTACTTCGACAAGTTCGACGGCGACATGCAGTACCTCGAATACCCGGTGCTGACCGGCGTGTTCATGGAGGTGGCCGCCTGGCTCACGCCCAGCAGCGGAACCATCCAGCACCAGGAGCAGTGGTACTGGTTCGTCAACGCCGGGATGCTGATGGTGTGCGCGGCGATCATCGTCGTCTGTGTGTCACGTACGCACGCGCGGCGCCCCTGGGACGGTCTGCTGGTCGCTCTGGCGCCTGCCGCCGCGCTCACCGCCACCATCAACTGGGACCTGCTGGCGGTCGCTCTGACGGCTGCGGCGATGCTGATGTGGTCCCGGGGCAGGGCCCTTGCTTTTGGGGTGCTCCTGGGCCTCGCCACGGCCGCCAAGCTCTATCCCGTGCTGCTGCTGGGCCCTCTGTTCGTGCTGTGCTGGCGCGCGGGCAAGTGGCGGCAGTTCGGGAGCGCTCTGGGGGGCGCGGTTCTGGCCTGGGCCGCCGTGAACCTTCCGGTGATGTACTTCGCCTTCGACGGCTGGTCGAAGTTCTACACGTTCAGCCAGGAGCGGGGCGTCGACTTCGGCTCCTTCTGGCTGATCATCTCCCAGCGTTTCGACTACCCGTTCACCACGGAGACCGTCAACACCTTCGCGACGCTGCTGATGCTGGCCTCGGCCGTGGGTATCGCGGCGCTCACGCTGACGGCGCCGCGCCGTCCGCGCTTCGCCCAGCTGGCCTTTCTGATCGTCGCGGCCTTCATCCTCACCAACAAGGTCTACTCACCCCAGTACGTCCTGTGGCTGGTCCCCCTCGCCGTGCTGGCCCGCCCGAAATGGCGGGACTTCCTGATCTGGCAGGCGTGCGAGGTCGCGTACTTCCTGGGGATCTGGATGTACCTCGCCTACACGACCAGCGGTGACGCCCACAAGGGCCTGCCCACAGAGGGCTACCAGTTCGTCATCGGCGTCCACCTGGTGGGCACGCTGTACCTGTGCGCCGTGATCGTCCGGGACATCCTCATGCCGGAGCGGGACGTGGTGCGCCGGGCCGGCGACGACGATCCGTCAGGAGGCGTGCTCGACGGCGCTGAGGACGTCTTCGTACTCGGCGCTGCGGCTCATCCACCGCAGCACGCCGCGCATTTCGACGGGCCGCAGGTGGAGTGGGGCAACCAGCGGGACCGGGACGAGGATGACCGTTCGCTCTGAGCGAACACTGCTGGAGAGGGTCGTGCGAAGCGATGAGCCTGGCCCCCGCCGCGTACACCCTTTTCCAGAAGGTGATGCGGCACGACCCGGCGGACGCCGACTGGGTCGGGCGCGACCGTTTCGTGCTGTCCGCCGGTCACTCGTCCCTGACCCTCTACACCCAGCTCTACCTGGCCGGTTTCGGCCTGGAGCTGGATGACCTGAAGGCGTTCCGGACGTGGGGTTCGAAGACCCCCGGCCACCCGGAGTACGGGCACACGACGGGCGTGGAGACGACGACGGGTCCTCTGGGCCAGGGTGTCGCCAACGCTGTGGGCATGGCGATGGCCGCCCGTTACGAGCGCGGTCTGTTCGACCCGCAGGCCCCC
>NZ_AEJB01000635.1 GCF_000331005.1 Streptomyces turgidiscabies Car8
GGGAGACGACCACCACGTTCCTGGCCCGTGGCGTGAAGCGGTTGAAGCCCTGGCTCGGGTCGAGATCCGACTCGCCCTTCGGCACGAACCGCTTCTGCGCGGCCTGCCGGGTGACACCCATGCTCCTGCCGATGTCGGTCCAGGAGGCACCGGAACGGCGTGCCTGGTCCACGAAGTGCCCGATCAGATGGTCGGCCACGTCGCCGAGGTGATCGGCGGCGAGCATCGCGTCCTGGAGCTGGTCGAGGGCGTCGGTGTGGACTTTCTTGATCGCCTCGATGAGGTCGTCGAGGCGTACGGAGGCCCGTACGGGCTGATGGCTCGTCATGTGTCAACCCTAGGTTGGCAGCAACAGGACTGTCAACCCGAAGTTGACAGTCGGTGTCGACGGCATCGAACGACGCCATGAAACGATCGACGGGTGACCAGCAGCACCCCCCTCCCGCCCGACCCGCCCGGCACGGTCGAGCGCGCCTTCGAGGCCGCCCTGTACGCCGACACGGACACCTCCCTCGCCGGCATGTCATGTCTCGCGGTCACAGCGCGGGGACTGCGGCCGAACGCTACTGGCCACCCTGCTGTTCGTCGCGGCGGCGCTGCCAGCGCTCCTCGATGCGGTCCATCATGGAGCGCCGCTGCCGACCCTGTCCGCGACCGTGCGGAGCTCCGGGGGCGGCACCCGCTGCGGGCTGTTCACCCGGCTTGGGAGCCTTGCGCCAACCTGTCACGGCCAGTACCGCACAGCCCAGCATGACGAGGAATCCCACCACGCTGACCCAAATCTGCTGTGCGACCATTCCGGCCATGAGGAGCGCGATACCTACGAGGAAGCCCGCGACCGCCTGGTAGACCCGTCGCCGGGTGTACGTGCGCAGCCCGCTTCCCTCAAGCGCTGTCGCGAACTTGGGATCTTCGGCGTACAGCGCTCGCTCCATCTGCTCGAGCATTCGCTGCTCGTGCTCCGAGAGCGGCACGGAGTCCTCCTCATCGTGCAGTCGCCGGGGCGACCGGGGGTCCCCTTCAGGATAGGCAGGGAATCGCCCCCGTGAAACCCGCCCCTCTACGCCAATTGACAACCGGAATCCGCCATGGCCGCCCGGCTCACTGAGGCGTTCATTCCCCAGCAACCGGAGGGTCATGCAGAGCGGTCTCCCTCGATCATACGGCTCCGGGCCGCCGATCGGGTGGCCTGTGGCGTACTCCATCTGCGGCCGAGCCCCTGATCAGCGGTCCGCCGCCGGAGGTGACTCAGGCCTCAGCGGCACCCGGCGTCTCGCCGAGCACATGGAGCTGGGTGGCGACGGAGTGGAACGCGGCCTGCTCGGCCGCCGCGGCCTCCAGCTTCAGCAGCGCCTCCAGGGCGCCGGGCTCGGTGTCCACGAGGACGCCCGGCACCAGGTCGGCGAAGATCCGTACGCCGTGCACGGCGCCCACGCGCAGGCCCGCGCCCTCGACCAGCGCGGTGAGCTGTTCCGCCGTGAACCGGTGGGGCACGGGGTCACTCTCGCCCCAGCGGCCGTTCGGGTCGTCGAGTGCCCGCTTGGCCTCCTTGAAGTGCCCGGCGAGGGCCCGCGCCAGCACGGCGCCGCCGAGTCCGGCGGCGAGGAGGCTGAGGACGCCCTCGGGGCGCAGGGCGGCCACCACGTTGCGGACGCCCTCGGCCGGGTCGTCCACGTACTCCAGGACTCCGTGGCAGAGCACCGCGTCGTAGCCACCGCGCTCGACGACGTCGAAGAGGCCGTGCGCGTCACCCTGGACGCCCCGGACGCGGTCGGCGACGCCTGCCTCGGCGGCCCGGCGCTCCAGCGCGAACAGCGCGTTGGGGCTCGGGTCGACGACGGTGACGCGGTGGCCGAGGCGGGCGACGGGCACGGCGAAGTTGCCGCTGCCGCCGCCGGTGTCGAGGACGTCCAGCGACTCACGCCCGGTGGCTTTGCCCCGGCGCTCCAGGGCGTCCTGCAGGACCTCCCAGACCACTGCGGTCCGGAGAGAGGCGCGGGGGCGAGTCGGGTTCGACACGGCAGGTGACTCCTCGGCGCGGCGCCGCCTCTTGTACGGCGGGGTGAACGGGGTGCCTTCCCGGCCCCGGTGGGCTGCGGAAAAGGCTGCGACTTCTCCACCACCCTATGGCCTCCGGTGGCGTACCCGGTCATCCGTCTCAGCCCGCGTCGGGGACGCCCCGGTCGCTCTCCTGGAGGGCGTCCGGAGGTGTGTCCGGGTCCTGACGCGGCTGGGGAAGCACCGGCTGGAGGACGAGCATCCGCTCGACGAGGCGCAGGAACATCGCCACGTCGCGTATCAAGTCGTCGGCGTCACGGCTGCCGGCCGCGCCCTGGATGCCGGCCTCGGCGCGGGCTCGGCGGGGGGCGCCGGAGGCGAACAGCGCGCTCCACTCGGCGAGTTCGGGCGCTATCTCGGGGAGCACCTCCCAGGCGCTGCGGATGCGCGCCCGGCGCCTGGGGGTGGGTTCGGGGCGGCCCCGGGCGGCGAGCACCGCCGCGGCGGTGCGCAGGGCGGCGAGGTGGGCGGTGGCATACCGCTCGTTCGCGGTCTCCAGGACCGACGCCTCGTCGAGTCCGGCGCGGGCCTGGGCGAGCAGGTCGAGGGCGGCGGGCGGCGCTGTGGCCCGGCGGAGCACGGGGTGTACGTCGCCCGCAGGACCGTTCAGTGAGGGGGCAGGGCCGGGGGCGCGGCGCCGACGGGCGGCGGCTGCGTTCGAACTGGCCATGACGAACCTCCTGTCGTCTGTGTGACGGCACGCCCCGACGGGAGGTGCCGTATGTGCCCATCGTGCGGTATGCCACTGACAATCCGTTCTGACCTGGTCTTTTGCCTCGATCGAAGGTTCGAGATAGCTTTTGCACTGACCAGTCAGTTCAAAAGCTTGTTTCGAGGGGACGGGAACTGTGGACGGTCCGCACGGGCTCGGGGTGACCACCCGGGCCTTCGGGCTCAAGGGGCCTCGCGGCTGGGCATTCCGCGAGATGTCCTTCGACGCGGAGCCCGGCTCGCTGATCGCGGTGGAGGGGCCGTCCGGATCGGGACGCACCTGCCTGCTGCTCGCGCTCACGGGCCGGATGAGGGCCACCACCGGGTCGGCCACGGTCGGCGAGTGGCACCTTCCCGAGCAGGCGGCGGCGGTGCGCCGCGTGAGCGCGCTCGCGCACGTGCCCGGTGTCACCGACCTCGAACCCGCCCTGACCGTCGGGGAGCACCTGCGGGAACGGGCGCTGCTGGAGCGCCGGTTCGGCGGTTCCCTGCGCGCGCTGCTGCGGCCACGGGCGGAACGGGCGGCCGAGACCCAGCAGCGCGTCGACGCCGCCTTGACGGCCGCCGGTCTCGACCGTGAGTCGCTGCCCAAGGGCTCCCGGACCGCCGTACGTGATCTGGAGCGGCTGGAGGCGCTGCGGCTGTCCGTGGCGCTTGCCCTGATCGGCGGGCCGCGGCTGCTGGGGGTGGACGACACCGACCTGAAGCTGTCGGACGCCGAACGGGCCGAGGTGTGGACGCTGTTGCGGTCCCTCGCCGCGGCCGGAACGACCGTGGTCGCGGTGTGCAGCGAGGCTCCGGAAGGGGCCGTCACCGTGTCGACGTCGCCGCGCGCGAAGGAGACAGCGGAGACGGACGAGGCGGAGACAGCCGAGGCAGTGGTTCACGACGCAGGGACTCACGAGAAGGAGACGGTGGATGCGCTCCCCGAGACTGGCCGCGCTTGAGCTCAGGCGTTTCGGCCGGGGCAGGCTCCCGAGGGCCGCGCTGGCCGCGCTCCTGCTGCTGCCGCTGCTGTACGGCGCCCTGTACCTGTGGTCCTTCTGGGACCCGTACGGCAGGCTGGACCGCATCCCTGTGGCGCTCGTGAACGACGACAAGGGGGCGAGCGTCGCGGGCAAGCGGCTCGCCGCCGGTGCCGACATCGTCAAGGGGCTGCGCGACAGCGACACCTTCGAGTGGCACGAGGTGAGTTCGGCCGAGGCCCGGGAGGGCGTCGAGAACGGCACGTACTACCTGTCGCTGACCATGCCGGCCGACTTCAGCGAGCGGATAGCGTCCAGTTCGGGCGACTCCCCGGAGACGGGCGCGCTCCAGGTGCAGACGAACGACGCCAACAACTACATCGTCGGGCAGATCTCCCGGACGGTGTTCGGCGAGGTGCGCACCGCCGCGTCCACCAAGGCGTCGCGGTCGTTCCTGGACCGGATCTTCGTCTCGTTCTCCGACATCCACGGGCAGACGGTAAAGGCCGCCAAGGGCGCCGACACGCTCTCAGGAGGCATCGACAAGGCCGAACAGGGCTCCAAGGACCTCGCCGACGGGCTGAAGGACGCCAAGGCGGGCAGCGGCAAGCTGGTCGGCGGGCTGAAGAAGCTCGACACGGGCGCGGGTGATCTGGCGGACGGTTCGCGGCAGGTCGCGGCGGGTACGCAGAGGCTCGCCGACCGGGTGGACGGCGTCTCGGACCGGCTGGGGCCCTTCCTCAGGGACAACGAGAAGACCATCGGGGACGCCGCCCGGCTCGTCGCCGACTCGGCCGGTACGGTCCGGCGCAACCTCGGCACCCTGGTGAAGGCCGCCCCGGCCGCCGCCAAGGGCGCCCACGCGGCCTCCGACACCCTGAAGGGGGTCTACAGGGCGCGCTGCGAGACCGCGGTGCTGCCCGACGCCGCGTGCGCCGACCTGAAGAAGGCCAGGGACGCGGCGGCGGACGTGGCGACGGTCGCCGACGACGTCAACGCACTGATCGCCGACCAGAACGGCGATCTGGACCGGCTCGACCAGCACCTCGCCACGCTCCAGAAGCAGGCCCAGGCACTGGCCGACCGTGCCCCGCGCCTCTCCGAGGACCTCGACGACGCCGTACGGCAGGTCGACAAGCTCAACGCCGGGGCCGCACAGGTCGCCGCGGGAGCGCGGAAGCTGCACACCGGGCTCTCCACCGCCAGGACCGGCGCGACCACCCTGGACGTGGGCGTCGGTGACCTCAGGACGGGCGCGGACGACCTCTCCGGAGGCATGTTCAAGCTCGCCGACGGCTCCGGGAAGCTCGCCGGCGGACTGCACGACGGCGCCGGGCGGATCCCCGACTACGACCGGCAGGGCCGCGACGCGCGCACCGAGGTGATGTCCGACCCGGTGCAACTCGCCTCCAGGGACCTGCACAAGGCACCCAACTACGGCACCGGGTTCGCCCCCTACTTCATCCCGCTGTCCCTGTGGGTGGGCGCGATGGTCGCCTACATGCTCATCCCGCCGCTCAACCGGCGGGCGCTCGCCGCGGGCGCCCCGGCGTGGCGTGTCACCCTGGCGGGCTGGCTGCCGGTGGCCGCTCTGGGGGTGCTCCAGACCGTGGCCCTGATGTCCGTACTGCACTGGGCGATCGGCCTGGAGATGGTCCGCGCGGCCGGGACGGTGGGCTTCCTGTTCCTGGTCACGGCGTGTTTCGCGGCGATCGTCCAGTGGCTGAACGCGCGCTTCGGAGCGGCGGGCCGGATTCTCGTACTCGCCCTTCTGATGCTCCAGTTGACGTCCGCGGGCGGCACCTATCCCGTCCAGACGAGTCCCGGTTTCTTCAACGCGATCCACCCCTTCATGCCGATGAGTTACGTCGTCGAGGCCCTGCGCAGGCTCATCACTGGCGGTGGGCTCGGCCCGGTGTGGCAGGCGTGTGCCGTGCTGGCGGCGTTCACGGCCGGCGCCCTGGCGCTGACCGCCGTCGCGGCCCGTCGCGGCCAGGTGTGGACCCTGGACCGGCTGCACCCGGAGTTGAGCCTGTGACGTCTCGTCAGCGCGGGTCCGGTGTTCCTGTGAGAATCAGGGCCATGGAACGCAGCAGCACCCCGTCGGGCGGCAGTCCCCGCCGCGAGGCCACCCGGCAGAAGCTCTACGAGGCCGCCGTCACCCTCATCGCGGAACAGGGCTTCTCCGCCACCACGGTGGACGAGATCGCCGAGCGGGCCGGAGTCGCCAAGGGCACGGTCTACTACAACTTCGCGAGCAAGTCGGTCCTCTTCGAGGAGTTGCTGCGGCACGGTGTGGAACTCCTCACCGCCTCCCTTCGGGAGGCGGCCGAGCGGACCGACCGGGACGGCGGCACCAAGGTCGACGCCCTGGACGCGATGGTCCGGGCCGGGCTTGTCTTCATCAGCCGCTACCCGGCCTTCACCCAGCTCTATGTGGCCGAACTGTGGCGCACCAACCGAACCTGGCAGTCCACCCTGATGGTGGTCCGACAACAGGCGGTGGCGGTCATCGAGGACGTCCTGCGCGAGGCGGTGGCGCGCGGCGAACTCAGCGACGAGATCGACATCCCGCTGACCGCGGCGGCCCTGGTCGGCATGGTCCTGGTCGCCGCCCTGGACTGGCAGTCCTTCCAGCCCGAACGCTCCCTGGACGACGTCCACTCGGCCCTGTCCCGGCTGCTCCAGGGGCGGGTCGGCGGCAACCGGTAGGCGGGCAGGGCTGGGCGCACAGGAAAGCGCCGGTTCGATGTGGCCGCGTCCCCCGCGGGCCATCTCGAACCGGCGCTTCCTTCCTGCTCCCCCGTTCCCCTCCCCCATTTTCCCCGTTCCCCGTGTTCCCCCGTGCGGTCGTTCCCCCGGGCCCCCCGTGCCTCGCTCCCGCCGACGGATCGGCGGAAGGAGCGGTCCAGGGCACCGGCACCGTTCCGCCGCCCCGTGTCGGCGGTACCGGAGCCGTGCCCTTTTCCGTGTCTCCACTCTCTCGTTCCCGCAGGTCGCCGCTCATCCGTGCGCCTACTCATCTCTCGTCCTAGGTACGCGTACTCAGCCCTGCGCACTCACCCTCAGGACGCGCCGTTGCCGACTGGTTACGATCGCGTCCGTGTCCGTACTCCCTTTGGTCTTCACCAGCGGCTGGGCCAGCGGCATCAACGCCTACGCGGTGGTGCTGCTCCTCGGCGTCTTCGGCGCGACCGGGCTGAGCGACGAGGTGCCCGAGTCGTTGCAGCGTCCCGAGGTACTCGTCGTGGCGGGCGTGCTGTTCCTGTGCGAGGCGGTCGCCGACAAGATCCCGTACGTGGACTCGGCGTGGGACGCGGTGCACACGGTGATCCGGCCGGTCTCCGGGGCCGTCGTCGGGGCGCTGCTGGCCGGGCAGAGCGGTTCGCTGCCCGATCTGGCGGCAGGCGCGATCGGCGGCTCCACGGCGCTGGCCAGCCATGTGGTCAAGGCCGGGACGCGGATGGCGGTCAACACCTCGCCTGAGCCGTTCAGCAACGTGATCCTGAGCCTCGCGGAGGATCTCGGGGTCGGCACCGTCGTGACGTTCGCGATGTTCCACCCACAGGCGGCGGCGATCATCGCGGGCACACTGCTGCTCACCGGCCTGGTCGTGCTGTACTTCCTGGTCTCCCGGATCAGACGGTTCCTGCGGCGCCGGGCCCAGCGGCGCGAGGAGAAACGGCTCGCAGCCGGGACAGAGTGGCCGCCGGGCTGAGCCAGGCTCCACCTGTTTCCGTGAACTCCCTGGTCACAGGCCCGTGGCGGGATTGTCAGTGGGGGCGGATAAAGTCCCTCGCATGGCACGGATTGCGGTGATCGGCGCCGGCATGGGCGCGATGGCGGCCGCTGCCCGGCTGGCCGTCGCGGGCCACCGGGTGGCGGTGTACGAGCGTGGGGAGACGTATGGCGGAGGGGTGCGCCGCTTCGAGCGTGACGGCTTCTCCTTCGACACGGGCCCCGGGCTGCTCACCCTGCCCGCGGTCTACCGCGACCTGTTCGTCAAGACCGGCAAGCAGCCCCTGGAGGAGTGCGTCGAGCTGGTCCAGGTCGACCCGTCCTCGCGGCACGTCTTCGCGGACGGCACGGAGGTCGCCCTGCCGAACGCGTCCCGCGCGGGCGTCGTCCAGGCTCTGGAGGCGGCTCTCGGGGCCGGGGCGGGCGACCGCTGGGGCGACTTCCTGGTCAGGGCCCGCGAGGCCTGGGACCGCACCCGCAGACCGCTCCTGGAGGAGCCGCTGTGGACCGACTGGCGGGTGCTGGCCGAGCGTGAGCCCTATCCGGCGGTCCCCCACAAGCGGCTGCTGCGCACCCGTCGGGCCGGCACGCTGAGCGAGGTCGCCGCCTGGGAACTGCGCGACCCCCGTCTGACCGCCCTGCTCGACAGCCACGCCCTGGAGTACGGCCTCGATCCCCGGGACGCCCCGGCGAGCGCGGCCGTGCTGCCGTACATGGAGCACGCCTTCGGCACCTGGTATGTCCGGGGCGGCGTCCGGGAGTTGGCGCGCGCGGTGTACGAGAGGTGCCTGGCCCGGCGGGTCGAGTTCGTCTTCGGCGCCGAGGTCACGGCGATCGTCGAGAAGGACGGCCGGGCGGCCGGGCTGGAGCTGGCCGACGGCACCGTCACGGAGGCCGATCATGTCGTCGCGGGCGTGGATCCCGTACGGCTGAGGGGGCTGACGGAGCACGCGCTCGACGCCGACGGTGATGTGCCGCCCGACGCGTCGACGCCGTCGCCGGGCCGGTTCACCGTGCTGCTGGCCCTGCGCGGGGCCCGTGCGGCGGGCGCCGCGCATCGCACAGTCGTGCACACGCCGGACCGGGACGCCGAGTTGGACTGGGTGAGCGGGGAGGGAAACGGCCCGGTGCGGCCCACGGTGACCGTGCTGCGGCCCGACGATCCCGCGCTGCGGCCCGACGGGGAGCACGAGTCCGTGGTCCTGACGGCCTCGGCACCGCCCCGGGGCGACTGGGCGGTGGACGCGCCGGTGGAACGCTTCGCGACCCTGATGGCCGACGCGGCCGAGTCCGCTGTTCCCGGGCTGCGGGAGCGGGTTCTGTGGCGGGAGATACGCACACCCGGGCGGAGCGGGGACGAGACGGGCGCCTTCTGCGGAGGGGTGTCGGCACCCTCGCTCGCCGGTGGGAACGGGGACTTCCTGCATCCCGCCAACACCACCCGACTGCCGGGGCTGTACCGCGTGGGCGGCTGGTCGCATCCCGGAGGCGGACTCGCGCACGCCGGCATGTCGGGCGCCCTGGTCTCCGGGCTGATCGTGGAGGGGCCGGGCTTCCGGGGCTCGCAGTGAACCCCGGGGCGGCCGGGCGGAGCGGCGGTCCTCAGCAGCGACGCGGCTAGAAGCGGTACTGCTCGTCGTACCCGTTCCCGGGCGTCTGTCCGTTGCCGTTGCCCTGTCCGTTGCCGTTGTCCTGGTAGGGATACTGCTGCTCCGGCGGGAGTTCGCCGCCGAACAGCGGGTCGTCGGTGTTGCGCTGCTGCGGGACCCAGACACCGCTCGCCGGGGTCTCGCCGTAGCCGCCGGTGCCGTACTGCTCCTGGCCGTAGCCCTGCTGACCGTACTGCTGCTGGTCGTAGCCGGAGTCGTACGAGGTGCCGCCGTAGCCCTGGCCGATGTACGGGTCTGAGTAGGCGGCGTACTGCTGCTGGCCCGAGGCGTCGTAGCCGTACTGCTGCTGGTCGTAACCGGTGTAGCCGTCGTATCCGTAGTTCTGGTCGCCGCCCTGGGTGGCACCGGCGTACGACTGGTCCTGGCCCGCGCCCGCGTAGGACTGGTCCTGGCCGGTCGCCGCGGCGTATGCGGCGTCGCTGTATATGCCGTAGGAGCCGGTGTCGTCGGGCAGGGGCTGAGGTTCGTAGACGGCCGCGCCCTCGGCCCCCGTGGGCCGGACGGAGCGGGCGGGGGTGAAGACGTCGTCCCGGTCGTAGTCGCGGTCGAAGTCGTTGCCCTGCTGGTACGTTCCGGCACCGGTGTCGAACGCGTCGTGGCCCGCGCCGTCGGCGGAGTTGTCACCGAAGCCCGCGTCGGGGCCGCTGCCCGATGCGTACGCGGCCTCGGACGCTTCCAGGTCGGAGACCTCCAGCGTCGGGTCCTTGTACTCTCCGTCGCCGCGTCCCTTGCCGAACCGCGAGAGGAAGCCCGGGCGGCCCGCGACGGCCCAGCCGGCCGAGAAGCCGCTGCGGAACGACAGGGTGACGTACGTCTGCCCGACCGCGAAGGCCGCTGCGCCCAGGCCGATGACCAGCACATTCGGGATGAGCACGCCGAGGACCACACCGAGGAACCCGGCGAAGGCGAGCAGCCGCCAGCGCAGCCGCGCCTTGTACTGGAGCAGAACCTCGCCGAGTAGCCACAACGCGACGATGCCAAACGCGATGTAGAGGACCGTCCAGCCCATGTACGCCCCTCTCCCAGTGGCCGCTACGCAGTGTGTCGTACGCCCGTGCGGCCGGTCTAGGCCCGCTGTGGGTGGTGCAGACCCAGGTTCTCGTAGATTTCCAGCGAGGCCGTGGAGTTGTTCAGCGTGATGAAGTGCAGTCCGGGGATTCCCTCGGCCAGCAGTCGCGCGCAGAACTCCGTGGCGAACTCGATGCCAATGGAGCGTACAGCCGCCGCGTCGTCTTTGGCTGTGAGGATCCGCTCTTTCAGGGTAGAAGGGATGGCCGCGTTGCTGAGCTGAGGCAGCCGCTCCAGCATCCGCACGCTGGTCACGGGCATGACCTCGGGGATGACCGGGGTCGGGCAGCCCGCCGCCGCGACCGCGTCACGCAGCCGCAGATACGACTCCGGGTGGAAGAACATCTGCGTGATCGCGTAGTCCGCTCCGGCCCGGCACTTGTCGACGAAGTGCGTGACGTCCGTGTCCCGGTCCGGGGAGCGCGGGTGGGTCTCGGGGAAGGCGGCGACGCCTACGCAGAAGTCGCCCGACTCCTTGATGAGGCGCACGAGTTCGGCGGCGTACGTCAGGCCGCTCGGATGCGGCACCCACTCGGCCATCGGATCGCCGGGCGGGTCTCCGCGCACGGCCAGGATGTTCCGGATGCCCGCGTCGGCGTACTGGCCGATGATGTTGCGCAGTTCGGCGATGGAGTGGTTGACCGCGGTGAGGTGGGCGACCGGGGTGAGCGTCGTGTCGGAGACGATCTGCTGGGTCTCCTTGACCGTGCCCGCGCGCGTCGACCCGCCGGCGCCGTACGTCACGGACACGAAGTCCGGCGCGACCGCCTCGACCCTCCTGAGCGCGTTCCACAGGTTCCGCTCGCCCTTGGGGGTCTTCGGCGCCGAGAACTCGAAGGAGTACGTGGTTTTGCCGGTCGCGAGCATGTCCCGCACAGTGCGCGCGTGGTCGGTTCGGGTGGACGCGGTTCCGAGGGCCATACCCGCAGGTTAGTCAGGGGGTGGCGGTCTCCCAACCGGATGACGGAAATTTGCCCCGGAATGTCGACTTGTTGTCCACCCCTCGGACAGTCGGCCCTCAGCGGGCTCCCGTCGTCCGGCCTACAGGGACCGCAGCCGCCCGGCGAACTCCGCCGCCGCCGCGCCCGGGTCGTCGGCCTCGGTTATCGCCCGTACGACGACGACCCGGCGGGCGCCCGCCGCGAGTACCTCGTCCAGGTTGCCGAGGTCGACACCGCCGATGGCGAACCAGGGACGCTCGGTGGCGAGCCCGGCCGTGTACCGGACCAGGTCGAGGCCGGGCGCGTGGCGGCCCGGCTTGGTGGGGGTCGGCCAGCAGGGGCCGGTGCAGAAGTAGTCGACGCCCTCCTGGACGGCGGCTGCCGCCGCCTCGGACTCGGCGTGGGTGGACCGGCCGACGAGCACGTCGGGGCCGAGGATCGCGCGGGCCGCCGGGACGGGCAGGTCACCCTGGCCGAGATGCAGGACGTCGGCGCGGGCGGCGTGGGCGACGTCCGCGCGGTCGTTGACCGCGAGGAGCCTGCCGTGCCGTGCGCAGGCGTCGGCGAAGACCTGGAGGTGCTCCAGCTCCTCGGCCGCCTCCATGCCCTTGTCTCGCAGCTGCACGATGTCGACACCGCCGGCCAGGACGGTGTCGAGGAACTCGGCGAGGTCGCCCTGCCGTCTGCGGGCGTCCGTGCAGAGGTACACCCGGGCGTCGGCGAGCCGGTCGCGGGCGGTGCGGGTGTCGGCGCTCGCCCCGGGCACGGTTTCGGTCGTCTCGGGCATACGTGTGTCCCCCCGTGGGCGCGCCCACGGGTGTTCTCCCGGGCGCGCCCCTGCGTGGTGTGGCGGTGTGCGGATCGCGGCCCGCACACCGAACGGCTGGTCGGATCAGACGGCGAGCGCCTGGGCGCGGCGCTTCACCTCCGTGCCGCGATTCTCACTGAGGGCCTGCGCGGGGGTGCCGGGCAGGCTCGGGTCGGGAGTGAAGAGCCACTCCAGCATCTCCTCGTCGGAGAAGCCGTCGTCCCGCAGGAGCGTCAGGGTGCCGGTGAGGCCCTTGACGACCTTCTGCTCGACCCCGTCGATAAATGCGGCGGGAACGTGCAGCGCACGGTTCTCGCCACGGCGTACGGCGATCACTTGGCCCTCCTTGACCAGCTGCCGGACGCGCGTCACCTCGATATCGAGGATTTCCGCGATGTCGGGCAGCGTGAGCCAGGCAGGGACGAGAGCATCGGTCTTTGCGTCAATCTCGGTCACGGGACAAGCCTGCCATCCCGCACTGACAGTCGGAAGCCGGGCCCCTGTGACCTGGGCCGTTACGGTGGCGTCGAGGGCGCGTCGGGTCCCGCCGGACTATGCCGTGGCCGCCTTCAGCGGCCTGGACGGGTCGGTCAGCGCCTCGGCGTCCATCAGGGAGCCGGCCTCGACCAGCCGGCGCCCCTGGGCCAGGTCGCGGGGGCGGCCCACGGCCAGCAGGGCGACCAGGCGGCCCTCCCGCAGCCAGCAGACCGTCCAGGCGGGGCCGGACGGGTCGCCCCGCCACAGGGTGGTGTCGGCGGACTGGTGGTGGCCGACGTACTGGACGAAACGGCCGAACTGCTCCGACCAGAAGTACGGGACCGGGTCGTAGGCCGCCGGGGACTCCCCGATGATGTTCGCGGCGACCGTCCGGGGTCCCTGGAGGGCGTTGTCCCAGTGGTGGACCAGAAGGCGCCGGCCGTACCTTCCCGAAGGGAAGGAGGCGCAGTCGCCGACCGCGTAGACGTCCGCCGCGGAGGTGCGCAGACGGTCGTCGGCGACGACCTCCCGGTGGTCGCCCAGGGCGATCCCCGAACCCGCGAGCCAGGCGGTGGCCGGGCGGGCGCCGATGCCGACGACGACGGCGCCCGCGGGCAGCCGTGAGCCGTCGTCGAGCACCACCGCGCCGGGCTCGACGCGTGCCACGCGCGCGTGGGTGCGCAGTGAGGCGCCGCTGTCGGCGTACCAGGCGGCCATCGGGGCGGCCACCTCGGCGGGCAGGGCGCCCGCGAGCGGCCGGTCGGCGGCCTCGACGACGGTGACGGCGCAGCCTGCCTCGCGCGCGGCGGTGGCGAACTCGGCGCCGATCCAGCCGGCCCCGACGACCACGATGTCGTGCTGGCGTGCGAGGACGGGCCGCAGCCGTTCGGCGTCGTCGAGGGTGCGCAGCAGGTGCACACCGGGGACGCCCTCGGTGCCCGGCAGCCGGATCGGTTCGGCACCGGTCGCGAGTACCAGGACGTCGTACGGGACCGGTCCCTCGGCGGTGTCCAGCTCGTGTTCGGCGGCGCGGACGCCCAGCACCTCGCGCCCGAGCAGCAGTTCGATGTCGAGGGCCTCGAAGTCGACGTCGAAGGCGGAGCCCTCCGCCTTGCCGAGCAGGACGGCCTTGGACAACGGCGGCCGGTCGTACGGTTGATGGGGTTCGGCGCCGAGGACGGTGACGGTGCCGGTGAACCCCTGCTCCCGCAGGGCGACCGCGGTCTGCACCCCGGCCATGCCCGCGCCGACGACGACCACGCGTCCCGGCCGCGACCCGGCCTCTGTGCCCTGTGCCTGCGTCTGCTCACTCACTCGATCACCATAGACAACTGACAATTTGTCAGTCAGCGGGCGCGGTAAGTGACCTACTGCACACCCGCGTCCTCGACCTGTTCGACCTGTTCGACCACGCTCGTCCCACTGCCCGGCTGCGACTCCCACTCCCAGGTCTCCGCCAACCGCACCCGCCCGTCGGGCAGTTCGGTCACCTCGGAGACACAGTGGCCGGAGGAGGTCGTCCCGTCGTGCTTCAGCTGCACGTACCGGAAATCGAGACGGTCCCCTTCCCGCGTACCCACAAGATGGCCGCGTACGACATCTCCGCCCGTGTACTCGGCCCAGATCTCCCCGTCCCGCTCGTGGTAGGTGAACCGGGTGCGGGTACCCACCTGACCTGGCGCCTGGTCCGTGGCCGGGGCGAGGACGAGGCCGTCGAGCGAGCGGGGCATGGGCGGAGGCTCCCTTACGTGTGCGTTGCTCTGCGGGCTAGGCTGATCAGCGTAAGCACTCGCGGGAGCCCGGACGCACCGGGCTGAGAGGGAGGCTGGGCGGCCTCCGACCGTACGAACCTGATCCGGGTCATGCCGGCGAAGGGAGGGGCTGGACGCCCATGTCGCGTACGCACACCTCGGACGTCGTCGTCGTCGGCGGCGGGATCATCGGGCTGGTGACGGCCTGGCGGGCCGCGCAGCGCGGGCTCGCCACAACGGTCGTGGATCCCGTGCCGGGTGGCGGGGCCGCACAGGTGGCGGCCGGGATGCTGGCCGCCGTCACGGAGCTGCACCACGGCGAGCAGACCCTGCTGGGGCTCAACCTGGAGTCGGCCCGCCGCTATCCGGACTTCGTGGCCGAGCTCACCGAGCTGACCGGCCGCGACCTCGGCTACCGCCGCTGCGGCACCCTCGCCGTCGCGCTCGACGCCGACGACCGCGCCGAACTGCGCGAACTGCACGCCCTGCAGCAGCGGTCGGGCCTGGAGTCGGAGTGGCTCTCGGGGCGCGAGTGCCGGCGCCTGGAGCCGATGCTCGCGCCGGGCGTGCGCGGGGGGCTCCGGGTGGACGGCGACCACCAGATCGACCCGCGACGGCTGGCCGGGGCGCTGGTGGACGCCTGCGAGCGGGCCGGCGTGGTGCTGCGCCGGACGTGGGCCGAGCGGCTCGACGTACGGCGGGGACGGGCCGTCGCGGTCACCGACTCCGCCGGCGACGAACTGGCCGCCGGCTCGATCGTGTTGGCCGGGGGCAGCCTCAGCGGACGCCTCGCAGGGGTCCCGGAGGCCGTTCTGCCGCCCGTACGGCCCGTGAAGGGCCAGGTGGTCCGGGTGACCGTGCCGGAGCGGTACGCGCCGTTCCTGAGCCGGACCGTCCGGGCCGTGGTCCGGGGCAGCCAGGTCTACCTGGTGCCGCGCGAGAACGGGGAGCTGGTCGTCGGGGCGACGAGCGAGGACCTGGGCTGGGACACGACCGTCACGGCGGGCGGCGTGTACGAGCTGCTGCGCGACGCCCATGAACTCGTCCCCGGGATCACCGAGCTGCCCTTGACGGAGACGCGGGCCGGACTGCGCCCCTGCTCCCCCGACAACGCACCGCTGCTCGGCCCGACCGCGCTGGAGGGGCTCCTGCTGGCCACGGGCCACTACCGGAACGGAGTACTGCTGACGCCGGTCACGGGAGACGCGATGGCCACCGTCCTGACCACCGGTGAACTGCCCGGCGAGGCCCGGGCCTTCACACCCCGCCGGTTCGACACCGTACGCATGGAGCAGCTCGTATGAACATCCTGGTGAACGGCCGGCGGCGCGAGGTCTCCCCTGACACCGCGCTCGACACTCTGGTGACGACCCTCACCCCGGCGCCCTCCGGAGTGGCCGCCGCGCTGAACGAAACCGTCGTCCCGCGCGCGCGGTGGTCGGCGACCCCCCTCTCCGAGGGAGACCGCGTCGAAGTCCTCACCGCCGTCCAGGGAGGCTGAGCCATGGCCGACGATCCGTTTGTCCTCGGCGGTACGACCTTCACGTCCCGGCTGATCATGGGTACGGGGGGTGCGCCCAGCCTCGACGTGCTGGAGCGGGCGCTGGTGGCCTCCGGCACGGAACTGACGACGGTCGCGATGCGGCGCGTCGATCCCTCGGTGCACGGGTCGGTGCTGTCGGTACTGGAGCGGCTCGGCATCCAGGTGCTGCCCAACACCGCGGGGTGCTTCACCGCCGGGGAGGCCGTGCTCACGGCTCGGCTGGCCCGGGAGGCGCTGGGTACGGACATGGTGAAACTGGAGGTCATCGCCGACGAGCGGACGCTGCTGCCGGACCCGGTCGAACTGCTGGACGCGGCGGAGGTGCTGGTGGAGGACGGGTTCACGGTGTTGCCGTACACGAACGACGACCCCGTGCTGGCGCGGAAGCTGGAGGACGTGGGCTGCGCCGCGGTCATGCCGCTGGGGTCGCCGATCGGGTCGGGGCTGGGGATTCGCAACCCGCACAACTTCCAGCTGATCGTGGAGCACGCGCGTGTGCCGGTGATTCTGGACGCGGGGGCGGGGACGGCGTCGGATGTGGCGCTGGCGATGGAGTTGGGGTGTGCGGGGGTGATGCTGGCGTCGGCTGTGACCCGGGCGCAGGAGCCCGTGCTGATGGCGGAGGGGATGCGGTACGGGGTTTCGGCGGGGCGGTTGGCCTACCGGGCCGGGCGGATCCCTCGGCGGCACTTCGCTTCGGCGTCGTCTCCTGTTGCCGGGCTCGCTCGGTTGGATCCTGAGCGGCCCGCTTTCTAGGCACCCGGCGCTGTCCTGCCCTCGATCTCCCACCCGCGCACCGCCCGTTTCAAGCCCGTTTGCAGGTGCGGCTCTCCTGTGGGACTGCTCGCCGTCGGCGGCTCTCCCTCGCGATCTGCGTCACAGGTCGGCTTCAGTCCCGCTGCTTTCCTGTGCATTCCTGGCCGAAACTTCGGCCTTGTCAGCGGCGGCTCGTACACTCACCTGCGTGGATACGACCCTTCAGGACCCTCTCGTCGGGCAGGTGCTCGACGGCCGCTATCGCGTCGACGCGCGGATCGCGGTCGGTGGGATGGCCACGGTCTACCGGGCCGTGGACACCCGCCTGGACCGTGTGCTCGCCCTCAAGGTGATGCATCCGACGCTCGCCGCCGACGTGTCCTTCGTCGAGCGGTTCATCCGGGAAGCGAAGTCCGTGGCCCGGCTCGCGCATCCCAACGTCGTTCAGGTCTTCGACCAGGGCGCCGACGGGTCGTACGTCTATCTCGCCATGGAGTACATCGCCGGCTGCACCCTGCGTGACGTGCTGCGTGAGCGCGGCGCGCTCCAGCCGAGGGCGGCCCTCGACATCCTGGAGCCCGTGCTCGCCGCACTCGGTGCCGCGCACCGGGCCGGGTTCGTGCACCGCGACATGAAGCCCGAGAACGTGCTCATAGGGGACGACGGGCGGGTCAAGGTCGCCGACTTCGGGCTCGTGCGGGCCGTGGACACGGTCACCAACACGACGGGCTCCGTCCTCGGCACGGTCTCCTACCTCGCGCCCGAGCAGATCGACAGCGGCACGGCCGATCCCCGGGTCGACGTGTACGCCTGCGGCATCGTCCTCTACGAGATGCTGACCGGCGACCAGCCGCACTACGGCGACTCCCCCGCGCTGGTGCTCTACAAGCACCTGCACGAGGACGTGCCCCCGCCCTCGGCCCTCGTGCCGGGGCTGGCCTTCGAACTGGACGCGCTGGTCGCCTCGGCCACCGCGCGCAACGCCGACATCCGCCCGTACGACGCCGTGGCGCTGCTCTCGCAGGTCCTGGAGACGCGCGGCTCGCTCGACGCCGAGCAGCTGGACGCCGTCCCGCCGCAGGCCGTCGCCTCGGCGCACGACAACGCCGAGGACCTCACGAGCGTCATCCCGCGCACGCCGGCCGTCGCGCGACCCCTGCCCGTCAACGAGGACGAACACCCGGGTAGCGAGCGGCAGTTCGACCGGACCGGCCGGACCAATCGGACGAGCCTGCTGGGTGCCGTCGCCGCCCCGGAGGCCGCCCCGGCCTCCCGGAGGGCCGCACGGAGTCCGAGGCGTCGGGCGCCGCTCGCCATCCTCGTCGCCGCCGTGCTCCTCGTCCTCGGCGTCGGCGCGGGCGTCTGGTACATCAACTCCGGGCAGTTCACACGGGTCCCGGCGGTGCTCTCGCAGACCCAGGCGGACGCCGAGAACCGGATCTCGGCCGCCGGGCTCGAATTCAGGACCACGTCCGCCTACAGCGACACGGTGAAGCGCGGCGCCGTCATCAGCACCGACCCCGACGTCGGCGAGCGCATCCGGGACCACGACACCGTGACGCTCACCATCTCCCGGGGGCCGGAGACCGTGCCGGTGCCCCAGCTCACGGGGTACCGCCTCGACAAGGCCAGGGCCGTGCTGAAGCGCGACGGTCTGGAGCCGGGGATGGTCACCCGGGAGTTCAGCGAGGAGGTGCCCCGGGGTTCCGTGATCAGTACGAGCCCGGATCCCGGCACCGAGCGGCGCGCGGGTTCCGCGGTCGCCCTCGTCGTCAGCAAGGGCAGCCCGGTGGAGGTCTCCGACGTCACCGGCGCCAGTCTCGCCGACGCGCAGGCCGAGTTGGAGCAGGCCGGGCTCAAGGTCAAGGTCGCCGCCAAGACCGTCACCTCGGACGACTTCGAGAAGGGTCAGATCGCCGTCCAGTCCCCGGTGGGCGGCAGCGAGGCGGCCGAGGGCGACACCGTCACGCTGACAGTGTCCAAGGGCCCCGAGATGATCGAGGTCCCGGACGTCGTGGGTGACAGCGTCGACGACGCGAAGGCGGCCCTGGAGGGGGCCGGGTTCACGGTCGACGAGGACCGTGGGCTCCTCGGGCTCTTCGGTGACACGGTGAAGAAGCAGTCCGTGGACGGCGGGGACACCGCCCCCAAGGGGTCGAAGATCACCATCACGATCCGCTGACGGGACGCGGAGCGCCGCGTGACACCCTGAAAGGGTGACCAGCAAGCAGCTCCGCAACCCCGTCGGCGGCCATGTCCCCGTGGCCGGCGGTCTCCACTCCGTCGGCCTGTCCTACGCCCGTGACCTCCTGGCCGAGACCGTGCAGGTCTTTGTCGCCAACCCGCGCGGCTGGGCGACCCCCGTCGGCAATCCACGGCAGGACGAGGAGTTCCGGGCGGCCTGCGCCGAGGCTTCGATCCCGGCGTACGTCCATGCTCCCTACCTGATCAACTTCGGCTCGCACACCGAGGCGACCGTCGAGCGGTCGGTGGAGTCGCTGCGGCACTCGCTGCGGCGCGGGCGGGAGATCGGTGCGCTGGGCGTGGTGGTGCACACCGGGAGCGCGACCGGTGGGCGGGAGCGTTCCGTGGCCCTGAAGCAGGTGCGGGAACATCTGCTCCCCCTGCTCGACGAGCTCTCCCATGACGACGACCCGTATCTGCTCCTGGAGTCGACCGCCGGGCAGGGTTCCTCCCTCTGCTCGCGCACCTGGGACTTCGGGCCGTACTTCGAGGCGCTCGACGCCCATCCCAAGCTCGGCGTCTGCCTCGACACCTGCCACATCTTCGCCGCCGGGCATGACCTGACCGGGCCCAGCGGCATGCACCAGACCCTCGACCTGCTCGTGGACACCGTCGGTGAGGGGCGGCTCAGGCTGATCCACGCCAACGACTCCAAGGACGTCGCCGGCGCGCACAAGGACCGGCACGAGAACATCGGCGCGGGCCATATCGGCGAGGACCCCTTCCGCGCGCTGATGACGCACCCCGCGACCGAGGGCGTACCGCTGGTCATCGAGACGCCCGGCGGGAAGGAAGGGCACGCGGCGGACGTGGAGCGGCTGAAGAAACTCCGGGACGGGTGACGGGACGGACAGCGGGACGGACAGCGGGACGGGAATACCCCCAGGGGGTATATTGCTGGTGAGTGCAGGCAACCGTGACCACGTGAGACCGGGGGTACCCATGGAACACGAGACACACGCACACCAGCACATCCAGCACACACCGGCAGCGACATGGGCCGTGGCCGTCCAGGCCACTCTTCACTGCCTCACCGGCTGCGCCATCGGCGAGGTGCTCGGCATGGTCGTCGGCACGGCGTTCGACTGGGGGAACCTGCCCACCACCGTGCTGGCGATCGTGCTGGCCTTCGTCTTCGGCTACTCACTCACCCTGCGTGGCGTCCTGCGGGCCGGCGTCGGCCTCCGCACTGCCGTCCGGGTGGCGTTGGCCGCGGACACCCTGTCGATCGCCGTGATGGAGCTGGTCGACAACGGCGTGATCGTGCTGTGGCCGGGCGCGATGGACGCGCAGCTCGACGACCTGCTTTTCTGGGGCGCACTGGCGATCTCACTGGTCATCGCCTTCGTCGTCACCACGCCGGTCAACAAGTGGACGATCGGCCGCGGCAAGGGCCACGCGGTGGTGCACCAGTACCACCACTGACTCCGGGAACGCAGAGCCTCGGGACCTCGAAACCTCGGATCCTCAGAGCTCGGGGCCGTCCCCGGGCTCCTCCTGGTACGAGTAGCGCTGCTCGCGCCAGGGGTCGCCGACGTTGTGATAGCCGCGCTCCTCCCAGAAGCCGCGGCGGTCGGCGGTCATGTACTCGACCCCGCGCACCCACTTGGGGCCCTTCCACGCGTACAGGTGGGGCACCACCAGCCGGAGGGGGAAGCCGTGTTCCGCGGTGAGGAGTTCGCCGTCCTTGTGGGTGGCGAAGATCGTGCGGTCCGAGACGAAGTCGGCCAGCCGGAGATTCGAGCTGAAGCCGTACTCCGCCCAGACCATGACGTGCGTGACCTCGGCGGCGGGCGGAGCGGCCTCGATGATCGTCCGCGCCGGAATTCCGCCCCACTCGGCGCCGAGCATGCTGAACTTCGTGACGCAGTGCAGGTCGGCCATGACGGACGCGTAGGGAAGGGCCGTGAACTCCGCGTGGTTCCAGCAGTGCTTCTCGCCGTCGGCGGTGGCGCCGAAAACCCTGAACTCCCAGCGCTCGGGGCGGAATTTGGGTACCGGACCGTAATGAGTGACCGGCCAGCCGCGCTGCATGCGCTGCCCCGGCGGCAATTCGGGCCGCGCCGCACCTCCTGAATCGCGCTCTCCCGATTCATTTTCCACCGGCTGACCCATGACTCCATCCTGACAGACCACGAAGACTGCGCATGACCAGGCCGTCCAGAGTCCAGCAAGTCCGGATAACTTGGACTAAGCATGCCCTTACTTACTAAGTGCGCACTTACTGGACGATCTTCGTCGGCGGTGCAATCATTCGGCGGCAACCTCCCCAGTTCCCCGCTTGGAAGGAGCCTCTGCGATGCAGGGCGACCCCGAGGTCCTCGAATTCCTCAACGAGCAGCTGACCGCCGAACTCACGGCGATCAACCAGTACTTCCTGCACGCGAAAATGCAGGAGAACTTCGGCTGGACGAAGCTCGCGAAGTACACGCGGCACGAGTCGATCGACGAGATGAAGCACGCGGAGATCCTCACCGACCGCATCCTGTTCCTGGACGGCCTGCCGAACTACCAGCGACTCTTCCATGTGCGGGTGGGACAGACCCTCACGGAGATGTTCCAGGCGGACCGGCAGGTCGAGGTCGAGGCGATCGACCGCCTCAAGCGCGGTGTCGAGGTCATGCGCGGCAAGGGCGACATCACGTCCGCGAACATCTTCGAGTCGATCCTCGCGGACGAGGAGCACCACATCGACTACCTGGACACCCAGCTGGAGCTGGTGGAGAAGCTCGGCGAGGCGCTCTACATCGCGCAGCTGATCGAACAGCCGGAGAGCTGAGAACACCGGCCCGCAGAGGTCAGGCAGCCTCGTCCAGCCGTTCGGCCGTGACCGGCGCACCCTCGTCCACGAGCCCGCGGGTCGGGTAGGCACCCCTGCCCAGCAGCGCCTGGATACGTCGTACGCACGAGCCGCAGTCCGTGCCCGCCTTGCAGGCCGACGCTATCTGCCGGGGAGTGCAGGCGCCGTCCGCCGCATGCTTCTTCACCTGCGCCTCGGTCACTCCGAAGCAGTTGCAGACGAACACGCGGGTCACCTCCCGACGGGGTACAAGGGCCGTGCCGTACCGAGACCGGGGATGTCCGCAGACGTCCGCCTGATCGGTGAGGCAAACCTAACCTTACCCGGATCGCGGGTGCCCGAAAAGCTTGCTGTGGGCGCAACCCGATCGGCATCAAGCTCGGCCCGACGACGACGGCCGAGGAGGCGCTGCAGTACATCGAGCGTCTCGACCCCGACCGTGAGCCGGGCCGGCTGACCTTCATCGTCCGTATGGGTGCCGACAAGGTCCAGGACAAGCTGCCCGAGCTGGTCGAGAAGGTCACCGCCTCGGGCGCGACCGTCGCCTGCATCACCGACCCGATGCACGGCAACACCT
>NZ_AEJB01000636.1 GCF_000331005.1 Streptomyces turgidiscabies Car8
CCTTACCCATCGCCCCTTACTTGTCCGGTGCTGCTAGCTCCAGACGTTGCCCTGGTTCTGCGCCCGGGCCCCGTGCTGTCCCATACCGAACTGGGCCGCGGCGCCCTGGCCGATCTGAGCGTTCTGCGGCGGCAGCAGCTCGCTGGGCTGAACCAGCGCGAAACCGCTGCCCATGAAGCTGAGTTCCCAGCCCTCGCCGGTGTTGCCACGTCGCCGCCATACGCCGGACGTGTGTGTCTGGGCCTGCATCTGCACCCGCAGGCCGGTCGACCAGGCGACGATCGCGTCGGCGTCGCAGTTGACGTACTTGTCCGGCGTCACCTGCATCATCAGCGGCGCGCCCGAGGTCATCAGGGCGACCCTGCCGCGGCCGGTGATGTTGAGCTGGTACTTCCCGGAACCGGAGATGCCGTAGAGGCTGTCCACGGCGATGACCTCGTGGTGCAGCCCGGAGTCCATCGCCAGCACGTAACTGCTGTCGACGGTCAGCCCGTCCTGTTCCACGTCCACGAAATGGATGTGCTGGGCGAGGTTGGCGAGATAGACCGTGCCCTGCCCGTGGCAGCGCATCAGGTCCAGGCCCTCGCCCGTGTGCGCGCGTGAGCGGCCCTGGTTGCTGCTCTGGTACTCGGCGTCGAACTCCATCAGGCCCTGGTAGGCGACCATCGTGCCCTTGCGGGCGAGGATGTCGTCGTGGCCCTCCAGGGTGATCCGGAGCATCTGCTTGTTCTGCAGACTCCAGCGTTCCTGGGTCTGCGAGTCGTTGTGCGCGAAAAGTGGGCTCTGCATGGCGTTCTGGCTTCCCCTCAGCCCCGGAACCGGAGACGGTCGGTGCTGTCCTCGCTGGGCTGGACGACGACGATGCCCTGGCCGGAGAAGGCCATCTGGAAGGCCTCGCCACTGCCGCGGCCGATGAGCGACTGCGCCTTGAAGCTGCGCTTGCCCTTCACCTTGAGGTTCGGGGACCAGGCGACGAGCGCGTCCGGGTCGACGTACGTCTCGTCCTCGCCGCCGCCGCAGTCGACGACGATCGGCTTGCCCCGGGAGGTCAGCGCGACCCAGCCCTGCCCGGAGATCTTGGTGTTCCACAGGCCCTGCCCGGCGAACTTCGCCAGCCCCTTGACCCGCTCGACGCCCCAGGTGAGGTGTGCGTCGAAGGCGAGCAGGTTGGTGGCGTTGACGGAGATGCCGTCGCCGTTCAGGTTGATCACGATCACGTTCGCGCCGTAGTCCGCGAGATAGAGCAGACCGTCCCCGGAACACTTCATCAGGGGCGCGCCCTCCCCGGTCATCCAGTCCTTGGCGATCTGGCGCACGGCCGGCGGGTTGGGCTCGTACTGGACGAAGCCTTCGTAGGCGACCATCGACCCCACGCGCGCGAGGAGGTCGTTTCCGGTCTGCATGGCGACCTTCAGCATGTGGTTGCCGTGGTTTTCCATGCGAGCGGTGACGGGTGCGGGCGCGTAGCCCGCGAGCGGCTGGTTCATGGCGGGCTCCCTCAGATCTCGTACGGCTGGACGACGATGAAGTTGCCGGGCGCGCCCCGGAACTGGAGGTTGACGCCCTCTCCGGTGTCGCCCGGGTAGGCGTTGCGACGCATCCGTACCTGGCTGGAGACGACCACCTGGGAGGCGGCCGACCAGGCGACCACGGCGTTGCAGTCGGCGAACGTGGTGGGCGTGACGGGCAGGACGACGGGGACGCCGTGCGTCTTCACGACGATGGTGCCGGTGCCCGTGAACTGCATGGTGAACAGCGCACCGCCGGGGATGCCGTGTCCCTCCACGCGACGGACCTCGTAGTGCAGGCTCTCGTCGAACGCGAGGACGTTCTCGGCGGACACGCAGATGCCGTCACCCTGAAGCTCGATGGGGTGCAGCATCGTGGCGTTGTCGGCGAGGAACACCTGCCCCTGGCCGGTGCAGCGCATCAGCTGCATCTCCTGGCCGGTCGCGTTGCCCACCATCCGGCCGGCGAATCCGGCACCCTTGTAGCTGAAGTCGACCTTGCCCTGGTAGAGCACCATGCTGCCCTGCCGGGCCAGCACGGGCTGACCGCCCATGCCCAGGTCGACACGGATCAGCTTCTTGTTCTGCTGCGTCCAGCGCTGCCCGGTCGGCGTCTCCTTGAACTGCTGGAGCGCGGCCGTCACACCGGCGCCCTGTCCGCCGCCCTGGGGTACACCCTGGGGCACCCCGTAGGCGGCCTGCTGGCCGGGGACCTGCCCGAACGGGGGCTGCTGCCCGTAGCCGGGGGGCGCGGTCTGCTGCCCGTGACCGGGCGGGCCGGGCGGGCCGGGCGGGGCCTGGGGCGCCTGCGGCTGGCCGTACCCGGGCGGCAGCGATCCTGGCTGGCCGGGTGCCTGGCCGTACGGAGCCTGCGGGGCCGCCGGTTGTCC
>NZ_AEJB01000637.1 GCF_000331005.1 Streptomyces turgidiscabies Car8
CCGCACCAGCATCCGACACGCACACGACTCCGTCACGAAACCTCCACATTCATGGCGGCATGCAGTCGCAGATCGGCTTGAACGGCCTCTCTCACTCCCGTGCGCACCGGCGCTCGCCCTCTGCTCAGACGTTTCTCCGGTACTGGCCCCCGATCTCGAAGAACGCCTCGGTGACCTGGCGCAGTGTGCACACCCTGGCCGCCGCCATCAGCGCCTCGAAGGCGTTGTCACCGCCCACGGCGGCCTCCTTCAGACGTGCGAGCGCCTGGGTGGCCTCCGCTCCGTGCGCGTTCTGGAAGTCGCGGACGCGCGCGAGCTGGGACTCCTTCTCCGTCTCCGTGGCGCGGGCGAGCTCCACCTCGTGCGGTGCCCCTTCGCCGCCGGGCCGACGGAAGGTGTTGACGCCGATGATCGGCAGCGTGCCGTCGTGCTTGCGCTGCTCGTACAGCATCGACTCGTCCTGGATGCGCCCGCGCTGGTACCCGGTCTCCATGGCGCCCAGCACCCCGCCCCGCTCGTTGATCCGGTCGAACTCGGCGAGCACGGCCTCCTCGACGAGGTCGGTGAGCTGGTCGATGATGAACGACCCCTGGAGCGGGTTCTCGTTCATGGCGAGACCCCACTCGCGGTTGATGATCAGCTGGATCGCCAGCGCCCGCCGCACCGACTCCTCGGACGGGGTGGTGACGGCCTCGTCGTAGGCGTTGGTGTGCAGCGAGTTGGCGTTGTCGTAGATGGCGATCAGGCCCTGCAGGGTGGTGCGGATGTCGTTGAAGTCCATCTCCTGGGCGTGCAGGGACCGTCCGGATGTCTGGACGTGGTACTTCAGCTTCTGGCTGCGCTCCCCCGCCCCGTACCGCTCCTTCATGGCGACGGCCCAGATCCGGCGGGCGACCCGGCCGAGCACGGAGTACTCCGGGTCCATGCCGTTGGAGAAGAAGAACGACAGGTTGGGCGCGAAGTCGTCGATGTGCATACCGCGCGCCAAGTAGGCCTCGACGTAGGTGAACCCGTTGGCCAGGGTGAAGGCGAGCTGGCTGATCGGGTTGGCCCCGGCCTCGGCGATGTGGTAGCCGGAGATGGACACGGAGTAGAAGTTGCGGACCTTCTGCTCGATGAACCACTCCTGGATGTCGGCCATCATCCGCAGGCTGAACTCGGTGGAGAACAGGCAGGTGTTCTGCCCCTGGTCCTCCTTGAGGATGTCGGCCTGCACGGTGCCGCGCACGGTCGCGAGCGCACGCGCCCGCAGCTCGGCGGCCTCCTCGGGCGACGGCTCACGCCCCTCCGCCTCCCGGAACTTCTCGGCCTGCTGGTCGATGACGGTGTTGAGGAAGAACGCCAGTACGGTCGGCGCCGGCCCGTTGATCGTCATCGACACCGAGGTCGTGGGCGCGACAAGGTCGAACCCGTCGTACAGCGCCTTCATGTCGTCCAGGGTGGCCACGGAGACGCCGGACGTGCCGACCTTGCCGTAGATGTCGGGGCGTTCGTCGGGGTCACGGCCGTAGAGGGTGACGGAGTCGAACGCGGTGGACAGCCGGGTCGCCGGCTGCCCCTCGGACAGCAGCTTGAAGCGCCGGTTCGTACGGAACGGGTCGCCCTCTCCGGCGAACATCCGCGCCGGGTCCTCGCCGTCGCGCTTGAAGGGGAACACCCCGGCGGTGAACGGGAAGAGGCCGGGCAGGTTCTCCCGGCGCCAGAACCGCACCAGCTCGCCGTGGTCGGTGAAGGCGGGCAGCGCGACCCGCGGAATCCGGTTCCCCGACAGGGACTCACGGTTCAGCTGCGTACGGATCTCCCGGTCCCGCACCTTCACCACCTGCTCGTCGCCGGAGTAGGACGCCACGACCGCGGGCCAGTTCTGGATCTGGTCCCCGATCTCGTGCGGGAGGGCGCGGCGGGCGTCGGCGAGCAGCGACTCCACGCCTCCCGCCTCCGCCCCGGCCTCGACGAGCTCGCCCCGGACGGCGTCCAGCCGCTGCACACGCCGGGCCGCGTCAGCGAGCGCCTCGGTGCGTGCGTGATACGCCCGTACGGCCTCCGTGATCTCGGCGAGGTAGCGCACCCGCTCGGCGGGCACCACCCGCCGGATGCCGGAGGAGTGCCGTACGT
This sequence comes from Streptomyces turgidiscabies Car8, assembly GCF_000331005.1. Lineage (GTDB taxonomy): Bacteria > Actinomycetota > Actinomycetes > Streptomycetales > Streptomycetaceae > Streptomyces > Streptomyces turgidiscabies. Next base: position 2,116 of record NZ_AEJB01000637.1, read on the forward strand.
CGACCGGTGTCAGGGCGCCTTCGGCCAGCGGCAGCCCATGCTCGGCCAGACCGACTTTCAGGTGTTGGTAGAGCGCGGTGACCCCGTCGTCGTTGAAGGTGGCGGCGGAGGTGCCGAACACCGGCATCTCCTCGGGCCGCATACCGAAGGCCTCACGGTTGCGGACCATCTGCCGGCCCACGTCACGCATCGCGTCCTTGGCGCCGCGCCGCTCGAACTTGTTGATCGCCACGACGTCGGCGAAGTCGAGCATGTCGATCTTCTCCAGCTGCGAGGCGGCGCCGAACTCCGGCGTCATCACGTACATCGACGTGTCGACGTACGGCACGATCGCCGCGTCGCCCTGGCCGATACCCGGTGTCTCCACGATCACCAGGTCGAATCCGGCGGCCTTGATCACGTCGATCACGTCGGACAGATGCTCGGGCAGCTCACGACTCCCCCGCGTGGCCAGACTCCGGAAGAAGACGCGGCTCCCGTCCAGGGAGTTCATCCGGATGCGGTCGCCGAGCAGCGCACCGCCGCCCCGGCGCCGGGTCGGGTCGACGGCGATCACGGCGATCCGCAGCTTGTCCTGCTGGTCCACGCGGAACCGCCGTACGAGCTCGTCGGTCAGCGACGACTTCCCGGAGCCGCCGGTCCCGGTGATACCGAGCACCGGCGTGACCCGCGCCGCGGCGGCGGCCCGCACCTGCTCCAGCAGCTCCGGCGGCAGCTTGCCCAGCTCCGCACCGGTGATGGCCCGGGCGATGGCGAACCGGTCGCCGGTCAGCACGGCGGCGGCATCGACAGCCTTGCTGTCCCAAAGATCAAAATCACAGTCCTTGACGACCGAGTTGACCATCCCGGCGAGACCCATCCGCTGCCCGTCCTCGGGCGAGAAGATGGTCACGCCGCTGCGGCGCAACCGGGCGATCTCCTCGGGCACGATGACCCCGCCACCGCCACCCACCACCTGGATGTGCTCGGCCCCCTGGCCGCGCAGCGACTCGACGAGATACTCGAAGTACTCGACGTGCCCACCCTGGTACGACGAGACGGCCACCCCGTGCGCGTCCTCCTCCAGCGCCGCGTCCACGACCTCCCGCACCGACCGGTTGTGCCCCAGGTGGATCACCTCGGCACCCTGGGACTGGAAAATCCGCCGCATGATGTTGATCGAGGCGTCATGCCCGTCGAACAGCGCGGAGGCGGTGACCAGGCGGACCGGATGCACGGGACG
>NZ_AEJB01000638.1 GCF_000331005.1 Streptomyces turgidiscabies Car8
ACCCCCGCCTACACCGCCGGCGGCGCGTCTTCCGGATCCCGCGGCCCGAACAACCCCGTCAGCCCCAGATGCACCACCAGCGCAGCCACGGACCACACCATCAGCACCCCCTTCGCCCCCAGCTTCAACGGCGCCGAGAACGTGACCCCCTTGCCCACTTCCTTCGAGTGAGCGATCACATCCTGGGCGGGCCCGAGCCACACCCCCAGCCGCCAAGCCAGCACCGACCCGAGCAGCCCCCCGACCGTCAGCGCCACCACCAGCGGCACACCCCCGCGCCGCCGCACCAGGAACGCCCCCAGCGCACTCACCGCCCCCAGGGCCAGCGCCAGCAGAGTAAACGTTCCGTCGACCCCGATGGCCTGCTCGCCCTCGCTGTCCTTGACGAACACGGTCCAGCGGTTGTTGACGATCTCCCCGACCAACGCGACGTCCGGCGCCAGCCACCACCACAGCAGCCCGAGCACCACCCCGGCGAGCGCCGTCACCACCGTGACGACGGCGGCCTCCCGCAGTTCGGTCTTCATGCCGGGGCCGTCCTGTCCGTAGGCCGGCGCGAACCCGCTGCCCCCGGACGGTTCCGGCCAGAACTGCCAGGACCGCCCGTCCGGAGCCCCCTGGAGCGAAGGCTGTTGCTGCAAGGGCTGCTGGGACTGCGAACCCTCCGCACGGTCGTGCGAGGGCTCATGGTGCGGCGGCGGAGGCGGAGTCAGCGGTGCGGTCACCCTGCCATCGTGCCAGGCCCGTCTGTGCGGCGCGTCACCGGACGGCCGCCCGGCGGTACGCCCAGGTCGCGACGGCCAGCGAGACCACCCCGACCCCCGCGCACACGGCCAGGTCACCGAACACGAAGGCCCAGTCGGGGTGAGGCCCGAAGGTCCGGGCGAAGGCCTCCACGCCGTACGTCGAAGGCAGCAGATCCCGCGCGAACCGGACGACCTCCGGCATCCGGTCAGCCGGCAGCACCCCCAGCAGCAGCGCCGCCGACATGCCCAACTGGCCGAGCAGCGTGGCCAGTTCCGGCCGCGGCGCGAGCAGCCCGAACGCGGCGCCGAGCCCGGCGAGCGCGGCCCCGGCGAGCGGGATCACCAGCGCGAGCACCCACAGATGCGTCAGCGGCAACCCGAACAGCACGCACCCGAACACCGCCGTCACCACGGTCCCCGGCACGGTGAAGGAGGCGTACGCCCCCGCGGCCCCCAGCACCACGGCGGCGGGCGGCACCGGCAGCGTCGCGTAGTGGTCGAGCCCCCCGCTGGCCCGCAGCTGCCCGAAGTACTGGGCGAGCAGATTCAGCGCGACGAAAGCCACGACGAGCACCGAAGCCCCGGCCACCACGGCCCGCGCCTCACCGCCCCCGTCCACGACCCCCCGCATCAGGATCATGATCCCGACGGACTGGAAGGTCGCCACGAACAGCAGCGGAATCCGTGCGACCCGGGCCCGGGACAGCTGCGCCCCGTACACCGCGACCAGCGCGGGCCACAGCCGCACACGCGGACCGAGCTCGGCCACCGCCCCGCGCGCGGGCGTCTTCGTTACGGCCACGGCGCTGCCCGGCAGCACCTCGGCGGGTACGACACTCACGTCGAGCTGCTCCTCTTCGTCCCGGTCACGACAGCCGCCCTCTCCCCCACCGGCGCCCGCACACCTACCCGTACGGATCCGAGGCCCCCCGCACTCACGCCCGTCCTGGCACTCACGCCCGTCCTGCCCACCCTGCCCGTCGCCCCGTGGCCGCCGCTCATGCCTTCACCAGCCCCTGCGCGTTTCCGCCGAGCGCCAGATACACGTCCTCCAGGCTCGGCGTGGCCAGCGTGAAGTCGTCCAGCGCGGTGAACGCGGCCCCGCCGGTGACGGTGGCCACGGCCGCGCGGGCCTCCTCCGGAGCCAGCCGCAAGGTCCACCTGCGCCCCGACTCGACGGCCCGGTCCCGCAGCGCGGCCACCTCGGGCACGTGCAACGGCGCCGACTCGCGCCAGACCAGGTCGACCCGGACCTCGCCCGCGACCTGTTCCTTCAGCCCCGCGGGCGTGTCACAGGCGATCACGCGCCCCCGCTCGAGCACGGCCACCCGGTCGAGCACCGTCTCGGCCTCGATGACGTTGTGCGTCACCAGCAGCACCGTCGTACCTCGCTCCGCGCGCCGCCGGTCGACCGCCGACCACACCGCCCGCCGCGCCACCGGATCCATTCCGGTCGTCGGCTCGTCGAGGACCAGCAGCGGACGTTCCCCGACGAGGGCTGTCGCGAAGCACGCGAGCCGCCGCTGCCCGCCGGACAGCTTGCGGATGGGCCGGGCGGCCAGCGCCGTGAGCCCGAGCTCCTCCAGCACCGCGTCCCGCTCCGCCCGCGCCCGCCGTACCTCCAGGCCGCGCAGTCGCGCGGTGGTCTCGACGGCGAGCGAGACGGTCAGTTCGTCGAGGGCGCTGGACTCCTGGCCGAGGTAGGCGAGGATGCGGGCGGCCCGCTCCGGATGGCGCACGATGTCGTGGCCGAGGATCTCGACGCTGCCCCGGTCGGGGCGCATCAGACCGGTGATCTGCCGGACGAGGGTCGACTTGCCGGCGCCGTTCGGCCCGAGCAGGCCGAAGATCTCACCGCGCCGGACGTCCAGCTCCACGGCGTCGGTGGCCTGTACCTCGGGTGTTCCGGGGGCGCCGCGGCGACCGCGTACCGCCTTGTAGGTCTTGGTGAGATCGCGCACCGCGCACACGACATCGTCACCGTGTCGGGCTGCGTGTGCCGTGCGCGTACTCACGAAGGACGAGAGTACGGGGTGCCCGACTCCGCCTGAAATCCAACCCCCGCCGTGCCCTTGCCCCGCCGGGGCCGCTCATTCCCCGGCGGGCGCGTGTTCCGCGGCGGTACGGACGTCGATCTCGCGCCAGAAACCGGCCCTGATCGCGTACCGGTCGTGTTCGTCGATCTGGTCGTCCTTGTGGGCGAGCAGGCCGAAGCGGGCGGCGTAACGCAGCAGCTCGCCGTCGATGCGGTGCGGGATGCGGGGGTACATCGTGGACAGTTTCGGCAGCTGGGCGGGGTCGGGGAGCCGCTCCATCCAGCGGCGCGCGAACACCTGTCCGACCTCGTACGGATCGCCGCCGACCGTGGTGATGTCCTCCTCACGGTCCGCCCAGCGCTGCTCGGCCGAGGTGAGCTGGGCGAGCGTCGGCATGGAGGCGATCTCGGGGGGCTCCGCGCCCACGCCCGGCCGGTCGACCCAGCCCTTGTCGGAGGACCAGCGCAGGGTCGCGTTGGCGGGAGGCTGGACGGCCTGGGCACCGGGCGCCCTGAGCGCGGCCAGGTCCTTGGGGGTCGGTACACCCTTGGGGGCGGGTACGCGCTCCTGCACCCCGTTCTGCTCGGCGGACGCCGTGGGGTGCTCCTGCTGCTCGTCGGCGACCCGGTCGGAGGCCTGCGCGTGCGACGACTCGGGCAGCGGCGCGGACAGGATCGCGGCGATCTCGGGGCGGGGCACGGGCTGCGGCGCGCAGACCCCGCCGACCTCCTTGGCCCGTACGGCCTTGGTGATCCACGTACGGTCGAGGACGCGCCGTTCGTCGGCCTCGGCGACCAGGTCCTCGGACTGGTTGTAGTCGCCGTCGGCGGCCTGCACCGCCCACAGGTGTACGGCGACTCCGTGCTCCTTGGCCGCCATCATGCCCGGCAGCAGATCGCCGTCGCCGGTGACGAGGACGATGTCGGAGCAGGCACGGTTGCGGGCCAGCTCGGTCAGCTCGGCGTGCATGGCGGCGTCGACGCCCTTCTGGGCCCACCGTCCGTCGCTGCGGGTCAGGGCGCCGAGCCGGACGGTGACCCGGGGCATCACGCGAAGCCTGCGGTGCTCGGGCTGGGGCACCCGGTCGGGGGCGCCGTCGAACCAGTAGATGCGCAGCAGCGGCCGTTCGGTGTCCGACTCGGCGCGTTCTCTCAGGCCCTGGATGAGAGCGGCGTGGTCGACGGTGATCCGGGACCGCGAGGGCTCTCCGGCGAGAAGACTCGCGGCGGCCCCCAGCAGGTACCCGGCGTCCACCAGGACGATGCAGCGGTCCACGCGTTCCACCCTCTTTCCGGGAGGTTTGCTTCGGGCTTGCTTCGAGTCTGCCCGACCGCGCGGAGCTTAACGGCCCGAACTCGATCTTCGGCGTGGCGTTTCCCGCGACGGCCGGGGGCCCCGCCGCATGACGTGAGCCTATTACGCACGGTGATTCTCCGACATGCGCGCTTTGCCGGGTCATGTGAATCTGGTTCCGGATTTGGCCCCTAGATCCCCTTCAGGAGGAAGATCACCATGGCCAAGAACAAGAAGCAGAGCCGCCCGCACGAACAGGCGTCACAGGCCGAGCGCGGCACCGAGCAGGCGAAGTCCTCCTCGATGGAGTCGCAGACCGAGCAGCGCATCAACCAGGTGACACCCGGCGACATGGCGCGCAAGGGCCGGCAGAAGCGCTTCGGCCACAACTGAGCCCGGCGCCCGAGCACGACGGACGGCTGAACAACGGGCTGTCGAAGCCCACACAC
>NZ_AEJB01000639.1 GCF_000331005.1 Streptomyces turgidiscabies Car8
TGCGCGACGGGCGTCGCCTGCGGCTCGGTACCACTCGCGCCGACGGCCGCTGCCGCCTTCGGAGCGAGCAGCCGTTCCGCCATGAGTCCGAAGACCAGGCCGAACGCGGTCCACATCGTCACCTGGATGCCGAGCGTGGCCACCCGGTACCGCCACAGGAGGCTCGCGGAGAAGCCCTCCGGGACCTCGTTGGTGAACGACGGCAGGAACGCGTACGCGAGTCCCACGACGAGGACGAAGAAGGCGCTCGCGGCGAGAGTCGCGTTCCAGTTGCCCAGGCGTGGCGCGAGACGTTTGCCCAGGATGACCGCGCCGACTGCCAGCAGCACGCTGAGCGCGACCATCAGAAAGAACAGCGCGGTGCGCTGGTTGAGGGTGTCGGGGTCACCGACGGCGGGCGGGTTGGCCGGGTACTTGAGGAACGGCACGACGTACACGGTGAGCAGGCCGGCCCCCGCGAGGAGCAGCGCGGTCGCGCGCGGCCCGAAGCGGCCGATCCGGCCGAGTGCGAAGCAGTACGCGAGGGCGGCGATGCCGCCGAACGCGACGCCGTACACGAGGACACCCGTGCCCAGGCCGACGGTGGACTGCAACGCACGGGAGACCAGGGCCTGTTCGGCGTGGCCGTGGTGGGCTGCCTCGTGCATCTCCTCGAACGCGATCGCGTCGTCGACGAGCGGCTCGGCGAAGAAGTACGCGACGACCCAGACCAGCACACCCGCGACCAGGCCCGCGAGCATGCCGCGGACCAGGAGGTTTCTGACAGTTGTCGAATTCATGAGCTCGTACGTTCCCTGTCCTCGTCAGTGGCAGGGGAAGCCGAGCAGGTGGCGGGCGTCGTGCACCCATTCGTGCACGCCCTCGCCGGAGACCAGGGAGGTGGCGCCCTGTTCGGCGCCGACGAAGTAGAGCAGCACCAGCATCAGCACGCCGAAGAAGACCGCCCAGGGGGCGATCGCGCCGATCGGCAGCTTCTCGGGTACGGCGGTGGGGGCGGCGGTCGGCTGAATCGCGGACTGTGCCATGACAGACCTCCTGGGGGAACTCGCGTCCCGTATCGGTGGTGCGGAGGACGACAGTCACGGGTCTGACTTGCCCCCGGGCCACACCAGGCTGGTGCGTACGGGGCTTACAGTGGCGCGACCGTGCCGGATTCCCACCGGCTTCCGTCGAACCGTCGTCAATATCGACGAGAAGGTACCGCGAAGCGGGAGTTCGGCCAAGGGCGCGTGGAACGGCGTACGGCGCGCGGGTGCGCCGTACGGTGCCTCAAGTTCCGTACATGACAACGAGATTGGGGCTGAATGAGCGCGGGAGCGACCGGATGACGAGCCGAGTGATGTTGATCTCACCGGCGATCAGCGCGGCCCTGCGGGAGGCCCGTTTCGACGACGACTGTCCCCTGGACGAGTCGGGCTTGCGGCTCGCCCGGGCGGCGGCCGGGATCCTGCCGGCGGTGTCGGCTCTGTCGGCGGTATGGGTCTCCCCCACCGCGCGCTGCCGTGAGACGGCCCGGGCGCTGGGCCTCGACGCCGGTTCGATCCCAGGGCCGGCAGGTCTGGACGCGGGCCGCTGGCGCGGCGCGACCCTGACCGAGGTGACGGAGAAGGAACCGGAAGCGCTGGCCCAGTGGCTGACCGACCCGCAATCGGCCCCGCACGGCGGTGAGTCGGTCCGCGCGCTCTGCGACCGGGTCGCCCGCTGGTTGGATGAGACCGCGGCGCAGATCACTGGCCGGGCCGTGGCGGTCGTCGAGCCTGAGGTGGTACGGGCGGCGACGGTACGAGCGCTGGGGGCGCCGGAGTCGGCGTTCTGGCGGATCGACGTTCCGCCCTTGACGGCAACGGAGTTGAGCGGCCGGGCGGGGCGCTGGAATGTGCGCCTCGGCCGACAGCTCGGGGCGCCGCACGACATGTAGGGGGCGGGCATTCGGGTCGTTAACCGAAGGGTTCACGGCGCGGGGCGGCTCACCCGCCGTGGTCCCCCGGGCGCGGTGTGTCCAGCGTCCAGGCGAAGTCCGTGCACGCCTGTGCGCACTCCCGGCATGCCTTCGCCGTGTCCTCGCCGCCGGGGTGGTCGTCGAAGACCTGGGCGGTCTCCAGGCAGACCGTGCTGCACCACTCCAGTTGGACGCGGAGTGCGGCCTCGTCCTGGTCCGCTTGTTCGGAGAGCAGACGGCACGTCGCGTCGCACACCTCCGCGCACAAGATGCCCTTGCGGCGCGCGAGGGCCTCCTCGGGAGGCCCGTCCGGGTCCGCGAGACTGGCGCGCAGCGCACATGAGCGCGCGCACTCGGTGCACGCCTGGGCACAGACGAAGCGGTCCTCCAAGAACCGGAAGAGTTCCTGCTGCGTTGTTGTAGGGGTCACGCCGACCGAGTTGCCGTCGCGGCACCCGTCAAACCCCTTTGGTTCAGCTGTCGTAGTCGACCGTGAGCGTCTCCGAGACCGGGAACGACTGGCAGGTCAGGACGTAGCCCGCGTCGACCTCGGCGGGTTCGAGGGCGTAGTTGCGGCGCATGTCCGCTTCTCCCGAGGTGACCAGCGCCCGGCAGGTGCCGCAGACGCCGCCCTTGCAGGCGAACGGCAGGTCAGGGCGGGTGCGTGCGGCGCCGTCGAGGACGGTCGCCTCCCGGGACAGCGCGGTGGTGGTGGAACGGCCGTCGAGGGTGACCGTGACCCGGCTCACCGGGCCCTGCGCGACCGCGTCCGTGTGCTGGACCTGGAGGACCGGCTGGTCGTCGGCGTAGAAGAGTTCCTGGTGGACCCGGTTGGCGGGCACGCCCAGCTTCGCCAGGAGCTGCTGGGCGTCGCGGACCATGCCGTGCGGTCCGCACAGCCACCAGTGGTCCGTGCCCGGGACGTCGACGAGGCCCGCGAGGAGTGCGGCGAGCCGTTCGGCGTCCAGCCGCCCCGACAGCAGTTCGGCCTCGCGCGGCTCACGCGACAGTACGTGCCCCAGCTGGAAGCGCGTACGGTACAGGTCCTTCAGGTCCGCCAGCTCGTCGGCGAACATCACGGTGTCCGTACGCCGGTTGCCGTACAGGAGGGTGACCTGTGAGCGGTCGTCAGCGGCCAGGACCGACTCGGCGATCGACATCATCGGGGTGATGCCGGAGCCCGCGGCGATCAGGACGTGGCTGCCGGACTCGGTGAGGTCGGGGGTGAAGGCGCCGGTCGGTGTCATCACGTCGAGCACGTCACCGGGGCGCACGCCGTCGACCAGCCAGGACGAGAACAGGCCGCCGGGCACCACCCGTACGCCGATGCGGGGTTGTTCGCCGGCCGGGGCGCAGATCGAGTACGACCGGCGTTCCTCGCGCCCCTCGAAGTCCCGGCTCAGGGTGAGCGACTGCCCCGGTGTGAAGGCGTACTCGGCGGCCAGGTCTTCCGGCACCTCGAAGGCGACGGCGACGGCGTCCGCGCACAGTCGCCGCACGTCGGCGACCTTCAGGGCGTGGAAGACCGGGCGTCGGCGTACCGGAACCGCGGTCGGGGCGGTGGGCGCGGCCATCAGATCTCCTTGACGTACTCGAACGGCTCGCGGCAGGCGTGGCAGCGCCACAGGGCCTTGCAGGAGGTGGCGGCGAAGCGGGAGGTCTCCTCGGTGTCCGCCGAGCCGCAGCGGGGGCAGGGCACCGTGCGTCGGGTGGGCAGCAGCGAAAGGGCGACCGGCCCGCGCGGGGCCGCTCCGGGCGGGGCGATGCCGTGCTCGGTGAGCTTGCGGCGGCCGGCCGGGGTGATCCAGTCGCTGGTCCACGGCGGATCGAGGACAGTACGGATCCGCACGCGGGCGTACCCCGCCGCCCGCAGCCGGCTGGAGACGGCGGCGCGCATCTCGGCCATCGCCGGGCAGCCCGAGTAGGTCGGGGTCAGGCTCGCGACCACCGTCCCGTCCCCGGTCAGCTCCACGTCTCGCAGGACGCCGAGGTCGGCCAGGGTCAGCATGGGCAGCTCGGGGTCCGGCACGCGCTCGGCGATGCCGCGGGCGCGCCGGAGGTCCTCGATCCCGATCGCGGTCCCGGTCACCATGTCGCCTCCGGGTGGGCGCGGGCCACGCTCTGCAACTCGGCGAGCAGCGGTGCGAGATGCTCGGTGTGCTGTCCGTCGCGTCCTGCGCCGTGCGTCGTCGGTGGAATGTGCGGCATGGGCAGCCCGGCGGCCTCGGTGACCTGCCGCAGCACCTCGACGACTTCGCCTCGGACGTCGTACGCCGTGAACAACTCGCTCAGATGCGGGCCGACTTCGTCCAGGGCGGTGCGCGTCCGCCGGTGGGACTCGTCGGTGCCGTCGCCGAGCCGGACGGCCCACTCGGCCGCGTACTGGCGGTGGTACGTCAGTTCCTTGACGCCCTTCGCGGCGATCGCCTTGAGCACCGGATCGCGGTGGGCGGCGAGCCGTTCGAAGTGCGCGAGCCGCCAGCTGGACAGCACCAGCAATCGCACGATCGAGAACGCGAAGTCCCCGATGGGCAGTTCGGCCAGACGCACGTTGCGGAAGTCGTCCGCGTCCCGGAGGTAGGCGTACGCGTCCTCGTCGCGTCCGGTGCTGTCGACCTGGCCGGCGCGCGCGTACAGCAGCCGGGCCTGGCCGAGCAGGTCGAGGCCGATGTTGGCGAGCGCGACCTCCTCCTCCAGTTCGGGTGCGCGGGTGCACCACTCGGCCAGCCGTTGGGCCGAGACAAGGGCGTCGTCGGCGAGTTCGACGCAGGTCGCGGCCAGTTCGCCGGCGTCGACGCCGGTGGGCACGGTGGTGTCGACGCCGTACAGGGGGTCCTCGAACCCGGTGCCGAAGGCCCAGCGGGCGTCGCTGCCGTCGTCGTGTCCCTCGGCGAGGGAGAGATAGACGTGCTCGTCGTCAGGGCCGTGGTCGACGTGGTGGCCGGTGTCGCTGTCGTTGTCGCTCATGTCCGCTGCTCCTCTCCCGGCTAGATGTGGGGGACGTCGTCGGGGATGTCGTAGAAGGTCGGGTGGCGGTAGACCTTGTCGGCGCTCGGTGCGAAGAACGGGTCCTTCTCGTCGCGTGAGGAGGCGGCGATGTGTTCGGAGCGCACCACCCAGATGCTCACGCCTTCGTTGCGCCGCGTGTACAGGTCGCGCGCGTGGGTGAGCGCCATCCGGTCGTCGGCCGCGTGCAACGAGCCCACGTGGACGTGGTTCAGGCCGCGCTTGCCGCGTACGAACACCTCGTACAGCGGCCACTCGTTCGAGGACGAGCCCTCGCTCCTGGCCAGGTCGTCGCTCATGCCACTGTCTCCTTCGCTGCCCGCGCACGCTGCTTGGCCGCGTACGCGGTGGCCGCCTCGCGCACCCAGGCGCCGTCCTCGTGTGCGGTCCGGCGGCGCGCCACCCGTTCGGTGTTGCAGGGGCCGCCGCCCTTGATGACGCGCGTCAGCTCGTCCCAGTCGGGGGTGCCGAAGTCGTGGTGTCCGCGCTCCTCGTTCCAGCGCAGTTCCGGGTCGGGCAGGGTGACGCCGAGCTTGTCGGCCTGCGGGACGGTCATGTCGACGAAGCGCCGGCGCAGTTCGTCGTTGGTGTGCCGCTTGATCTTCCAGGCCATCGACTGCGCGGAGTTGGGCGACGCGTCGTCGGGCGGGCCGAACATCATCAGGGAGGGCCACCACCAGCGGTCGACGGCGTCCTGGACCATGGCGCGCTGTCCCTCCGTACCGCGCATCATCGTCATCAGCAGCTCGTATCCCTGCCGCTGGTGGAAGGACTCCTCCTTGCAGATCCGCACCATCGCGCGCGCGTACGGCCCGTACGAGCTCCGGCAGAGGGGGACCTGGTTGCAGATCGCCGCGCCGTCCACGAACCAGCCGATCACGCCGACGTCGGCGAAGCTCGGCGTCGGGTAGTTGAAGATCGACGAGTACTTCTGGCGGCCCTCGATGAGCCGCTCGGTGAGGTCCGCGCGATCGGCGCCGAGCGTCTCGGCGGCCGAGTACAGGTACAGCCCGTGCCCCGCCTCGTCCTGGACCTTCGCGAAGAGGATCGCCTTGCGGCGCAGCGAGGGCGCACGCGTGATCCACTCGCCCTCCGGCTGCATGCCGATGATCTCCGAGTGCGCGTGCTGGGCGATCTGCCGGACCAGCGTCTTCCGGTAGCCCTCGGGCATCCAGTCGCGCGGCTCGATCCGGCGGTCGCGCGCGATCGTCGCCTCGAAGTGCTCACCCAGCAGCCGCTCGCCGGGCTGCTCGGTGCCGCCCGTGTCCGAGGCGGCGGAGTGTGTCGTCGTCATCGATACCGCTCCCCAACCGACCATTCGTTCGGTACCAGTGTGACGACTTTTCCCCGCTCGCACAAGGTTGTCAAGACCGTCAGCAGGCGGCGCGCCCGCCGCTGATGTCGTACACCGCGCCGGTGGAGAAGCTGACCCGGTCGGAGGCCGGGAAAGGCGACCAGTTCGGCCACCTCCTCCGGGCGGCCGGTCCGGCGCCTCGGGATGAGTCCGGTGAGGCGCTCTGTACCTCGTGGGCGGTGTTCTCGTTCACGGGTGTCGCGATGACCGCGGGTGCGACGGTGTCGACCCGGCCCCAGCCGCGTTCCCGCGGCGCGTCATCGTCCGTGACGCCTGCGCGGAAGCGGGCGCTGTCATGGGCGACGTCGAGCGTCGTCACCTTCGCCCCGACCGCCCCAAGCCGTTCGGCTGTGGCGGCGCCGGTCCGCCCGCACCCCCGGTGACCAGGGCCGATCCGACGGGCGCCCGGCCTTTCCCGAGGGGTACGTCAGTGCGATTCGCGGCTCACTTCGGAGCCGCTGGAGCCGATGAGGAAGTCCAGGTCCGCGCCCGTGTCGGCCTGCTGGACGTGGTCGACGTACAGGCGTTCCCAGCCGCGCCGGGGGTTGGCGAAGCCCGTGACCGTCGCCTCGTTGGGGGTCCTGCGGGCGAGTTCGTCGGCGGGTACGTCGACGTCGAGGCGCCGGGCCTCGACGTCCAGGACGATGACGTCACCGGTGCGGACGAGGGCGAGGGGGCCGCCGGCCGCCGCTTCCGGGGCCACGTGCAGGACGACGGTGCCGTAGGCGGTGCCGCTCATCCGGCCGTCGCAGACCCGGACCATGTCACGGACGCCCTGTTCCAGCAGCTTCTTGGGCAGCGGCATGTTGGACACCTCGGGCATGCCCGGGTAGCCCCTGGGGCCGCAGCCGCGCAGGACGAGCACGGAGTCGGCGTCCACGTCGAGGTCCGGGTCGTCGATACGGGCGTGGAAGTCCTCGATCGAGTCGAAGACGACCGCGCGGCCCCGGTGGCGCAGCAGGTGCGGGGAGGCCGCCGCCGGTTTGACGAGCGCTCCGTCGGGAGCGAGGTTGCCGCGCAGGACCGCGATTCCGCCCTCCGCGACCAGAGGCTTCGCGCGGGTGCGGATGACCTCCGTGTCCCAGATGGGCGCGTCGTCGAGATGGCTCACCAGCGGCTCGCCGGTGACGGTGAGGGCGTCCGGGTCGAGCAGGTCGCGTACCTCGCGCAGGACGGCGGACAGGCCTCCGGCGCGGTGGAAGTCCTCCATGAGGAAGCGGCCGGCCGGCTGGAGGTCCACGAGGACCGGGACGCGCGAGCCGATCCGGTCGAAGTCGTCGAGCGACAGGGGGATGTCCAGGCGTCCGGCGATCGCCAGCAGGTGGACGACGGCGTTGGTCGACCCGCCGATGGCGGCGAGGGCGACGATCGCGTTGTGGAAGGACGCCCTGGTCAGGAAGGTGGCAGGGCGGCGGTCGGCGGCGACCATGTCCACCGCCAGCCTGCCGGTGCCGTGGGCGGCTTCCAGCAGGCGGCTGTCGGGCGCCGGGATACCGGCCACCCCCGGCACGATCGTGCCCAGCGCCTCGGCCACCAGGGCCATCGTCGAGGCGGTGCCCATGGTGTTGCAGTGCCCGCGGCTGCGAATCATCGCCGACTCGGAACGGGTGAACTGCTCCTCCGACAGCGTGCCCGCCCGGACCTCCTCCGACAGCCGCCACACGTCGGTGCCGCAGCCCAGCGGCGTCCCCCGGAAGGTCCCGGTGAGCATCGGACCGCCGGGGACCACGACCGCGGGGAGGTCCACCGAGGCGGCGGCCATCAGCAGCGACGGGATCGTCTTGTCGCAGCCGCCCAGCAGGACGACTCCGTCGATGGGGTTGGCCCGCAGCATCTCCTCCGTGGCCATCGCCGCCATGTTCCGCCAGAGCATGGCCGTGGGCCGTACCTGGGTCTCCCCCAGGGACACCACCGGCAGGTCCAGGGGGATGCCACCGGCCTCGTACACCCCGTTGCGGACCGATGCCGCCACCTCGTTCAGATGCGCGTTGCAGGGGGTCAGGTCCGAGGCGGTGTTGGCGATGGCGATCTGCGGCCGGCCGGTGAAGGCGTCGTCCGGTGCGCCCCTGCGCATCCAGGCCCGGTGGATGTAGGCGTTGCGCCCCTGCCCCTCGTACCACTGTGCGCTGCGAAGCTTCACCGTCGACTCTTTCCAATAATTGGCATCTTGGTCTAATCTTCGGAACCTCATGGAGCATAGACAGAAGGCCGAGGGCACGTCAGCCCCTGTGGGTGGTGAAGTCGCCCGGGGCGACGAGGACGGTTCGCGTCTCGTGGGTTCCGACCGGGTACTTGCCGTCCTCAAGGAGCTGGCGCGGTATCCCGACGGCGTGGGCCTGGAGGAGCTGACCCGGGTGATCGGCAGCCCAAAGCCGACCGTGCACCGGGCGCTGGTGGCCCTGCGCCGGGCCGGACTGGCCGACCAGGGGGCCCGCGGTCGCTACGTTCTGGGCGACGAGTTCCTACGGATGGCCTTCACCCACCACGAGGACCGCCCCGAGCATGTCCGGGTACGTCCCGTACTGGAAGCGCTGGCTGACCGGTTCGGCGAGACGGCGCACTACGCGGTCCTCGACGGCCGTGAGGTCGTCTACCGCGCGAAGGTCGACCCGCCCACCGGTGCCGTACGGCTGACGTCGACGGTGGGCGGCCGGAATCCGGCCCACGCCACCGGCGTCGGAAAGACGCTGCTCGCCCACCGGTTGGACACCGTGGCGGCGGTCGAGGCGTGGATCAGCGACTCGCCCCTGGAGCACCGCACCCCCCGGACCCTGTGCACGGCCGCCGGCCTCTACGACGACCTGCGGGTCACCCGCGACCGGGGGTACGCCGTGGACGACCAGGAGAACGAGCCGGGCGTCAACTGCCTCTCCCTGCCCGTGTACGCGACCTCGCCGACGGCTCCCTCCGGCGCCGTGAGCGTCAGTGCGCTCACCTACCGGACGCCGCTGCACACCCTGGTCGACGCGGTCGACGAGATCCGGGCCCTGCTCGGCCCCTTGGCAGAGCCGCGCCGCTGACGAACAGCATGCCGACCCTCAACCCCCGCCGCTCCGCCGGTCGAACTGGAGACTGACCCCGTGTATCTCATGCGTATCGGTGCCGCGGGCGCCGAAAAGCCTGTCGCCCGCATCGACGACGAGACGTACGTCGACCTCTCCGACCTCGTCTCGGACTTCGACGAGGCGTTCTTCGGGTCGGGCGGCCTCGACCGTGTCCGCCCCGTCGTGGCCGAGCGGACGGCCGACGGCCGGGTGTCCCGTTTCGCCGGGGAGCGGATCGGCGCCCCGATCGCCCGCCCGCACCAGCTCCTGTGCATCGGGCTCAACTACCGTGACCACGCGGCCGAGAGCGGCATGGCCGTGCCGGACGAGCCGATCCTGTTCACCAAGTCGCCCAACACCCTCGTCGGTCCGGACGACGACGTCCGTATCCCTCGCGGGTCCACCAAGACCGACTGGGAGGTGGAGCTCGGGATCGTGATCGGCCGCCGCACCAGCTACCTGGACTCGGTCGAGGAGGCGCGCGACGCCATCGCCGGGTACGTCGTCGTCAACGACGTCAGCGAGCGCGCCTTCCAGTTGGAGCGCGGCGGGCAGTGGGCGAAGGGCAAGTCCGCCGAGACGTTCAACCCGGCGGGCCCCTGGCTGGCCACCGCCGACGAGATCGACGACGTCCTCGCGCTCGACATGTGGCTCGACGTCAACGGTGTCCGCCGACAGACCGGCAACACCAAGACCATGATCTTCGACCCGTACTTCATCGTGCACTACCTCAGCCAGTTCCTCGTCCTGGAGCCGGGCGACCTGATCAACACCGGTACCCCGCCCGGTGTCGGCATGGGCCTGAAGCCGCCCGTGTATCTCCGGCCGGGTGATGTGATGGAGCTCGGCATCAGCCGCCTCGGCAGCCAGCGGCAGCACGTGCTCGGCCCACGGTGACCGCCGACCGCCTCATGCGCGCGTTCGTCCTGACCGCTCCGGGGAAGTACGGGGTCCAGGAGGTCCCCGCTCCGGCGCCGGCCCCCGGCGAGGTCGTCGTCGACGTCGAGCGGGTCGGCGTGTGCGGTACCGACATGGAGTTCTTCACCGGCGCGATGGCCTATCTCCATCAGGGCCACTCCGCGTATCCGATGCGTCTCGGCCACGAGTGGGCGGGGCGGGTGGCGTCGGTCGGCGACGGAGTCGATCCCGGGTGGATCGGCCGCCGGGTCATGGGCGACACCATGCTCGGCTGCGGTGCCTGCCGCCGCTGCCGAAGGGGCAGTCAGCACGTGTGCGAGAAGCGGCAGGAGGTCGGTATCCGCGGGGAGCGGGCCGGTGCTCTGGCAGAGCAACTCGCGGTGCCGGTCTCCTCGTTGCACGTCCTGCCGGACTCCGTGGACGCGGTGCTGGGCGCGCTGGTGGAGCCCGGGGGTAACGCCCTGCGCGCCGCCCGGGCGGCCGAACTGCGCCCCGGTGACCGGGCGTTGGTTCTGGGACCGGGGACGATCGGCCTCCTGGTCGCGATGTTCGCCCGTGCCGCCGGTGCGGAGGTCCATCTCATGGGCGCCACCGACAGCTCGCTCGCCTTCGCCCGCGAGCTGGGCTTCGAGCACACCTGGCGGGAGGACACCGTCCCGGATCTGCCGTACGACGCTGTCGTGGACGCCTCCAACGCCGTCCATCTTCCGGGCCTCGCCTTGCAGTTGGTCGAACCGGCGGGCCATGTCGTCTGCATCGGTCTGGCCGGCGAACCGAGCCGCGTCGACACCCGCGCGCTCGTCCTGGGGGATGTCACCGCGGTCGGCGTCCTTTCGGCGTCCCCCGGTCTCGACGCCACCATCCGGGCGTACGCCGAGGGTTCGGTCGATCCGAGGCCTCTCGTTGCGGCGACGGTGGGCCTGGACCAGGTCGGAGCCGTCCTCTCGGGTGAGCGGCCTGGGGGCGCGGGTCCCGGGCCGAAGTTCCATGTCGACCCGCGCCTGGAGTAGTAAGCCGGTTCGGAGTGAGCCAGTTCGGAACGAGCTGGCTCAGAGTGCGGTGATGCCGTCGATGACGTGGCGGAGGAAACCGGCCGCGGTGCCGCCGTCGCAGACGCGGTGGTCGAAGGTCAGCGACAGGTTGACGACCTCTCGCACCTCGACCCGGCCGTCCACCGCCCAGGGGCGTTCGACGAGCCGTCCGACGCCGAGCATGGCTGTCTGGGGGTGGTTGAGGATCGGGGTGGCGCCGTCGACGCCGAGCACGCCGTAGTTGTTGAGGGTGAACGTGCCGCCGGTCCGGTGTGCGGCGGGGAGTTCACCGCGTCGGGCGAGGCCGGTGAGGCGGCGCAGTTCGGCGGCGAGGTCGGCCGGCGGCAACCGGTCGGCGTCCCTCACGACGGGGACGACCAGCCCGTCGTCGGTCTGCGCGGCGAAGCCGAGGTGCACCTGGGGCAACCGGACGATCTCCGAACGGATGTCGTCCACACGGGAGTTGAGCTGCGGAAAGGCGGCGAGCCCGGCGAGACAGGCGCCTGCGAGCAGCGGCAGCAGCCCCGTGCCGAGCGCGTCACGGGCGGCGAGCAGGGCGGTGGCGTCGGCGTCCGCCCAGATCGTGACGGCCGGCGTGCCACGGTGACCACGAACGAACTTCTCGGCGGCGGCGTCCAACGGGATCCGGAGCCCGGGTTCCCGGGCGGCCGTGGCCGCATCACTCCACTGACTCCCTCGACTCCCCTGCTCCACGAGGGTCGGCGCACCATTGCTCATGGCCCGCCGTGCCCCGCCCGTGCCGTATCCGGTGAGGACCGCGCCCGAGTCGTTCTCGGGCGCGGCCTCCGCCACCGACAGCAGTGGTGCTCCGACCTTGACCATCTCGCCGGCCGGGCAGTGCAGGGCGGTCACGGTCCCGGCGAAGGGACTCGGGAGGCTGATGACGGACTTGGCCGTCTCGACCTCGACGACGGTCTGGTCGTGCGTGACGCTGTCGCCCACGGCGACCGTCCACTCCAGCACCTCCGCTTCCACCAGCCCCTCCCCCAGGTCCGGCAGCAGGAAGGTCCGGCTGTCGGCCGCCGGCTCGACGGGCGCCTGCGGCACCGGCCGTCGCACGCCCCGGCCGCCGTCCGGGAGCAGCCGGCGCAGGCTGGCCAACACCCGCCCGACGCCCGGGAGATGGGCGCTTTCGAGCAGCGGCGGCGGATACGGGATGTCGAGGCCCGTGACGCGCAGCACCGGCGCGCGCAGCGCGTCGAAGCAGCGCTCCTGCACCCGGGCGGCGATCTCGGCGCCGACGCCGGCGAACCCCTGCGCCTCGTGCACCACCAGGCAGCGGCCGGTGCGCCGTACGGACGCGGTGAGGGCGTGGTCGTCGAGCGGGACGAGGGTGCGCAGGTCGAGCACCTCCACGTCGAGCCCCTCGGCTGCGGCCTGTGACGCCGCCGCCAGGGCCACGGCGACCGAGGGGCCGTAGGCGACGAGGGTGGCGTCGGTGCCGGGTCGGCGCACGGCCGCCGTGCCGAACGGCTCGGCGCGCACGGGGAGTTCGATGTCCTCCTTGGTCCAGTAGTGGCGCTTGGGTTCGAGGAAGACCACCGGGTCCGGGTCCTCGATCGCCTCCCGCAGGAGGGAGTAGGCGTCGGCGACTGTGGCGGGCGTGACGACCTTCAGACCCGCCGTGTGGGTGTAGTACGCCTCGCTGGAGTCGCTGTGGTGCTCGACCCCGCCGATTCCGCCGCCGTACGGGATGCGGACGACCAGGGGCAGGGCGAGGGCTCCGCGGGTGCGGTTGCGGAACTTGGCCATGTGGGAGGCGATCTGTTCGAACGCCGGGTAGGCGAAGGCGTCGAACTGCATCTCCACCACCGGCCGGAAGCCGGCCATCGCCATTCCGACGGCGAGGCCGGCGATGCCCGCCTCCGCTACCGGGGTGTCGAAGCAGCGGCGGTCGCCGAAGGTGTCCGTGAGGCCGTCGGTGACCCGGAAGACGCCGCCGAGCCGGCCGACGTCCTCGCCGAAGACGACGACGCGTTCGTCCGCGTCGAGCGCGTCCCGCAGGGCGGTGTTGAGGGCCTGTGCCATCGCGGTGGCTGCCATCTCAGTTACCCTCCAACTCGGCCCGCAGGGCGGCACGTTGCTCGGTCAGCTGGGGGGTGGGGGTGCTGAACACGTGGTCGAACAAGGAGAGGGGGTCGAGTGCGGGGTCCTCGGCCAGCCGGATGCGTACGTCGGCCGCGTACGCCTCGGCCTCCGCCGCGACCGCACGGATGTCGTCCTCGGTGAGCAGGCCGTGCTCGCGCAGCCAGTTCTCCAGCCGGTCGATCGGATCACGTCCGCGCCAGTGCTCCGCCTCCTCGGCCGGACGGTAGCGGGAGGGGTCGTCGGCGCTGGTGTGCGGGGCCATCCGGTAGGTGTGCGCCTCGACCAGCCAGGGGCCGCCGCCCGAGCGCGCTTCCTCAACCGCCTTGCCCAGTACGGCGAGTACGGCCGCCACGTCGTTGCCGTCGACCTGCTCGGAGCGGACGCCGTAGCCGACTCCCTTGTACGCCAGGCCAGGTGCGGCACTCTGAGCGGAGAGCGGGACGGAGATGGCGTATCGGTTGTTCTGCACCAGGAAGACCACAGGTGCCCGTAGGACGCCCGCGATGCCCAGCGCCTCGTGGAAGTCCCCCTCGCTGGTGGCGCCGTCGCCGACGAGCGCGAGGGCGACCGTGTCCGTGCCCTTGAGGCGTTCGCCGTGGGCCAGCCCGGTGGCGTGTGCCGCGTGGGTGGCGAGCGGGGTGCACTGGGGCGCGGTTCGGTGTCGTACGGGGTCGTAGCCGCAGTGGCCGTCGCCGCGCAGGAGGGTCAGCGTCTCGACGGGGTCGATGCCCCGGCTGACCAGCGCCACGCAGTCGCGGTACGTGGGGAACAGCCAGTCGGTCGGGCGCAGAGCGAGCGCGGCGCCCACCTGGCACGCCTCCTGGCCGAGGCTGGAGGGGTGGACCGCGAGGCGGCCCTGACGGGCGAGGGCGGTCGCCTGCTCGTCGAAGCGGCGCCCCACCACCATTTTCCGGTACGCCGCCAGCAGCAGCCCGGAATCGGGCAGGTCGTACGCACGGCATTCGCTGGTCGAGTCCGACGGTTCGACCGGATCGACCGGATCGACCGGATCGACCGGATCGACCGGATCGACCGGATCGACCGGATCGCCTTCCAGCGCTTTCCCTTTCCATGGGAAAAAGCGAACCGGAACTTGAGATGGGAGCCATTGCGAAGGCGAAAGCGAAGGAGCGGACGGAGAACCTGCCCGTTCCACCACCGTTCCATGCGTCGGTTTGTTGCCCAATTCCCCGCCGTCCTCTCCATCAGGACGCCTCTGCGCCCGGCTGCCCTACCAGGGCTAACACAGCCTCAGCTCGCCTTTCGAGAAGGGAAGATGAAGCGGAACTGAACACTCCGCAGGGGTGTGCCCGGCGACTTGGATGAACGGAACGGCAACCTACCGTTGGGGTAACGGTAATTCCCGGGTCGCCCGTCCTTTGCGAAGCTCCGGTTGCAATTGATCCGCGAAGCACGGCCCTGCGGAAGGCAATGGAATGTCCCCCGTACGCCCCCAAGTACGCCCGGGAAATCGTCACTACACACTCGTCTGTACCTCCTGCGGTTGCCGCTACGAGGACGACGGCCTGATTCTCGACTGTCCCCGACCCCACGATCCGGCGTTCCTGCGCACCGAGTACACCGCGCACAGCGGGTACGAGGGCTCCACCGGACGCACCGGCACCGGGTTGTTCCGTCACGCGCCTCTGCTGCCGGTGGCGCGGACCTTTCCCGACGTGCCCGGCCCGGTCGTCCACCACGCGGACCGGCTCGGCCGGCGCATCGGCCTCGAACAGCTGTGGATCGCCTTCAACGGGTACTGGCCGGAGCGCGGCGCTCAGCTGCCGACCTGTACGTTCAAGGACCTTGAGGCGTACACGGTTCTCGGTCGGCTGCCCGTCGACCCACCTGTGCTGGTGATCCCCTCGGCGGGCAACACCGCCGCCGCTTTCGCGTGGGCCGCGACCCGCCATCAGGTGCCCTGTCTACTCGTGGTGCCCGCGCCCGCCATGGCCGGCATGCGGTTTCCCGGGCCGCTCGACCCCTGCGTTCGCATCGTCGTCCTCGACGGAGGCGCCACCTACAGCGACACCATCGCGGCCGCCGACCTGCTGGCCCGGCTCCCCGGCCATCAGGCGGAGGGCGGCTGCCGCAACGTAGGGCGCCGCGACGGTCTGGGCACCGTGATGCTGGCGGCGGCCGAGGCGATCGGGCGCCTCCCGCAGACGTACGTACAGGCGGTCGGCAGCGGTACGGGAGCCATCGGCGCCCATGAGGCGGCGCGCCGGATCCGGGCCGGTTGCGAGCGGCTGCCGCGGCTGCTGATGTGTCAGAACGCGCCGTTCACCCCGCTGTTCGAGGCCTGGCGGTCCGGCGGCGCGGCTCCGGCCGACCGGGAACACGAGCCGCTGGCCCGTGAACTGACCAACAGGCGCCCGCCGTTCGCCGTCCACGGCGGAGTACGCGACGTGCTCACCGAGAGCGGTGGCGACGTCCTGCGTGTCGACAACGTTGCCGCCATCGCGGCGATGGACCTCTTCGCGGAGACCGAGGGCATCGACATCGAGCCGGGTGCGGGAGTCGCGCTGGCCGCCCTCGCCGACGCAGTGAGCGCCGGGCGCGTCGACCGCGACGAGGTGGTCCTCCTCAACATCACGGGCGGCGGCAGGGCCCGGCAGGCCCGCGACCTCCGGCTGATCCCCGCCGAGCCCTGGCTGCGCGTCCCCTGGCCCACCGGTGGTGACGGCCCGCGCATGGTCGCCGAGCAGGTCGGCCGGCGGCTGTCGTACGCCTCCACGCCTGCGGGAGCGGCCAGTTGACGCCCGCCTCCTTGAGGGGCGTGGCGACCCGCCGCCCCCGACCCGACGACAGCACGCCGACACTCCCCCACACCCCCACCGGAGCCCGCCGATGACCGTCAGCCATGGCCTGGAGCCGTCCGCCGCCCAGCGCTCGATGTGGTTCGGCCAGCGGCTCGACGGCGCCGGTGCCGGTGCCGCCTACAACGTGGGCGAGTACACCGAGATCCACGGGCGCGTCGATCCTGAGCTGTTCCGGGCGGCCGTCCGGCTGGTGGTGGAGGCGACCGAGACACTGCGGTCCCGGTTCGCGGCGGACGACGACGGCGTACGGCTGCTGGTGGACGCCGGTCCCGGGTGGACGATGCCCGTCGTCGACGCGGCGGGGGCCGAGGCTGCGCGGGACTGGATGGCGGACGACTTCGGCACGCCCTTCGACCTCCGCCGGGGCCCACTGTTCCGGTACGCGCTGCTGGGTCTCGCGGACGACCACTGGATCTGGTATCAGGCGTACCATCACATCGCTGTTGACGGCTTCAGCTGTTCCCTGATCGCCCGGCGGGTGGCCGACGCGTACACCGCGCTCGCCGCAGGCACCCCGCACACTCCGCCGCCCACTCCCCTCGGCCCGCTGATGGCCGCCGACGCGGCCTACCGCGCCGGGGAACGGTACGAACGCGATCGCGCCCACTGGGCGGGTGTCCTCGCCGACCGGCCCGAGCCGGTGAGCCTGTCCGCCCGTCCGCCCCGGGTCGGCGACCGCTTCCTGCGTCGCACCGGCCATCTCCCCTCGCCCGCCGGGGACTTGGTCCGCTCGGCCGCCGACGCAGCTGGGACCCGCTGGTCCCGCGTCGTTCTCGCGGCGACCGCCGCCTATCTGCACCGGCTCACCGGCGCCCATGACATCGTCCTCGGCCTCGCGGTCACCGCCCGCGAGAGCGAGACGGAACTCACGACCCCGGGCATGGCGTCCAATGTGCTCCCCCTGCGGCTGTCCGTACGCCCGGACACCCCCGCCGCAGACCTCGTACGGCAGGCGGCCCGGGCCACCCACGACCTGCTCGGCCACCAACGTCACCGGGGTGAGGAACTGCGCCGCGACGTGAACTGGCCGCAGGACGGGCCCCGTTACTTCGGTCCAGTAGTCAACGTCATGGCGTTCGGCCAGGAGTTGCGCTTCGCCGGACACCCGACCACCCGCCACAACCTGTCCACCGGCCCGGTCGAGGATCTCGCAGTCAACGTCTACGACCGCGCCGACGGCCAGGGGATCCGGGTCGACCTCGACGCGAGCCCCGAGCACTACACGGACTCCGAACTCAGCGCCCACCACAGGCGTTTCCTGCATTTCCTGGAGCATTTCGCGGGGGCGGCCTCCGTGCCCGACACGGTGGTGGGACGGGTCCAGGTGACGCTCCCCGGCGAGGAGTCGCGGCTCGACGGCCCGGTTCCCGCTCTCGCTCCCGCCTCCGCTTCCGCTGTAAACGGCAGCACTGTTCCCGGGCTCTTCGCGGCCCGTGTGGCCGCCGACCCCGACGGTATCGCCGTCGTCCACGGCGAGCAGGAGATCACCAGCCGCGATCTCGACGCCCGCGCCAACCGGCTCGCCCACCGTCTGCTCGGGCTCGGTGTCCGGCCCGAGGACCGGGTCGCGGTCCTGATGCGCCGCTCGGACGAGCTGATCGTGGCGTTGCTGGCCGTCCTCAAGGCGGGCGGCGCCTACGTCGGGCTCGATCCCCGCGCACCGGCCGCCCGCACCCGGCAGATCCTCGCGGAGACCGGCGCGTCGGTCCTGCTGACGGACAGCGCCGAGACTTCGTACGACGGCCTCCGGACCGTCAACTGCACTGACCCGTCGCTCGTCACCGAGCCGGACACCGACCCCGAAGTGCCGCTGCACCCGGACCAGTTGGCCTACGTCAGCTACACCTCGGGGTCCACCGGCAGGCCCAAGGGCGTCGCCGTCACCCACCGGGACATCGCCGCACTGGCCGCCGACTCGGCGTTCGACGGCGGCGCGCACGCACGGGTTCCCGTCCATTCGCCGACCGCGTTCGACGCCTCCACCTACGAGATGTGGGTGCCCTTGCTGGGCGGGGGTACCGCGGTGGTGGCCGGGGCGGACGTGGACATGGACGCCGCCGGGGTGGCCCGGCTGACGGCCCGGCACGGACTGACGGCGCTGTGGCTGACCGCCGGGCTCTTCCGGCTCGCCGCCGAGCAGGACCCGGGCTGCTTCGGCGGCCTGCGCCAGGTGTGGGCCGGCGGCGAGGCCGTCCCCGGCTCCGCCGTCCGCCGAGTCCTCGCGGCCTGTCCCGGTCTGACGGTCACCAACGGCTACGGCCCGACCGAGACGACCACGTTCGCCACCTGCCGTCCCTGCCCGGACGGCGCCGACGTGCCCGACGCGCTGCCCATCGGCCGTCCGCTCGACGGGATGCGCGCCCAGGTGCTCGACGGCGCCCTGCGGCCCGTTCCGCGAGGCGTGGTCGGCGAGTTGTACGTGGCCGGGCCCGGTGTGGCGCGCGGCTACCTGGGCCGACCCGACGCCACCGCCGAGCGCTTCACCGCCGATCCGTACGGCCCGCCGGGTGGCCGTATGTACCGCACAGGGGACCGCGTCCGTCTGGACGGGAACGGCGAGCTGGAGTTCCACGGGCGCGCAGACGGCCAGGTCAAGCTGCGCGGCTTCCGCGTCGAACCCGGCGAGATCGAGACGGTCCTCGCCACCCATCCCCAGGTCGCCCAGGCCGTCGTGCTCGTCAGGGAGGACCGCCCCGGCGACCGACGGCTGATCGCCTACGCGGTCTGCGCCGACGGGCCGGTACCCGACCCGGAGTCCCTGCGCGCCCACCTCGCCGAACAACTGCCCGATCATCTGGTCCCCTCCTCGGTCGTGCCGCTGGACCGGCTGCCCCTCACCGCCAACGGCAAGGTGGACCGAGCCGCCCTGCCTGTTCCCCCTGCGACGAATGGGAGCCACGGCACTGGGACCCCGCGAACCCCACAGACTCCACAGACTCCACGGACGCCTCAGGAGAAGGCCCTCTGCGACCTTTTCGCGGACGTCCTGGGTCTGCCCGAGGTCGGTGCGGACGACAGCTTCTTCGCGCTCGGCGGCCACTCGCTGCTCGCCCTGCGCCTGATCGGCCGGATCCGCGACACACTGGGCGCCGACCTGACTCTGGGCGACCTGTTCGGGGCGCCCACTCCGACGGCCCTCGCCGGTCCACTCGGCGCCACGGGAGCCGTCGTACGGCCCGTCTCCCGGCCTGTACCGGGAACGGTCCCCGACGAGGCTCCGCTGTCCTCCGCCCAGCGGCGCCTGTGGTTCCTGGACCGGCTGGAGGAGTCGGGCGCGGCCTACCACATCCCGCTCGCCGTACGACTGACGGGCGCCGCCCTCGACCAGGACGCCCTGCGCCTGGCACTGGCCGATCTGGTCACCCGGCACGAGATCCTGCGCACCGTCTACCCGGACTCCGACGGCACCCCGCGACAGCGCCTGCTGGACCCCGTGGCCGCCCGGCCCCGACTGCACGTCGACCGCGCCACGGAGGCCGAACTGCCGACCCGGCTGGCCGAGTTGGCGATGGGTGCGTTCCGGCTCGCCGAGGAGATCCCGCTCCGCGCCCATCTGCTCGTCCTCGGCCCGGAGGACCACGTCCTGCTGCTGGTGCTGCACCACATCGCCGCGGACGGCTGGTCCCTGGATCCCCTCACCCGCGATCTGGCCGCCGCGTACCGGGCCCGCCGGGAGCACCGGGTTCCCGACAGGGCTCAACTGCCTCTGCAGTATGCGGATTTCGCCGTCTGGCAGGGCCGGCAACTCAGCGGCGGCGCAGGCTATCTGACGAATCCTCACCTCGCTTACTGGACTCAGGCGTTGGCCGGGCTCCCCGACGAACTCCCTCTTCCTGCCGACCGTCCTCGCCCGGCCCGTGCCACTCACCGGGGTGGTGACATCCCCGTACGGCTGGACGCGAGCCTCCACCGGCGGTTGCGCGTGCTCGCCGGGGAGACCGGCACGACGCCGTTCATGGTCGTCCAGGCCGGTCTGGCCGCCCTGTTGACCCGGCTCGGGGCGGGCACCGACATCCCCCTGGGCACTCCGGTCGCGGGGCGCGCCGACGAGACGTTGGACGATCTGGTCGGCTGTTTCCTCAACACCCTTGTCCTGCGCACCGACACCTCCGGCGACCCCACCTTCCGGGAGCTGCTGGACCGGGTCAGGGACACGGACCTCGGTGCCTACGCCCACCAGGAGCTGCCGTTCGAGCAGCTCGTCGAGGCCCTCAACCCGCCCCGCTCACCTGCCCGGCACCCGCTGTTCCAGGTCATGCTCGCCTTCCGGCCCGGCGCCGAACCGCACCTCGACCTGCCCGGCCTCACTGCCCGGAGCCTCCCCGTGGAGACCGGCGCGACCAAGATCGACCTCACGTTCAACCTCGGCGAACGGCATGCCGCAGACGGCTCCCCGGACGGCATCGAGGGCATCCTCCAGTACAGCGCCGACCTCTACGACCGGGCTACCGCCGAGGAACTGGCCGACCGACTGGAACGGCTGCTCCGGGCCGCCCTGGAGGATCCCGACCGGCCCGTGGGCGCGCTCGACATCCTCGGCCCGGACGAACGGCGGCGCCTGCTCGTCGAGTGCAACGACACCGCCCGGGAGGTTCCGGAGACCGCCTTCCACCAGATGTTCGAGGCGCGGGCGACCGAGACGCCGGACGCGGTGGCCGTGACGGACGCGCTCACCAGCCTGACCTACCACCAACTCGACGTGCGTGCCGACCGGTTGGCACGAGCGCTGACATCGGCCGGTGCGGGCCCCGGCCGTGTCGTCGCGTTCTCACTGCCCCGGTCAGTCGACCTCGCGGTGGCGGTGCTGGCCGTCCTCAAGGCGGGCGCGGCCTATCTGCCGCTCGACCCGGAACACCCTGCCGACCGGACCGCCTACCTGCTGTCCGACTCCGGCCCGGTGTGCGTCATCGCCAGGGAGCCGGTCGACGTCGACTGTCCGGTCGTGAGTCCCGACGCGGACGCCCCAGGCACCGTCTTGAGCGACGCCCGCCCCGCCGACGCCGCCTACCTCATCTACACCTCCGGTACCACCGGGCGTCCCAAGGGGGTGGTCGTCGAACACCGCAACCTCACCACCTACGTGGCTCGTTGTGTGTCGGCGTACCCGAGTCTGCGCGGCACCTCGCTGCTGCACGCCACGATGTCGTTCGACGCCACGGTGACGAGCCTGCACGGGGCACTCGCCGCGGGCGGACGGGTGCACATCGCCGCCGTTCACGAGGCGGGCGCGGTCCCGTCGCCCGGTGGCTACACGTTCCTCAAGGCCACGCCGAGCCACCTCGCGCTACTGCCAGCCCTGCCGTACGACATCTCGCCCACCCAGGAGTTCATGCTCGGCGGCGAGGCCCTGGTCGGGGAGGCCCTGCGATCCTGGCGCCGGGACCATCCCGACGTACGGCTGATCAACCACTACGGCCCGACCGAGCTCACCGTCGGCTGCACCGACCACCGCATCGAACCCGGCGACGACCTGCCGTCCGGCCCGGTGCCCATCGGGCGCCCCATGTGGAACACCCGTGCCTATGTCCTGGACCCGTGGCTGAACCCGGTTCCCGCCGGGGTCGAGGGTGAGCTGTACGTGGCCGGCGACCAGGTGGCCCGGGGCTACTGGAACCGGCCCGGTCTGACCGCCGAACGGTTCGTCGCCGACCTGTACGGGCCGCCGGGTGCCCGGATGTACCGCACCGGCGACCTGGCCGTGCGCCGGGCCGACGGTGTCCTGGAGTTGCGGGGGCGGGCTGACGGTCAGCTGAAGATACGGGGTCTGCGGATCGAGCCCGGCGAGGTCGAGGGTGTGCTCACCGCGCACGGCGACGTCGACCAGGCCGCGGTGGTCGTCGGCGAGGACCGGGCCGGCGTACGGCGTCTGGTCGCCTACCTCGTCGGGCCGGACAACGAAGCCCGAATCGACGTGCGGGCGTATGCGGCAGCGCGGCTGCCCAGTCACATGGTCCCCGAGGCGTTCGTGATGCTCGACGCCCTGCCGATGACACCCAACGGCAAGCTGGACCGGTCCGCGCTCCCCGCGCCGCCCGATGTCACGGTCGCCCCTGGGACGCTCGCACCGCGCACGCCGCAGGAGGAGATCCTGCGCGGGCTGTTCGCCGAGATCCTCGGCCGGGATCCGCAGGACGTGGGCGTGGACGACGGTTTCTTCGACCTCGGCGGCGACAGCATCGCCTCCATCCACCTCGTCAGCCGCGCTCTGACAGCCGGGCTGCGGCTCACCCCGCGCGATGTCTTCGAGCAGCGGACGATCGCCGGACTCGCCGCGGTGGCCGCGGCACGCCCGGCCCCGGCACGGGGGCCCGCCCTGGAGCCGGCGGTCGGCGAACTGCCGCTGACCCCGGCGATGCACCGGCTTCGTGAACGCGGCGGTCCCATCGGCTCGTTCAGTCAGTCGGCGCTGCTCGTCACGCCCGCCGACGCCGACGAGAAGCGTCTGACGGGCGTACTTCAGGCAGTCCTCGACCGCCATGACGCGCTCCGGATGCGTGTCACGACCGACGGCGACTGGGCCGCGTACATCCCGCCCGCCGGGAGCGTGGACGCGGCCGGGCTGCTGCGGCGGGTCGCCGTACCGGACGGCGATTTCGACGCGGCGATCGAGGTTCAGCCGTCACAACTGAGCCCGGCAACAGGCGATTTGGTTCGTGCCGTCTGGTTCGACGCGGGACCCGGCCGGCCCGGCCGACTGTTGCTGACGGTTCATCATCTGGCCGTGGACGGGGTGTCCTGGGGCATCCTCCGTGCCAATCTGGCAGCCGCCTGGCGCGAGGAGGAACTACCGCCGCCCGGGACTCCGTTCAGGCACTGGGCCCGACTGCTGGCGCGGGAGGCCAACGACCGCACCGGCGAACTGGACCTCTGGCAGGGCCTGTTGTGTCATCCCGATCCGCTGCTGGGCGCCCGCCACCCCGACCCGGCGCGGGACGTCGTCGGCGTGATGTGCCACCACACCCGGGCCCTCCCGGCCGAACAGTCCGCCGAGCTGCTCACCACGGTGCCCGCCGCCTTCCACGCCGGCCCTGACGACGTCCTGCTCGCCGCCCTCACCGTCGCCTTCGCACGGTGGAGGTATCGACCGGCTTTGCTGCTGGACGTCGAGCGGCACGGGCGTGAGGAACTGGCCGAGGGGATCGACCTGTCGCGGACCGTGGGTTGGTTCACCAGCGTCGTGCCGGTGCGGCTCGACCTCACCGGACTCGCCCTGGACGACTCCGCCGAGGTCATCAGGAGCGTCAAGGAACAGCTGCGCGCCGTACCCGATCACGGCATCGGGCACGGTCTGCTGCGCCACCTCAACCCGGCGACCGGTCCGCGTCTCGCAGCGCTCCCGGTCCCGCAGATCGGCTTCAACTACCTGGGTCGCACACCCGCCAGCGCGCTGCCGGCCGACTGGTCGCCGGCTCCCGAAACGCTTCCCGGCGCGCTCGCCCTCGGCGCCGCCCACGACCCCGCCCTGCCCGTCACCCACGGCCTGGAGATCACCGCCGTGGCCACCGCCGAAGGGCTGCGGGTCACCTGGTCCTGGGCTCCCGGCATCTGGTCGGCGGACGACGTACACGCCCTGGCCGGGCTGTGGTGCGACGCACTGACCGCCCTGACCCACGCCACCGCGGAGGGCGGACGGACCCCGTCCGACCTGCCGCTGGTGTCGCTGTCCCAAGCAGAGATCGCCGAACTCGAAGCCGAGTTCGGAAGCGAGTGGAGGTAACCCACGGTGACCCGGTCCGGAATCTCCGACATCCTGCCCCTGTCCCCGCTGCAGGAGGGGTTGCTCTTCCACGCCCTGTACGACGACGACCGCAGCCCCGACGTCTACGCCGCCCAGCAGGTCCTGGAGCTGACGGGCGAGGTCGACCCCGCCGCCGTACGGGCCGCCGGGCAGGCCCTGCTCGACCGGCACCCCAACCTGCGTGCCTGTTTCCGCCGCCGGGAGGCCGGACAGCCGTTCCAGATCGTTCCCACGGACGTCGAACTCCCCTGGTCGGAGACCGACTTGTCGGCGTATGACGAGCACGGCCGGGACATCGCGTGGCAGCGCCTGCTCGACGAGGAGCGCAACCGCCGCTTCGACCTGTCCAGGCCGCCGCTCCTGCGCCACCTGCTCGTCCGGTGGGCCCCCGACCGCTACCGACTGGTGATCACCAACCATCACATCCTGCTCGACGGCTGGTCCAAGCAGTTGCTCGTCCGTGAGTTCAGCGCCCTGTACGCGGGTGAGCACCCGACGGCGCTCCCGACCGTGCCGCCGTACCGCGACTACCTCGCCTGGCTTGCCCGGCAGGACCGCGCCGACGCCGAACGGGCCTGGCAGGGCGCTCTGTCCGGGGTGACCGGGCCCACTCTCCTGAGCCCCGGCGCCCCCACCACACCCGTCCTCCCCCGCGAACTCTTCGTGGAGCTGCCCGGCGAGCTCACCGCGCGCGCCGACACGACGGCACGCTCACTCGGCGTCACGCTCAACACCCTTGTGCAGGGCGCCTGGGGTCTGTTGCTGGGCCGGTTGACCGGGCGCGGCGACGCCGTCTTCGGCCAGACCGTCACGGTCCGCCCGCCCGAACTGCCGAACGTGGCGTCGATGGTCGGCTTCTGCATCAACACCGTGCCCACCCGGGTCTGTTGGGACGAGGAGGACACCGTCACCGACCTCCTCACCGGCATCCGGAGCCGACAGGCGGAACTGCTGCCGCACCAGTATCTCGGCCTCGCGGACATCCGGCGCGCCACCGGCACCGGTGACCTCTTCGACACCCTGCTGGCGTTCGAGAACTACCCCGCGTCCGCCACCAAGGGCGCGTCCCAGGTCACCCGGCTCACGGCACGTGACGCCACCCACTACCCGCTCACCCTCTCCGTCCTCCCCGGCCGCCGCCTGACCCTGCGGCTGTCGTACCGGCCCGACCTGTACGACGAGACGGGCGCCCGCACCCTGTTGGAACGCTTCGCCATGGTGCTGGGAGCCCTGGCGGCCGACCCGACGCGCCCTGTCCGCGAGGTGGAGGTGCTGCTGCCGGACGAGCGGGAACGCCTCCTGGCCCGTCCTGCCACCGAGCCCGCACCGACGGCCGTCACCCTTCCCGAGTTGTTCGCCGAACAGGTCGCCCGCACCCCCGACGCCACGGCCGTCGTACACGAAGGAACCCGTCTCACCTACGCGGAACTGGACCAGCGGTCCAACCGCCTCGCACAGCTGCTCGCCGAACGGGGCGCGCGCCCTGAGCGGTTGGTCGCCCTGGCCCTGCCTCGAACCCCCGACCTCGTGGTGGCCGTCCTGGCGGTACTGAAGACCGGTGCCGCGTATGTGCCGATGGACCCGGAGTACCCGGCGGAGCGGCTGGCGTTCATGCTGGCCGACGCGAGCCCGGTACTGCTGTTGACAGCTGACGGCGGCACGACGGGGGAATCGCCAGCCGGTGACGTATCCGTGGTGACGGTGGCCGAGTCGGTCAACTACCCTTCGTCCGCTTTGAAGTTGCCGCGTCCGGGCCCCGCCGGCACGGCCTACGTCATCTACACGTCGGGCTCCACCGGCCGCCCCAAGGGTGTCTCGGTGCCGCACTCCAACGTCGTTCGGCTCTTCGAGTCCACCCGGCACTGGTTCGACTTCGGGCCGGACGACGTGTGGACGCTGTTCCACTCGTACGCCTTCGACTTCTCCGTGTGGGAACTGTGGGGCGCTCTACTGCACGGCGGCACGCTCGTGGTCGTGCCGTTCGCGGTGAGTCGTGAACCGGAGGAATTCCTGCGGCTGCTCGTCCGGGAGCACGTCACCGTGCTGAACCAGACACCCTCGGCCTTCGGTCAACTCCTCCGCGCGGACGCCGCGCTGCCGGAGCTCGGGCGTGAACTCGCCCTGCGTTATGTCGTGTTCGGCGGCGAGGCACTCGACTTCGCCCGGGTCACCGAGTGGTACACCCGGCACGCGCAGGACGCGCCCATCCTGGTCAACATGTACGGCATCACCGAGACTACGGTCCATGTCACCGGCCTGCCGCTGACCAAGGGCGCGGAACGGGCCGCCCAGGGCTCGATCGGGCACACCATCCCCGACCTGCGCGCATGTGTGCTGGACGCCGGGCTGCGGCTCGTACCGCCGGGTGTCACCGGTGAGTTGTACGTCGCCGGGGCAGGGCTGGCTCGCGGATATCTGGGCCGGCCGGGGCTGACGGCCGGGCGGTTCGTGGCCGATCCGTTCGGGAACCCGGGGGAGCGCATGTACCGCACGGGTGACCTGGCGCGCCGGTCGGCGGACGGTGAACTGGAGTACGCGGGCCGGGCCGACGACCAGGTCAAGATACGCGGCTTCCGCATCGAACTCGGCGAGGTGGAGGCGGCGTTGGCCGGCCACCCCGAGGTCACCGCGGCGGTCGTCGTCGAGCGGGACGGGCGGCTGGTCGGTTACGCGGTGGGCGGCGCCCCCCTGGACGCGGAAGACCTGCGCCGCCACGCGGGTCGTACGCTCCCCGAGCACATGGTGCCCAGCGCCGTGATGGTCCTGGACCAGCTGCCGTTGACCGCTAACGGCAAGCTGGACCGGGCCGCCCTGCCCGAGCCGGTGGCGTCGTCAGGTGGGGGCCGTGCCCCTCGTACCCCGCAGGAGGAGATCCTGTGCGGCCTGTTCGGCGACGTCCTCGGCGTGGCGGCGCACCAAGTGGGCGCGGACGACGGGTTCTTCGACCTCGGCGGCGACTCCCTGCTCGCCATGCGGCTGACCGACCGGATCAGGGGCGCGCTCGGCACCACGCTGCCCGTCCGCGCGGTCTTCGAGGCACCGACTCCGGCCGGACTCGCCGAGCGCCTGAGCGCCGAAGACACCGTACGACGCCCCGAACTCGCCCCGTCCGAACGCGGCCACGCCCCGATTCCGCTGTCGTACGCCCAGCAGCGCCTGTGGTTCATGAGCCGCCTCGAGGCAGGCAACAGCACGTACACCGTCCCCTGGACCCTGCGTCTCACCGGTCCCCTGGACCGGCCGGCGCTGCAGGCCGCCCTCGCCGACCTCGTCACTCGCCATGAACCCCTCCGTACGGTCTACCCCGACTTCCAGGGCACCCCGTACCAACGCGTCCTCGACCCGGAGGCGGGCCGGCCGGACCTCCCCATGACGGCGACCACCGAGGCCGAACTCCCGGCGCTGCTCACCGCCGCCGCCCGGCACCGCTTCGACCTGTCGTCCGAACTCCCCCTGCGGGCCACCCTGTACACGCTGGACGCCGACACCCACGTCCTGCTGCTGCTCGCCCACCACATCGCTGTCGACGGCTGGTCCATGGCACCGTTGATGCGCGACCTGGAGACGGCGTACGCGGCACGATGCACCGAGAGCATCCCGGAGTTTCGCCAACTGCCGGTTCAGTACGCCGATTTCGCGCAGTGGCAGCGCGACCTGCTGGGCGTCGCGGCCTCGCCCGAGAGCTTGATCAGTCGTCATATCGCTTACTGGCGCGAGGCTTTGTCCGGCGCTCCTGACGAGCTGCCACTCCCAGCCGATCGTCCGAGGCCCGCCGAACCCAGCGGCGACGGCGACCGGGCCGCACTCACCATCGACGCGGAACTGCACGCAGGACTCGCCGACTTGGCCGCCGCCTCCAGGGTCACCCTCTTCATGGTCCTTCAGGCAGGTCTCGCCGCGCTGCTGACCCGGCTCGGATCGGGCACCGACATCACCCTCGGCACCCCGGTCGCGGGACGCCCCGACGGCAGACTGGACGACCTGGTCGGCTTCTTCGTCAACAGTCTCACCCTGCGCACCGACACCTCAGGCAACCCCACATTCCGCGAACTGCTGGACCGTGTGCGGGAGTTCGACCTCGCCGCCTACGCCCACCAGGACGTGCCGTTCGACCTTCTAGTGGACGCCCTCAGCCCGCAACGCACCCTTGCCCGGCACCCCCTCTTCCAGGTCGTGATCGCCTTCACCGGCCACTCCGCACACCCCGGCCTCTCCCTGCCAGGACTGGGCGTGACCCGCGAGCCGGTGGAGACCGGCGCCGCCCGCTTCGACCTCTCCCTCTATCTGAGCGAGCGCCGCGACACCGACGGCAGCCCGGCGGGCATCGACGGCATCGCCGAGTACAGCACCGACCTCTTCGACCCGGCCACGGTCGAGCGGCTCACCCGCGTTCTGGTGCGCCTGCTGACCGCTGTCGCCGCCGACCCCGGACTGCGTATCGAGGACGTGGACCTCCTCGGGGAAGACGAACTCTTCCGGGTGCCCGTCCGCACAGCACTGCCCGAGGCCGGGTCTACGACGATGCCCGCGGGCGCCGGCGGGCAGGAGCCGGCGACCCCGGCCGAGCACGTCCTCGCCGCGCTCTTCCGTGAACTGCTCAACCTCCCCGAAGTCCCGCTCGACGAGGACTTCTTCGCCCTAGGCGGCGACAGCATCTCCTCGATCCGGCTGGTCAGCCGGGCGGCCGAGGCCGGGGTCGTGATCAGCGCCCGGGACGTCTTCAAACACCAGACGGTGAGGGAGCTGGCGGCGGTGGCGCGCGGTCCGGTCGGCGGTGCGGCCGACGACGGCCCGGCCCTCGACCACATCCCCGGCGACGGGACGGGTTCGCTCCCGCTCACCCCCGTCATGCGGTGGCTCCTCGAACGCGGCGGCCCGATCGGCCGCTTCAACCAGTCCGTCCTGCTGACGGTCCCGCCGGCGGCCGGTCTGCCACAACTGGCCGACGCCCTGCAGTCGGTGCTCGACCACCACGACATGCTGCGAGCCCGCCTCGGCGCCGGCCCCGAAGCGAGTGCCGACCCGGTGCTCGACGTACGCCCGGTCGGCACCGTCCGCGCCGCCGAGCTGCTCGACCGCCGGGACGTCTCCACCGTGGACGATCTGCACGCGGCCGTGGCCGAGGAGTTCGACCGGGTCGTGGGTCTCCTCGATCCGGCAGTGGGGGCGATGGTGCGGGCCGTGTGGTTCGACGCCGGACCGGAGCGGCCGGGGCGACTGCTGCTGGTCGTCCATCATCTGGCCGTGGACGGTGTCTCCTGGCGCATCCTCGTCCCCGACCTGGAGGCTTCCTGGACGGCTGTCGTGGCGGGCCGACAGCCCGAACTACCCGCAGTAGGCACGTCGTTCCGCCGCTGGGCCAAGGTGCTGGGCGAGCAGGCCCGTACTCCGTCGAGAGTCGCCGAGGCCGAGTTGTGGCACGGTGTCACGGACGCACCCCGCACCCCGCTGGGTACCCGTCCGCTCGACCCCGACCGGGACACCGCCGCGACGACGCGCTCGCTGCGGCTGACCCTGCCACCCGAGACCACCGGCGCCCTCCTCACCACCGTCCCGGCCGCCTTCCGCGCCGGTGTCCAGGACGTCCTGCTGACCGGTCTCGCGCTGGCCGTCGCCGACCACCAGGGAACCCCGCACGTCGTCCTCGACATCGAGGGCCACGGCCGCGAGGAGCTGGTCCCCGGGCTCGAACTGTCGCGCACGGTGGGCTGGTTCACCTCGCTCTACCCGGTCCACCTCGATCTGGCAGGGGTGGACGTGGCCGACGCGCTGGCCGCCGGACCCGCCGCGGACCTCGCCACCAGCCGGGTCACCGGACGACTGCGCGAACTGCCCGACCACGGCACGGGTTACGGCCTCCTGCGCCACCTCAACCCTGACATGGCCGCCGAGTTGGCGAAGGCTCCCGTTCCGTCCATCGGCTTCAACTACCTGGGCCGGTTCACGGCTCCCGCCACCACCAACGGCACCGAGCCGTGGTCCTTCGCCCCCGAGTCGTCGGCACTCGGTTCCGGTGCCGACCCCGGCCTCGCCACCGCCCACGTCCTCGACGTCAACGCGGTCGTCCACGACACCGGCACCGGCCCGCACCTGCTGGCCGACTGGTCGTGGCCCGACGGCGTCCTGACCGAACCCGAGGCGCGGACGCTGGCCGAGTCCTGGTTCACCGCCCTCACCGCACTCGTGTCGCGGACCAGCGGCAGCGCCGGGTCCGGGTCCGGGTCCGGCCTGACGGTCGCAGGTCTGTCCCTCGACGAGCTCGACGAGTTGGCGGCGGGCCTCGACGGCTGACCCCGAAGGGCCCGCCAAGCAGAAGACACAGCGAGACGAGAAGACGACATGACGCAGCCCGCGCTGGCCGACGTACTCCCCCTCACCCCACTCCAGGAGGGCCTGCTTTTCCACGCCCTCTACGAGCACGAACGGGACGCCCCCGACGTGTACGTCGTTCAGTTGGTCTTCGAACTCGACGGCCCCGTGGACGCCGTACGCCTCCGTGCCGCCGCCCAGGCGCTGCTGGACCGCCACCCGAACCTGCGGGCCGCCTTCCGCCGACGCCGGGGCGGCCAGCCGGTGCAGGTCGTCCCGCTCCGGGCGACGCTGCCGTGGGCGGAAGCCGATGTGACCGGGCCGGATACCGACACCGAGAAGGCGTGGGCCGCCCTTCTGGACGAGGACCGGCAGCAGGGCTTCGACCCAGCCACCCCTCCCCTTCTCCGCTGCACCCTGGTCCGCACCGGAGCCGACCGCCACCGGCTGCTCATCACCCACCACCACATCCTGCTCGACGGCTGGTCGGTCTCCGTGCTCCTGCGGGACCTGCTCGCCCTGTACGCAGCCGGCAGCGACCCGGCGGTGCTCGCGCCCGCCCCGCCGTACCGCGCATTCCTCCAGTGGCTCGAGCGCCAGGACCGTGCCGCCGCCGAGACCGCCTGGCGGGACGCGCTGGCCGACGTGACGGAGGCGACCCGGCTGGCCCCGGACACTCCGTCGAGCAACGCCTCGAACGCTTCGGACGCCATGGACCTGGTGCAGGCCCGCACCGAACTGTCGCCGGAGACCGGGGCCGCCCTCACGGCACGCGCCCGGAGCCTCGGCGTCACCGTCAACACCCTGGTCCAGTCCGCCTGGGCGCTCCTCCTCGGCAGGCTGACCGGCCGCGACGACGTCGTCTTCGGCACCACCGTCTCCGGCCGTCCGCCCGAGCTGCCCGGCGTCGAGTCCATGGTCGGCCTGTTCATCAACACCGTCCCGACCCGGGTCCGGCTGCGCCCGGCAGACTCCCTCGGCCGTCTGCTCCACGACGTCCGGGACACCTACGTCCACCTCCTCGACCACCACCATCTCGGCCTGGCCGACATCCAGCGGGCAGCCGGCGTCCCGGAGCTGTTCGACACCCTCCTCGTCTTCGAGAACTACCCGATGGATCCCGAGGCGACCGGCGACGGCGACGCGGGCAGCGGCAGTCGGCTCCGCGTCACCGGATCGAGCGGGCGCGACGCGACCCACTACCCGGTAACCCTCGTCGCCGTCCCCGGAGTCCGACCGCGCTTCCGGCTGGCCTACCGGTCCGGGCTGTTCGACGCCGGGTGGGCCGACGCCACGCTCGCCCGTCTGGTGCGCGTCCTGGAGGCCATGGCCGCCGACCCGGGCCTCCCGCAGGGCCGCCTGGGCATTCTGGCGCCGGCCGAACTCCCCCGGCCGGTCCAACTGCCGCCCGCCGCGACCCAGACCCTGCCCGGCCTGTGGTCGGCCCAGGTCGCGGCCACGCCGGACGCCGACGCCGTACTCGACCGGGGCACCCGGCTCACCTACCGCGAACTGGACGCCCGCGCCGAGCAGTTGGCCGACCGTCTCACCGCCCTCGGTGCAGGACCGGAATGTGTCGTGGGCATCGCGCTCCCCCGCACCGCCGAGCTGGTCGTGGCCGTCCTCGCGGTACTCAAGTCAGGCGCCGCCTATCTGCCCCTCGACCCCGCCTACCCGGCCGACCGCCTCTCCTACATCGTCGACGACGCCCGTCCGGTCGTCGTCCTCACGTCCGCCGAGACGACCGGATCGCTACCGAGGGATACACCGACGCTCAACATCGCCGATGAGCTGACGAATCATCAGGAAACGGAGTCCAAAGTCGAGTTGCGGCCGGAGAACCTCGCGTACATCACCTACACCTCCGGTTCCACCGGCCGCCCCAAGGGTGTTCTGGCCACCCACCGAAACGCCGTCGAGTTCGTCGAGTGGACGCACCGCGAGTTCGGGCCCGACCGGCTGGCCAAGGTGCTGTTCTCGACCTCGCTCAACTTCGACGTCTCGGTGTTCGAGATCTTCTCGCCTCTGCTGTGCGGCGGCCGTGTCGAGATCGTCGAGAGCCTCCTCGCGCTCACCGACGGCACCCCTCGGGACGCCGGTCTGATCAGCGGCGTGCCCACGGTCATGGCCGGTGTTCTCGCCGAACGACCGGCGGTCTCACCGCACACGGTGGCTCTCGGCGGCGAACCGATCACCGGGCGCCTCCGCGCCGACATCGAGGCCGCCTTTCCCGGGGTGCGGCTCGTCAACTTCTACGGCCCCACCGAGGCGACGATCTACGCCACCGCCTGGCAGTCGGACCCGCAACCGGGCGACGGCTCCGCCCCGCCCATCGGACAACCTCTGGCCCGCAACCGGGTCCACCTGCTCGATCACGCCCTGCACCCCGTCCCCGACGGAGCCGTCGGCGAGATCTATGTCGCGGGCGGCGGACCTGCCCGCGGCTACCTCGGCCGGGCCGCCCTCACAGCCGAGCGGTTCGTCGCCGACCCGTTCGGCGCACCGGGGGAACGCCTGTACCGGACGGGTGACCTCGCCGTGCGTGGCCCCGACGGGCAACTACGCTTCCTGGGCAGGGCCGACCACCAGGTGAAGGTCCGGGGCTTCCGTATCGAACTGGGCGAGATCGAGGCCGCACTCGCCGCACATCCGGCCGTCGCCGGCGCGGCAGCGGTGGTACGGGAGGACGGGCGGGGCGGAAAGCAACTCGTCGCGTACGTCGCCCCCACCGCAGCACCGGCTCACGCTCCGGCTCCGGCTCCGGCTCCGGCTCCGGCTCCGGCTCCGGGCGAAGAACCCCAAAGCGGGGCCGTATCCCCCGACGGCCTCCGCGACCTTCGCGGCCACCTCGCCCGCACACTCCCCGCCCACATGGTCCCCTCGGCTTTCGTCACGGTCGCCGCCCTCCCCCGTACCGCCAGCGGCAAGCTGGACCGCAAGGCGCTGCCCGCCCCAGACGCGACGCCGCACGGCGCCAAGGCGGCTCCACGTACCGGCACGGAAGAGACACTGCGCACCGTCTTCGCCGAGGTCCTCGGCCTCGATCCGGCCCAGGTCGGCGTCCACGACAGCTTCTTCGACCTCGGCGGCCACTCCCTACTGGCTCCCCGTCTCACCTCACGCATTCGCGCCGAACTCGGCACCGACCTGCCCCTGCGCGTCCTCTTCGACACCCCGACCGTGGCGGCGCTGGCCCGCCGGGCGGGCGACGGCGACCAGGCCGTGGACAGCGGCGCGGCTCCGCTGGGCCCGGTGCTCCCGCTCCGTACCCGCGGTCACCGCGAACCCCTCTTCTGCCTGCCGCCGGCCTCCGGCCTGTCCTGGGGCTTCGCCGGACTCGCCCGCCATATCGCCCCCGACCGCCCGC
This sequence comes from Streptomyces turgidiscabies Car8, assembly GCF_000331005.1. GTDB lineage: Bacteria > Actinomycetota > Actinomycetes > Streptomycetales > Streptomycetaceae > Streptomyces > Streptomyces turgidiscabies. The sequence goes on from NZ_AEJB01000639.1 coordinate 33,638, forward strand.
TGTACGGACTGCAGTCCCGAGGCCTGATCCCGGGTCAGGTACCGGCCGGCACCCTCGCCGAGGTGGTCGCCGAACACACCGCCCGAATCCGCGAGGTCCAGCGGCACGGCCCCTACCACCTGCTCGGCTACTCCATGGGCGGCCTCGTCGCGTACGAGGTGGCCGTCGGTCTCCGGGCGGCCGGCGAACGGGTGGCACTCCTCGCCCTGCTCGACGCCTTTCCCGGGGCCTGGACCTCGCAGGGCCCCGCCCCGTCCGACCGCCCCGCACTGCTGCGCAGTCTCCTCAGCATTCTCGGCCGCGAGGCGCCCGTGAACGGGAACGGGAACAGGAACAGGAACAGGAACGAGGGCGAGGTCGACGACGAGCCGCTCACAGACGCGCGGTTCGCGGCGCTGGTCCGTCAGGTGGCCGACATGCCAAGCAGTCTCGACGACGCCGAACTGGCCGCCCTGGTCGACGTGACGGCCAACAACCGGCGTCTGCTGAGCGAGTTCGCCCCCACGTCGTACGACGGTGACCTGCTGTTCTTCACCGCCGCGCAGGATCCGGACGCGGTCCCCGACCGGCACGGCGCCTGGCAGCCGTACATCTCGGGCCGCATCACCAACCACGATCTCCCGTGCACCCACGGGGAGTTGACCCGGCCTGCGGCACTGGACGGTATCGGGCCGGTGCTGGACAACCACCTCAGGAGGAACCAGGTATGACCACCAACCCCTTCGACGACGACAGCATCGAGCACCTCGTGCTGGTGAACGACGAGGGCCAGCACTCCTTGTGGCCCGCGTTCGCCGACGTCCCGGCCGGCTGGACCGTCGTCCACGGCCGGGCGAGCCGCCAGTCCTGCGTGGACTACGTCGGCGAGCACTGGACGGACATGCGCCCCAAGAGCCTCATCGATGCCATGGGTCAGTGAGCACGGCCGACACGATGAACAGCACGAAGAACATGGAGACATCGACGACCATGCGTGACACGACCAAGCTGGTGTGCCTTCCGTACGCGGGTGCGGGCGCCTCCTTCTACCGGCCCTGGACCGCCCTGGCAGGGGCCGAGTTGGAGATCGTGGCGCTGCAACTGCCGGGCCGCGAACGGCTGATCGACGAGGAGCCGTACCGGGACGTCCACCGGGCGGTCGACGGGCTCCTCGCCCAACTGCGGGAACGCCTCGGTGACGAGGGCGGGCAGGTGGCCCTCTTCGGGCACAGCCTCGGCGCGGTGCTCGCGTACGAACTCGCCCACCGGCTGGCCGTCGAGCCCGGCGTCGATCCGGTGCACCTGTTCGTCAGCGGGTCACCCGCACCCGGCAAGGGACGCGCGGGTCGGGCCACCGGGCTGTCCGACGACGAGTTCCTCGCCCGCGTCGGCGAGTTCGCGGGCTACCGCCACCCCGCCTTCGACGACCCGGAGATGCGCGAGCTGCTCCTGCCCGCCCTGCGCGCGGACGTCGAGATGCACGAGAACCATGCCCCGTCGTCCGAACTCCCCCTGGACATACCCCTCACGGTCGTCAGGGGCCGGGACGACGAGCTGGTCGGCCACGACGACGCCGTGTCCTGGAGCAAGTCGACCGCCCGCGACTTCACGTACGTCGAACTCCCCGGCGGCCACATGTACTTGACGGAGACCGCGCCCGCCCTCGTTCACGTCATCGCCTCGAAGCTCACCTCGTAGTTCGCCCCGAAACTCGCCCCGAAGGTCGCTTCCTGAAGGAGTTCCCGATGCGTCTGCACGGAAAGTCGGTCCTTGTCACCGGCGCCGCCCGTGGACTGGGCAGGGCCACCGCGCTCGCCTGTGCCGCCGAGGGCGCCGACCTCACCCTGCTGGACATCTGCGCCGACCTGCCCGGCGTGCCCTACCCGCTGGGCACCCCCGGCCAGTTGGAACACACAGCCGCCCTGTGCCGGGAGGCGGGCGCCGCCGTCCTCACCACCGAGGCCGACATCCGCGACCTGCGTGCCGTACGGGAGGCGGTGACCCGGGCCGAGGACCGGTTCGGCCGGATCGACGTCGCCGTCAACAACGCGGGCATCGCCGCACCCTCGGGCAAACCGGTCCACGAGATCGACGAGGACGAGTGGTCCCTGATGATCGACGTGGACCTCTCCGGAGCCTGGCGGGTGATCCGCGAGGTCGGCAAGGCGATGAGCGCCCGGCGCGCCGGCAGCATCGTCAACGTCGCCTCCACCGCAGGCCTCGTCGGCTACCGCCACTTCGCCGGATACGTCGCCGCCAAACACGCCGTCGTCGGCCTGACCAAGGCCGCCGCGCTCGACTACGCGCCGACGAAAGTACGCGTCAACGCGGTCTGCCCCGGATCGGTACGCGACGACGCGCAGGCCGAGGGCCGCATGCTCGCCGAGATCGCCAGAGCACTGGCCGTACCGGTCCACGAACACGAGAAGACCTTCGTCGAGGCCCAGCCCATGAACGCGCTGATCGAACCCGAGGACGTCGCCGCGGCGATCGTCTTCCTCGCCTCGGACGAGTCCCGGCAGATCACCGGCACCGTCCTGACCGTGGACGGCGGCTTCAGCATCCGCTGAGCCCGGCTCCCCCGAGCACCAAGGAGTAGCACGGCCCGTGAACGCCTCACCACCCGATCCCACCCGCTGCCACGCGATCCGCGTCAGGTCGTCCGCCCACGTCCCGGAGTCCGTCGGCGACCAGGAACTGTGGATCGAGGACGTACCCGTTCCGGCCACGGACTCTCTCGCCGAGCGCCGCCGGGCCGTCGAACTCGCCCGTCCGGCCCAGGACATACGCAGGGTCCTGCTCCGGTACGCCGACGGCGTGTCCGACCTGATCGTCGTGAGTCGACGCGGCGGCCACGACCGTACGCCCGTGGACCGGCCGCCGACCGCGTCCCCTCCCGCCTGGGGCCTGGGCGGCGACGGTCCTGCCGCCGGCTTCTCTGTCGCCCTCGCTCAGCGAGGTCAGAGGAGTGAGGAAGGACAGGCAGGGGACGAGGCGAGCTGGCTCACCGCGCTCGCCGTCACCCTGCGCCGCTACGACCCCGACGTCCCGCCGGTCATCGGCACTGACCACGGCGACCTCACCGTCGAACAGGCCGCCACGCTAGCCGAGTCGAAGCCCTCCCCCGCGACGGGCCCCGCCCTCACGGGCCTCCTCTTCGCCACCCAGAACGAGCACGAGGGCGACACCGAGGGCGTGAGCCAGTACGTGCCCTGCCTCGCGCCACCGTTCCCGCTCACCGTTTCCGTCTTCCGGGACACGGGGTTTCAGGACTCGGGGTTTCAGGACTCGGGGTTCCGGGACTCGGGCGGGTGGCGTCTGCGCTGCGACTATCTGGGCAGCCACTTCTCCGCGGAGATCGCCGCACAGTTCGTACGGCACCTGGTGCACGTACACGAACAGGTACTGAACCTCCCGCAGACTTCGCCGGGACGATGTCGAACTGCTCGACGAGGCGGAGCAGGCCCGCACTGCGGCGCTCGGCCGTCCGTCCCGCGCACCGGCCACCGCACCCACCCCCGCGAGCTTGCCCGCCGGACTCGGCCGGATCGTGGTGGCGACGCCGGACCGTGTCGCGCTGACCGATGGCCCGACCGTCCTGACGTACCGTCAACTCAACGCGCAGGCCGACCTGTTGGCGGCGGGGATGCGGGCGCACGGGGTGGTCGGCGGCGACCGGGTGGGCGTGTGCCTGGAGCGTTCCGCCGAACTCGTCGTCGTTCTCGTCGCCGTACTGAAGGCCGGCGCGACCTATGTGCCGCTGGACCCCGCCTACCCGGCGGACCGGCTCGCCCACACGACACGTGACGCGGACCTGAGGGTCGTGGTCACCCGGCTCCCGGAGTTCCCTGCGGTGGCGGACTGCGTGTGGGTGACGCCGGACGAACTGGCGGACGCCCGTGCCCCGGAGAAGCAGGCGAACCTTCCGTCCCCTTCGCCCGACGACGCCGCCTACGTCATCTACACGTCCGGCTCGACCGGCCGCCCCAAGGGCGTCGTCGTACCGCACCGCAACGTGGTCGCCCTGGTCGACGCGACCCGCGACGAGTACGGGTTCGGCGAGGCGGATGTGTGGACGTGGTTCCACTCCGCCGCGTTCGACTTCTCCGTGTGGGAGATCTGGGGATGCCTGCTGACCGGCGGACGGCTGGTCGTGGTGCCGTACTCGGTGTCGCGTGAACCGGACCGTTTCCGTGATCTGCTCGTCGTCGAGCGGGTCACCGTGCTCAGCCAGACCCCGTCGGCCTTCGCCCAGCTCCTGGACGTCGATCACGCCGACGTGGCTGTGCGGCTCGTCGTCTTCGGCGGTGAACCGCTGGACGCGCGCATGCTGCTGCCCTGGTTCGACCGGCATCCCGAGCCGGTCTGCCGGGCGGTGAACATGTTCGGCATCACCGAGACGACGGTCCACGTCACCGAGCAGACGCTCACCCGGAAACTGGCCCTGTCCGGCACCCGCTCCGTCGGATCCGCCCTGCCTGGCTGGCACCTGTACGTGCTCGACCCGACCGGACGGCTCCAGCCGCCGGGGGTGGCCGGCGAGATCTGCGTCGGCGGCTCGGGGGTGGCGCTCGGCTACCTGGGCCAGGAGGAGTTGACGCGCCGACGGTTCGTGCCGGACCCCTTCACCGGCGCCGTCATGTACCGCAGCGGTGACCTGGGGCGGCTGCGTCCCGACGGGCGGCTCGAACACCTCGGGCGGATCGACAGCCAGGTGAAGATCCGCGGCTTCCGCATCGAACTCGACGAGATCCGCTCCGTGCTGCTGGAGGATCCCGCCGTGCGGACGGCGGCCGTCCTGGTACGACGCGAGGACCCGGCTGACGCCGCCACCGCCAGGATCGACGCGTACGTGGTTCTGTCGCCGGGGGGCGATCCAGGTGCCGTCCGCGAGCGGGCCGCCGGCATGCTGCCCGAGTACATGCTCCCCGCCACGGTCAGCGCCCTGGACGCACTCCCCCTGACCTCCAACGGCAAGCTGGACGCGGCACGGCTCCCCGCGCCGACGGGACACCGGACGCGGGGAGAACCGGGCACAGGCTCCGTCGTCGCCTCCGCCGACGACCTCACCGCGAGCCTGACGGACATCTGGAGCGAGGTCCTGGGCGTACCCGTCGGCCCGGACGACGACTTCTTCGAACTGGGCGGCAACTCCCTGTTCGCCGTCCGCATCGGCGCCGCCCTGCGCGCCCGGGGTCTGCCGGCCCTGCGCCTGCGGGAGCTGTACCGCCACCCGACGGTCCGGGCAACCGCCGCGAACCTCGGCGCGCCCGACCTCCCCCGCCTCGACGGCACCGGCGCCCGGACCGAGCAACTGTCGTGATCCGCGCGCCGCTCCAGGCGTGGCGCTGGCTCCCCCGCCTCTTCCTTCCACCTTCTACTTGATGCCGATCTCGGCCAGTTGCAGGCGGAACTTGGTGCTCTCGTCGGAGGCGGCAGCGCCGAGTCTGGTTGCCGTCAGGCGCAGGTAGCGGCCGGTGGTGGAGGTGAGGGTGTAGGTCTGGGCGGACCCGCTCGGGTTGGCCTGGCCGGTGACGGTACGAGCCGTGGTGTAGGTGCCGGATCCGTCGGGGCGGGTCTGCAGCGTGAAGTCGACAGGGAAGTTCGCGGTGCCGCCGCCGGCTCCGCTGGTGTCGGTGCGGGGGTTTAGGGTGACGGAGCCGATGGACCGGTCGGCGCCGAGGTCGACCTCGATCCATACAGGTGTGGCGCTGACGTCGGCAGAGGGGAAGTCGATGCTGGTGAAGCCCTTGGCACCGGTGACGCTGGTGGTGGTGCCCTCCAGGATCCGGGTCTTGCCCCAGTCGCTGTTCTCCAGCGTGTAGTTGGCCGTGACAGTGGTCGCGGCGGCGGGGACGGTCAGTTCGGCGAGCTGCAGGCGGAACTTGGTGGATTCGTCGGAAGCGGCGGCTCCGAGCCTGGTGGCCTGCAGGCGGACGTAGCGGGCGGTGGCGGTCTTGAAGCCGTACGTCTGGACCAGCCCCTGTGGGTTGGCCTGGCCGGTGACGGTGCGGGCGGTGGTGTAGGTGCTGGATCCGTCCGCGCGGGTCTGGATCGTGAAGTCCACGGGGAAGCCCGCGGTCCCTCCCCCGGCGGCCGGGGTGTCGGTGCGGGGGAAGAGGCGTACGGCGTCGATGTCGGTGTCGGCACCGAGGTCGATCTCCACCCACACGGGGTTCGCGCCGACATCGGCGGAGGTGAACTCGTTGCTGGTGTAGCCCCGGGCTCCGGTCACGCTGGTGAGCTTGCCGTCGGTGAGCCGGTTCTTGCCCCAGTTGCCGTTCTCCAGGCTGTTGTTGCTGGTGACCGGCCGGTTCAGGGCGAGGTTGTCGAGGCGGCCGGTGCCTGTGGCCGTGAACGTCCAGGTGCCCGGCTGGGCCTTGAAGTAGACGTACGAGGAGTCCTTGCCGTCGTAGCTCAGACCGCTGACGCTGCCGGTGGAGGAGCCCCCGGTGAAGACGGTGGTGCCGTTGGCCTTGACGACGGGCTGGGAGCCGCCGTAGGTGGGCACGCCGACGCGGGCTGTCGTGCCGCTCGGCGAGGTGAGGTTCAGGGTGACCGTCGTGCCGTCGCGTGTGATGCCGAAGCGGATGTCGCCCTTGACGGTGGGCGTCACCGTGTTGATCTTCGTGAGGCTGCCCGTCTGAGGGATCACCTCGTACGTCTCCCAGCCTGCCGTGGTGGGGCGGACACCCGCCGCATAGGCGGACAGGGCGTACAGCGGGGCGCCGTTCCAAGCGTGGTTGTCCGTGCCTTCCGACTTGACCCACACCTCCCACAGGGTGTGGCAGGCGGGGTCGGCGACCTGGGCGGCGTAGCGGTTGCGCATCCGCTCCTCGGCGACGGTGGCCGCGCCCATCAGGTACAGCGCCTCCAGGACGTAGAACTCCGTGTAGGGGCTGGCGTTGAGGTGGGTGCGCAGCACGTCGGTGATCGCCGGGTAGTGGCTGGGGGTGGCCAGGCCCGCGACGACGGCGAGGGCGCCTGCCCGGTCGTCGGTGTCGCCGTTGTAGCCGGGCGAGCGGTACTCGTTGTTCGTGGAGTTCCACAGCAGGGTGTCGAAGTTGGCCTTGATGCTGTCGCGCTGGGCCTGCCATCCGGCGACGTCGCCGGTGTTGCCGCTGAGGTCGGCGAGCTTGGCGGCGGTGTCCAGGGCCAGGTAGTACCAGCAGTTGTTCAGGACGCGGGTGTCGATGTTGCTGCCCCAGTCCTGCCAGTCCCAGTCGCCGGCACGGTGGGTTACCAGACCGTCGCTGCCCAGGCCCCACAGGTCCAGGTACTTCTTCACCGCCGGGTAGGCGCCGGTGACCGTGCTCGTGTCGCCGGTGTAGAGGTGGAACGTCCAGAAGGACCACACCGAGGCGAGCATCTGGTTGGGCAGCTCGGCGGTCCAGATGGTCGAGGGCATCGGAGAGTAGAGCGCCCCGGTGTCCTTCTGCCAGGAGGCCAGCTGGGAGATGGCCTTCTTGCCGAGGGCGTGGGACCTGGTGTCGAAGGTGTAGAAGCCCTCCTTCAACTGGTTGACCACGTCGCCCCACCACTGGGCGCGTTCGCGGGTCGGGCAGTCCATGTAGTTGTCCCGCATGTTGACGTACATGGTGCGGGCGGCCTTGGTCCACACGGTGTCGAAGAAGGCGTCACTACTGGTGAACGACCCGTCGAAGTCGGTGTCGTAGCCGGACTCCCGGTACTTGAGATCCACGATGGTCACGCCCGCCGGGATGGTGTACCGCACGGCCGTACCGCTCATCCATGCCAGCGCCTCGAACTCCTGGACCCCGCCGGTGCAGACGTAGGTGGCGCGGACGTTGAAAATGGTCTTCTGGTCGATGCCGACCAGTCCCTTGCCGTCGTCGTAGTGGTCGGTCTGGATGCCGATCACCGTGCCGGCCGGGGCGTCCACCTTGAGGTACGGCGTGACCTGGATGTTGGACGGCAGGGTGGCGGAGATGGCGGTGCTGCCCTGTCCGGTGGACGGCAGCGAGGCCGCGTTGGTGTAGGACGTGAGACCGGAGTAGCGGAACAGTGGGACGGGCCGCTGGACGAGGTCGTTCCAGGGCGCGGCTCCCGCGGCACCGAAGTCGGTGGGTGCCGTCCAGCCGCTGTCGTTGAAGCCGGGCGACTGCCAGCCCGCCAGGGCGGTGGCGTTGCGGGCGTCGTAGTAGATGTTCGACTCGGGCAGCCGGAAGTTCACCTGCGAACCGCCGGTGTTGTTCGCGTAGCCGGCGTGGACGGTGTGCTTCCAGCCGGTGTCGCTGACGACCCGGGTGGTCGTGGAGCCGGTGGCGATGTCCGACTGGAACAGCAGCCCGCCCTTGCCGCTGCTGTTGTGCGAGAAGCCCTGCTTGCCGAAGTGCCACACCAGGAGGGCGACCGTGTTGCCGCCGCTGTTCAGGTACGGGGCGAGGTCGATCACGTCGTGGTAGGTGCCCGTGCGGTTCGGGCCACGCTTGAGGCCGCCCTCGAAGACCACGAGGGTTCCGTTCACCCACAGCCAGTACTTGGAGTCGGCGGCGATCCGGGTCGGTGCGCTGTCCGGCTTGGCGGACAGGGTGAACGACTTGCGGAAGGCCACCCATTGGTTCGCCGTGGTGGACGGCGCCCAGATCCACTTGGCCGTCCAGGGGTCCGCGGCGGCGGCCGTCGGGGCGAGGGCGGGCAGCACCAGGGAGCTCAGGACGGGGGCCAGCGCCACGGCTGTGGCGGTGCGGAGGACAGACCTGCGGGTCAGCTGTCGCATCGGGGGTTCCGTTTCATGAAGGGGTACAAGTTCGGACGGCGGTGGGGCAGGGCTGGGACCGGCGCGGCTGTCAGCAGCCCTGTACGCCGCTCAGCAGCGTCTCCAGATCGGCGGCGGCACCGGCGCCGCCGTCTTCGAAGAGGACCTTGTTGGCCAGCGTGGGCAGTTCACGCGCCGGCACGTCCAGATACGGTTCCAGCCGCCGGGCCAGCCGGGCGGGGTCCGTACCCAGTCCGTGCCGGATCAGGACACCGACGGTGGCCTCCCACAGTTCGGGGACGTCCATCAGGTCCCGTACGGTCGCCACCGTGGCCGTGGCCGGGAGGCAGGGGTCCTCGGTCGTCCAGGTGTGTGTGCCGTGCGTCGCGGTCAGGGCCGGCCGGTCGTCGCCGGGCAGGTGGACGGTGGCTCGCGTCCCCACGGGCACGGTCACCACCAGATGGAAGAGCCCCGCGTCACGCCGCCAGCTCACCGACGCCTCCCCGTACGGGGTGATGTGGCGGGCGGAGGCGTGGGTGAGTGCCCGGTCAGGCAGCGGACGTACGGTGAACTCCCGGTATCCGGGGGCCGCGGGGGCGAGTCCCGCCACCGCACGGTGCATCCAGTCGGCGACCGCTCCGAGCGCGTAGTGGTTGAAGGACGTCATCTGGCCGGGGTTGACCGTGCCGTCGGGGAGCATGCTGTCCCAGCGTTCCCAGACGGTGGTGGCACCCATCGTCACCGGGTACAGCCAGGAGGGGCAGCCTTTCTCCAGCAGCAGCCGGTAGGCGAGGTCGGGGCGGCCGGTGGCGGTGAGGGCGTCGGTCATCAGCGGGGTGCCGACGAATCCGGTGGCGATCCGGAAGCCGTTCGTGCGGACGAGGTCGGCGAGCCTGCGTCCGGCGGTCGCACGCTGTTCGGGCCCGGCGAGCAGCTCCCACTGCAGGGCCATGGCGTACGCGGTCGGCGAGTCGCCCACGATCCGGCCGGTCGGTGTGACGAACTCGCGGGCGAAGGCATCGCGGGTCCGGGCGGCGAGCGCACGGTACTTTCCTGCCTGCTCCGCCTGGCCCAGGACGTCGGCGGTGCGGGCGACCACGTCCGCACAGCGGATCAGGCAGGCGGTGGCGACGACGTCCGCGGGCGTGCGGGCGGCGAACGGGTCGTCCGGCGGTGCGGCCGGGTCCAGCCAGTCACCGAACTGGAAACCGCCCGTCCACACCCCGTCAGTGGTGAGCGAGGCCGTCTTGTCGACCCAGGCGCGCGCACTGGCGTACTGGCGCCGCAGGACGTCGAGGTCGCCGTACCGCTCGTACAGCACCCAGGGCACCACCGCGGCCGCGTCTCCCCAGGCCGCCGCGGTCGGCGTCTCGACGTCCATGACGTCGGGGATCACCCAGGGCACCGCACCGTCGGGATGCTGGTCGACGGCGAGGTCGGCGAGCCACGTGGAGAGGAAGCCCGCGGAGTCGAAGAGGAAGGCGGCGGTGGGTGAGAAGACCTGGGTGTCTCCGGTCCAGCCGAGCCGTTCGTCGCGCTGGGGACAGTCCGTGGGCACGTCGAGGAAGTTGCCGCGCGTACCCCGGACGACGTTCTCGTGGAACTGTTCGAGATCCGGGTCCGAACAGGTGAACCAGCCGGTGCGGCGCAGGTCGGTCCCCACGACCATGGCGTGCAGGTCCTCGGCCGTCAGGTCCGGCACCCCGGTGATCTCGGCGTAGCGGAACCCGTGGAAGGTGAACGAGGGTTCGAGGACGGCCTCGGCGGATTCGGCCAGGAGGTAGGTGTCGACGGCGTCGGCCGTACGCAGTGGACGGGTGCACAGCTCCCCGTCCTCCAGGACCTCGGCGTGCCGGACCGTGACCTCCCGGCCGTCGTCGGCGCCTCGCACCCGCAGCCGGACCCACCCGACGACGTTCTGTCCGAAGTCGGCGAGCGTACGGCCGGACGGTGACTGCCAGACCCTCAGCGCGGGCAGTTCTTCGGTGACGCGTACGGGCGGCCCTTCCGGGGCGACGAGTCGCGACAGCGCCGCCTCCTCGTCGGGCAGCACTTCCACCGGGCCGGTCGCCGGGCCGGGTGTGAACCGCAGATCGGTGCGCTGGCCCTTGTAGAGGTCGTCCGCGACGACACCGGTGTCCCTGGCCCGCCACTCCTCGTCGGTACCGAAGACGTCCACCGACCCGTCGGCGTACCGGACTTCGAGCTGGGCGAGCAGGGCGAGACGGTCGCCGTACAGTGCGCGGGCGCCCCACCAGCCGAGATGGCCGCGGTACCAGCCGTTGCCGAGCAGGACGGAGACGGTGTTCGCGCCTTCCGTCAGCAGCGCGGTGACGTCGTGGGTCTGGTAGCGCAGCCTGTGGTGGTAGCTGGTCCAGCCGGGTGCGAGCACCTCGTCGCCGACCCGGGTGCCGTTGAGGGAGGCGGTGTAGACGCCGTGGGCGGTGGCGTACAGCCGTGCGCTCACCATCCCGGGGCGCAGGACGACCGTTCGGAGGAGTTCCGGGGCGGGTGAGTCCAGAGCGCCGTGGTCGCGGGGGGTGATGAACCGGGCGCTCCAGTCCTGTGGCCGCAGCAGTCCCGTCTCGACGGTGGCGGGGGCGCTCCACCCGCTCCAGCTTTCCCCGGCGGCCACCCGTATCCGAACGGTCGCCCGAGCGCGGGAAGGCAGGGGCTCGAACGGCCAGGCCACGAGGATCTGCTCGGCCGACTCGACCCGGACGACCTCGGCGCCGTCGAGCTGCACCTCGTACGCCGTCTGCCGCCACTCGGGGTCGTCCGTGCGCACCTGCCAGGAGAGGCGTGGCGCCGGGACGCCCACACCGAGCGGATCGTCCCGGTGCTCGAAGCGGATGGCCGCAACAGTGGTGCTGGGCTCCGGATGCTGCAGGGTCATACCCGTCCCCTCCCTCGACGTGGAACGTTCCACGTTTGAAACGACTCAACCATGAGCCGGGGAGGTCAGGACGTCAAGAGGGGGCGGGCAGGAAATCCGTGCGTCGGTCCGACTCAGGGCCGCGGGGGCGCGGTGCTGCCGCGCACCACGAGGTGCGGTGTCGAGGCCATGACGACGGCGCGGTCGCGGCGGTTCTCGATCCGCTCCAGCAGGAGCCGGGCCGCGGTCCCGCCCATCATGGCGCCCGCCTGGTCCACGCTGGTCAGGTTCACCGGAGCGAGGGCGGCCACGGACGTGTTGTTGTATCCGGCGAGCGAGAGATCCTCGGGAATGCGCAGGCCCAGCTCGCCGGCCGCCCGGAAGACGCCGGTCGCGGCGACGTCGGCGCCGGCGAAGATCGCGGTGGGGGGACGCGTGGAGGTGAGCAGTTCCATGGCCCCGCGGTAGCCGCCCTCGTCCGAGTACCCGGAGTTCACGACCCGGGCCAGGTCGGCCAGACCGTGCCGGGCCATCGCCGCACCGTAGGCGGCCCGGACATGGTGTTCCGGCCGCTGCTGCCACTGGACGCCACGGACCGTGGGGTGCGACAGGAGTGCGATGTCCCTGTGCCCCAGGCCGACCAGGTGGTCCACCACGAGATCGACGCCGATCCCGTCCTGGTTGACCACGCAGTCGTACGCCGGCGAGGGGTCGTGATGGCCGAGCACCACCGTCGGCACGTCGGCGGCGACGCGCACCACCTCCGCCCGGGGGACGGCGGGGGCGATCAGGATCAGGCCGTCCATCTGCCGGTCCACCATGGCGTGGATCAGCTTCGTCTGGTCGTCCTTCTCGGCGGAGCCGCTCGAGCCGATGAACACCGCGTACTCGGTGTTCCGCAGCGTCGCGTCGACGCCCTCCAGGAGGTCGGCGTAGAAGGCGTTGCGGATACTCGCGAGCAGCACACCGATCGTGTAGGTACGGCCCCGCATTCCACGGGCGGCGGCGTGCGGACGATAGCCGAGCTCGGCCATCGCGGCCCGCACCCGCTCACGCATGGCCGGGCTCACGCCATAGGCGTTGGTCAGCACCTTCGACACGGCGGAGGTCGACACTCCCGCACTGCGCGCGACGTCGGCGATGGTTACTCTCTTCGAGCCGCCCGTTGGACGCATGGGGTCCCCACCTCCGCTGTCGTGCACCACACGCCCCACTTCGGCGTTTCCGGAACGTTACTCGCAGATGACTTGACGGCTCCGCCGGTGCGCCTCAATCTTTGGGCATTCCCTTTGTGGCACGTTACACGAACGGCACGGCACGACAGGCTCGACCGACAGAGCCACACCCGCAGCGGACCGCCAGGGACCCGACCACCGGCCGCGACGGAAGACAGACCGATCCGGTATCGAGTTGCACCGCTCCTCGCCCGGTCGCCCCATTCCTCAATGAAACGATTCACCGACGCTCGAACGAAGGAACTTCCATGAGGTCAAGCACTCTCGCCAAGAGAAGGGCTGTGGTGGCCGCGGCTGTCGTCATGCCGCTCGTGCTCAGCGCCTGCAGCGCCGGCTCTCTGGGCTCGTCCGGCGAGGACGGCGCTGCGACGTCGATCAAGCTCCTCGTCGACAACGCACCCGACAACCTCCAGTCCGCCCAGCAGCTGGCCAAGGCCTTCGAGGCGAAGAACCCGAAGATCAAGGTGAGCGTGGAGACCCGCCCCGGCGGCACCGAGGGCGACAACCTCATCAAGACCCGGCTGCAGACGGACAGCATGGACGATCTCTTCGTCTACAACGTGGGTTCTCTGTTCCAGCAGATCGACCCGACGAAGACGCTCACCCCGATCACTCAGGACCCGTACGTCAAGAACCTCGACGAGTCCTTCCTCCCGCAGGTCACGGTGGGCGGCCAGACCTACGGCGTCCCGCTGGGTTCGGCTCTCGGGGGCGGTGTCCTCTACAACAAGAAGGTCTACGACAGGCTCGGTCTGGCCGTACCCAAGACCTGGGCGGACTTCATCGCCAACAGCCAGACGATCAAGGCGGCCGGTATCGCGCCGGTCATCCAGACCTACCAGGACACCTGGACCTCCCAGCTGCTGGTGCTGGGCGACTTCCACAACGTGGCGGCGGCACAGCCGGACTTCGTCAGGGACTACACCGCCGACAAGGCGAAGTACGCCACCGATCCGAATGCGTTCAAGGGCTTCCAGCATCTGCAGCAGATCCACGACCTGAAGCTGCAGAACTCCGACTACGCGTCGGCCACCCTCGTCAAGGGCCTGCAGATGCTGGCCACGGGCAAGGGCGCCCAGTACCCGATGCTCTCCACCGTCATCAGCGGGATCAAGACGAGCAACCCGGACCAGCTCAACGACATCGGCTTCTTCGCGCTGCCCGGGGACGACGCCTCCACAGCCGGCCTGACGGCATGGTTCCCCAACGCCCTCTACGTTCCGAAGACCACCACGGGTGACAAGCTCGCCGCGGTGAAGAAGCTCCTCGCGTTCGCCGCCAGCCCGGCCGGCTGCACGGCCCAGGCCAAGGCGTCGACGCCGACCGGGCCGTACCTGGTCAAGGGCTGCACCCTGCCGACCGATGTGCCGACGATCACCAAGGACGTCGCCGCCTACTTCACGGACGGCGCCCAGAGCCCGGCACTCGAGTTCCTGTCCCCGGTGAAGGGGCCGAGCCTCGACCAGATCAGCGTCCAGGTCGGCTCCGGCATCACCGACGCCAAGACGGGCGCGACCCAGTACGACAAGGACACCAGGAAGCAGGCTCAGCAGCTCGGTCTGCCGGGCTGGTAGGAACGCACGTCCGTGCCTCCCCGCCCGCACAGAGAAAAAAAAAGGGGGCGGGGTGGCACCCGAGAGAGGTCGAACGATGACCACAGTTGTACCGACCGGGCCCCCGGCGGCCGAGCAGCAGAGGGAGCAGGGCAGGACGCGCCGGTCTCCCGGAACGCGCAGTTCCTATCCCACCTGGTTCTACCTTCCCGCGGCGGCCGTCTACGGGGCGTTGTTCATGGTCCCCACGCTCGCGTCGTTCTACTTCAGCCTCACCAGGTGGACGATCTTCAAGTCGACCTTCATCGGCCTGGACAACTACACCGAGTTCTTCCAGGAGCCCGCCCTCGTCAAGGGCTTCGCCAACACGTTCCTCTACGCGGTCGTCACCTCGGGACTCAAGGTCGTCATCGGCCTCGGCCTCGGGATTCTGCTGACCAGTCAGATCCGTGCCCGGGGTTATCTGCGCTCGGTGGTGTTCTTCCCCGTGCTGGTCAGCACCGTGGGCGTCGGCATCACCTTCACCGCCTTCATGGACCCCTCCACCGGCGCGATCAACAGGGCCCTGTCGGTGATCGGCATCGACGGTCCCGGCTGGCTGACCGAGCCGTCGCTCGCGCTGTTCTCCGTGGCTCTCGTGGACGTGTGGAAGGGCGTCGGCCTGGCGACCGTCATCTACATCGCCGGCATCGTGTCCATCCCGGACGAGTACTACGAAGCGGCGAAGCTCGACGGCGCCGGGGCGTGGCAGCTGCTGCGCAACGTGGTCCTGCCGCTGAGCTGGCCGGCCACCTCCACGGTGATCATCCTGTCTCTCATCGGGGGCCTGCGCTCCTTCGACCTCATCTGGGCGATGACGCGCGGCGGACCGGGCTTCAGCTCCGACGTCGTCGCCTCCGTCATCTACAAGCAGTACCAGGCGGGCTTCTACGGCCTGTCGACCGCCGGGAACGTGATCCTCTTCCTGGTCGTGACGGCGATCATCGTCCCGCTGTCCCGCTTCCTGGCCCGCAAGGAGGTGCAGCGATGAGAAACCCCACCCGCACCTGGCTGGGAGTCCTCTCGGTCGCCGTCAGCATCGTCGTCTTCGTCGTCCCGTTCGCGTTCATCGTGCTGACAGCCGTCAAGGACCCGCAACAGGCCTCCCAGCTCGACTTCTCCTGGCCACGCCACTTCCGGCTGGTCGACAATCTCGTACAGGTGATCGAGGCGCGGGACTACATCCTCGTCATCGCGTTCGTCAACAGCATGGTCCTGACCGTCGCGAGTGTGACGGCGATGGTCGTGCTCGGCGCGATGGTCGCCTTCGTGCTGCAGCGCCGGATCACCCGGTGGACGGGTCTGATCAATTTCCTGGTCCTGTCCGGGCTGATCATCCCCCCGGCGGTCGTGCCGACGATCTGGGTCCTGCAGAAGGCCGGCCTGTTCGGCACGCTCCCCGGGCTGATTCTCGTGGAGATCGCCTTCGGACTGTCCTTCTCCGTCCTGCTGTTCCGCGCGTTCATCGCCACCATCCCGCGCGAACTCGACGAGGCCGCGATCATCGACGGCGCCTCCCCGCTGCGACTCTTCTTCCGGGTCGTCCTCCCGATGCTCCGCTCGGTCGTCGTGACGGTGATCGTCGTCCAGTCGGTGGCCGTCTTCAACGACTTCACCAACCCGCTGTACTTCCTGCCCGGCGAGCAGAACGCCACCGTCCAGCTGACCCTGTTCAACTTCCAGAGCCAGTACAGCACCAGCTACAACCTGCTCTTCATGGACATCCTCCTCATCACGGTCCCGCCGCTGGTCATGTTCCTGTTCTTCAACCGGCAGATCGTGGCGGGCATGACCGCGGGGGCGGTCAAGGGCTGAGTACCGCCCGTGGCAACACCTCACCGATACAAAGGAGTTTCGTGTGACCACCCCACATGCCGAAGGCATCCTCCTCCGGATACACACACGACGGCGCCGCCCCGTCCTCGCCGCTCTGCTGGCCGCCACCCTGGCCGTTCTCGGTCTGGTCTCGGCCGGCCGGGCGCAGGCGCTCAGCGGTGACATCCGTATGCACGACCCGTCCGTCATCAAGGTGGGCAACTGCTCCTACGGCTTCTCCACCGGTTTCGAGAACGACCCGCTCAATCCCAGCGGGTCCATCACCGAGCGCCGGACCTGCGACGCCACGGCGGCGACCGGCTGGACCAAGATCGGGAACGTCTGGGAGTCGACGCCGTCCTGGATCACCGCCAAGCTCGGTGCGACGCCGCCCAACATCTGGGCCCCCGACATCAAGTACTTCAACGGCAAGTACCACCTGTACTACGCCGGTTCACGCTGGGGCACCTCGTACGCGGTGATGGGTCTTGCCACCGCCACCAGCATCGAGGGCCCCTGGACCGACCAGGGCATGGTCACCGACGTCAACTACCCCATCGACCCCAACGTCGACTGGGGGCCCGACGGCCGGCTCTACGTCTCCTGGGGCTCCTGGACCGGCTCCGGCACCTATATGCACGTCCTGGACGAGTCCACCGGCAAGCTGTCCACCACCGACAACAACCTGTGGCACATCGCCGTCGGCATCGAGAACCCGACGATCGTCCTCAACGGCGGCTACTACTACCTCTTCGGCTCCAAGGGCCTGTGCTGCAGTGGCACCAACAGCACCTACTACACAGTGGTCGGACGCTCCACGGCCATCACCGGCCCCTACCTCGACCAGGCCGGCACGAACATGGCGTCCGGTGGAGGAACGCAGGTGCTCGCGGGTGCGTACCCCAAGGTCGCGGCCGGGGGTGCGGACGCCTTCGACGACGGGACGTCGAAGTACCTCGCCTACCACTACTACGACGGCGACAACAACGGGCGGGAGTCCCTCGACATCCGCCAGGTCACCTTCGCCGGGGGCTGGCCCGTCCTCGCCGCCCCGCTGGGCTCCGCCAACAACCACCTGCTGAACCGCAACAGCTCCAAGTGCGCGGACGTCTGGTTCGCGAGCGGCGCCGACGGTGCGTCGGTC
This sequence comes from Streptomyces turgidiscabies Car8, assembly GCF_000331005.1. Taxonomy (GTDB): domain Bacteria; phylum Actinomycetota; class Actinomycetes; order Streptomycetales; family Streptomycetaceae; genus Streptomyces; species Streptomyces turgidiscabies. The sequence continues at coordinate 50,997 of NZ_AEJB01000639.1, forward strand.
AACTCCGGCAACTGCAACTCCGGCACCAACCAGCAGTGGACGCTGAGCCCCTCCGGTTCGAACTTCCGCCTGATCAACGTCAACAGCGGCAAGTGTCTCGAGATCCCTGGCGGCTCCACGGCCGACGGTGCGACCGCCGACCAGTGGACCTGCGACGGCGGCAACCATCAGCTCTGGCGCAGGACATCGGTGATCGGCGGCTATGTCACCTTCACCAACGTCACCAGCGGTCTCTGTCTCCAGGTCACCGGAGGGTCGACCGCCAACGGAGCCGCCCTGAACCAGTCGAGCTGCAACGGCGGTACGAATCAGCAGTGGCTCCCTGTCTGACGTTTCGCACACGGCCGCGGTGCCCAGGGGTACCGCGGCCGCGTTACGCGTCCGGCCGGCGGGGAGCCGTCAGCGCAGTCGGGCGTTCACGCGGTAGCGGCCGGACGCCAGCCGGCAGACGTACACCCCGTCGGTGTGTTCGATGAAGCGGACGCCCTCCGCGCGCGCCAGCGGAGCACGTCCTTCGCGGACCGTGTCGGCCGACACCGCCGGAAGCCGCAGGGTCGCCTCGCTGTTGGCGGGCACCACCGCGTCGTACACGAGAGCCCTGCCCCCGTCCGCCACCTTCCACTCGCTCCGGATCTCCCCGTACGGCGACTCGTACACGCCCGAGACCCGGGTGATCCCGCCCGTGGGGTCGAGGTGCGGCTGCAGCAGGAAGCGTTTGAAGCCGGGGCTCCGCGGATCGCGCGCGATACCGGCCATGGAGGAGTACATCCACTCCATGATCGCGCCGTAGGCGTAGTGGTTGAAGGAGTTCATGCCGACCGGCCCGAACCCGTCCTCCTTCGAGTACGAGTTCCAGCGCTCCCAGACGGTGGTGGCACCGTTCTTCACCGAGAACAGCCAGGACGGCAGCGCGTCCTGGTGCAGCAGTTTGTACGCCAGGTCCGCGCGGCCCTCGTCCGTGAGGACGGGGGCGAGGACGTTGACGCCGAGGAAGCCGACGGACAGCGTGTTCTCGGCGTACCGGACCCTGACGCTGTTCGGATGGGCGGCCTTGTAGGCGGCGTCGTTGCCGATGTTGTCGGCGAGACGGCCCACGAGCGTGCGGCGCTGGGCCTCCGTCTCGTAGAAGCCGAGTTTGAGGACCCAGAGCAGCGCTGTCTGGCTGTTGTCCTCCGTCTTCTGGCTGGGGTCGGAGCCCGGTTCGATCGGAGAGGCGTCGCCGAGGCTGGACCTGACCGTGACCGAACCACCCTCCGTACTCAGGTACTTGGTGATGAACGCCTGCCTGACACGTCCGAAGAGCCGGTCGTACGCCGCTGCCTCCGCCGCCCTGCCGGTCGCGCGGGCCATCTGTGCCATCAGCCGGGTGCTGTAGCCGTAGTAGACGTCGCTCATCAGCTGGGCGCTGGTCTTCTGTGGCCCCAGCCAGTCACCGGTGAGGGAGCCCTGTCCGGCGTAGGTCTCGCCGGTCTGCGCCTGGATCCAGTCCAGGTAGCGGGTCATGGCGGGCCAGTTGTCCTCGACGACGGTCGCGTCACCGGTCATCTGCCACACGGTCCACGGCACGATGACCCCGGCGTCGGCCCAACCGCTGCCACCGCCGGGGAAGTTGAAACGGCCCGTCGGGGCGACCCCGGTGAACTGCGCTTCGCCCATGCCGTAGATGGCCTGGGAATCGACGACGGTGTCCTGGAAGTGGCTGAGGAAGACACCGGCGTCCACGTTGTACAGGCCGGTGGCGGAGAAGACCTGGGTGTCGCCGGTCCAGCCGAGGCGTTCGTCGCGCTGGGGGCAGTCGGTGGGCACCCAGAGGTAGTTGCCTCGCTGGCCCCAACGGATGTTGCTCGCCAGCTGGTTGATGTCGGGATCGTCGGTGGTGACGGTGCCGATCTCCCGGATCGCGGACGTGGCTACCTTGCCGGTCAGGCCGGTGATCGTGACGGTGTCCGTCGCGGTGACGGAGACATAGCGGAAGCCGTAGAAGGTCAGGGAGTCCTGGTGGGTCTCGCCGTGCCGGTCGCCCTTGAGGACATACGTGCTGGTGGCCTTGGCGCTGCGGAGGTTCGCCCGGTAGAGGGAGCCAGCCGGGCCGTCGGCGCCGGCACTGTCGTCGTTGAGCATCTCGCCGAACCTGAACTCGGCCTTGGCCCCGGCGGGGCCGCGCAGGCTGTAGCGGGCCACTCCGACCATGTTCTGGCCGAGGTCGAAGACGGCGGTCTCGCCCACGCCGATCGTGACCGGCGCGGAGGCCGCCTTCGCGGGATCGGTCACCGTCCGGGCGGGATCGACGACGATGCGGCCCCTGCCGTTGGCGCTGCCGTCCTGTCCGCTCACCCCGGTGACGACGGTGACCGAGTGCGGCCGGCGGTCCCACCGCTGTATGAAACGTGCCGTCTCGCCCGGGTAGGCGATGAGTCGCGCGTCCGGGAACCTGGCGTCGAAGGCGACTCGTTCGACGTCCGCCCAGGCGGAGTCGTCGAAGCCGTGCGACGTCCAGCCCGGCAGCTCCCCACGGGCGTCGTAGGTCTGGCCGTCGTAGATGTCGTCGGCGCGGTAGGGGCCGGTGTCCGTGGCCTTCCAGCCGCCGCCCGGAGCGGTGACCACCGTCTGCGAGGTGCCGTCGGTGTACCGGATCAGCAGCTTGGCCTTGACGGCCAGGGCGTTGCCGTCCGCCGAGTAGTACGTACTGCCTTCGGAGATGCGGCCGTTGTACCAGCCGTTGCCCAGGACGACCGCGATGGTGACGTCCGGATCCGACGTCACGAGGTCGGTGACGTCGTACGTCATGTAGTTGACGCGCGCGTCGTAGTTCGTCGAGCCCGGCGGCAACAGCTCGATCGTGGTGCCACCGTCCTGCGGCACGGTCACATGCCGCCCGTTCACGTAGGCGTCGTACACGCCGAGGGCCGAGACGTACAACCGCGCCTCACGGACTCGGGAACGGCTCTTGCCGGGGTGAGCACTCCGGAGTGTTTCCTCCTTGCGCAGCATCGGGGCACCGGCCGAGTCGGGGCTCTTGCCCTTCATACCGATCCAGTGCGCGCCCTCCCATCCGCCGACGCCGTCCCTGCTCATCAGGCCGGTCTCGAAGAAGGCGGGTAACGCGGTGCCGACGGGCCGGTCGTCGGTGTCCCACACGCTGACGGTCCAGTGATAGCGCGTCGAGGCGCGCAGCGGCTTGCCCGCGTGGCGGACGGCCACCGAGTCGGAGGCACGGACACGACCGCTGTTCCAGACGTCGGCGCGGGCGGCGGTCAGCTTCTCCGGAGAGGTCGCGACGAGAATCCGGTACGCGCCCTGGCTGAGTCCGCGCTCCGCGGACCGCATGCGCCAGCCGAAGCGTGGCCGGGCGGCGTCCACGCCCAGAGGATCAGTGCGGTGTTCCACGGTCGGTCCGAGCACCGCGCCGCCCTTCTCACCGCGGGCTGGCTGGGCCACGGCGTTCGTTCCGCCTCCAGCGACACCGCCGCCGCCCAGCGCCACGGCACCGGCTGTCGCGGCGAGCACGGTTCGCCGACGCACCGCTGTGCCGTCCGTCCGGGAGGGTTTCCCCTCACCGGGCTCACGGTCGGCGGCCTCTGTACTGCGTGTTTCATGGCTCACGCGCGCACCTTCCTTTGTGAATCGATTCAATCTCGGTCGTCCGTGCGGGCTGTGGTCAGCGGGACGCGTGGATGCGGCTGTCGCCCTCCGCCGTCGGACGGTGGGGCCGACGTCGGGTCGATGGTTCCGCAGTACGACGGGTAACGTTGCCCATCGGGTGTGGCCAGACCTTAGAGAGCGTCCCGCGTGACGTCAAGACGCCGTACCCGCTGCACGGCTGTCAGGGCGCTGGCCCGCTCGGCTGTCACAGGGCGTGCGCCGGGCGGGAGTTACGTCCGTAGACTCGGTGACAGCCGTTCCCAGGGAAAAGGAATCGGATGGAGCCACCAGCACGACCGCGTCGCGTCACGATCGTCGATGTCGCACGCCACGCCCAGGTGTCCACCACCGCCGTGTCCAAGGTGCTGCGCAACGCCTACGGAGCCAGCCCCGACATGCGCGCCAAGGTACGCCGCGCGATCGACGAACTCGGCTACCGCCCACACGCCGGGGCCAGAGGCCTGCGCGGACAGACCTACACCATCGGCGTGATGCTCCCCGACATCCGCAACCCCTTCTTCCCCGACGTCCTCGACGGCATCACCACCCGCCTGCGGGACACCGAATACCAGGTCCTCCTGGGCCCCGGCTGCAACGGCGAAAAAGAAGAAGCACGCGTCACCGAAGCGATGCTGGACCGCGGCATGGACGGCCTCATCCTCGTCGCACCCGTCTCACCCCGCACCCACCTCGAACACATCGCCTCATCCGTACCCACCGTCGTCGTCGGCCGCCACGGAACATCCCCCCTCTACGACACCGTGGCCGACGACGACATCCAGGGCGCATCCCTGACCGTCACCCACCTCGCCGCCCTCGGACACCACCGCATCGCCCACATCGAACACCACGAAACCGACCCCACACGCCTCGCCGAAATGCCCAACGCCCGCCGCGCCGACGGCTACAGACAAGCCATGCGCACACACGGACTCGCCAAGTGGATCGACGTCATCTCCACCACCTACACCCAGGAAGGCGGCTACAAAGGCGCCCAAGAACTACTGACCCGCCCCCACCTCCCCACCGCCGTCTTCGCCGGCGCCGACATCGTCGCCATGGGCGTCCTGGAAGCCATCAACGAAGCAGGCCTCTCCGTCCCCGACGACATCTCGGTCGCCGGCTACGACAACACCACCTTCGCCGCCCTCGGCCCCATCTCCCTCACCAGCGTCGACCAAGCAGGCCACGACATCGGCGAAAACGCCGCCCGCCTGCTCCTGGAACGCCTCACCGACCCACGAAAAAGCACGGAACAGGTCCTCCTGTCCCCCACCCTGGTGCCGCGCCGGACCACGGGCCGGCCACCGGCGTAATTCAGCCCTTCGAACGGCGACGGGACATTCGACCGTTGGCCCCCCGAAGCGAGGAGAGAAAAACCCTCGCCGAGTTCTTCGTCGTCCACGCCGGCACGGGGACTCCGCGCGGCTCGCACTCCCTCGGGCCGGTGTGCTGGCGACGCACACCCCACCCGGGCTCGGCCGCGTCGGATCAGGCCTCGGCCAGCGGAAGGGTCACCTCGAAGCGGCAGCCGCCGGGTACGTTGCGCACGGCGGCCTGTCCACGGTGTGCCTCGACGATGCCCCGGACGATCGCGAGGCCGAGCCCGGCGCCGGCCGGAGGGGTACGGGCGTGTGTGCCGCGCCAGCCGGTGTCGAAGACCCTCGGCAGGTCGTCGTCCGGAATGCCCCCGCAGCCGTCGGTGACCGACACGACGACTCCGTCCGGGGAACGCTCGGCGGCGACCGCGACCGTACCGTCCGAGGGTGTCCGGCGGATCGCGTTGACCAGCAGATTGCTCAGCACGCGGCTCATCTCCTTGCCGTCGACCTCGACCGGCACCGGTTCGATGCGATCGCCGATCAGCCACACGCCGTGCTCCCGGGCGAGCGCGTCCGCTCCGGCAAGGGCGTCGCCGACCAGGTCGTACATGGAGATGCGAGAAGGAGAGAGGGCGAGCGCCCCGGCGTGGATGCGGGAGAGTTCGAAGAGGTCGCCGACCATGTCGTTGAGACGTTCGACTTCGGTGCGCATCTGGCGGAGGTAGCGCTGGGGGTCGGCGGCGACACCGTCCTCCAGCGCTTCGGACATGGCGCGCAGTCCTGCGAGTGGGGTGCGCAGGTCGTGCGAGATCCACGCGACCAGTTCGCGCCTCGATGTCTCCAGGGCGCGCTCACGGTCGCGGGACGTGGCGAGTTTCGCGCTGGTGCTGGCCAACTCCCGGCTCAGCGCGGCGAGTTCGGCGTTCGACGAGCCGTGGGGGACCGCGAAGTGGCCGCCGTCACCGAAGGAACGGGCGGCGGCGGTGAGCGCCCTGCTGCCGGCGACGACCCACCGGCCGAGCAGCAGTGCGGTGGCCAGGGAGACGACCGCCGCCATCGCGACGACCATGGTGACGACCGTCAGGTCGTGCGTGGACAGGAACATGGCCCTCGCCACGGACAGCGTGCCCGCGAGCATGGCCGTCACGGCCACGGCCGCGACCACGGCGAGGGAAGTCGTCAGCGAGCGTCGCCTGATCAGCCACAGGACGCCCGCCCCGAGCAGCCCAGCCGCGACGGCGCCGAGAAAGGCGAACAGGGCGATCAGCAGGAAGTCACGCATGCTCATACCGCCTCCTCGAACGGGGTGGCGTCGAAGCGGTAGCCCACTCCCCACACCGTCTGGATCAGCTGCGGCCGGGCCGGGTCGTCCTCCACCTTGCCCCGCAGCCGACGTACGTGGACGGTGACGGTGGACAGGTCGCCGAAGTCCCAGCCCCACACCTCCTTCATCAGTTCCTCGCGGCTGTAGGCGCGCCCGTGGTTGCGCAGGAGGAAGGCGAGGAGGTCGAACTCGCGGAGCGTGAGGCTGAGTTCGGCGCCGTTCTTGGTGGCGCGCCGGGCGGCCGGGTCGACGGTGATGCCTGCCCCGTGTACCGGGTGAGCCGCTGTGGCGGGCCTGGACCTGCGCAGTACCGACTCGACTCTCAGCACCAGCTCGCGGGGGCTGAAGGGCTTTGTGACGTAGTCGTCGGCGCCCACTTCGAGGCCCAGGATCCGGTCGCCCTCGTCGCCGCGGGCGGTGAGCATGATGACCGGCACGGGCCCGCGGGCCCGGATACGGCGGCACACCTCCAGGCCGTCCATGCCGGGCAGCATGAGGTCGAGCACCACCAGGTCCGGCCGGTGCGCGGCGGCCCGCACGAGCGCCGACGGCCCGTCCCCGGCCCGGTCCACGTCGTACCCGGCACGGTCGAGATAGCCGGAGACGACCTCGGCGACCGTCGGATCGTCGTCCACGACGAGGACGCGCATGGCGTCTCCCCGACCACGTGGAGCAAGCTCGGAACCTGCGGATTCGTGCGACTGCTGCATGCCTCCAGTTTCCCACCGGCCTCGGTTCCCGGCGGCACGGTCGTCCGGACGTCCGTGTTTCGTAAGAACCTGGCTCCGCCGCCCGTGGGGCCGGATCGGGCACCGCTGTCGGTCGTCACCACCCCGTCAGCAGCAGGTGGTTGAGGAGCAGGGCGAGGGTGGCCTGTGCGGCGAGCCAGGCGCGGGGGCGGGTCAGGAGCGCGCATGCCGGGAGCAGCCAGACTGCGAACGGCAGCCAGATGCGTTCCGTCTCCGCCTTGCTCATACCGGAGAGGTCGGCGGCGAGAAGGGCGAGCAGCGCGGCGAACACGAGCACGGCGAGCCGGGCTTCGGGGGCGTCGACGCCCGCGCGCGGGAGCCCACGGAGCCCCTCGCGTACCGGCGCCGCGCCGGCTCGCCGCAGGCCCGCGACCGTCGCCGGTCCCACCAGCAGCACCGTGCACGCGAGGTTCGCCCACACCCAGTAGCCGTACGGCCGGACACCGCCGGCCCCCTCGAAGTAGCGGGTGACGAGCAGGTGGTAGGCCTCCCACCAGTTGAAGCCGGCGAACGTGAAAGCGGCCGGGACGACCACGAGTCCCGCGAGGACGTACGGGAGCGGGCGCAGGCGCCGGGAGCCGAGCAGCACGACGCCGGCGGCGATCACCGCGAACAGTGTCAGGCCGTACGAGAGATACGCGGTGAGGCCGAGGAGGAGCCCGGAGGCGAGGCCCGTCGACCGGGGCCGGTGCCCGGTGACCGCGAGGGCGAGGAAGGCGAGGGCCCAGGCGGCGACGGCCGCGAAGTAGCCGTCCGCGGAGGTGCCCATCCACACGGCTGCCGGGGCCAGGACCAGGAAGGGGGCCGCCCGGCGGGCGAGGGCCTCCCCGCACAGCGCGCGCACGGTGACGAGGACCGCCACGGCCGCCGTCGCGCCGACGGTGATGCACCAGACGCCCGCCCAGGCCCCGCCGCCCAACCCGACGCGGTCGAGGAGGACGAAGGTGAGGGTGGCCCCGGGGGGATGTCCGGCGACGTGCGCGGGCCAGGCTCCGGGTGAGTGGAAGAGGATGTGGTGAGTGAAGTCCCGTAGGGCGGCGGGGATGTCGTGGAAGCGGTTGACGGGGTCGATGACCTGCAGGTACTCGTACTTGGTCGTCAGCCGCCGGGCGATGCCGCGCTGCCAGCCGTCGACCAGGGCGAGCGAGAACGTCCACGCCGTGGCGGTGCCGTAGGCGGTGATCAGCAGGGCGCGCCAGGGCAGTCGGGCGGCGAGGAGCGGCCCGTACGCGACAACGGTGACGGCCACGATGATCGCGGCGGGGGTGCCGGGGCCGAGGTGCGGCTCCCAGTGCCCGTACAGGGGCGGGAAGCTGACATGAAGGGTGCCGTATCGGTGCTCGATGACGGTACCCGTCACAGCGGCCGTCGTGACGAGCAGGGCTGCGGTCAGGACCGCGGACAGGTCCCGGAGAAGACCGCGGTTCACACCGGCACGGCCGGACGGTGTGACTGGGCCAGGAAGGAGAACCGTTTTCACCTTCCTGCCACCACCCTGCCCGGCGACGGGTCGCTGTCCTGCCGGCTGCTGATCACGGTGGGACTGCGGTCACCGTGGTTGCGCAAGGAGACGAAAGAGCGGCCGCCGGTCGTCCACTGGCGCTCCGGGTGCCAGCCGGCCTGCGTCGCGAGCCGGAGGAGGGCCGGAGTGCCGAGGCGGGCCCAGGGGAAGGGCGGCCCGGCGGACCCGTGAGCACCGGCGGTGAGCCGGACGACCTGGACGGTGACGCGTTCGCCGACCTCACTGTCGGGGGCCGTCTCGGTGATCAGGAGGCCGCCGTGGCCGAGGAGTTGGGACATCCTCCGCAGGAGGGCGCCCGGATCGCCGCCGATGCCGATGTTGCCGTCGATGAGGAGGACGGTGTCCCAGCGTCCTTCGGCGGGGAGGGGTTCGAAGACGGAGCGGCGCAGGGCCTGTCCGCCGAGCCGCACGGTGCGGGCGACGGCGGCTTCGCTGATGTCGACGCCGAGGGCGGGCAGACCACGGGAGGCGAGTTCGGCGACGAGCCGCCCCGGCCCGCAGCCGACGTCGAGTACGGCCCCTTCGCAGTGGTCCAGAACCCTCAGGTCCGCCGCGTCGGCACCGGCGCACCAGCGTTCCACTTCCAGCGGCAGCAGCCAGCCGTCGGACCGACGAAGGAAGAGCGGTCCCCGGCCGGTGACCAGGGCTTCGGAGTACGGGTCTGCGGACCAGGGCCGCGGGGTGCCCGGCAATGTGACAGGCGTGGGACGGTCCGAGCCGATCGTCCTGGGCGAGATGATCTCGTGTGCGGTGCTCATCGGCCGGCGGTCACCCCGAGGCGCCCCAGCTCGGCGGCGAACCGGCTGTCCGGGGCCGACACGGCGACCGCCTCCGCGTCGCGGGCGATGTCCACGTCCCGGAGGCACGGCAGCTCGCGCACCCGCAGGCCCGCCATGACGAGCCGCTCATGCTGTACGGCGCCTGTCATGGGCGTCGACATCGGCACACCTAGCAGCAGTTCGGGGTCGGGGCGGGCGAGACCCAGCGCCCAGAAGCCGCCGTCCTCGGCCGGGCCGAAATACGCGTCGCAGTCGGCGAAGTCCACGGTGAGCAGCGCGGGCGTCACCTGCGGGGTGTCCATGCCGATGAGCAGCGCGGGTCCGTCGCAACCGGCGAAGGCAGCGGCCAGGCGCTCGTCCAGACCTCCCGCGCACTGCGGGACGACGTCGAAGCCGGGCGGAAACCAGGGGCCCGGAACACCGTCGAGCACCAGTACGCGGCGCCGGGCGGGGGTGGCCGCCACTGTCCGCAGGGTGTCCACGAGCGCGGCCTCGGCGAGCGCCGCAGCTTCCCGGGGTGTGTAGGGCGGGGTGAGCCGGGTCTTGACCCGACCCGGCCTCGGCTCCTTGGCGATGACGAGGAGTGTGGTCGTCGGACGGTTCACTGAGCGGTTCACTGGGCGATTCCTCCTAGGCGTACGGCGGCCTGGCCGGCGACCGCCTCTTCCCTGGCCGTCGGCGGTTCGGACAGGACCCGGCCCATGTCCCGTACCGCCTGCCAGGTTCCACGCCAGGTGCCGGTGACCTTGGAGGCACCGGTGCGCGGCAGGTACGGCACGTCGTGCTCGACGACACGCCAGCCGGAGTCTGCGGCCCGGACGACCATCTGCAGCGGGTAGCCGCTGCGCCGGTCCGTGAGATCGAGGTCGAGCAGTTGTTCGCGGCGGGCGGCGCGGAGCGGGCCGAGGTCGTGCAGGCGCAGCCCTGTGCGACGGCGCGTCATCCGTGCCAGCGCGAGGTTGCCCACGCGGGCGTGTACGGGCCAGACGCCCCGGCCCTGCGGGCGGCGCCGCCCGAGTACGAGGTCGGCCTCGCCCTCCCGGACCTCGCGTACGAAGGGTTCGAGCAGGGACGGGTCGAGTGAGGCGTCGCAGTCGCAGAAGCACACGATGTCCGCGGTGGCCGCGGTCAGCCCGGCGTGGCAGGCGGCGCCGAACCCGCGGCGGGTCTCCCGCACGACGGTCGCGCCTAGGGAGCGTGCCAACTCCGCCGACCCGTCCGTGGATCCGTTGTCCACCACCAGCGCACGCCAGGTGGCCGGGATACGGGCGAGCACCCAGGGCAGGGCCTCGACCTCGTTCAGACAGGGAAGGACCACGTCGACGGGTGCGACGGTCTTCGCCACCGATACCGCTGCGGATGGCGAAGGAGAGGAGGAAGGAGACGAGGGCGGGGGCTCAGGAGGGGTCATCACGACTTTCACCTTGGGAAGGCACATACGGGACGCGGACGTCAGGTCGGATCAGTTCGGGTAGAAACAGTTCAGGTCGGGGGGCGAGAGTCACTCCCCGCGCAGCTTCGCTCTCGCGAACTCCCGCATCCCCTCCTCGAATCCGACCTCGGCCTTCCAGCCCAGCTCGGCTCGCAGACGGGACGAGTCCGCCGTGATGTGGCGGACGTCCCCCAGGCGGTACTCCCCGGTCACCACCGGCTCGGGCCCGCCGTACGCGGAGGCAAGCGCCCGCGCCATCTCCCCCACCGTGTGGGGCTCCCCGCTGCCGGTGTTGTACGCGACCAGCGCCCCCGCTCGGGTCTCCGCCTCCAGCGCCGCCACGTTGGCCGCCGCCACGTCACTCACGTGCACGAAGTCGCGCCGCTGGCCGCCGTCCTCGAAGACGCGCGGAGCCTCACCCCGGGCGAGCGCGGACCGGAAGAAGGACGCGACGCCGGCGTACGGGGTGTCGCGCGGCATGCCCGGCCCGTACACGTTGTGGTAGCGCAGCGAAACGGCGGAGCCGCCCGTCGACCGGGCCCACGCCGCCGCCAGATGCTCCTGGGCCAGCTTGGTCGTGGCGTACACGTTGCGGGGGTCGACCGGAGCGTCCTCCTCGACCAGCCCCGGGGCCAGCTGCTCCCCGCACCGCGGGCACCGGGGTTCGAACCTCCCCGCGTCCAGATCCGCCACGGTCCGTGGGCCGGGCCGGACCGCCCCGTGCCGCTCGCAGGCGTAGGCCCCCTCGCCGTACACGACCATCGACCCTGCCAGCACGAGGTGCCGCACCTTGGCGTCGGCCATGGCGGAGAGCAGCACGGCCGTACCCAGGTCGTTGTGGGACACGTACTCCGACGCGTCTTTCAAGTCCTTCCCGAGGCCCACCATCGCGGCCTGATGACAGACGGCGTCGACGCCGGTCAGTACGGCGGCGACCGCGTCGGGGTCCCGCACGTCCAGGCCGTCACGCAGGTCGAACACGATCGCCTCGTGGCCCCGCGCGGTCAGGGCCTCCACGACATGACACCCGATGAACCCGGCTCCGCCGGTGATCAGTACTCGCATGGTTGGAACGCTATGAGCAGACAGGCACCGTACGGCAGTTCCACGCCCGTGCCGTCACAGGTCCGTAAGACCTCGGCAGAGGCACCTCACGTCCCGCTGATGCGCGAACTCTTCACGAGAATTGAATTCTCCTATAGAAAGAACATAACTTCCGGCGCGGCCCTCTCCTTTCCTGAGTTCGTCGCGCGTCCGGCACCCCCCGCAGTGCTTTTTCCGCATGAGCACCGCCGATGAAGGGAGATCCATGCGTACGAGAACCAGGGGCCTCGCCGCTCTGGTGGCCCTGGTGGGCGTCACCGCCTTCCTGACCCCCGCGCAGGCCGCCTCGACCTCTCCGCCTCCGCCCGCCCCCGAGCGGATCCGCACGGAAAGGCTGCCGCTGCCGCCGACGGCCCCCTCGAACGCCGAAGGCGCGTGCACCAGCGCCGTCAACCCGCGGGGCACCGGGTGCATGGTGTCCGACTGGAACTCCGGCCTGCGCACCGGAGGTTTCCTCCCCGACAGTCGTACGGTCACCGCCGCAGTGAGGTTCGCAGGTGCCCCGGCCGCGCCTGACCCGGCGAGCGTCTACACCGGGGACCAGCTGATCCTCGTACGGACGGACGGCAGGACCTTCCCGAACGGTGACGCGTGGAAGTGCCTCACCTGCGGCACACCGCCCGCCAACAAGCAGGGCATGAACGCCGACGTGAGCTACCCCCAGCCGTTCTCCGACGGGAAGCGGGTGCTGTACGGGACGAACATCGTCGACTGCGGCCCGTACGGTCTCGCCTCGCCGGCCTGCACTCCGGCCCGCCTCCACATCCACCCGATCCGCTGGAACGACACCGCCGACGGATCCGGGCCCGGCGGCCCCATCCGCGAGCTGCGCCTGCACCCCGACCAGGTGCACCTCGGCTTCAACAGCGTCACCGTCACCGGCGGACGCCTCGACCAGTACGGCTACTTCGGCCGCCTGCGCTTCGACCCGGCGCCGACGACCGGTACGCCGCTCGCCCCTCGTTACGAGGTGGAGAAGGTCACGCGGCTCTTCGACCCCTCCCCCGCCGCACAGCCGGTGCACGTCGACCCGCGCACGCCGACGAAGCTGGTGCTGGACACCTCACTGCCCGGCGTCGGTGAGTTCCGCGGCTTCTCCAAGGACGGCAGGGAAGCCTTCTACGTCGGCTATCCCGTCGAGTCGTCCAACATCGACCTGATGGCCGTCGACCTGCGCACGGGCAAGCTCCGCCGGATGACGGCCGACCCCGGATACACCGATCCGGTGGACGCCTCCCCGGACGACCGGTGGATCGTGGCCCTGGACACCCGCGGATACGACCGGATGATGTTCACCTCCGGAATGACCGGTGTCCCGGCGATCACCGACCTGCTGACCACCTCCGTGGTCTCCTCGGTCCGCAACAACGGCCAGCGGCGCTTCTTCCAGCCGTATCTCATCGACCGCTACGGCGACCGCGGCACCTACCAGGGCCAGCAGCTCAACTACTCGGACACCTCCCCCGACTGGAACGCCGGCGCCGACCCGCGCTGGTCCCCGGACGGTACGGCGGTCGCGTACCACGAGCGGCTCGTGTCGGCGCCGGCGTGCGGCGGAGCCAACCCGCTGCCGTGCCCGGCCTCCACCGAACCGGGGGGCCGACGCACCCGGCTGATGATCGCCCGGCTGGTCGACCGCGAGCCCGCGCACCGGCGGACGGTCAAGCCGGTGTCCGACAGGGTGCCCTGGGGCACGCCCTACGTCCCCGGCACCGAGGCTCCGCAGCGGCCCTACCCGGCGCAGGGCACGTACACCCTGCGCGGGAAGGCGTCCGGCAGCGCCGAGGTCGACATCGTGTGGGACGCCACGAAGACCGCGGTGAAGACGGTGTCCCTGCGCTACACGCACTACTCGGACGACGCCAAGGCCTTCCTCACCGGCTCCGAGAGCGTGACGCGCACCAGCACCAGTCCCACACTGACCAGCCTCGACTGGTACTCGGACCTGGTGAAGAGCGGGCGAAGCGGCAAGGTACTGGCCACCAAGCAGACCGGTGCCGACGGCTTCCACATCACGATCGACCTCTGGCAGACGGTCGGCCGCGCAACCGGCACCCTCACCACGACCGTCGGCTCACGGACCTACACCCAGCCCGCCGACGGGACCTGACCTGCGCGCTGTTCGCCCGTCGGTGACGACGCATCACCGGCCCTGG
>NZ_AEJB01000640.1 GCF_000331005.1 Streptomyces turgidiscabies Car8
CCCACCTCACTCTCCATCGAAGCTAGCGCCGCGGGGTGAAGATGTAAACGCCTGACGCACAAGGGCCGGGCCCGGATGACGGGAGTTCCGGGGTGCGGATGCGCTCACCGCGGAACGGCCGTACGGAGATCAGGTCGGTGCGTGGGCTGCGGGGCCGGGCTCGCGGTGGGCAGCTCGATCGTGAACTCGGTGTGCCCCGGGGCGCTTTCGACGCCGATGCGGCCTCCGTGCGCGGCCACGACGGCCGTCACGATGGCGAGGCCGAGGCCCGATCCCCCGTCCTCGGAACCGCTGCGGGCGCGGGAGACGTCGGCCCGGGTGAAGCGTTCGAAGACGGACGGGAGCAGGTGCGGCGGAATGCCGGGCCCGTCGTCGCGTACGCGGATGACGCAGCGGTCGTCCACGACCTCGACGGAGGCCACCACCGTCGTGCCGGCGGGCGTGTGGACCCGTGCGTTGGCCAGCAGCTTGGCCACCACCTGGTGCAGCCGGACCTCGTCGCCGGCGACCAGTGCCGGGGAGTCGAGGAGCAGCGCCAGCTGCCAGTTGTGGTGCTCACCCGCGGCCCGCGCGTCCCACACCGACTCGGCGACCACCGCGGCGAGGTCCACCTCGGCCGACTGCAACGGCCGCCCCTCGTCGAGCCGGGCGAGCAGCAGCAGGTCCTCCACCAGCCCGGTCATCCGCGCCGACTCCGCCGACACGCGCCGCCAGGCCAGCGTCGGCTCGATGCGCTGGGTACCCCGGTTCATGAGTTCCGCGTATCCGGCGATCGAGGCGAGCGGGGTACGGAGTTCATGGCTGGCGTCGGACAGGAAGCGCCGCATGCGTTCCTCGCCGGCCTGGCGCTCGGCGAGCGACGACTCCACGTGGTCGATCATCCGGTTCAGGGCGGCTCCGACCTGGCCCACCTCGCTCCGCGGGTCGGTGTCGCGATTCGGGACGCGGGTGAGCCCGATGACCTCGCCCCGGCCCAGCGGCGCGCGCGAGACCTCGACCGCGGTGGCGGCGACCCGGTCCAGGGGCCGCAGTTGGCGCCGTATGACGACCGCGCAGACGCAGCCCGCGATCGTCAGTCCGACCACGGCCGCCACGGCCTCGACCACCACCAGGTCCTGGATCATCTCCTGGACGTCGTCCATCGGCAGCCCGGTCAGCACCCGGACCCCGTTGCCGGCGGTGCCGCCGACCGCGGTGATCCGGTAGGTGCCGAGGCCCGGAACGGCACGGGTGTGCATCGAGCCGTCGGCCCTGATGCCGGCGAGCGCCTCCCGCTGGGTGGGGGTCAGGTCCTGCGGCGCGGCGTCCCGGGCGACGACCCGCGCACTGAGCAGGGTGCCGTCGGCGTCGAGCCGGGCGGCCAGCGTTCCGGCGGGCTGGCCGTTCTCGTCGAGGAAGCTGAGGTCGGTGTCCAGTTCGGGGTGGAGCGCGGCACCGCCCTGGCTGCGGGCGACGGCGCCCGCGACACGGTCGTCCAGGCTGCCCACCAGATACCTGTGCTGGGCGAAGGCGGTGACGACCGCCATGGCGGCGCACACGACGGCCAGGGTGACCCCGATGAAGAGCAGCAGCCGGGTCCGCAGTGAGCGCCCGCGCAGTCGTACGGTCATCTCCCGTCCTCCCCCGCCCTGATCGCGTACCCGGGTGCGCGCACGGTGCGGATCATCGGCGCCCGCAGCTTGTCGATCTTGCGGCGCGGACTGGAGATGTACACCTCGGGCTCGGCGAGGTTCTCGCCGCTGTCGAAGCAGCTGGTCCACACCTCGCCGGGGAGCTGTTTCCGGGCGGTGAGCACGAGGACGGGCAGCCGCGGGCTCTCGTGGCGCAGCTGCCTGCGGAGCACCTGGAGGCCGTCGAGGTCGGGCAGCACGCCGTCGTGGACGACGGCGTGCGGGGCCCAGCTGCGCGCGAGGCGCAGCGCGCTCTCGCCGTCGAGGGCGGGGCACGGGCGCCGGCCCGCCTCGGCGACGGCCACGGCCGCGCACGACAGCTCCGTGAGCGCCGGTTCGTCGTCGACGATCAGCACACGGACGTGGTCGCCGCGAACCCCAGAAGTGCCAGACATGTCCTGATCGTGTCCCGGTTGCCTGGGGGAACCCTGTGTTCAACCTGAGCCCAGGCCATGTCCTGGCACCGGTGGCCTCCCCGCACAGCACAGGGCCGCACCCCCGTCACCGGGGATACGGCCCTCAACTGCCTTACCGAGCCGCTTAGTTGCGGATCAGGTTGCGCAGCACGTACTGCATGATGCCGCCGTTGCGGTAGTAGTCCGCCTCGCCGGGGGTGTCGATGCGGACGACCGCGTCGAACTCGACGCCCGTGTCGGTGGTCACCTTGACCGTGCGCGGGGTGGTGCCGTTGTTCAGCTCCTCGACGCCGGTGAAGGAGAAGGTCTCCTCGCCGGTGAGGCCGAGGGACTGCGCGGTGGCGCCCTCCGGGTACTGGAGCGGGAGCACGCCCATGCCGATGAGGTTCGAGCGGTGGATGCGCTCGTACGACTCGGCGATGACGGCCTTGACGCCGAGGAGCGCGGTGCCCTTGGCGGCCCAGTCGCGGGACGAGCCGGAGCCGTACTCCTTGCCGGACAGGATGACCAGCGGGATGCCCTGCTCGATGTAGTTGCGCGAGGCGTCGTAGATGAAGGCGACAGGCGCGTCGGGCTGGGTGAAGTCGCGGGTGTAGCCGCCCTCGGTGCCCGGCGCGATCTGGTTGCGCAGGCGGATGTTGGCGAACGTACCGCGGATCATCACCTCGTGGTTGCCACGGCGGGAACCGTACGAGTTGAAGTCACGGCGCTCGACGCCGTGCTCCGTGAGGTACTTGCCACCGGGGGTGTCGGCCTTGATCGCACCGGCCGGGGAGATGTGGTCAGTGGTGACCGAGTCGCCGAGCTTGGCGAGGACACGGGCGCCGGCGATGTCCGAGACCGGGGTGGTCTCCATCGTCATGCCCTCGAAGTACGGGGGCTTGCGTACGTAGGTGGACTGCGGGTCCCACTCGAAGGTGTCGCCCTCGGGGATGGACAGGGCCTGCCACTGGGCGTCGCCCGCGAAGACGTCCTTGTAGGACTTGCTGAACATGTCCTCGCCGATGGCGTTCGCCACGACGTCGTTGACCTCGGCCTCGGAGGGCCAGATGTCGGCCAGGAAGACCGGCTTGCCCTCCTGGTCGACGCCGAGCGCGTCACGCGTGATGTCCACCTTCATGGACCCCGCGAGGGCGTAGGCGACGACGAGCGGCGGGGACGCCAGGTAGTTCATCTTGACGTCGGGGTTGATCCGGCCCTCGAAGTTGCGGTTGCCGGAGAGCACCGAGGTCACGGCCAGGTCGTGGTCGTTGACGGCCTTGGAGACCTCGTCCGGCAGCGGGCCGGAGTTGCCGATGCAGGTGGTGCAGCCGTAGCCGACGAGGTTGAAGCCGACCTTGTCGAGGTAGGGGGTGAGCCCGGCCTTGTCGAAGTAGTCGGTGACGACCTTGGAGCCCGGGGCGAGGGTGGTCTTGACCCACGGCTTGCGGGTCAGGCCCTTCTCCACGGCCTTCTTCGCGACGAGCGCGGCGGCGACCATGACGTACGGGTTCGAGGTGTTGGTGCAGGAGGTGATGGCCGCGACCGTCACCGCGCCGTGGTCGATCTCGTACGTCGAACCGTCGGGGGCCGTCACGGTGACCGGGTTGGACGGCGCGCCGTTCGGGGCGACGGCCGGGGAGTCGGAGGCCGGGAAGGACTCCTTGCCCGCCTCGTCCACGGCGTCGACGTAGTTGAGGACGTCCGTCTTGAACTGCTCGGCGGCGTTCGCGAGGACGATACGGTCCTGCGGGCGCTTCGGGCCGGCGATGGAGGGGACGACCGTCGAGAGGTCGAGCTCCAGCTTCTCGGAGAAGTCGGGCTCGGCGGCCGGGTCGAGCCAGAGGCCCTGCTCCTTGGCGTACGCCTCGACGAGCGCGACCTGCTGTTCGCTGCGGCCGGTGAGCTTCAGGTACTTCAGGGTCTCGCCGTCGATCGGGAAGATGGCGGCGGTGGAACCGAACTCCGGCGACATGTTGCCGATGGTGGCGCGGTTCGCGAGGGAGGTGGCGGCGACGCCCTCGCCGTAGAACTCGACGAACTTGCCGACGACACCGTGCTTGCGGAGCATCTCCGTGATGGTCAGCACGAGGTCGGTGGCGGTGGTGCCGGGCGTCAGCTCACCGGTGAGCTTGAAGCCGACGACGCGCGGGATGAGCATCGAGACGGGCTGGCCCAGCATCGCGGCCTCGGCCTCGATACCGCCGACGCCCCAGCCGAGCACACCGAGGCCGTTGACCATGGTGGTGTGGGAGTCGGTGCCGACCAGGGTGTCCGGGTACGCCTGGCCGTTACGGACCATGACCGTACGGGCGAGGTGCTCGATGTTGACCTGGTGGACGATGCCGGTGCCGGGCGGGACGACCTTGAAGTCGTCGAACGCGGTCTGGCCCCAGCGCAGGAACTGGTAGCGCTCCTTGTTGCGGCCGTACTCCAGCTCGACGTTCTGCGCGAAGGCCTCGTTGGTGCCGAACTTGTCGGCGATGACGGAGTGGTCGATGACCATCTCGGCCGGGGAGAGCGGGTTGACCTTCGCCGGGTCTCCGCCGAGCGCCTTCACGGCCTCACGCATGGTCGCGAGGTCCACGACACAGGGCACGCCGGTGAAGTCCTGCATGATCACGCGGGCCGGCGTGAACTGGATCTCCTGGCTGGGCTGCGCCTGCGAGTCCCAGCCACCGATGGCCCGGATGTGGTCGGCGGTGATGTTCGCGCCGTCCTCGGTACGGAGCAGGTTCTCCAGCAGCACCTTCAGGCTGTACGGAAGGCGAGCCGAGCCTTCCACCTTGTCCAGCCGGAAGATCTCGTACGACTCGTCGCCCACGCTGAGCGTGCTACGGGCGTCGAAGCTGTTCGCCGACACGACAGTCTCCTTCATTGATGTGCGCGTTCCACCGCATCCTGCCGCCACGACCACTTGGCCGATCCGCTAAGGTCAGGCTAAGTTAGGTAAGCCTTAGTGGCACAGTTATCTCGATGTCGAGATAACTCTAGTGCATGGGTGGCGAATGGTCATGCCCGGCCGCGGTGTCCGCTGTCATCCAATCGAGGCGTTTGACAGCGAACCCAGTCGTTCCGGCTTCCTTGCCAGCGAACCTAGTCGTACGAGGGGACGTACTGGGGGGTGCTGGGTGGCCGTACCGGTCGGGGTGGAGCTCGCGGAGCCGTACGTTGAGCTGTCGTACATGGATGCTGTGCGCGCGTGTCGGCGGCGTCCGCTCCTGGACTGCGCGACGGCGCGGTTCGAGGACGTGGCCGCGGTACGGCCGTTTCGCTGGTCACGTGGTGAGCGTCACTTCCCGGGCTGGTACTGGGCGGCGACGACCGGGCGGCACGTCGGCTTTGAGTCCTGGCTGGAACGGGACCGGCTTGTACTGATGGACTTCGATCCTGAGGTGGCAGGGATCGCCTCGCAGCCGTTCTGGCTGCACTGGCACGACGGCGAGCGTGAGCGTCGGCACGCGCCGGACTACTTCGTACGCCGCGCGGACGGCTCGGCGGTGGTCGTCGACGTCCGCGCCGATGAGCGGGTCAAACCGAAGGACGCGGAGGCGTTCGAGGTGACGCGCCGGGCCTGCCGTCAGGCCGGATGGAGCTTCGAGCGGGTCGGGGTTCCGGAGGAAGTGCTGCTAGCGAACGTGCGGTGGCTGTCGCGCTACCGGCATCCCCGGTGCCGACGCGGGCCGGTCGTGGACCGTATCCGGGAGGTCTTCGCGGAACCGGCCCCGTTGATGGCTGGCGCGGATGCAGCCGGTGACCGGCTTGAGACGCTCCCCGTCCTGTTCCATCTCCTCTGGCTGCACGAGGTGGCCGCCGAGGGGCTGGCGATCGCGCTGCTGGGGCCGTCCACCGTCGTGCGCCTGGCGGACGGAAGTGTTCGGTGACGCGGGCCGGAAAGGAACGGCGGGTGCCTGCGTCGGCCAGGATCGCGGAGTTCCCGCAGACTGCTGCGGAACAGGCCCGTTGGTGGGAGAGGCACATTCTGGAGGTGCTGGACGGCTTGCCGCCGGATGCTCCTGCGGGGACGGTGCCGCGCCCGGAGTTCGACCCGGAACGGAACTCGCTGGCTCAGCGGGAGCGGGCCAAGGCTGCCGAGCTGACGGCGGCCGGGCACGCAATGACGGCCAGCGGCGTCAAGCAACGGCGCCAGCGCTATCAGCGGGACGGGCTGGTCGGACTGGCCGACGGCCGGGTGGCCAAGCAGATGCCGTCCTTCGGCCGGGTGGCCCCGGCGGTGGTCGAGGCGATGCGCCAGGCGATCGACGAGACGGCCGAGGCGTCGTCGAGGACGATCGGTTTCGTGGTCTGGCGGGCGACGCAGATCCTTGCCACGCGTGAGGACGCGCGGGACATCGAGGTTCCCTCTCAGCGCACGCTCTACCGGCTGTTCGACAAGCTGGCCGCGGGCACTCACGCGACGGGCTCGGCGACCACACGCCGTTCG
The DNA here is from genome assembly GCF_000331005.1 of Streptomyces turgidiscabies Car8. Lineage (GTDB taxonomy): Bacteria > Actinomycetota > Actinomycetes > Streptomycetales > Streptomycetaceae > Streptomyces > Streptomyces turgidiscabies. The sequence goes on from NZ_AEJB01000640.1 coordinate 6,510, forward strand.
GTGAACGCTCGGCCGGCAAGGCCGTTCGGGGAGGTGCCGGCCTGCGCGCCGGGCGAGTGGATGCAGATCGACTCCACGCCGCTGGACGTCCTGGTCCGGCTGGACGACGGCATTGCCGGGAAGGTCGAGCTGACCGCCATGATCGACCTGGCGACCAGGTCACTGGCCGCCGCGGTGTTGCGGCCGACAACGAAAGCGGCCGACGCCTCCGCTCTCCTGGCCCGGAGCATCACCCCTGAGATGATGCGGCCTGGCTGGCCGGAAGCTCTTCGGATGTCGAGATCGGTGCTGCCGCACCGGCGTCTGATGGCCTTGGACGAGCGGCTTCAGCACGCGGCTGGAAGGCCGGTGATCGTGCCGGACACGATCGTCTGCGACCACGGCAAGGTCTTCATCTCGAACAACTTCCGTGCGTCCTGCCGCTACTTGGGCATCAGCCTCCAGCCGACGCACAAGGCGTCGCCCTTCGAGAAGGGTGCGATCGAGAAGACGCTGGGTTCGGTGGCGACGCTGTTCGCGCAGTTCGTGACGGGTTACACCGGCCGCTCGGTGGACCGCCGGGGCCACGGCCTGGAGAACGGACCGCTGTGGTCCCTGCCCGAGCTCCAGGGCCTGCTGGACGAGTGGATCGTCATCTGGCAGAACCGCCCGCACGACGCGCTGCGGGACCCGGACTCACCGAAGCGCGCGTTCACGCCGAACGAGAAGTACGCGATGCTGCTGGAGTCGTGCGGCTACGTCCCGGCCCCGTTCAGCGGCGAGGACTACGTCGAGTTGCTGCCTGAACGCTGGCAGGCGATCAACTCGTACGGCATCCGGATCAACCACCGCACCTACGACGACGCCGAGCTGGTCCCGCTGCGCCGCCAGCACTCCGGAGTGGCGGAGAAGAAGGGGCTGTGGGAGATCCACTACGACCCCTACGACGTCTCCCGGGTCTGGGTACGCGACCGCCGCAGCGAACCGGCCCGGTGGATCACCGTGTTCTGGAAACACCTGCACCGCGTCGGTGTCCCGTTCGGCGAGCTGGCCTGGGACCACGCCCGCGAACAGGTGCCGGGAGGGACCGAGGAACAGATCGCCGATGCCGCCGCAGACCTACTGCGGCGGACCCACGACGGACCGGACCGGCGGGAGGACCGTGCGGCGAAACGGTCCCGGCGCGTCGCCGCGCGGACCCGGGCCACTGTCTCCGGCCGGCCGGTCCCCGATCCGCCCACCGCCGAAAAAGCCCGGGACGACCAGGCGGACACCGAGTCCGCGAAGGTCATCCCGCTGGGGCTGTTCGACCCGCTCGCCAACCCCTGGAGGCGTCCGTGACCATCTCCGAACCAGCGACCGGACGCACATCGCTCAAGGATGCGGACGCCGAGGCCAACCGGCAGCTGACCACCCTGGAGGGGTGGCGGAGGTTCGCCGCCGGCCCGCCCAGTCCCCCCGTTCTGTCGACCTCGACCGAGCTGGACGGTCTGTCTCCGGTCGAGCGGGTGCTCTATGACGAGGACCGGCTCGACCATCACGCCCGGATGCTCGTGGTCGCCACCTCGTTCGTCGAGAAGACGGTGGTCTGCGGGCGGCGGCTGGTCCTGCTCAACCGGCACGCGATCAGTGCCCGCCGCGGCCTGATGGTCTCCGGGCTGCCCGGCACCGGCAAGACCAGTGCCCTCACCCAGCTCGGACTCGCCCACGAACTCCTCGACCGGGCCCGCCACCCGAACGTCGCCGACCGCATCCCGGTGCTCTACATCACCGTCCCGCCCGCGGCGACCGCACGCATGATCGCCGCCGAGTTCGCGCGCTTCCTGGGTCTGCCGGTCAGGGCCAGATCGAACATGACCGACATCATCGAAGCGGTGGTCGGCGTCTGCACGGACACCCGCACCGGCCTGGTCCTGGTCGACGAAATCCACAACGTCTCGCAGGTCACACGGGCCGGTGCCGAGGTCTCCGACACTCTGAAGTACTTCTCGGAACGCCTCCCTGCGACGTTCGCCTACGCGGGCATCAACCTCGAAACCAGCGAATTGCTGGCCGGCACCCGCGGCGCCCAGATCGCGAGCCGCTTCACCCTCGTCCCCACCCGTCCCTTCCCCTACGGCGCCGAATGGAAAGGCCTGGTCGCGACCATGGAGCAGACCCTTCTCCTGCACGACCATCCACCGGGAAGTCTGGTCAAGCTGGACCGCTACCTCCACAGACGAACCGACGGCATGATCGGCGCGCTCTCCCACGCGATCCGGGGCGCCGCGATCGACGCGATCCTCACGGGGACCGAGCGCATCACCAAGACATCACTCGATGCAATCGAACTCGACCATGCTGCCCAGACCTCCGCATCGCCGCTCAAGAACGCGACACGTCAATGACCGACACCTTCGGCGCGCCTCTCCAACGGCTCCCCGTCCCAGTCGCACCACGACTGGGTGAGAACACCGACTCCTACATCCGACGCCTAGCCCGCGCCAATCACCTCAAGCCCAGCTACCTGCACACCTTCCTGAGCGGGCCACCCTTCTGGTTCGGGAAACCTCGCCTCGACCGACTCTCAACTGTCTCCGGACGCACACCGGAAGTACTGCACCGAGCCCTTGTCGACGCGAGTTCACCCCGCTTGCGCTACAAACCGATGCCAGGCCGTTTCGAACGCAAGTACAGAGATCAGGTGCCTCAGTACGCTGAGCACCAGATCCAACAGCAGGCGATGGAAGGCGCAGTCCCCCTGCAAACGCTCGCTCACCGTCATGGAGTCTCGAAGCGGCTCATCTACTACTTCCTCGACAACCCGCCCCAACCGTTCGAAGAACGCCCCGTGCGCGGGCCAGCGGTGATCACGCGTTTCCAGCATCTGATCGAGCCGCTGATCGCATCCGGACTCAACACCCGAGAGATTTGGTGCGAGCTCATGGACACGCACAGCACGTCCATCTCCTACGGCACCTTGAACGGCTACATGTGCAAGAAGCGCAAAGAAGAGCGCCGGCGCGAAGCCCGAAATGCCAGAATCACCACAGCTCGGTCTCGCTAGATGATCAATCCCAAGGGATGCCCGCGGAGGGTGTGGGGTGGGCGGCGGCCGAAGCCACGGCGAGACGGTCAGGCGGCGGCTGCCGGCCCTGGTTGTCGAGGTGGCAGCGGGCGGTCAGGCGTCAGGGTCGACTTCGGGGTGCGTGAACCGCATGGGCTTGCCCAGCGACCGGGCGTAGGCGATTTCGGCTCGGGTGCTGTCTCCGATGTAGTCGCCGACTACGAGCACCTCATCAGCGAGCCGGATCTTCGCCCGGTGCAGATCGTCGAGTCGAACCTTCAGCGTCTCGGCCTCGACAGGATCGGACCAAAGGTCGTGCGGCGACTTCATGTCACAGCCCGGTTTGACGACAATCTTTCCGGCTTTGGTCTCCCACAGATCGGCCTCGTTCATCTCGGCCATGAAGCGGGTGGAGCCGCAGATCACGACGATGCGCGGGAGGCTCAACAGCTTCTTCGCGTCGGCGAGCTTCTCCTCGGGGGTGAGCAGTTGCGGGTCTGACACTGGTTCCTCCTGGTGGTGTGGTCCAAGGGGGCGCGCGATGTCCGGTTCAACGATGTCCCGTTGCCTCGGTCGCGACGCCGGGGCCGGCCGCGTCATACTCCGGTGAGTCCGAGGCGGTGGGCCAGGTCGTCCACAGCGGCGCGGTCCTGGTCGGACAGGTTCTCGCGCACCCCCAGGGAGATGCCCACGTCGGGGTCGTCGAGCTTCGGTGTCATCACGGCCGCGCCCACGAACGGGGTGGTGTCGGGCAGCCGCATCGCCAGACGCTGTGCCCAGACCAGCTCGGAGCGAATCCACGCCATGCCGGTGCGGGCGGCGTCGAAGAGAAGGATGGTGGGCCTGGTCTTGGCCTGCCGGACCTTCTGCTCGTCTTCCAGGGCGGCCAGCACCTCGCCCTCCACATCAATCAAGTGAGGACCCGGCTCTGCGCCCCAGAAGCCGCCGGCGACGGTGACCAGCGAACCGTTCGGCAGGTAGTCGCCCTGGTAGATCCCGATGTTGAGCAGGAGACGTGTGCGAGCCGACCAGGGCTGGTCTATGACTTTGGTCTGGGAGCCCAGGTCCCTGCTGCGTACCCGCTGGAGTGTCTCCGCGACCACCTCGGCCCGTGTCGCGGACTTGATGGTGAGCGGCTGGGAGTCAGGCATGAGGCGTACGAGGACCGGCGGGGTGACGTCGGCGAGGGCGGCCTGGAGTTCGTCTCGCAGGTCTTGCAGGCCGTCCAGACGGCGGGCCTTGACCTCGATGGCGAGGTTCATGTCGCGCAGCATCAGGTCCGGATCGGTGGCCCCGTTGCGCTGGCCGAAGTCGAAGGGGACCCCGGCGCGTGCGAGCTTGGCGCCGGCAACCATCTCCGCTCGCGGGATCATCAGGTCGTCGAAGGTGCGGGCCTTGCGGAAGTCCCTGCGTACACCGCCACGACGCTCAGGTTTCGCCTTCTCCAGGGCCTCGATGATGTTCTCGAAGGCCGTGACGACGACCAAGGCGGAGCTGTCCGCGGGGGTGTTCCCGGTGGCCTCGGCGATCAGGTCGGCCAGCGGGTGGTCCTGCGGCGCGTTTTCCATCCAGTCCTGCAGGAAGGGGAACGACGTACTCACATCAAGTCCTGGAGGGTTGGCCGGGCGGAGGAGGTGGTCACGCCTGCGGCACGGCCAGCGTACGCGCGCGCGGGAGCCGCCTGTATCGGGTTTCTGTAGGCTCCACCGCAGCATGTTGCTGGCAGGCTCTGCTATGAAGTGGCGGCTATTACACGTATCTCCTCCGCCCACCAAGGGGTGCCTGCGACGACGCATCACCTTTGCCATCGAACTTAGTCGCCGCTGGCCAGAAGCTCCTCGCCGACTAAGTTCGATGGCAAAGGACACGCGGTGTGATGTGGCCATCACCGCGCAGATCCGGGGTAACCGACCCCTATGCCTCTCACCTTCCGCAAGAGCTTCCGGATACTTCCCGGCGTACGCCTGAACATCAACAAGGGCTCCTGGTCGATCACGACCGGCGGCGGCAGCCACGGGCCGCGACACACCCACAGCAGCACGGGACGCCGTACGACGTCCATGGATCTGCCCGGACCTTTCGGCTGGCGCCGCACCCGTTCCGCCAAGCGCCGCTGACGGTACGTCACCCGCACGGACTCCCCAGAAGGCGCCATCTCATATCTGAGATAACCTCGTCCTCATGGCAGACGACTACCTCGTACGTATCGGCAAGCTCATCCGTGACGCCAGGCAGCACCGTGGCTGGACACAGACGCAGCTCGCCGAGGCGCTCGGCACCAGCCAGAGCGCGGTCAACCGCATCGAGCGCGGCAATCAAAACATCAGCCTTGAGATGATCGCTCGAATCGGTGAAGCCCTCGACAGCGAGATCGTCTCTCTGGGGTACGCGGGTCCGATGCACCTGCGCGTGGTCGGCGGTCGCCGCCTCTCCGGCTCGATCGACGTCAAGACCAGCAAGAACGCCTGTGTCGCGCTGCTGTGCGCCTCGCTCCTCAACAAGGGGCGCACAGTGCTGCGCCGGGTCGCCCGCATCGAAGAGGTGTACCGCCTGTTGGAGGTCCTCAACTCGATCGGCGTACGGACGCGGTGGATCAACGAGGGCGTGGACCTGGAGATCGTGCCGCCGGCCGAGCTGGACATGGCGGCCATCGACGCCCAGGCCGCCCGCCGGACCCGCTCCATCATCATGTTCCTCGGCCCGCTGCTGCACCGCATGGACAGCTTCCGGCTGCCGTACGCGGGCGGCTGCGACCTCGGCACCAGGACCATCGAGCCGCACATGATCGCTCTGCGCCGGTTCGGACTCGACATCGCGGCGACGGAGGGCCTCTACCACGCCCGGGTCGACCGCTCCGTCTCCCCCGGCCGCCCGATCGTGCTGACCGAGCGCGGGGACACCGTCACCGAGAACGCGCTGCTCGCCGCCGCCCGGCACGCGGGCGTGACCGTCATCCGTAACGCGTCCTCCAACTACATGGTCCAGGACCTGTGCTTCTTCCTGGAGGCGCTGGGCGTACGGGTCGAGGGCATCGGCACGACGACGCTCACCGTGCACGGCGTACCGACCATCGACGTCGACGTGGACTACTCCCCCTCCGAGGACCCGGTCGAGGCGATGAGCCTCCTGACGGCGGCGGTCGTCACGGAGTCCGAACTGACCGTGCGCCGGGTGCCGATCGAGTTCCTGGAGATCGAACTGGCGGTCCTGGAGGAGATGGGACTCGACCACGACCGTACGGCGGAGTACTTCGCGGACAACGGCCGCACCCGGCTGGTCGACCTGACGGTCCGGCCCTCCAAACTGGAGGCGCCGATCGACAAGATCCACCCGATGCCGTTCCCGGGCCTGAACATCGACAACGTGCCGTTCTTCGCGGCCATCGCGGCCTCGGCCCAGGGCAAGACCCTCATCCACGACTGGGTCTACGACAACCGCGCGATCTACCTGACCGACCTGAACCGCCTCGGCGGCCGCCTCCAGCTCCTCGACCCGCACCGCGTCCTGGTCGAGGGCCCGACGCGCTGGCGAGCGGCCGAGATGATGTGCCCGCCGGCGCTGCGACCGGCGGTGGTGGTCCTGCTCGCGATGATGGCGGCGGAGGGCACGTCGGTACTGCGGAACGTGTACGTCATCAACCGGGGGTACGAGGACCTGGCGGAGCGGCTGAACTCGGTGGGGGCGCAGATCGAGATCTTCCGGGACATCTGATCGGCGGAGTGCCGT
>NZ_AEJB01000641.1 GCF_000331005.1 Streptomyces turgidiscabies Car8
CCCCTTCTCTGCTTCAATGGACCCATGGCCAGCTTCCAGAAGTGCATCGCGACAGGTCGTCACGACCTCGAGCCCTTCTGGCCCTCCCGCCAGCACCACGACTTCGACCGGGTGTGTTGTCGCGCGATGAACGCGTCGGCCCTCTAACACCAGCCGTACGGCCCCTCCGAAGCCGTACCTCTCGGTCTTCCGCCGACGCGCACGACGTACGTCCCCCGACGAACTCCTCGCGCGAAAGAGCTGACCTCTCATGGCGACCACTCGTACGCTCTCCCCCCTGGCTCCTCTCTCTCCCCTCTCCGCCGGCGGTTCCGCACGACACCGGCTGCGTGCCGTCGACCGGGACGAGGTGGTCGACGTCAGGGACTTCCTGCCGCCGGGTGCCACCTGGCTGCCCGCTCCCCCGCACACCCTGCCCACGCTGCCGGGCCGGCCGCCGATGATCGGCTACCTGGTGCTCGTACCGGCCGACCAGCAGCCGCCCGTACTGCCGTTCGCGCTCCCGGACCCCGAGCTGGTGCCTGCGCCGGCGCAGTCGCCCGCCGACGGCGGCCGAACCCTCGTACGCGTCGCCGACGTGCAGCGCACCGCCGAGGTCGACGGGCGTCCACTGGATCTCACGTACCTGGAGTTCGAGCTGCTCGCCCATCTCGTCGCCCACCCGGGCCGGGTGCACACCCGTGACCAGCTGGTCACCACGGTGTGGGGCTACGGGCACGTGGGCGACGGCAGGACCGTCGACGTCCACATCGCCCGGCTGCGCCGCAAGCTCGGCGCGGAGCACCGGCAGGCGATCCAGACGGTACGTCGCGTGGGGTACAAGTACACGCCCCCGACCGCTCGTTGATCCGGCTGCCGTCTCCAGGGGTGTCCCTGGCACCACCCCCCTGTACGGGTGTTCGCGCCCGTGACCCGGCGGGGCGCCCTCGGCGAGACTGACCGTATGGACGACGTCAGCACCGCACGGGTACGAGTTCGGTCACGGGTACGGGTGCAGGTACGGGTTCGTACCGTCGTGGTCGCCGGGGGGCGGTCGCTGCTGCTCGCCGTCGCCTCGCTCGTCGGGTCGACGCTGCTGTTCGTGCTCTCCCTCGTCTCCCTCCTGCTGGTGCCCGTCCTGGGGATCGGCCTCCTCACCACTCCCCGGGTCGTCACCTGGGTGCGGGCGTGGGCCGACCGGCGGCGGCTGGCGGCCGTCCGGTGGGGCGGGGTGCGGATCCCGCCCCGGTACCGGGTGCCGCCGGCGGACGCGGGGCGCCGGGCGCGGGCCCTCCTGGTGCTGCGTGACCCGGCGACCTGGCGGGAGTTCGCGTGGCTGCCTCTCGACGCGGTGCTCGGGTTCGTCACGGCGCTGGTGCCGGCCGCGCTGGTCCTGTACCCCTTCGAGGGGTTCGCGCTGGCCCTCGGACTGTGGCGGGTGTTCACGGACGGGACGTACGTCGGCTGGTGGTACGGCTTCGTGCCGGTCGGCGGACAGGGCAGCGCGCTCGCCGCCGGCGCCCTGGGGGCCGTACTCCTCGTCGCCTCCTACTTCCTGACGCCCGCCCTTCTGCGGCTCCACTTCCTGCTCACCGGGGCCCTGCTCGGCGCCGGGCGCGGTGAACTCGCCGAGCGGGTACGGGTGTTGACCGAGACCCGCCGGGCCGCCGTCGACGCCTCCGCCGCCGAACTGCGGCGGATCGAGCGGGACCTGCACGACGGTGCGCAGGCACGGCTGGTCGCCGTGGGGCTGGATCTGGGGACCGCCGAGGCACTCATCCTGAAGAACCCCGAAAAGGCGCGGGAGTTGCTCGCCCGGGCCCGCCGGTCCTCCGCCGACGCGCTCGCCGAGCTGCGCGACCTGGTGCACGGCATCCATCCGCCGGTGCTGGCCGAGCGTGGACTGGGCGACGCGGTACGGGCGTTGGCGTTGCGGCTGCCCGTCGGCACCGAGGTGACGGTCGAACTGGACGGCGGCCGGGCGGAGGCGCCCGTGGAGTCGGCGGCGTACTTCGCGGTGAGCGAGGTGCTGACCAACGCCGTCAAGCACTCCGGCGCCGAGCGCGTGGGGGTCGATGTGCGGTACGCGGACGGCTCGTTGCGGATCGCCGTCACCGACGACGGACGGGGCGGGGCCCGGGTCGGGGGCGGGTCGGGGCTGGCGGGGGTGGAGCGGCGGCTCGGTACATTCGACGGCGTCCTGGCCGTCAGCAGTCCGGTTGGCGGTCCCACCACGGTGACCATGGAGATTCCTTGCGAGTTGTCCTAGCCGAAGACCTGTTCCTGCTGCGCGACGGACTGGTCCGGCTGCTGGAGGCGTACGACTTCGAGATCGCCGCGGCGGTGGAGAGCGGACCCGAGCTGGACCGGGCGCTCGCCGAGCTGGCACCGGACGTCGCCGTGGTCGACGTACGGCTGCCGCCGACGCACACCGACGAGGGGCTGCAGTGCGCGCTGCGGGCCCGCCGGGCGCGGCCGGGGCTGCCGGTGCTGGTGCTGTCGCAGCACGTGGAGCGGCTGTACGCGCGGGAGTTGCTGGCCGACGGGGACGGCGGGGTCGGCTATCTGCTCAAGGACCGGGTGTTCGACGCGGAGCAGTTCGTGGACGCCGTACGACGGGTCGCGGCGGGCGGTACCGCCATGGACCCGCAGGTGATCCAGCAGCTGCTGCTGGCGCGTGCCGGGGACGGCCGGCCGCTGGGGCGGCTGACGCCCCGGGAGCTGGAGGTGATGGACCTCATGGCTCAGGGACGTTCGAACGCGGCGATCGCCGGGCATCTCGTTGTCACGGAGCGGGCGATCGCCAAGCACACGTCCAACATCTTCGCCAAACTCGGACTCGAGGTGTCGGACGATGACAACCGCCGCGTTCTGGCGGTACTCACCTATCTCGACCAGGGGCGCTGAAAGTACGCCAAAGTCGACGATATCTGGTCCCTCGCCGAACACTTGCCGTAAGAGATCCGCAACTCCCGGTATACCCGGTGGAGTTGGGGTCGAATTGTCCTACGAATCTCTCATCAATTTCTGAGGCGGCTGAACACTCCTGAGGTCCCCCTCGTAATGGATGGCGCCGCTTCACTCCTGTCGGGCGCCTCTATAGCCCCGCAAGGAAGCCAGAGGAGTTCCATGGGACGCAATGCACGTAAACGACGCTCACCGCTGGCCGTTCGCGCCGTGGCCGCATCCGCGGCCCTCGCGATCGGTGGAGGTGGACTTGTCTGGGCGAATTTCTACGCCTCCGCACATGAGGAGAACGGCGCCCAGAACCAGACCAAGGCCGCTGCCGCACAGATCGCCACGATCGACTGCCCGGACGTCGGCCAGAAGCTCTCGAACGTCCCGAGCGGCGCCCGCGCCGGCGTGGACAAGGAGCTCGCGAATCTCGACAACCAGATCACCGAGGCCTACGCGCGTCTCGCCTCCACTCGGCAGGCGCAGGCCGGTGACGCGAGCTTCGTGCAGAACGCGATCACCGGTCCGCTGAAGGACAAGCGCATCGCGGCGATCGACCGGATCCGGATCAACATCAAGCGGGCTGGTGGTTCCGGGGCCGACAACCTGGCGCAGTTCGCCCCGTGCACCGCTGTCGCGGCCGCGCCGCAGACCAACGCCGGCCAGGGCAACAACGGCGGGCAGAACAACGGCCAGAACAACGGTCAGAACAACAACGGCAACCAGAACAACGGTGGCCAGAACAACAACGGCCAGAACAACCAGGGCAACGGCCAGAACAACAACGGTCAGGGCCAGAACAACGGCCAGGGTCAGAACAACAACGGCCAGGGCAACGCCGGCCAGGGCCAGGGTCAGGGCAACGCCGGCAACGCCGCCGGCGGTGGCCAGGGCGGCAACGGGCCGGTGGCCGCGGACTTCGTGGACATCACCAAGGTCCAGGGCAACGCCCAGCTGGGTGTCGGCGCGAACGGGCTGCCCGCCAACGGCAACAGCGGCTCGCGGGGCTCCTTCACCACGAAGTGCGGCACCAACGGGAACGACAACCACAACACGGACAACGTGATCGTCGCCCCGGGCGTCAGCAACGGTGCGCACCACCTGCACGACTACGTCGGCAACCAGAGCAACGACGCGTTCGCGAGTGACCAGGAGCTGGCGGCGGCTCAGACCAGCTGCCAGAACCAGGGTGACAAGTCGTCGTACTTCTGGCCGGTGCTGCGCCTGCAGAACGGCACGCAGGACTTCGACCAGAACAACGACGGTGGTGGCAAGGAAGGCAACGTCGGCCAGATCCTGCAGGCCTCCCAGGCGCAGATCAAGTTCGTCGGCAACAAGAAGGGCAACGTCGTCGCGATGCCGACCGCCCTGCGCATCATCACCGGTGACGCCAAGGCCTTCGTCAACGGCAACGCGAACGCCAACGTCAACTGGAGCTGCACCGGCTTCGAGAACAAGGTGCAGCTGAAGGACAAGTACCCGATCTGCCCGCAGGGCAGTGCCGTGGTCCGTACGACCGACTTCCAGAGCTGCTGGGACGGCCAGAACATCGACAGTGCGAACCACCGCACTCACGTGTCCTTCGTCCAGGCCGACGGCACCTGCGCCAACGGCTTCAAGGCGATCCCCCAGCTCCAGGTCCGTCTGGTCTACAACGTCCCGGCGCCGAAGCTGCAGAACGGCACGGTCGTGAACCCGTACGCGGTGGACTCCTTCCCGGAGAACCTGCACAAGCCGATCACCGACCACAACGACTTCATCAACTTCTTCTCCCAGAACACGATGAACCAGATGGTCAACTGCATCAACACCGGCAAGAAGTGCCAGTAGATCCACCGGTGGTCCACCGT
>NZ_AEJB01000642.1 GCF_000331005.1 Streptomyces turgidiscabies Car8
GGCAATAAAAGCTGGCCGACCTATTGACCAACATGCTGGTAGCTGTACAGGATTCTGGTCGAGCCGATGGAGTGGTCCTCGGCTGGCAGATCCCTTCGGAGAAGCCCGTGTATGACGCTCCCGATGACACAGCTCCGCACCGACCCCTGGTGAGCATCCGGGGGCTGCGCAAGCGGTTCGGCGGCACCCTCGCCCTCGCTGATGTCGACCTCGACATCCACTCAGGCAGCATCCTTGCCCTATTGGGTCACAATGGTGCTGGCAAATCCACCCTTATCAAGATACTTGCCGGGGTCTACCGAGCGGAGAACGGCGAGGTCACCGTCGCCGGCCACTCCCTCGGCACCGAAGCCGCCGCCGCCGAGATGTCCTTCATCCACCAGGACCTCGGCCTGGTCGAATGGATGACGGTCGCCGAGAACATCGCTCTCGGCACCGGCTACCCGCGCCGCGGCGGTCTCGTCTCCTGGCGGCAGGTCCGCGAGCGCAGTACCGCCGCGCTGGACATCGTCGCCGGGCATCTCGACCCGGACACCAGGGTCGCCGACCTCACCCGGGCCGAGCGGTCCCTCGTGGCCATCGCCCGCGCCCTGTCCACGAGGGCCCGGCTCATCGTCCTCGACGAACCCACCGCGAGCCTGCCCGCCGCGGACTGCGCCCGGCTCTTCGACGTACTGCACACCCTGCGCGACCGCGGCCACGGCATCGTGTACGTCAGTCACCGGCTCGACGAGGTCTACCAGGTCGCCGACAGCTTCGCCGTCCTACGTGACGGCCACCTCATCAGTGAGGGCCGCCTCGCCGACCACGGGCCCGACCGCATCGTGCGCGACATCGTCGGCCACGAACCGGAGAGCCACCGGTCGGAACCCGGCCCCAGAGCCCCCACCGGAGAGGCGCCGACCGTGCTGCGCCTCACCGGCGTCACCACCGACGGCGCGGGTCCCGTCGACCTGGAAGTGCGGGCCGGGGAGGTTCTCGGCATGGTCGGCCTCACGGGCGCCGGCCACATGGATCTCGGCCGCGCCCTCGCCGGTTCCCGGCCGATTCACGACGGTGAAGCACTGCTGGACGGCAGGCCTTACCGGCCCGGTTCACCCGCTGCGGCCGTCGACGCCGGCATCGGCTTCGTCACCAGCAACCGGCAGGAGGAGGGCTGCGCTCTCGAACTCACCGTCCGGGAGAACTTCCTGGCCAACCCGCGTGCCGACAGCCGTTCCCCGTGGCGTTGGATCAGCCCCTCACGCGAGCGCGCCGCGGCGGCATCGCTGGTCGAGAGGTTCGGAGTACGGCCGGCCAACTCCGAGGCACCCATCGCGACCCTGTCCGGTGGCAACCAGCAGAAGGTCATGATCGGCCGCTGGCTGCGTCTCAGCAGGCGCGTAGTGATCCTGGAGGAGCCGACCGCGGGAGTCGACGTCGGTGCCAAGGCGGAGATCTACCGCCTGCTCGACGACGCGCTCGCCCAAGGACTCGCGGTCCTCCTCATCTCCACCGACTTCGAGGAAGTCGCCGACGTGTGTCACCGCGCCCTGGTCTTCGTACGGGGCACCGTGACCGCCGAACTCAGCGGCGAAGCCCTCACCGTCACCGAACTCACCCACGCCGCGTCGGCCATGCCGGCGCTGACCGGAACGGCGGACAACTGATGGCCACCGAGACCGAATCCGCCCGTCGGCGGGCCGACCACGGCGGAAGCGAACAACGGGACGGGTCCGCCGATGCACGCGGCGGCGCCCGCAAGGCCACGGCCCGGGGCCCGCGCAGACTGCGACCCGGCGGCACCGACAAGGGCGCTGACGACGGCGGAACAGGCGCCCGGCTGCGCGGCGGCCACCTCATCGGCACCTACGGGCTGCTCGGCCTGACGGTCCTGCTGTTCGTGATCTTCGCCCTGGCGCTGCCGGACACCTTCCCGACGATGGAGAACGCGTCGTCGATCCTGTCCAACCAGTCGATCCCCGCGATCCTCGCGCTCGGCGCGATGATCCCCATCGTCACCGGCAAGTTCGACCTGTCCGTCGGCTACGGCCTCGGCCTCGCCCACGTCCTGGCCATGCAGCTCATCGTGAACAACGGCTGGCCCTGGCCGATGGCCTGCCTCGTCGTCATCCTCGGCGGCGGCCTCATCGGCGTGTTCAACGGTCTGCTGGTGGAGTTCGCCAAGATCGACTCCTTCATCGCCACCCTCGGCACCGGCAGCGTCCTGTACGCCTGCACCGGCTGGATCACCGACGGCGCCCGGATCGTGCCGGGCCCCCAGGGCCTGCCCCCGGCCTTCACCGACCTGTACAACTCCAAGTTCCTCGGCCTGCCGGTCCCGGCCTTCTACGTCCTCGCGCTGGCCGTGCTGCTGTGGCTGCTGCTTGAGCGCCTGCCGCTCGGCCGCTACCTCTACGTCATCGGCTCCAACGCCCGCGCCGCCGACCTCGTGGGCATCCCCACGCGCCGCTACGGCATCTACGCCTTCGCCGGTTCCGGACTCGTCGTCGGATTCGCGGGCGTCCTGCTCGCCGCGCAGCAGACCATCGGCAACCCGAGCGTCGGCATGGACTACCTGCTGCCGGCCTTCGTCGGTGCCCTGCTCGGCTCCACCGCCATCAAACCGGGCCGCGCCAACGCCGCCGGAACCGTGGTCGCCGTCACCATCCTCGCCATCGGACTCGCCGGCATCGGTCAGCTCGGAGCCGAGTTCTGGGCAACCCCCCTGTTCAACGGCGGCACGCTGCTCCTCGCGGTCGGCCTGGCCGGCTACTCCGCCCGCCGCCGACTGCGCGCCGGCGCCACCGCCACCCGCCGCTCACCGTCCACGCCCGTGCCGGAAGCGGCCACGGCGCAGCCGACGCCCGCCGCCACCGGTTCGTCCGACGGTGACACGCCCGGCCCGTCCTGACCGACGTATCACCTCGTCCGGTCCCTCCGGTCCCGCGCCTCGCCTCCCGCCTGCAGAACGTCCTCAAGGAGCACCATCGTGTCGTACCACCCCACCCGCAAGGCAACATTCAGAGCCGTAGCCGCACTGGCAGTGCTCACCGCCTCCGTCGCAGGCTGCAGCAGGGGCTCAGAGAGCGCCGACTCCACCGCCGCCGTCGGTGGCTCCTCGAAGGCAGGTTGCCCTGCCGTCCTCGAGAAGGCGAAGCAGGCGGTCAGCGGCGCCGAGGCCGTCGACGCCCCCTGGGGCGGACCGTCCACCGGTCCCAAGGCGGTCGCCGGCAAGACGATCGTCTACGTCGCCCAGAGCATGACCAACCCCGGTGTCGCGGGAGCCGCCGAAGGGGTCAAGGAGGCCGCGAAGGCCATCGGCTGGAAGGTGAGGGTCATCGACGGCCAGGGCACCCCGGCCGGTATCCAGGCCGCCGTCAGCCAGGCCGTGACGGTCAAGCCCGACGGCATCGTCCTGTCCGGCTTCGACCCCAAGTCGACCGCCCAGCAGATCGCCCAGGCCGACGCCGCCGGTATCCCGCTCATCGGCTGGCACGCCGTCGGCACACCCGGACCCAGCACGGACCCGAAGCTCTTCAGCAACATCACCACCAAGGTCGAGGACGTGGCGAAGATCAGCGCCGACTGGATCATCAGTCAGTCCAACGGCCGGGCCGGCGTGGTGGTCTTCACCGACGCGTCCATCCCGTTCGCCAAGGGCAAGTCGGACCTCATCGAGAAGGAACTCGCCACCTGCTCCGACGTCAAGGTGCTGTCCACCTCCAACATCCCGATCGCCGACGCCAGCAGCCGCACTCCGCAGGAGGTCTCCGCGCTGCTGTCCCGCTTCGGCACGAAATGGACGCACTCGGTGGCCATCAACGACCTCTACTTCGCCGACGCGGCACCCGCGCTGCGGTCGGGCGGCAAGCAGGGCAACGGCGCTCCGTTCAGCATCGGCGCGGGCGACGGTGACCCGTCGGCCTTCCAGCGCATCAACAGCAAGCAGTTCCAGGCGGCCACGGTGCCCGAGCCGCTGTCCGAGCAGGGCTGGCAGATGGTCGACGAGTTCAACCGCGCCTTCGCCGGCAAACCCGCCAGCGGCTATGTCGCACCTGTGCACATCACGACGGCGGCCAACAGCGGCGGCGGCTCCGCCTGGGACCCGAAGGGTTATCGCGAGGCGTACCGGAAGCTCTGGGGCAAGTAGGCGGCACCGCTGGGTTCTTGCGCGTCCCTCCCGCTCCTCCCCAGCGGGAGGGACCGCCTCACCCTCTGCCCTCTTCTTCCCTCCGTCCCGCACAGACAACAGACTCAGGAGTTCAGGCGTGAACCCGCCCTTGACCGCTGCCGCCTTCGAGTGGACCGAGTTGGACCAGCGGGCTGTGGACACCGCCCGCGTCCTGGCCGCCGATGCCGTACAGAAGGTCGGCAACGGCCATCCCGGTACGGCGATGAGCCTGGCCCCCGCCGCGTACACCCTTTTCCAGAAGGTGATGCGGCACGACCCGGCGGACGCCGACTGGGTCGGGCGCGACCGTTTCGTGCTGTCCGCCGGTCACTCGTCCCTGACCCTCTACACCCAGCTCTACCTGGCCGGTTTCGGCCTGGAGCTGGATGACCTGAAGGCGTTCCGGACGTGGGGTTCGAAGACCCCCGGCCACCCGGAGTACGGGCACACGACGGGCGTGGAGACGACGACGGGTCCGCTGGGCCAGGGTGTCGCCAACGCTGTGGGCATGGCGATGGCCGCCCGTTACGAGCGCGGTCTGTTCGACCCGGAGGCTCCCGTGGGGGAGTCGCCGTTCGACCACTTCATCTTCGCGATCGCCGGTGACGGCTGCCTGCAGGAGGGCATCTCCGCGGAGGCGTCCTCGCTGGCCGGCCACCAGAAGCTCGGCAACCTGGTCCTGTTGTGGGACGACAACCACATCTCGATCGAGGGCGACACCGAGACGGCCGTCTCCGAGGACGTCGTCAAGCGGTACGAGGCGTACGGCTGGCATGTGCAGCGGATCGCCCCGAAGCCGGACGGTGACCTCGACCCGCACGCCATCTACAACGCCGTGCAGGCCGCCAAGCAGGTCACCGACAGGCCGTCGTTCATCGCGATGCGCTCGATCATCGCCTGGCCCGCCCCGAACGCCCAGAACACCGAGGCCGCGCACGGCTCGGCCCTCGGCGACGACGAGGTGGCGGCCACCAAGCGGGTCCTCGGCTTCGACCCGGAGCAGTCCTTCGAGGTTTCGGACGCCGTCCTTGACCACACCCGCGAGGCGCTGGAGCGCGGCCGTCAGGCCAGGGCGGAGTGGGAGAAGTCGTTCCAGGAGTGGCGCAACAGCAACGCCGGGCGCGCCGCCGAGTTCGACCGCATCGCCGCGGGTGAACTGCCGGGCGGCTGGGAGGAGAAGCTCCCGGTCTTCGAGGCGGGCAAGGGTGTCGCCACCCGTGCCGCGTCCGGCAAGGTCCTGCAGGCGCTGGGCGCGGTCATCCCGGAGCTGTGGGGCGGCTCGGCCGACCTGGCCGGCTCGAACAACACGACCATCGACAAGACGTCCTCCTTCCTCCCGAAGGGCAACCCGCTGCCGGAGGCGGACCCGTACGGGCGCACGATCCACTTCGGTATCCGCGAGCACTCGATGGCCGCCGAGATGAACGGCATCGCCCTGCACGGCAACACCCGTGTCTACGGCGGTACGTTCCTCGTCTTCTCCGACTACATGCGCAACGCGGTGCGGCTGTCCGCGCTGATGCACGTTCCGGTGACGTACGTGTGGACGCACGACTCCATCGGTCTCGGCGAGGACGGCCCGACGCACCAGCCGGTCGAGCACATCGCGTCGCTGCGCGCCATCCCGGGCCTGAACGTGGTGCGCCCGGCCGACGCCAACGAGACGGCCATCGCCTGGCGCGAGATCCTCAAGCGCTGGACGAAGGTCTTCGGCAAGGGCGCCCCGCACGGTCTCGCGCTGACCCGCCAGGGCGTGCCGACGTACGAGGCCGACGAGGACGCGGCCAAGGGCGGTTACGTCCTCTTCGACGCCGAGGGCGGCACGCCCGAGGTCATCCTCATCGCGACCGGCTCCGAGGTCCACGTGGCCGTCGGCGCCCGCGAGCAGCTCCAGGCGGAGGGAGTACCGACACGCGTCGTGTCGATGCCGTGTGTGGAGTGGTTCGAGGAGCAGGACCAGGGGTACCGGGAGAGCGTTCTGCTCCCGTCCGTCAAGGCGCGCGTCGCGGTCGAGGCCGGTATCGGCCTCACCTGGCACAAGTACGTCGGGGACGCGGGCCGCATCGTCTCCCTGGAGCACTTCGGCGCGTCGGCCGACGCCAACGTCCTCTTCCAGGAGTTCGGCTTCACCGCCGAGAACGTCGCTGCTGCGGCCCGCGCCTGCCTCTCCGCCCCCGGAC
Organism: Streptomyces turgidiscabies Car8; assembly: GCF_000331005.1. Taxonomy (GTDB): domain Bacteria; phylum Actinomycetota; class Actinomycetes; order Streptomycetales; family Streptomycetaceae; genus Streptomyces; species Streptomyces turgidiscabies. The sequence continues at coordinate 6,334 of NZ_AEJB01000642.1, forward strand.
AGCGACCGTGACGACAAGCACCAGTAGGAGAAGCTCTTCCATGACCGACGACGTACTCAAGCGCCTCTCCGACGAAGGTGTCGCGATCTGGCTGGACGATCTGTCCCGCAAGCGGATCACCTCCGGAAACCTCGCCGAACTCATCGAGCGCAGGCATGTGGTCGGCGTGACCACCAACCCCACGATCTTCGAGCAGGCGGTCGGCAGGGGTGACGACTACGCGGACCAGCTCCGCGAACTGGCGCTGCGCGGTGTGACGGTCTCCGAAGCGGTCCGCATGATCACCACGGCGGATGTCCGGGACGCGGCGGACATCCTGCGCCCGGTGTTCGACGCCACCGGTGGCCGTGACGGCTGGGTCTCCATCGAGGTCGACCCGCGTCTCGCGCACGGTACGGCCGCGACCGTTGCCGAGGCCAAGCAACTGGCCTGGCTGGTGGACCGGCCCAACACCCTCATCAAGATCCCGGCCACCAACGCGGGTCTTCTTGCGATCACCGAGGTCGTCGGCCTCGGGATCAGCGTCAACGTCACGCTGATCTTCTCGCTGGAACGCCACCGCGAGGTCATGGACGCCTACCTCTCGGGCCTGGAGAAGGCCAAGGAGCGCGGCCTGGACCTCTCCAAGATCCACTCGGTGGCGTCCTTCTTCGTGTCCCGCGTCGACGCCGAGATCGACAAGCGCCTCGACGCGATCGACACCCCCGAGGCCGAAGAGGCTCGGGGTAAGGCCGCCCTCGCCAACGCCCGCCTCGCCTACCAGGCCTTCGAGGAGGTGTTCGGCTCTGCCGACGGATCGACGCAGCCCTCCGGCCGCTGGGCCGCCCTCGACCGGACCCGGGCGAACAGGCAGCGCCCTCTGTGGGCCTCGACGGGTGTCAAGGATCCCTCGTATCCGGACACCCTCTACGTCACCGAGCTGGTCGCGCCGGGCACGGTCAACACGATGCCGGAGGCCACCCTCGACGCCACCGCCGACCACGGCGAGATCACCGGCAACACCATCGCCGGAACCTACAAGCAGGCACGCTCCGACCTCGATGCCCTCGCCGGTATGGGGATTTCCTTCCGTTATGTCGCCCAAGTCCTGGAAACCGAAGGGCTACAGAAGTTCCAGCAGTCCTGGGACAGCCTCCTGAATGCCGTACGGCACGCGCGGCCGCCCAAGGCGCGCGTCATCGCAGACTGAGGCGGCCGGCCGACTTCGAGAGGGTCCGAGCGCGACCGTGTCCACGGGGAAGCCGTACGGGCGTATCGACACCGCCGGAGTCCGGACCACGCCCTGACACTCCGCGGCCTGTACCGGGACCTCCGCGCTCGCCACCGACTTGACGTCGGCGGCCTGGGCTGGATCAACCAGCACCGAGACAGCGCCGGCGATGGTGTCACGCGCGGGGTCGGCCATCAGGCGAGCACCGCCTCAACGGCAGGGCGGATGACGGAGAGAGCACCCAACTCGCTTGCTACGTCCTGGAGTTCGCCGACGTCACGGCGTCCGCCTCGGCGCGGACAGCGGCCGAGCGCGGACAGGGCGAGGGTCCCGCCGATGCGGCCGCGGTGGCGCATCGCGTCGACGACGCTGCGGGCGGCGTGTACCGCGCGGCACGGCGATGCGTGCCGCTGCGGGAATGTCGTCGATCAGCTCATTTCCGCCCCGTGAGCACGGGAGGCCCTGACAGCGCCGAAAGCCACGAACGCGCTGGTCAGGGCCCAGCCCATACCCTCAGCACTCGATGACGTTCACGGCGAGCCCACCACGAGCCGTCTCCTTGTACTTGACGGGCATGTCGGCGGCTGTTGGTCACGCATTTGACCTGCAGATTTGCCATGATCAGGCTCGCCTTGAGTGGCGTCGGGGACTTTTCGGGGATTTCTTGTCGAGGGCTGCCTGTGAAGTGTCCGATGGCGTGTGACGTGCCTGCGGGAGTCGGTTCGTTGGTGTTCGTACGGGCATCCGATCGTCGCGTGGAGCGGTTGCCCCGTTGTGCCGCTGCGAGTCAGCGGGACTCCGCGATGCCGAGGGCGGTCAGGGCGTTGTGGATGCCCTCTTCGAGGAGTTCGTCGGAGAGTTGCCGGTCGGCCAGGGCGCGGGAGAGCTGCAGGGTTCCGACCATCATGGCGTAGACGCTGAGGGTCTTTTTGCGGACCGAGCGCGGATCGGCCGGCGCGACGCGCTCGGCGATGCTGTCCATGACGGCCAGTACACCGTCGGTGTAGGCCTGCTTGGTCGCGTCCCCGCACCGCCCGATCTCGTCGAGGAGTGCGGCGGAGGGGCAACCCTCGTCGGCGTTGTCGCGGTGCTGGCGCGACAGATATTGCCGCACGATCTGCTCGAGTCCGACGATGCCCGGTGCCGCCTGCGTGACGACGTTCGCGTTCAGTGTGCGCAGCTGGTCTGCGACCGCGGTGGCGACGAGGCCGTCCTTGGATTCGAAGTGGGCGTAGAAGGCGCCGTTGGTCAGTCCGGCGTCCGCCATGAGTGTCGAGATGCCCGAGCAGTCGATGCCGTCGCGCTTGAACCGACGGCCGGCGGTCTCGACGATCCGCTGCCTCGTCACCTGCTGGGCATGTGCCCTCATGTTCCCTCGGGTTGGGCCAACCGCCGCACGAGGTCGACCCACGTGGCCTGCAGGCGCGTGGTGGGCGCCCCGAGCTCCTCGCGCAGGTAGTCCGCCGCCTCGAAGCTGGTGAAGGCGAGCAGGGCGTGGGCGAGCATGTCGTGGTCACCGTCAAGTCCCATGTCGCGCAGGAGAGTTGAGACGTGGCGGTGGAAGGCCCGGCCGGAGCCCGAGTCGGCGCGGCGGGCGTAGGGCACCTGGCGTCCCAACGCTGCGCCCAGGTCCGCATCGGTGGCGATGCGCCCGAGCAGGGCGCAGCCGAACGCCGCCAGTCGGTCCACCGCAGTTGCTCCTGGTCCCAGCGGGGGAGGACCTGCGGTGTACGCCTCCTGGAACTCCGCTTCGGTTTCGTCGAGGAGGGCGAGCAGGAGGCCGTCGCGGTCGCCGAACCGGCGAAAGAGGGTGCCCTTGCTCAGGCCGGCCGCTTCGGCGACCTCCCGCATCGTCACATGTTCGGCTCCCTGTTCGGCGACCAGTCGTGCCGCCGCCTCCAGCAAGCGGGCGCGGTTTCGGGCGGCATCGGATCTCTCGGCGATGACAGCGGCCGATGCGTTGTCCTGTGTCTCCGTCACGGTTCACTCCGTGGTGTTACGCGTGCGTACACGTTCTTTTGGTCCTTGCTCTGCGACCGGTGCACATCGACGGGAGGGGGGAGTGCCAACCGGTACGAGGTATTGGGCACCCCATCAGGTGGTCGGTGCTCATCAGGGTGCCGCCGGCCGGCTTCGATCGGCCCGCACCCTGGACGTGGAGCACGGAGGGTGGCGGGGGCGTCGGCCCTGACTTCCCCCGAGGCCGCACTGCCGCGGCCCACAAGCGGGAGTTGGCCTGCCGCCTGCGAACGTCCCCACGACCGGCCGAGATTTCCGCCGCCCGCAACCTCCGGCGAGCGGCTCGTGCTGCGCTACGACGGTGCAGTCGCACGCGGCACCGTCCTCAACACCGCGCCGGGCCGTGTGTGCGATCCATCGCGGCACTGTCGGGTGATGTCGCCCTCGCCGACGTATGACGAACCCCCTTTACCAACCGGCTCGAATCTGAAGCCGGAGAGTCGAGGAATTCGAGTGCGCGACCGACCGCACCTCTGCCGGCCCCAGAGTGCCGGCAGCAGGTGGGAGGGGCCATAGGGCCCGCAGCATCCGCGGCGGGCCCGGGACGCCCGGTCGCTCACCGAGAGGCGGTGCGAGCCGGTCGGCGGTGTGGCATTCAGGCGGCGCCCGCAGCGGCGGCGGCCGGGTTGGCGGTCGGGTTGTCTGCTTTCGGCTTGCGGGGCATCGAGAAGGCGAGTGCCGCGGCCACGGCGACCGCGCCGGAGCCGACCCAGAGCGCGGGGGTGAGTCCGTCGACGAACTGTGCGGGGGATCCGTAGCCGCCCTGGGAGGAGAAGACGGCGGCCAGTGAGGCGACGCCGATGGCGCCGCCGAGTTCGCGGATCGCGTTGTTGGCGCCGGAGGCGATGCCTTGTTCCTCGGGGCGGACGGTGCTCATGACGAGGTTGGCGGACGGGGCGAAGAACATGCCCATGCCGATGCCGCAGACGATCAGTGCCGGCAGCAGGCTGGTGTAGGAGGCGTCCGGTTCGACGGCCAGTGCCCAGAGCGCGAGGCCTACTGCGTTCAGGGCCATGCCCACCGCGACGACCGGTCCACCCCCGACGCGGTCGGAGAGCACCCCGGCCAGCGGTCCGGCGATCATGGGCATGGCGGTCCAGGGCAGCATCCGTACGCCCGCTTCTATCGGCGAGTAGCCGCCGACGAGCTGCAGGTACTGGCTGAGCAGGAAGATCGCCCCGAACATGCCCAGGAACATCAGCAGGCTGGCGATGTTGATGGCACTGAAGGAGCGGTGCCGGAAGAGCCGCATCGGCAGCATCGGGTGCTCGGTGCGCAGTTCGTAGCGGACGAAGGCGATGAGCAGTACCGCACCCCCGATCAGACCTCCCAGGATCGGGGCGCTGGTCCAGCCGTCGGCGTTGCCGCGGACCAGGGCGTAGATGATGCCGAACAGACCGCCGCTGGCAAGGGCGGTGCCGATCAGGTCGAGGCTCTGGTTCGGGCCGTGGCTCTCCTTGAGCTTGAGCAGGCTGACCGGGATCAGCGCCAGGCCGATCGGGACGTTCACCCAGAAGATCCACTGCCAGGAGAGGTGCTGGGTGAGGGTGCCGCCGATGAGCGGTCCCATGGCGACGGCGATGCCGCTGGCCGCGCCCCAGACTCCCAGGGCGGCGCCGCGCCGTTCGGCGGGGACGGCGGCCGACAGCAGGGTGAGCGTCAGTGGTGTCACGATCGCGGACCCGACGCCCTGCACGGCACGGGCGGCGATGAGTTCGTTCATGCCGGGCGCGAGGGCGGCCGCGACGGAGGCGGCCGTGAAGATGCCGAGTCCGAGGATGAACATGCGTCTGCGGCCGAAGCGGTCGCCGAGGGAGGCGCCGAACATCACCAGGACCGCGAAGGCGAGGGTGTAGGCGCTGACCGTCCATTCCAGGTCTTCGAGGTTGCCGCCGAGGTCCTCGCGGATGGAGGGGAGAGCGGTGGTGACGATCAGGTTGTCCAGCGCGGTGATGAATCCCGCCACGCTGGTGATGACGATGACCCACAGGGTGGAGCCCCGCCCGGCCGGTTGGCCGACTTGTAGCTGTGCCATGACGTTTCCTTGCAGACAGATCGGTGATTGAGCAATGAGTTCTTGGGTGGACAACCTCGGCCTGCGCCGTGGACAGGCTGGGACAGGACGGTTCTCCGTGGGCCGCGCGGATTCTCGACCCGCCGGTCCTCAGGGGAGCTGGGGGTAGAGCGCCGGGACGCCTATGGCCAGCGCCGCCTGGGCTTGGTGGGCGGCGTCGTCCGCGAGGATCTCGTAGGCGCCGGCGGCGATGCCGTCGATGGCGATCCGGGCGATGTCGGCGGGGGCCGACTTGGCCGCGTCGACTGCCCGGACCATGTCGGTGTCCATGTAGCCGACGTGCAGTCCGGCGACGCGGATGCCCTGGTCGGCGAGTTGCACGCGCAGGGCGTTGGTGAGGGACCACTCCGCGGACTTGGCGGCGCAGTAGGCGCCGATCTCCGGGAAGCTGACCCAGGACAGACCGGACAGGATGTTCAGGATCGCCCCGCCGCCGTTGGCCGCGATCTGCGGAGCGAATGCCCGGACCACCGAAAGGGTGCCGATGTAGTGGGTGTCCATCTCGTGGCGGATGTCGTTCAGGTCGCCGGTGAGCAGGTCGGCGCCGGGGGGTGAGCCGGCGTTGTTGATCAACACCGTCACGTCGCCGGTGGCCTTGGCGGCGGCCGCGATGGAGGCGGGGTCGGTGATGTCGAGCGCGATCGGCTTGGCGCCCGGTAGGTCGACCTGGCCGGGATCGCGGGCGCCGGCGTACACCGTTGCACCTCGGCCGAGCAGCTCGACGGCGAGCGCCCGGCCGAAGCCCCGGTTGGCTCCGGTGACGAGGACCGTGCTGGTGGAGATGTCCATGGAAGCTCCAGACGACGTGAGAAGGGCGCGCCGACTCCAGTGGCCGCAGCCGCTGCCGAGTGTTTTCGGTCGACCTGCCGGTCGGCCGGTGGATCAGGCCGCGCCGTCCGGGAAGCCGCCCCCGTACCGTCCAGGGGGTCGGTGATCGCACGATCTGGACGCGCCGGTCGGCGTGGGAAGCGTGTGGTGCGCTACGGGCAAGCGTGCGAGCAGAGGCTGAGGCCGGCTGACGGTGGGGTTCAGAGCCTGACGATCATCTTGCCGATGCTTTGGCCGCGCATGAGTGCGAGGTAGGCGTCGATGGTGTTGTCGAGGCCGTCCCTGACGGTTTCCTGGTAGCGGAGTTTGCCGGTGGCGAGCCAGCCGCCGACGTCGCGGATGAAGTCCGGCATGAGGTCGAGTTCTTCTGTGACCATGAAGGTGAGCAGGTCCGAGCGGGTGACGGACAAGTTCCACAGGTTGCGCGGCCCGACGACCTTCTCGTCGTTGTACTGGGAGACCATTCCGCTCAGAACGATGCGTGCGTGCAGGTTGAGCGCGTCGATCGCCGCCTCGAGGTGTTCGCCGCCGACGTTGTCGAAGTAGACGTCGATGCCGTCCGGCGCGGCCTGCGCCAGCTGCTCGGCGACGGGGCCGTTCTTGTAGTTGAAGGCCGCGTCGTAGCCGTACTCCTCGATGAGGAGCTTGACCTTCTCGTCCGAGCCCACGCTGCCGATCACCCGGCCGGCGCCCTGCAGCTTCGCGATCTGGCCGACCGTGCTGCCGACGGCTCCGGCCGCGCCGGAGACGAAGACGGTGTCGCCTTCCTTGATCTTCGCGAACCGCGTCAGTCCGATGTAGGCGGTGAGGCCGGTGGCGCCGAGCACGCCGAGGTAGGTGGAGAGCGGTGCGAGATTCGGGTCGACCTTCTGGGCGGTCTGCGCGTCGATGACCGCGTGGTCGCGCATGCCGAGGAAGTGCGTCACGTGGTCACCGGGTGCGAAGCCGTCGGAGTTGGAGGCCAGGACGCGGCCGACGGCGGTGCCGTCCATCGGTGCGCCCACCGCGAACGGTTCGATGTAGGACTTCTTGTCGCTCATCCGGCCGCGCATGTAGGGGTCGACGGAAAGGTACTCGTTGGCGACCAGGAGCTGGCCGGGGCCGAGTGCGGCGAGGTCCACCTCGCGCAGGGCGAAGTCGGACGGTACCGGCCAGCCCTCCGGGCGGGTCTCAAGGTGCCAGGCGCGTGCGGTGGTGGGCAGGATCTGCTCGGACATGCGGATCTGGTCCCTTCGGGAGTTTTTAGATTATGACCATAATACTATTGCTCGGGGGGTGTGCAACACAGGAGCCCCTCAGTGACTCAGCTCGCTGAAGAAGGTCCGGATGTCGCCGACGAGGAGTTCGGGTTGCTCCATGGCGGCGAAGTGGCCGCCGCGGCCGAACTCGGTCCAGCGCGCGATGTTGTTGGTGCGCTCCGCGAGGACGCGGATGGGCAGGGCGTCGTACGGGAAGACGGCGACGCCCAGCGGGGTGGGCGGCCGCTCGGGCTGGACGCCGCCGGCCGGGTCGACCTCCTGCTGGGCGGGGCCCGACGCGTGGGTGACCTCGTAGTAGAACCGGGCGGATGAGGCGGCGGTGTTGGTCAGCCAGTACAGCATGACGTGCGTGAGCATGTGGTCGCGGTCGACCGCATCCCCGGTGGGGTCGGTCCACTCCTTGAATTTCTCGGCGATCCAGGCCAGTTGCCCGACCGGAGAGTCGGCCAGCGCGAACCCGAGGGTCTGCGGCCGGGACGCCTGGATGGCGAAGTAGCCGCTGCCCTCGGCCCGGATCTGCAGGTTGCGTTCGAGCCTGGCCCGGTCGTCGGGGCTGACGTCATCGAGTTCTCCTGGCGTGCCGGTGGGGTCGGCCGTCAGGAAGTTGACGTGCACGCCGATGACGTGGTCGGCGTCGACGCGGCCGAGTTCCCGGGAGACGAACGAGCCCCAGTCGCCACCTTGGGCGCCGTAGCGGTCGTACCCGAGGCGGGCCATCAGCTGCGCCCAGGCGCCGGCCACCCGGGTGGAGTTCCAGCCGCGTTCGGTGACCGGGCCGGAGAACCCGTATCCGGGGATGGACGGGATGACCAGGTGGAAGGCGTCCGCGGGGTCGCCGCCGTGGGCGCGCGGGTCGCTCAGGGGGCCGATCACGTGCAGGAACTCGGCGAACGAGCCGGGCCAGCCGTGGGTGAGGACCAGCGGGGTGGCGTCGGGCTCGGGCGAGCGGACGTGCACGAAGTGGATGTTCTGACCGTCGACGGTGGTGGTGAACTGCGGCAGTTGATTCAGCCGCTTCTCCCAGGCGCGCCAGTCGTAGGTGGTGCGCCAGTACTCGGCCAACTCGGCCAGGTAGTCGACCGGGATGCCCATCTCCCAGCCTGTGCCGGGGATCGCGTCAGGCAGCCGGACACGGCTGAGGCGCTCGCGGAGGTCGTCCAGGTCGGCCTGCGGGATGTCGATGCGGAACGGGCGGACGGTGCTGTCGGTGTCGGTGTCTACGGTCATGTCCTCGCTGTTTCTCTTGGGTGGGGAGCCGAACGAGAGCCGATTCACGTACTCCGTCGGTGGGTGAACGGGCACGGTCGGGCGGGCCGGGTGCTGAACAGGCAGAAGCTGCCGATGTCGATCACGAAAGGAATCGTGTAGGCGCCGAAGCGCTCGATGACGGCCTGCTCGTGGGCCTCGCCGTCGTAGCCCAGGAGATCGCGGGAGGCGTCCAGGTACTCCGAGCACGGCAGTCCGGCGGGCAGCCCGTGGTCCGGGCCGGACGGTGTCGTGAGCCGGTCGACGAGCTCCTCGATGATGGTCTGCCGGCGGTCGATGTCGGTTGTTGCCGACGAACACGTGGGTGTGGTGGAGACGAGGGCCTGCGTCACCAGCACGCCGTGCTCGGGCTTGCCGGATACAGCTGGTCGGTGGTCTCACCGCCGGAGACCGCTTCGAAGAGTTCAGGACTCATAGAATCCCAGTGCCTCGTCGACGAACTCTTCGTGGTACTGGAATATGCCGCCGTGACCGGCATCGGGATACAGGGTCAGTCGAGCATTCGGCAGACGTCGGGCCAGATCGCTGGAATTGGTGCTGGGTACCATCTTGTCGGCCTCTCCGTTTGCCACCAGGACGGGCTGTTTGACGGTCGTCAGGTCCGTGGGTTCCTGAGTTCCCCAGCTGTGGATGGCCTTGAACTGGGCATTGGTGGCGCTGAGGGATATCTCCTTGTCGCGGTCGGTCGTCCGCTCGTGCAGTCGCAAGATGAATTGTCGGGCTGCAGCCTTGCCGTTCTCCGTCTGGGTGAAGAAGAGGAGTTCCTTCGGATCCTTGCCCGTCAGCTTGGCTTTTGCCGTGTCCAGGAGAGTGAGAGCCGTGACCTTGTTGATTCCCGCGCCGCCGGCCGGGCCCGTCCCCGCGAGGATGACCTTCCGGAAGAGCTGAGGTTCCTCGTGCAGCATCACCTGCGCGATCATGCCGCCCAGGGAGAATCCGAGAAGATCGACCTGATCGAAGCCCAGTGCCCTGATGAAGGCGATGGCGTCATGCGCCATCGCGGCGATCGAGTCCGGAGTCCTTCCTTCTGACGCGCCGACGCCCCGGTTGTCGAAGGTGATCACCAGATGTCTGGCGGCGAGGCCGTCGATGACACGGGGGTCCCAGTTGTCCAGCACCCCCACCAGGTGATTCAGGGCGATCACCGGCACAGCCGTAGCACCTGTATCCACGCCGAGCCGACGGTAGGCGAACCGCGTACCGCCGACATCGACGGTCTTCGTCGGCGCGTTCCTGTAAGTAATGTTCACGATTTCTCCCTGAGAAATTATTTGTACGGTTCATGACTGCTGAGGTGAGATTCTCAGGTAATCGCCCATGTGGAGCTCGACTTCTTCGAGCCCATTTTTCGTCGACGAGCTCCTGGAACTGGGGCTGGCGATTATGAACTCCGGGCCAGGTGAGCGATCCCAGGAATTCCGTGAAGGCCGCTCGCACGTCGGCGTCGGGGCAGACGCTCGGTGCCCCCGCCGCCGGGAAGGATCCAGGAGCCGAACCTCGGGGTGGCCGAACACCGCGTGCTCGCGGCTGGCGTGGCGGAGATCGAGGGCCAGTGTCAGCTCGTTCCCGCCGCCCCCTGGTCCGGCCGCGGATGGACGCGATCCTGATGAACGGAGCCTTGGGGCAGCCGCACCACCAGATCGACCCACGCCGGTGTCACCTCGGTGTCGGATGGCGCCCCGAAGCCGTCGGCCTGACCGAGATCGAAGTGGTTGAAGAAGGAGCCGGGCGTGCTGCTCGTGAAGACGGCGACGTGGACCTCCGGGTCCTCGCTCATTCCGTCGACTTCCCGCAGTCGGGAGACGGTCTCCGGGACCAACAGGCCTGCTGGTGGATCCGAGAACGTGATCCTGCGGATCCTGGGTGTCAGCCGCTCCACGCCGATCGTGCTGGGCTGTGCCAATCGTGTGCTCCAGGGGAGATGCGCGCTTCGGGCGGGAGAACGCCCCGGTGGAATGTGCTGGTCGCTTCACGGTCGAGCGGGCGTAAGCCCACTTCCGGCGTGTCCGCGGAGTGACTTGCTCGCCGACGCTTCCCCATCCGGTGATCGCCGTCGCCATGTCGTCCTCCCGCGGTGGTGCGCGCGTGCAGTGACCACGCACGACGCTACGGACGGAGGGAGGGAAGCGGATCGGTCACCGGATCAGTCACCGAATCCGTCACGGGGGCGCCACATATGATTGAAGAGGAGGCCTCTCCAGTGGCTCCGGCAACAACAGCCTTAAGATTCAATCAAATGAACCTGTACGGACGACGCCAGGAACAGGCAGCCCTTGACCGGGTACTTGACGGTGCTCGTCAAGGCGACGGATCAGCCCTGATGCTGTGGGGCGACCCCGGCATCGGAAAGACCGCCCTGCTCGCATACGCGGCCGAGTCCGCCACCGCGGACTTCACCGTCCTGAGATGCCGGGGCACTCGCCTGGAGTCGGGACTGACGTTCGCCGCCCTGCACGAACTGCTCTGGCCGGTGGCCGACCGGATCAGTACCCTCCCAGAACCGCAGGTCAGGGCCTTGAACGCGGCGCTCGGCAACAGCGGTGACGTGGCAGACCGGTTCCTGATCAGCGTCGCCGTGCTCACGCTCCTGAGCGACCTGGCCGAGGAACGGCCGGTGCTGCTCATCGCCGACGACGTCCAGTGGCTGGATGAGCCCTCCGCACAGTGCCTGGCCTTCGTCGCCCGCCGACTGCGCAGCGAGCCCGTGGGCATGCTCCTCACGGGACACGACGATCCCGCCGAGGGCCCCTGGGAGCAGCTGGCGGCGAGCGAGGTCCGTGGGCTGCACGACGACGACGCCCGGCTGCTCGCCCAGGCCGCCGCTCCGTACGCGGACGAGGTGGTGATCCGCCGCGCGGTCCGCGCGGCGGCGGGCAACCCGCTCGCACTCCAGGAACTGCCCACGTCCGTGGCGGCCGGCGACACCTCGGCGCACCCGCTCGCCGGTGAGCGGATCGCCGTCGGGCCACGCCTGCGCCGTGCCTTCCGTGCCCGCGTCGAGCGGTTGTCCGCGCCCGCCCGCACCGCGCTTCTCCTCATCGCCGCCGATGACCGCAGTGACGGAAACACCATGTGCCAGGCCGGTCTCGTGCTCGGCCTCGACACGGTCGCGTGGGACGAGGCGATGCGCTCGGGCCTGCTCACCACGCGCTCGGACGGTCGGCTCTGCCTTCGCCACCAGCTGATGGGAGCGGTGGTCTACGAGGAGGCGCCGACCACGGACCGGCAGGCGGTTCATCGCGCGCTCGCCTCCGTGCTGACCGGTGAGAACGCCGACGAACTCCGTCCCTGGCACCTCGCCGCAGCCCTGGAGACCTCGGACGGACCCGACGAGGAGGTGGCCCGCCTGCTGGAGGAGTCGGCCCACCGCTCCTGGGCGCGCGGTGGCTGTTCCACGGCTGCCCGTGCCCTGCGGCGTGCGGCGGCGCTGTCCTCGGCCACGGACGACGCGGCCAGACGGCTGGCCCACGGTGCGAAGGCGGCCTGGGAGGCCGGGCAGGCCGATGTGGCGCGGGACATGCTGGAGCAGGCCGAAGGGCTTTCCTCCGAAGCCACGGTCACGGAGCTCAGTGAGGGGCTGCGCGGGCTGATCGAGTTCGCACACGGCCATATGGAGTCCGCCTCCCGTCAGCTGACCCGGGACATGGAGCGGGTGGCCGACCCCGGGCAGGCGTTCAAGCTCGGCAGCATGGCACTGCGCGCGGCGTGGGCGGCCGGGCACGGCGAACTGCGGCGCGAGGCACTCCAGCGGCTCGAACGGCGGTTCTCCCAGGGGGACTTCCCGAACGCCGATCTGCTGCCGTTGCTGCGCACCTGGTGGACGGATGACCAGCGCGGCGGCGTAGCCGATCAGGACCGGGCGGTGGCGCCCGGCCGTGAGGCCCTCGCCCGGCTCAGCGGCGGTTCCTGGCTCCTGATGCCACCGGCACCGGTGGCGGTGGCCTGGGGTATCGAACCGGAACTGGGGGAGACTCTGCACCGGGGGATCGACGAACTCCGGCACACGGACCAGGTCACCGCCCTGGCCCAGGCACTGGCCCAGACGCTGACGCTCGATGTCGCGCGAGGCTCCTGGACCCTGGCCAAGGCGAACGGCCTTGAGGGGCTACGGGTGGCGCAGGAGATCGGCGACGAGCAACTGGCCTCGCAGTACCGCATCAGTCTCGGACTGCTGGCAGCCCCGCGCGGTGAGGAGCAGACCGTCGCCGACCTCGCCGCCCGGACCATCGAAATGTCGGCTCCGCGCGGAGTGCGCCTTCTCAGCGCAGCCGCACAGTGGACCCTCGGGATGTCCGCGCTCTTCGCCGGCCGGGCCGAGGAGGCACTGGACCTCCTGATCCGTCTGACCGAGGACGGCCACCACACGGCGCACCCCACCATCGCGGTGCTCGCCGCACCGGACACCGCCGAGGCCGCGATCCAGGCCGGGCAGCCGGCGACGGCCGAGGAGCAGGCACGGTTGCTGCGGCGGTGGGCCGAGCGGTCCCACGCGGCGTGGGCGGTCTCCGCGACGCACCTCGTCCAGGCGCTGCTGACGTCCGGAGCGGATGCGGAGAAGCAGTTCCGGCTCGCGCTGGACGTCCCCGGAGCTCCGTCGCGGGCTTTCCCCTACGCCCGGACGCGCCTGCTGTACGGCGAGTGGCTGCGGCGGAACCGCCGTCGTACCGACGCCCGGACACAGCTGGCCGAAGCCGCCGAGACCTTCCGGCGGCTCGACGCGGCTCCCTTGCTCGCCCGCACTCGTGCCGAGCAGGAGCTGGCCGGGCAGCAACCGCGCCGCGACTCCGTACCGGCCCGGGATGCCGGCTCGATCCTCACCCAGCAGGAGCTGAGAGTCGTACGGCTGGCCGCGGAGGGACTCACCAACCGGGAGATCGGGACACAGCTGCTGATCAGCCCTCGAACGGTGGGCTATCACCTGGCCAACGTGTTCCCCAAGCTCGGTATCGTCTCGCGCGCCGACCTGGCCCGCGTCGACTTCGAGGACGGGATGCGTCTGAGGGGCTGACCGGCGGTCCCCCCCCCCCCCGGGGGAGACCGCCTGAGTGGCGGCTGAGGCCGCCGCTTCGGTCGCCCCCGCGGGGTAGTGCGGGTACACCACCGCTGACCGCCGTCCCGGGCGGCCACCTGACTGGCTGCGTACTGCTGTGGCGTTGGAGAACGCCGCGGCAGACGCTACCGGCGGCGCGATGTGGATCAGAGGTTCTGGTTGACCAGGCCGGTGTACTCGCCGAGCTGGTACTCGACTTCGAGGCCCTTGTCGGCAACGAACTCGCCGAGCCTGGTAGCGCGGGCGAAGAATCCCGGGTTTGTCAGAGTCCCCGCGAATGCGTCGTACGAGGCGACGAGGTCGGCGTCCGGCGGCAGTGTCGCTCGGTTGACGGCCGACTTGGCGGTCGCCAGTGCCTGCCGGTCGAAGGAGGCGAGGCGGGCGGTCATGGCGTCGACGAAGGCGTCGAGGTCGGCGTCGGGCAGGGCGCGGGTGACCCATCCCCAGCGTTCGGCCAGCTCGGCGTCGTAGTCGGCACTGCTGAGGATGGCTTCCAGCGCCCGGTCGCGGCCGATGGAGCGGGGGAGCCGCTCGCTGCCGCCTCCGCCGGGGACGATGCCGATGCCGACCTCGGGCTGTCCGAAGAACGCCTTCTCGCGGCTGGCGTACCGCAGGTCGCAGGCGAGGGCCAGCTCGTTGCCGGCGCCGCGGGTGCGGCCACGGATGGCGGCGATGGTGACGTACTGGGCCTTGCTCAGCCGCAGGACCATGTCGGTCCAGACCGGGTTGTCGTCCTCGTGCTCGGGCACGGGGAGTTCGGCTGCGGAGCCGTCGAAGTGGTTGAAGAAGAAGTCGGGAACCTCGCTGGTGAAGACGACGACCTGGATGTCGGGGTCCGTTTCGAGCTCCGCGACGATCCGGTGCAGCGTCACCACGGTCTCAGGAATCACCACGTTCACAGGCGGATTCGCCAACGTGATCTTGGCGGTCTGCCTGGTCGTCCGTTCGAAGCGGATGGTGCTGGGCTGGCTCATGAGATGTCGCCGTTCTCTTCGGTGTGATTGAGGGGCAGGCGTCAGCCGACGAGCTCAGTGGTCTCGCGGACCTGCTGGTCGCAGCCTCGCGCGGAAACCGGCACCTTCTGTCCACCGCATCGGCTGAGTGCGCTTATGGCGTCTGGACCGTACGGTGAAGGTTGTGGAGGCGGATCCGTCACCTCATCTGTCATGGAGGTGCCATAGCGGGCTCTCCGCGTCGGGGTCGGCGGCCGGCGATCCGAGTCGGACTCACTCCCTCTGCGAGGCTCCGTTCGCGTGGAGCCTCGGCTCTGAGGTGCCCCATCGCTGAGATGGCGCGGGGAACCGAAGGTGTTCGGTGCACGGGCATCCCGCCCTTTCCGGTGAAAGACGTCACTGTCATCACCCACGGCCACCTCGACCACATGCGCGGCGCCCTCGACCGCACACTCCGCCGGGAGTTACGCAGGATCCAGCTCCGGCCACACCTATCGACGGCTGCCTCACCGCCACCGGCCTGGCCCTCACACCACCGGCCCCACCCTGAACACCTCAGTAATGGTCTGCGGCCGCCGGAGCCACACGGGGCACCCCATTCACCGGCACTTGGCAGCACCATGACCGATGCGGTGACAGATCCGCTTCCGGCCCCGCCTTCGTAGAGTCGGGCGTGACCGATGCACGCATGCGGGGAAATGCATACCGCATGCGTGCATCGAACCCACCACCAGCACTCCCACACGAAGCTGACGAAGCATCACTGACGCCGACCCACTGACACGGCACCGGTACATCGCACGTGGCGGTCTTCCCGCATGCGATCTCTCGCACCCACGACAGCGTGATCACCGGAGGGGTGACACCCCATGACAGTCGCCCGGGGCCGGATCTCTCATGCCACGTCAGTCCACAGCCTTTACGACAGTCCCAGCGAGCAGAACAGACAAGCCGAACCACCAACCTCGTGGCTGACAGCCCGACCACCGACACGAAGCCGAGAGATCGCAGTCTCGACGCCGCTTTACCGCCTGCGTCCCGGCAGAGGTCCGGGACGAGACGAAGTTCGCATCACGCAACCAAGCGAGGAGATCACATGTCGACGGTCGCAGACGCAACCGTTCTGGTAACCGGGGCCAATCGCGGTATCGGACTGGCGCTGATAGAGGAAGCCTTGAGGAGGGGCGCGAAGCGCGTGTACGCGGGCACGCGCCAGTCCTTCACCCACGCGGATGAGCGTGTCACGCGGCTGGCCCTGGACGTGACCGACGCTGCGCAGATACAGGCGGCCGCCGAGAAAATCGAGTCTCTCGATATCCTCGTCAACAACGCAGGCATAGCACTCGCCGACGACTTGAGCGATCACGCCGTGCTCGAACAGCACCTCGCCGTCAATCTCTTTGGCACGCGGGACGTGACCCAGGCCTTCCTGCCGTTGCTGACTCGTTCCCAGGGCGCCATCGTCAATGTGGCGTCGCTGGCGGCCTGGGCCGCCGTGCCTGCCTCGGCGGGCTACTCGATCTCGAAAGCGGCCGTGTTCTCCCTGTCCCAGTCGTGGCGAGCCCTTCTGTCCGGACGGGGCGTGAGCGTACACGTTGTCCTGCCCGGTCCCGTGGACACGGATATGACGAAAGGCTTCGACGACGTACCGAAGCCGTCCGCGGAGACCGCGGCGCGGAACATCTTCGACGGAGTGGAGAAAGGCGAGGAGGACATATTCCCCGATCCCGTGTCGGAGTCCGTGTCGGAGAGCTGGCGCAGTGGCGCGATCAAGGAGCTTGAGCACCGGTACGCGGCGGCGTACTTGGACGTGCCTCCAGGGAGGTGAGCAGGGGTCGGGCGGGCGGGGCGGAGGGCCGGGTCGAGTCGGCGTGCAGGGTTCCCACACTCCAGAGGGGAACATGCAGCAGACCGCCGCCGCACTCGAGGAAGCCGCCCGCGCGGCCGGACCGCGTGGCGCCCGGCACAAGGGCATCGACGAGGCCGTGAACCACCTGTCGGCAAGGCCGAGCACCTGCTCCGCCACCGCCCTTGAACGCGGCCGGCCGATCGCCACCGGAATCACCGAGGGAGCATGCCGACACCTGGTCAGGACCACCTGGACATCACCGGCGTCCGCCGGGGCCTGTCCGGAGCAGAAGCCCTGCTCCTGGGCAGGCGGGTGTGGGGCAGGGTGTGTTTCAGGAGGTGGGGCCGACGCTGGTCGGACCTGGGTATGCAGGGGGCCGGAGTTGAAGGTGACTGTCTCGGCGAACGCCTGGGTCAGGTCGAAGGGGACGTCGGTGGCGTCGGTGTAGGCGCGGTGCAGGTCGAGGACGATGCCTTCCGCGTCGGGCAGGTCGGCGAACGGGCCGAGGCGACAATGACGCGCTGCCTGCAGTGGCGTGAGTCCGTCGCCCAGGCCGGCCTGGGCGGTGGCGAGCACCAGCCGGTAGTAGTCGCGGGGCGCGTCGAGTACCGCGGGCAGGGCGTGTTCGTCGATGACCGGGCCGTGGCCGGGCACTACGTACCCGGGTTCGAAAGGAGGCGATCCAGTCCAGGGACCGGAGCGCGCGAGCACCGCTTCAACGGCGGGACGGATGACGGAGGGAGCATCCAACCCGCGTGCGACTTCCTGGAGTTCGCCGATGTCGCTGTGTCAGCCCCGGCGCATCGCGTCGACGACGCTGCGGGCGACGTTGGACTTGGGGATGGTTTCTCCCGGGGCTGCTTCGAATCGCTCGGTGCCGAGGGCGAAGGTCTTTGGCAGGCCTGCCAGTCGCTGCTCCAGGCGCGAGTTCTCCGCAGCACTCATGTATCCAATGGCACCCCTCTGGCGGGCTTGGGGGTCGATTTGATACATCCTGACGCCGGTTGACAGTCAGGGCGGATCGGACCAGCGATCGCGATGTCTCGAACCCCCGGGTCAGACACCCGTCCCCTCGGATTTCCGGGGGACTTTCCGCCCCGTGAGCAGGGAAGGCCCTGACAGCGCCGAAAGCCACGAACGCGCTGGTCAGGGCCCAGCCCATACCCTCAGCACTCGATGATGTTCACAGCCAACCCGCCCCGAGCCGTCTCCTTGTACTTGACGCTCATGTCGGCCCCCGTCTCCTTCATCGTCTTGATGACCTTGTCCAGGGACACCTTGTGCGAGCCGTCCCCCCGCATCGCCATCCGCGCCGCCGTGACCGCCTTCACCGCCGCCATGCCGTTGCGCTCGATGCACGGGATCTGGACCAGGCCGCCGACCGGGTCGCAGGTCAGGCCGAGGTTGTGTTCCATGCCGATCTCGGCCGCGTTCTCGACCTGTTCGGGGCTCCCGCCGAGCACTTCCGCCAGGGCGCCCGCCGCCATCGAGCAGGCCGAGCCGACCTCGCCCTGGCAGCCGACCTCCGCGCCGGAGATGGACGCGTTCTCCTTGAACAGCATGCCGATCGCGCCGGCGGCGAGCATGAAACGGACCACGCCCTCCTCATCGGCGCCCGGCACGAAGTTGAGGTAGTAGTGCAGGACCGCCGGGATGATGCCCGCGGCCCCGTTCGTCGGGGCCGTCACGACCCGGCCGCCCGCCGCGTTCTCCTCGTTCACCGCCATCGCGTACAGCGTGATCCACTCCATCGCGCGGGCCAACGGCTCGCCCTCCGCCCGGAGTTGGCGGGCGGACATGGCCGCGCGCCGACGTACGCGGAGCCCGCCCGGCAGGATGCCCTCGCGGGACATACCGCGTGACACGCACGCCTGCATCACCCGCCAGATGTCCAGCAGCCCGGAGCGGATCTCGTCCTCGGTGCGCCAGGCACGCTCGTTCTCCAGCATCAGCGCGGAGATCGACAGGCCCGTCTCCTTCGTCAGGCGCAGCAGCTCGTCGCCCGTGCGGAAGGGGTACTTGAGGGCCGTGTCGTCGAGCTTGATCCGGTCCGCGCCCACCGCGTCCTCGTCGACGACGAATCCGCCGCCCACCGAGTAGTACGTCTTCGACAGCAGCTCGGCCCCCGAGGCGTCGTACGCCCACAGGGTCATGCCGTTCGCGTGGTAGGGGAGCGTCTTACGGCGGTGCAGGACGAGGTCGTCGTCGAAGGAGAAGTCGATCTCGTGGTCGTCGAGGAGCCTGAGCCGGCCCGACTCCTTGATCTGCTCCACCCGTTGGTCGGCGCCCTCGACGTCCACCGTGCGCGGAGAGGCGCCCTCCAGGCCGAGCAGCACCGCCTTGGGAGTGCCGTGGCCGTGGCCGGTCGCGCCCAGGGAGCCGTACAGCTCCGCGCGGACCGACGCCACCGCCCCGAGGACCTCCTCGTTGCGCAGTCGGCGGGCGAACAGCCGGGCCGCCCGCATGGGGCCGACCGTGTGGGAGCTGGACGGGCCGATGCCGATCGAGAACAGGTCGAAGACCGAGATGGCCACGGGAACTCCTCCAAAGAGGGCGGG
>NZ_AEJB01000643.1 GCF_000331005.1 Streptomyces turgidiscabies Car8
TCGCCAGCTCCGCGTTGAACTGGACGCCGACCAGAAGCGCCAGGTTGGACAGCCACAGCCAGACCAGGAAGACCACGATGCCGGCCAGCGACCCGTACAGACGGTCGTAGGTGCTGACGTGCGCGGTGTAGACCGCGAAGCCGACCGACACGGCCAGCAGGAGTACGACCGCCAGCGCGCCGCCGGGCGCCATCCGGCGGACGGGGCGGGTGCCTGGCGGGCCCGAACGGTACAGGACGAGCACCAGGGCGACGGCGACCACGGCGATGACCGGCCACCGCACGGCGTTCCAGGCGAACTGGGTGCCGGTGCTGAGATCCAGAGCTCTGCCCAGACGCCGGGTGAGGTTGCCGGTGAGCAGCATCGCGAGGGTCGAGGTGAGGAGCAGGGTGATCAGGACCAGGCCTGTGGCGATGATACGCGGAGCGGTACGCCACACCGGCCGGTCGGCGTCGATCCGGTGCATGGAGTACATCGCCCGTCGGAAGACGCTCAGATAGCTGCAGCCCGACCACAGCGCGCCCGTTCCCGCGACGAAGATCAGCGTCCAGGCCGTCGACGACTGTTCGGCCATCTGCCGCAGGGTGCCGCGCAGCAGTTCGCGTGAAGCGGCCGGAGCGGCCTGTGTCATACGGTCGATGACCTCGGGTTTGGCCGTGGGCATGGTCAGACCGAGGATCGAGAGGATCACCAGGAGCAGGGGGAACAGGGCCAGAACCGCGTAGTAGGTCAGCGCGGCGGCCCAGTCCGTGACGTCGTCGTTCCAGACGGACACCGGCGTCCGGCGCAGCGCCGCCCGCCATCGCTCGCGGATGTCCTTCACCTTTTCCTTTGATTCAAGTGTTTCGAGAGCATCAGGTGTGCTCGTGCTGGTGCCCCGACATTCCCTTCATAAACAGGG
>NZ_AEJB01000644.1 GCF_000331005.1 Streptomyces turgidiscabies Car8
GCTCCAGTACGTTTACGGCTCCGCCAGCGAGGGAACCCGGCTCAACTGCGTGCCAGGGACCAACCCGAGCGGGACGGAAATTCCGACTCAGAACTTCTGATAAAGTCGGAGTCGCCGGAAAGGGAAACGCGAAAGCGAAAACCTGGAAAGCACCGAGGAAATCGGATACGGAAACGGTCTGATAGAGTCGGAAACGCAAGACAGCAAGACGCAGGACAAGCTAAACAGTAGGACCGAAGGGAAACTGCCCGGAGGAAAGCCTGAGAGAGTCTCTCGGGTGAGTACGAAGGAAGCGTCCGTTCCTTGAGAACTCAACAGCGTGCCAAAAATCAACGCCAGATTTGTTGATACCCCGTTCTCGGCCATTCGGTCGGGGCGAGGTTCCTTTGAAGTAACACAAACACAGCGAGGACGCTGTGAACGGTCGGGCTTATTCCGCTTGACTGTTCCGCTCTCGTGTGTGTGCACCGGCTGTATTAATTTACTGGCCGAGTAAACATTCACGGAGAGTTTGATCCTGGCTCAGGACGAACGCTGGCGGCGTGCTTAACACATGCAAGTCGAACGATGAAGCCTTTCGGGGTGGATTAGTGGCGAACGGGTGAGTAACACGTGGGCAATCTGCCCTGCACTCTGGGACAAGCCCTGGAAACGGGGTCTAATACCGGATAATACCTTCCCTCGCATGGGGGTGGGTTAAAAGCTCCGGCGGTGCAGGATGAGCCCGCGGCCTATCAGCTTGTTGGTGAGGTAGTGGCTCACCAAGGCGACGACGGGTAGCCGGCCTGAGAGGGCGACCGGCCACACTGGGACTGAGACACGGCCCAGACTCCTACGGGAGGCAGCAGTGGGGAATATTGCACAATGGGCGAAAGCCTGATGCAGCGACGCCGCGTGAGGGATGACGGCCTTCGGGTTGTAAACCTCTTTCAGCAGGGAAGAAGCGAAAGTGACGGTACCTGCAGAAGAAGCGCCGGCTAACTACGTGCCAGCAGCCGCGGTAATACGTAGGGCGCAAGCGTTGTCCGGAATTATTGGGCGTAAAGAGCTCGTAGGCGGTCTGTCGCGTCGGATGTGAAAGCCCGGGGCTTAACCCCGGGTCTGCATTCGATACGGGCAGACTAGAGTGTGGTAGGGGAGATCGGAATTCCTGGTGTAGCGGTGAAATGCGCAGATATCAGGAGGAACACCGGTGGCGAAGGCGGATCTCTGGGCCATTACTGACGCTGAGGAGCGAAAGCGTGGGGAGCGAACAGGATTAGATACCCTGGTAGTCCACGCCGTAAACGGTGGGAACTAGGTGTTGGCGACATTCCACGTCGTCGGTGCCGCAGCTAACGCATTAAGTTCCCCGCCTGGGGAGTACGGCCGCAAGGCTAAAACTCAAAGGAATTGACGGGGGCCCGCACAAGCAGCGGAGCATGTGGCTTAATTCGACGCAACGCGAAGAACCTTACCAAGGCTTGACATACACCGGAAACATCCAGAGATGGGTGCCCCCTTGTGGTCGGTGTACAGGTGGTGCATGGCTGTCGTCAGCTCGTGTCGTGAGATGTTGGGTTAAGTCCCGCAACGAGCGCAACCCTTGTTCTGTGTTGCCAGCATGCCCTTCGGGGTGATGGGGACTCACAGGAGACTGCCGGGGTCAACTCGGAGGAAGGTGGGGACGACGTCAAGTCATCATGCCCCTTATGTCTTGGGCTGCACACGTGCTACAATGGCCGGTACAATGAGCTGCGATGCCGTGAGGCGGAGCGAATCTCAAAAAGCCGGTCTCAGTTCGGATTGGGGTCTGCAACTCGACCCCATGAAGTCGGAGTTGCTAGTAATCGCAGATCAGCATTGCTGCGGTGAATACGTTCCCGGGCCTTGTACACACCGCCCGTCACGTCACGAAAGTCGGTAACACCCGAAGCCGGTGGCCCAACCCCTCACGGGGAGGGAGCTGTCGAAGGTGGGACTGGCGATTGGGACGAAGTCGTAACAAGGTAGCCGTACCGGAAGGTGCGGCTGGATCACCTCCTTTCTAAGGAGCATCTAGGCCGCCAGACATTGTCTGGTGGTCCAGGGCCATTACGTCGGCATACGTTCGACGGTGGTTGCTCATGGGTGGAACGTTGATTATTCGGCACTCTTGATCGTCTTCTCCTTCCAGTACTGTCCTTCGGGGCGTGGAACGATGAGGGAAGCGGTGAAGGGTGTCGGGCACGCTGTTGGGTGTCTGAGGGTATGGCCGTGAGGTTGTGTCTTCAGTGCCGGCCCCAG
Organism: Streptomyces turgidiscabies Car8; assembly: GCF_000331005.1. Taxonomy (GTDB): domain Bacteria; phylum Actinomycetota; class Actinomycetes; order Streptomycetales; family Streptomycetaceae; genus Streptomyces; species Streptomyces turgidiscabies. Next base: position 2,266 of record NZ_AEJB01000644.1, read on the forward strand.
TGAACTCGCCCTGTAGGGGTGGGGTGGTGGGTGGTTGGTCGTTGTTTGAGAACTGCACAGTGGACGCGAGCATCTGTGGCCAAGTTTTTAAGGGCGCACGGTGGATGCCTTGGCACCAGGAACCGATGAAGGACGTGGGAGGCCACGATAGTCCCCGGGGAGTCGTCAACCAGGCTTTGATCCGGGGGTTTCCGAATGGGGAAACCCGGCAGTCGTCATGGGCTGTCACCCACATCTGAACACATAGGGTGTGTGGAGGGAACGCGGGGAAGTGAAACATCTCAGTACCCGCAGGAAGAGAAAACAACCGTGATTCCGGGAGTAGTGGCGAGCGAAACCGGATGAGGCCAAACCGTATACGTGTGAGACCCGGCAGGGGTTGCGTATGCGGGGTTGTGGGATCTCTCTTTCACAGTCTGCCGGCTGTGAGGCGAGTCAGAAACCGTTGATGTAGGCGAAGGACATGCGAAAGGTCCGGCGTAGAGGGTAAGACCCCCGTAGTCGAAACATCAACGGCTCGTTTGAGAGACACCCAAGTAGCACGGGGCCCGAGAAATCCCGTGTGAATCTGGCGGGACCACCCGTTAAGCCTAAATATTCCCTGGTGACCGATAGCGGATAGTACCGTGAGGGAATGGTGAAAAGTACCGCGGGAGCGGAGTGAAATAGTACCTGAAACCGTGTGCCTACAAGCCGTGGGAGCGTCGCTCATCAAGCTTTGCTTGGTGGGTCGTGACTGCGTGCCTTTTGAAGAATGAGCCTGCGAGTTTGCGGTGTGTTGCGAGGTTAACCCGTGTGGGGAAGCCGTAGCGAAAGCGAGTCCGAATAGGGCGATATAGTAGCGCGCTCAAGACCCGAAGCGGAGTGATCTAGCCATGGGCAGGTTGAAGCGGAGGTAAGACTTCGTGGAGGACCGAACCCACCAGGGTTGAAAACCTGGGGGATGACCTGTGGTTAGGGGTGAAAGGCCAATCAAACTCCGTGATAGCTGGTTCTCCCCGAAATGCATTTAGGTGCAGCGTCGTGTGTTTCTTGCCGGAGGTAGAGCACTGGATAGGCGATGGGCCCTACCGGGTTACTGACCTTAGCCAAACTCCGAATGCCGGTAAGTGAGAGCACGGCAGTGAGACTGTGGGGGATAAGCTCCATGGTCGAGAGGGAAACAGCCCAGAGCATCGACTAAGGCCCCTAAGCGTACGCTAAGTGGGAAAGGATGTGGAGTCGCACAGACAACCAGGAGGTTGGCTTAGAAGCAGCCACCCTTGAAAGAGTGCGTAATAGCTCACTGGTCTAGTGATTCCGCGCCGACAATGTAGCGGGGCTCAAGCGTACCGCCGAAGTCGTGTCATTCACACAATAGGGCCAACGCCTGTGTGGATGGGTAGGGGAGCGTCGTGTGCCGGGTGAAGCTGCAGCGGAAGCTAGTGGTGGACGGTTCACGAGTGAGAATGCAGGCATGAGTAGCGATACACACGTGGGAAACGTGTGCGCCGATTGACTAAGGGTTCCTGGGTCAAGCTGATCTGCCCAGGGTAAGTCGGGACCTAAGGCGAGGCCGACAGGCGTAGTCGATGGATAACCGGTTGATATTCCGGTACCCGCTGTGAAGCGTCAAACATTGAACCAGGCGATGCTAAGTCCGTGAAGCCGCCCCGGAGCCTTCGGGCAAGGGGGAGTGGTGGAGCCGACGGACCAGACCTGCAGTAGGTGAGTGATGGGGTGACGCAGGAAGGTAGTCCATCCCGGGCGGTGGTTGTCCCGGGGTAAGGGTGTAGGACGAATGGTAGGCAAATCCGCCATTCACATAGTCTGAGACCTGATGCCGAGCCGATTGTGGTGAAGTGGATGATCCTATGCTGTCGAGAAAAGCCTCTAGCGAGTTTCATGGCGGCCCGTACCCTAAACCGACTCAGGTGGTCAGGTAGAGAATACCGAGGCGTTCGGGTGAACTATGGTTAAGGAACTCGGCAAAATGCCCCCGTAACTTCGGGAGAAGGGGGGCCATCACTGGTGAGGAGATTTACTCTCCGAGCTGGGGGTGGCCGCAGAGACCAGCGAGAAGCGACTGTTTACTAAAAACACAGGTCCGTGCGAAGCCGTAAGGCGATGTATACGGACTGACGCCTGCCCGGTGCTGGAACGTTAAGGGGACCGGTTAGTCAAGATTCGTCTTGGCGAAGCTGAGAACTTAAGCGCCAGTAAACGGCGGTGGTAACTATAACCATCCTAAGGTAGCGAAATTCCTTGTCGGGTAAGTTCCGACCTGCACGAATGGCGTAACGACTTCTCGACTGTCTCAACCATAGGCCCGGTGAAATTGCACTACGAGTAAAGATGCTCGTTTCGCGCAGCAGGACGGAAAGACCCCGGGACCTTTACTATAGTTTGATATTGGTGTTCGGTTCGGCTTGTGTAGGATAGCTGGGAGACTGTGAAGTGGGCACGCCAGTGTCTGTGGAGTCGTCGTTGAAATACCAGTCTGGTCGTGCTGGATGTCTAACCTGGGTCCGTGATCCGGATCAGGGACAGTGTCTGATGGGTAGTTTAACTGGGGCGGTTGCCTCCTAAAGAGTAACGGAGGCGCCCAAAGGTTCCCTCAGCCTGGTTGGCAATCAGGTGTTGAGTGTAAGTGCACAAGGGAGCTTGACTGTGAGACCGACGGGTCGAGCAGGGACGAAAGTCGGGACTAGTGATCCGGCGGTGGCTTGTGGAAGCGCCGTCGCTCAACGGATAAAAGGTACCCCGGGGATAACAGGCTGATCTTCCCCAAGAGTCCATATCGACGGGATGGTTTGGCACCTCGATGTCGGCTCGTCGCATCCTGGGGCTGGAGTCGGTCCCAAGGGTTGGGCTGTTCGCCCATTAAAGCGGTACGCGAGCTGGGTTTAGAACGTCGTGAGACAGTTCGGTCCCTATCCGCTGCGCGCGCAGGAACATTGAGAAGGGCTGTCCCTAGTACGAGAGGACCGGGACGGACGAACCTCTGGTGTGCCAGTTGTCCTGCCAAGGGCATGGCTGGTTGGCTACGTTCGGGAGGGATAACCGCTGAAAGCATCTAAGCGGGAAGCCTGCTTCGAGATGAGTGTTCCCACCCACTAGATGGGGTAAGGCTCCCAGTAGACGACTGGGTTGATAGGCCAGATCTGGAAGCCCGGTAACGGGTGGAGGTGACTGGTACTAATAGGCCGAGGGCTTGTCCTCAGTTGCTCGCGTCCACTGTGTTGGTTCTGAAACCACGAACAACCCCGCCCAAGGTCACGGGTGGTGCGGTTGATATGTGTTTCACCGTGTTTCGGTGGTCATAGCGTGAGGGAAACGCCCGGTTACATTCCGAACCCGGAAGCTAAGCCTCACAGCGCCGATGGTACTGCAGGGGGGACCCTGTGGGAGAGTAGGACACCGCCGAACAATTTTTGAAAGGGTTGGATTCTGAACTTCGGTTCGGGGTCCAACCCTTTTTTGTTGTGCGTCACTTGACGTTCACGTCTCGCGCCCAGCATCCATGGCATGGGTACTGCTGAACTGCTCAGGGCCGCCGGCGTCGGAGTCGGTGACGAGGTCGTCGTACCGGCCTTCGGGAACGTGGAAGTCGCCGAGGCGGTGATCCTGGCCGGGGGACTGCCGGTGTTCGCCGACATAGATCCGGTGACCTACTGTCTTGACGCGTCTGCTGTCGAGGCGGTGACAACTCCGCGGACGGCGGCCGTCGTTGTCGTACACCGCTTCGGGCGGCCGGCCGACATGGGGCGTTTTCTCGAGGTCGGGCAGCGGCGCGGGCTTCTCGTGCTGCAGCACGGGGAGTCCGAGGCGCCGTACGACGAGATCGCTCAGCGGCGGCAACGCGCGGCGTTTCTCGATCTGAAGCTGAGGGGTGTGCGCACGCCCGACGACGGGGACGGGCACACCTACCAGCAGTACGTCGTGCGGGTGCCCGGCAACGGGCGGCCCGACCGGGACGCCTTCGCTCGAGCCCTGCGGGCCAGGGGAGTTGACTGCCGCGTGCCCGTGAAGGCACCGGTGCATCGCATGCCCGCGTTCCGGTGCTGTGTCTCGCTGCCCGAGACCGAGTTGGCTGTCGACGAGACGCTCGCCCTGCCGGTCGACGCCGCGCTGACCAAGCGGGACATGCAGCGGATCGTGTCCGCGTGCAACTCGCTCGGGGGACTGCTGCAGCCCGCGTTCTGATCGTGCGGGCGTAGTTGGGAGCACGGGTCTGTTCGGGGTATGATCTCTTTCGTTGCCGCGAGGGAAACCTCGAAAAGTATCTGGCCCCCCTAGCTCAGTCGGCAGAGCGTCTCCATGGTAAGGAGAAGGTCAACGGTTCGATTCCGTTGGGGGGCTCCACGTAGAAGGCCCCGCCCAATTGGGCGGGGCCTTTCTCATGTCCGTCGTCCCTCCGTCAGTCCTTCTGCAGGCCCGGTACGCGCATCGCCAGGATCGCCATGTCGTCCGACGGGGCGTCGGAGGCGAAGCGTTCGACGGCACGCATGATGCGGGCCGCGACCGCGCCGGCCGTCAGGCCCGTACAGGTCGTCAGGACGTCCGCCAGGCCGTCGTCGCCCAGCATGCGTGTGCCCTCGCGGCGTTCCGTGACGCCGTCCGTGACGCAGAGCAGGACGTCGCCGGGGTCGAGGGTGATCGTCTGCTCGTACAGCTCCAGGTCCTCCAGGACGCCCAAAAGGGGCTGTGGCTCCGCTGCCGGTTCCACCGTGCCGTCCTGGCGCAGGCGGAGCGGGAGGGGGTGGCCGGCACAGACCACCTTCAGTACGGCGCTGCCGTCCTCCTGCGGCCACAACTCGCCGTACAGGAGAGTCAGGAAGCGGCTGCGGGCCCCTTCGTCGAGGATCGCCGAGTTGAGGCGCTCCAGGACCGCGGGGCCGCCGAAGCCCTCTCTCGCCAGCAGGCGGAGGGCGTGCCGGGCCAGGCCCGTCACCGCCGCGGCCTCCGGGCCCGTACCGCAGACGTCGCCGATGGCGAAGCCGTAGGCGCCGTCGCGGATGGGGAAGAGGTCGTAGAAGTCGCCGCCGACCTCGTTGCCCTCGCCGGCTGCGCGGTAGATGACCTCCACCTCCACGCCGTCGATCACCGGCAACTCCGGTGGGAGGAGGCTGCGTTGGAGCGACTGGCTGATGGCGGTGCGTTCCGAGTAGAGGCGGGCGTTGTCCAGGGCCAGGGCGGCCCGGCGGCTCAGGTCCTCGGCCAGTTCCAGGATTTCCTGGCGGAAGTGTTCGTCTGTCGGCTTGCCGAGGGTGAGCATGCCGATCACGCGGTTGCGGGCGACCAGGGGGAGGACGACTGTCTCGCCGCCGACTGCCGCCGCCGTGGCGAGGGTTGTGCCGATGCCGGAGCTGACCGAGGTGGGCGAGTTGAGTCCCAGGCTGCGCATCGACGTACGCAGGGCCGCCTGGTGGGCCGCGGCGGCCGGGGCCGACCAGACGCGGGCGCCGGGTGTCGGGACCGGGTCGGGCGGAGCGATCTTCGACAGGAGGGCCTTGAGGCCGTCGATGCGGTCCTCGTCCTCGTGCAGAACGTACGACAGGTACGGATCCGAGGCCTGGTCGGCGATCGTGTAGACCGCGCACCAGGTCGCCAGGGTCGGGACCGTCATCTGGGCCATGAGAGCGAGGGTCTGGTCGCGGTCGAGTGTTCCCGCGAGGAGGTCGGAGGCCTCGACCAGGAAGCTGAGCGAACCTCTGCGCAGGCGTTCCAGCTCGCCCAGACGGGCTGATTCGACCGCCAGCGCGATGCGGTCGGCGGCGAACTGGAGACGCAGGGCCTCTTCGTTCGTGAAGCGGCCGGGGGACTCGGCGGCGACGCCCAGGGAGCCGGTGAGCCGTCCCTCCACCTTCAGGGGGACGGTGACGACCGAGCGCATGCCCGTGCCGCTCAGGAGGGGGACCGCTCCGGGGACGGCCGAGAGGTCGTCGTGCACGGCCGGCATACGGGCCGAGCCGTAGCGGCCGGGGCCCGCCTCGACCGGGACGCGGGCGAAGCGCTGGCGGGCGGAGGGGAGGCCCGTCGAGGCCCTCACCTCCAACTCCGTTTCGTCGTCCGTGGCCAGGAGCAGGAAGGCGGAGTCCGCATCGAGCATGTCGCGGGCCCGCTCCACCGTGCGCTGGAGCAGGCCGTCGAGGTCGTCGGGGGCCGGGGAGCCGATGAACACCTCGAAGGGGTCGGTGTTCTGGCCCTCGGAGCCCGACATCGTGTCGGACGAGCTGCCGCGCAACGGGGTCTGCAGGACCGCCCGTTCGTCGTCGCGTACGAGGAGGCAGACCGTCGAGGGCTCGCCCTCCGTGTCGCGGACGCGGAGGTGGGAGGCGTACACCGGGATGACGCGGCCGTTGGCGCCCCTTATGCCGTAACTGCCCTCCCAGCGGGAGAGTTGGAGGGCCTCGGCGATGCCGGTGCTGGTGCCGGGGGTGTGCGGCCAGGCGGCGAGGTCGGTGAGGGGCTTACCGATGACCGATTCCGGCGAATAGCCGAAGAGTTCGTCGGCGTCCTCGTTCCATGCCGCGATGGACGCGGTGCGGTCGATCTGGATGACCGCGACCCGGACCCGGCCGTCGGCCAGCGGGAGCAGGGCGGCGGGAAGGGCCGGGCCCGCGGAGCGGGTGCCCACCGCGCGGGCGGGGAGGTCGAGCTGGAACCAGACCTGCTTCTGGGTGGGCGTGTACTCGACGCCCCAGCGGCCGGCCAGCGCCGCGCACAACTGGAGGCCGCGGCCTCCCTCGCGGTCGGGGCTGCCCATGTTGACGGGCGAACCCTGAAGAGGGATCTCACGCTCCGGGTAGCGGTCGGCGACCTCGACACGTACGCCGTCGTCACTGCGTAGACACAGGACGTCCGCGGAGGTGCCCGCGTGGATCACGGCGTTGGTGACCAGTTCGCTCGTGAGGACCACGGCGTCGTCGACGATGTCCGCGAAGCCCCAGCCCTGCAGGGTGTCACGGACGAAGGAACGGGCGGTCGCCACCGATCGCCCGACGGGGTCGAAGGTGGCGGACGCGCGCGCGGTGATCACAGAACTCCTCGTCCGATTGTCGGCATGCGTGCCGGGGCCGACCCGTTCCTGCCGGGGCAGGGCCTGGTTCCCCGTCGGTCGGGGATCCTGGGGTGTTCCCCCTGGATGCAGTCCGGTGGTCATGGTGCGGTGCCCCTCCGATGCCTGCCCGCTCGTGGTCGTGCCACCGCCCAGACCGGACGGACCGGTGTGGCTGGACAGCCGTATGCAAGGTTACTTACCTTCGCGGTCCATGCGGATGCAGGTCTGCAGTGTTTACGTCCCCAGAGTGTGCGGACGGTGTGCGAAGCTGCCGAACTGTTATGGCCGGGTTCGGCCAGGGTGAAACACTGGGCAGGCTCCAGGAGAAGGTCTTACCGGGCGCTGGCAGTATCCGGGTACGCGCGAGTGATGACAGAGCACACAGAGCAGAAACGGTCGACCCCTTCGGGAGGGACACAGTGGAGTCTGGCGCAGCGACGCGGGGCACTAAGACGCGCGCGAAAGGCGGACAGGCCCTGAGTAACCGTCGTAAACCACGCAATGGAACGACCGAGGTGGACACGGCATCCCTGGACAGGTTGCTGTCGGCCCTGGAGTCGATGCGTGACGGTAACTTCCGGAAGCGGCTCACCGTGTCCGGCGACGGCGTCATGTCGGAGATCGCGGCGGTCTTCAACGAGGTGGCCGACCGTAATCTCCACTTGACGGGTGAACTGTCGCGCGTACGGCGCATGGTGGGGCGCGAGGGGAAGCTGACCGAGCGGCTGGAAGCGGGTGTCAGCGAGGGCTCGTGGGCCGTGGCGATCGACGCCTCGAACGCGCTCGTCGACGATCTCGTACGCCCTGTCGCCGAGGTCGGCCGGGTGCTGAGCGCGGTCGCGGAGGGCGATCTGTCGCCCCGGATGGAACTGCGGGCGCAGGCCGCGGACGGCAACGGACATCCGCTGCGCGGGGAGTTCCTCAAGGTCGGGCGCACGGTCAACAATCTTGTCGACCAGTTGTCGACCTTCACCGACGAGGTCACGCGGGTGGCCAGCGAGGTCGGTACGGAGGGCAAGCTGGGTGGTCAGGCGCAGGTGCGCGGGATGTCCGGTTCGTGGCGGGATCTCACGGACTCGGTCAACACCATGGCGTACCGGCTGACGGCGCAGGTCCGGGACATCGCGTTGGTGACGACGGCGGTCGCGAAGGGCGATCTGTCCCGGAAGGTCACGGTTCACGTGGCCGGCGAGATGCTGGAGCTGAAGAACACCGTCAACACGATGGTCGACCAGTTGTCGTCCTTCTCCTCCGAGGTGACGCGAGTCGCGCGCGAGGTGGGTACGGAGGGCGAGCTCGGCGGCCAGGCGCAGGTGCCGGGTGTGGCGGGAGTGTGGAAAGACCTCACCGATTCGGTGAATCTTATGGCCGGCAACCTGACGGCCCAGGTGCGCGGGATCGCGCAGGTGACGACCGCGGTCGCCAACGGTGATCTGTCGCAGAAGGTGACGGTGTCGGCGCGCGGTGAGGTCGCCCAGCTCGCCGAGACGATCAACCAGATGACCGAGACGCTGCGGACGTTCGCGGACGAGGTCACCCGGGTCGCCAACGAGGTCGGCGGCGAGGGGCGGCTCGGCGGGCAGGCGAACGTGCCGGGTGCGGCGGGTACGTGGAAGGACCTGACGGACTCCGTCAACACGGTCTTCCGGAATCTCACCACCCAGGTGCGGGACATCGCCGCCGTGACGACCGCTGTGGCCAGTGGTGATCTGTCCCAGAAGGTCAGTGTCGAGGTCGCCGGCGAGATGCTGGAACTGAAGAACACCGTCAACGGGATGGTCGACCAGCTGTCCGCGTTCGGTGCCGAGGTCACGCGGGTCGCGCGGGAGGTCGGTGTCGAGGGCGAGCTGGGCGGCCAGGCCCAGGTGCCGGGTGCGGCGGGCACGTGGAAGGACCTGACGGACTCCGTCAACACGGCGTTCCGGAATCTCACCGGACAGGTGAGGAACATCGCCCAGGTGACGACCGCGGTGGCCAACGGCGACCTGTCCCAGAAGGTCACCGTCGATGTCTCCGGCGAGATGCTCCAGCTGAAGAACACCGTGAACACGATGGTGGACCAGTTGTCGAGCTTCGCCGACCAGGTGACGCGGATGGCCCGTGACGTGGGTACGGAGGGCCGCCTCGGCGGGCAGGCGCGGGTGGACGGTGTGTCCGGAACGTGGAAGGAACTCACCGACTCCGTCAACTTCATGGCCGGCAACCTCACCTCCCAGGTGAGGAACATCGCCCAGGTGACGACGGCTGTGGCCAACGGCGACCTGTCCCAGAAGATCGATGTCGACGCTCGCGGCGAGATCCTCGAGCTGAAGAACACGATCAACACGATGGTTGATCAACTGTCCGCCTTCGCCGACCAGGTGACCCGCGTCGCCCGTGACGTGGGTACGGAGGGCCGCCTCGGCGGGCAGGCGCAGGTGCCCGGGGTCGCCGGTGTGTGGCGCGACCTCACGGACTCCGTGAACGGCATGGCCGGCAACCTCACCGCCCAGGTGCGCAACATCGCCCAGGTGGCGACGGCGGTGGCCCGCGGTGACCTGTCCCAGAAGATCACCGTGGACGCGCGCGGCGAGATCCTGGAACTCAAGAACACCCTGAACACGATGGTCGACCAACTGTCGTCCTTCGCCCAGGAAGTCACACGTGTGGCCCGTGAGGTGGGTACGGAGGGCATGCTCGGCGGTCAGGCCGAGGTGCAGGGTGTCTCCGGCACCTGGAAAGACCTCACGCAGTCCGTGAACTTCATGGCGAACAACCTGACCATCCAGGTCCGCAACATCGCCGAGGTCACGACCGCCGTCGCCAAGGGCGACCTGTCGAAGAAGATCACTGTTGACGCGAAGGGCGAGATCCTCGAACTCGTCACGACGGTCAACACCATGGTCGACCAGCTGTCGTCGTTCGCCGAGCAGGTGACCCGGGTGGCCCGTGAGGTGGGTACGGAGGGCATCCTCGGCGGTCAGGCCCACGCGTCGGGCGTCACGGGCATCTGGAAGGACCTCACCGACAACGTCAACCTGATGGCCAACAACCTGACCGTGCAGGTGCGGAACATCTCCCAGGTCGCGGCGGCCGTCGCCAACGGTGACCTGACGCGGACGGTGACGATCGAGGCGCGCGGTGAGGTCGCGCAGCTCGCCGACACGTTCAACACGATGGTGAAGACGCTGAGTTCGTTCGCCGACCAGGTCACCAAGGTGGCCCGTGAGGTGGGTACGGACGGCATCCTGGGCGGCCAGGCGCGGGTGCCGGGTGTGGCCGGTACGTGGAAGGACCTCACCGAGTCGGTGAACGGGATGGCGTCCAACCTGACCGGTCAGGTGCGCAACATCGCGATGGTGACGACGGCCATCGCCAAGGGTGACCTGACGAAGAAGATCGACATCGACGCCCGCGGCGAGATCCTCGAGCTCAAGACGACGATCAACACCATGGTCGACCAGCTGTCGTCCTTCGCCGAGGAGGTCACACGTGTGGCCCGGGAGGTGGGTACGGAGGGCCAGCTCGGTGGCCAGGCGCGGGTGCGGGACGTGGACGGCACCTGGCGCGACCTCACCGAGTCGGTGAACGAGATGGCCGGGAACCTGACCCGGCAGGTGCGTGCCATCGCGCGCGTGGCGACCGCGGTGACCCGCGGTGACCTCAACCTGAAGATCGACGTGGACGCCTCCGGCGAGATCCAGGAACTTCAGGACTACATCAACAAGATGATCGCCAACCTGCGCGACACCACGATCGCCAACAAGGAACAGGACTGGCTCAAGGGCAACCTCGCCCGGATCTCGGCCCTGATGCAGGGCCGCCGGGACCTCGACGACGTGGCCTCGCTGATCATGAGCGAGCTGACGCCCGTCGTCACCGCCCAGCACGGCGCGTTCTTCCTGGCGATGCGGACGATCGACGGCAAGGACCAGGGAAGCGCCCCGGACAACGCGTACGAGCTGCGCATGCTCGGTTCGTACGGCTACTCCATGGGCTCCATGCCGACGTCGTTCCGGCCCGGCGAGGCGCTGGTCGGGACCGCCGCCGAGGAGAAGCGCACGATCCTGGTGGAGAACGCGCCGAGCGGCTACCTGAAGATCTCGTCCGGGCTCGGCGAGGCGCCGCCCGCACAGGTGATCGTGCTGCCGCTCCTGTTCGAGGGCAAGGTGCTCGGGGTCATCGAACTGGCGTCGTTCACGCCGTTCACGCAGATCCAGAAGGACTTCCTCAGCCAGATCGCCGAGATGATCGCGACCAGCGTCAACACCATCTCCGTCAACACCAAGACGGAGGTGCTGCTGAAGAACTCGCAGGAGCTGACCGAGCAGTTGAGGGAGCGCTCGGCCGAGCTGGAGAACCGGCAGAAGGCGCTTCAGTCGTCCAACGCGGAGCTGGAGGAGAAGGCCGAGCTGCTGGCTCAGCAGAACCGCGACATCGAGGTCAAGAACACGGAGATCGAGGAGGCGCGGCAGGTCCTGGAGGAGCGCGCCGAGCAACTCGCCGTGTCGATGCGCTACAAGAGCGAGTTCCTCGCCAACATGTCGCACGAGCTGCGTACGCCGCTCAACTCGCTGCTGATCCTCGCCAAGCTGCTCGCCGACAACGCGGACACCAACCTCACCCCGAAGCAGGTCGAGTTCGCCGAGACGATCCATGGGGCGGGCTCGGACCTGCTCCAGCTGATCAACGACATCCTCGACCTGTCGAAGGTCGAGGCGGGCAAGATGGACGTCTCCCCGACGCGTATCGCCCTCGTGCAGCTCGTCGACTACGTGGAGGCGACCTTCCGTCCGCTGACCGCGGAGAAGCGCCTCGACTTCTCCGTACGGGTCTCGCCGGATCTGCCCGCCACGCTGCACACCGACGAGCAGCGGCTGCTCCAGGTGCTGCGCAACCTGCTGTCCAACGCGGTGAAGTTCACCGACTCGGGAGCCGTCGAGCTGGTCATCAGGCCGGCCGGCGCGGAGGTCCCGGTGGCCATCAGGGAGCAGCTGCTGGAGGCGGGTTCGCTGCGGGACGCGGACGCCGACATGATCGCGTTCTCGGTGACCGACACGGGAATCGGTATCGCGGCCAGCAAGATGCGGGTGATCTTCGAGGCGTTCAAGCAGGCGGACGGCACGACCAGCCGCAAGTACGGCGGTACCGGTCTGGGGCTGTCCATCTCCCGGGAGATCGCGCGGCTGCTCGGCGGTGAGATCCACGCGCAGAGCGAGCCGGGCCGTGGCTCGACGTTCACGCTGTATTTGCCGCTGCACCCGAGTGAACTGCCCCCGCAGGGCTACGCGCAGCTGGCGCCCTCCCTGGAGGTCGGTGAGCTGCTCGCCTCCGAGCCGGAGTCGGCCGGGGCGGACGTCGGGACGCCGGCCGAGGTGAGGTCGTACCACGAGGCGCAGAACGGGCCCGCCGCGCTCTTCAGGCGGCGCCGCAGGGCCGTGTCGGTGACCGAACTGAACGCATCCTCCAGGGCCAACGGCCATTGGGTGGCCGGGGAGCAGGAGGCGGCGCAGGAGCCGCGCCGGGGCATCCGGTTCGACGGCGAGAAGGTACTGATCGTCGACGACGACATCCGTAACGTGTTCGCGCTGACGAGCGTCCTGGAGCAGCACGGGCTGTCGGTGCTGTACGCGGAGAACGGCCGGGAGGGCATCGAAGTCCTGGAACAGCACGACGATGTGACCGTCGTACTGATGGACATCATGATGCCCGAGATGGACGGCTACGCGACGACCACGGCGATCCGCAGGATGCCGCAGTTCGCCGGACTCCCGATCATCGCGCTGACCGCCAAGGCGATGAAGGGCGACCGGGAGAAGGCGATCGAGTCGGGGGCCTCCGACTATGTGACCAAGCCCGTCGATCCGGATCACCTGCTGTCGGTGATGGAGCAGTGGATGCGAGGGGAGTGACGGTTGAGCTGGGTGTTTCCGTCGCCGGAACGGGAACCTCGGCTGTTCACGCGGAGTTGCTGACTCAGTGTGGCCGAAGCCGTGTAGAAGTACGGGATTCGGGGAACCTTCTGGTCTCCCGCTACGTTTCTGCTACGTGCACAGTGACATCGCGGTGACAGGGTGTGGCGACGGGCGGGGTGCGGCTACCATGACCGGCACGAGGACGGGCGGCGTAAGGGAGCCGTCCCCTGGGGCGGCGCCCGCGGGTGCTGCCCCACGTCCTGAGGACAGGGGAGGCCCCAAGCCGGGGCGAGGAGGGCGGGCCATGGTGCAGAAGGCCAAGATCCTCCTGGTCGATGACCGGCCGGAGAATCTGCTGGCGCTGGAGGCCATCCTCTCTGCGTTGGATCAGACACTGGTGCGGGCATCGTCCGGGGAGGAAGCGCTCAAGGCACTTCTGACGGACGACTTCGCGGTCATTCTGCTGGACGTGCAGATGCCGGGTATGGACGGCTTCGAAACGGCCGCGCACATCAAGCGGCGGGAGCGGACCCGGGACATCCCGATCATCTTCCTCACCGCGATCAACCACGGTCCGCATCACACCTTCCGGGGTTACGCGGCGGGTGCGGTGGACTACATCTCCAAGCCGTTCGACCCGTGGGTGTTGCGGGCGAAGGTCTCGGTGTTCGTCGAGCTCTACATGAAGAACTGTCAACTCCGGGAACAGGCAGCCCTGTTGCGGCTGCAGCTGGAGGGTGGCGGGGGCAAGGCGGCGGTCGGTGCGGCCAAGGAGCCGGCCGGTCTGCTCGCCGAACTGTCCGCGCGTCTCGCGGCCGTCGAGGAGCAGGCGGAGGCGTTGTCCAAACAGCTCGACGACGAGTCGGCCGATGCGGCGGCAGTGGCCACGGCGGCCCATCTCGAACGCAAACTGACCGGCCTGCGCCGGGCTCTGGACGCGCTCGAACCGGGCACCGGCGGCGGGGCGCCGTCGTTGCCGTCGCCGAACTGACCGGCGCACCGGTCGTCGCTTCCGTCATCGAACTCACCGCCGATCGAGCGGGGTTGCGCGTGAGCACGCGTCAGTTTCGTGCTCACGCCCCCACGACACGAACGGGTGAAGCAGCAGGCACACGTGTCCGCTGTCGTCTCCACCGGTAACCTCACACACATGGCCTCACGTCCTTCCGCAGCCAAGAAGCCGCCCGCGAAGAAGGCAGCCGTGCCCGCGAAGGCTCCGGCGAGGAAGGCCGCGGCGAAAAAAGCCCCCGCGAAGAAGGCGCCCGCCAGGAAGGCCGCCGCGAAGAAGGTCGCGCCCCCTCCGGCACCCAGCCCTACGGGGGGCGTCTACCGACTCGTACGCGCCCTGTGGCTGGGCATCGCGCACGCTGTCGGTGCGGTGTTCCGCGGCATAGGGCAGGGCGCGAAGAACCTCGACCCGGCCCACCGGAAGGACGGCGTGGCACTGCTGCTGCTCGCCCTCGCGCTGATCGTCGCCGCGGGCACCTGGTCCAGCCTTCGCGGTCCTGTCGGCGACCTGGTCGAGATGCTGGTCACCGGCGCGTTCGGCCGCCTCGACCTGCTCGTGCCGATACTGCTGGCGGTCATCGCCGTACGGTTCATCAGGCACCCCGAGAAGCCCGATGCCAACGGCCGGATCGTCATCGGTCTGTCGGCGCTGGTCATCGGCGTGCTCGGGCAGGTCCACATCGCGTGCGGCGCCCCCGCGCGCAGCGACGGCATGCAGGCCATAAGGGACGCCGGCGGCCTCATCGGGTGGGGCGCGGCGACTCCGCTGACGTACACGATGGGCGAGGTCCTCGCCGTACCGCTGCTGGTGCTGCTGACCGTCTTCGGTCTGCTCGTCGTCACCGCGACGCCCGTCAACGCGATTCCGCAGCGCCTGCGGCAGCTGGGGATCCGGCTCGGCATCCTCCGCGACCCCGAGGAGGACGGGCTCCCCGAGGACGACGAGCGCTACGACGAGCAGTGGCGCGAGGCGCTCCCCGGGCGCCCCCGAGGGCGCGGGTCCGCCCCCGAGGCGTACGACCCGGACGACGCCGAGCAGGAGGCGCTCTCCAAGCGCCGGAGCCGCCCCAGGCGCTCGGCGATGCGGCAGCCCGACGCGGGGCGGCCGATGGACGCCGTGGATGTCGCCGCGGCCGCCGCTGCCGCGCTCGACGGTGCAGTGCTGCACGGGATGCCGCCCTCGCCGATCGTCGCCGACCTCACCCAAGGGGTGAGCAAGGGGGGCGACCGTGAGGAGACGGCCCCGACGCACACTCCGGTCCCGGGCGCGCGTCCGAAACAGGAGAAGCTCAAGGCGGAGCCGGCCAAGGCCGCGGTGCAGGACCTCACGAAGGCTCCGCCGGAGGCGATGCGGGACCTGCCCCCGCGCGCGGAGCAGCTCCAGCTGTCCGGGGACATCACGTACTCCCTGCCGTCGCTGGACCTGCTGGAGCGGGGCGGCCCCGGGAAAACCCGCAGCGCGGCGAACGACGTGGTGGTCGCCTCCCTCTCGAACGTCTTCATGGAGTTCAAGGTCGACGCCGCGGTCACCGGCTTCACCCGTGGTCCGACGGTCACGCGGTACGAGGTGGAACTCGGCCCCGCGGTGAAGGTCGAGCGGATCACCGCCCTCGCCAAGAACATCGCGTACGCCGTCGCCAGCCCTGACGTACGGATCATCAGCCCGATCCCCGGCAAGTCGGCGGTAGGCATCGAGATCCCCAACACCGACCGCGAGATGGTCAACCTGGGGGACGTGCTCCGGCTGGCGGACGCGGCCGAGGACGATCACCCGATGCTGGTCGCCCTCGGCAAGGACGTCGAGGGCGGCTATGTGATGGCCAACCTCGCCAAGATGCCCCATATGCTCGTCGCAGGTGCGACCGGTTCGGGCAAATCGTCCTGTATCAACTGCCTGATCACGTCGGTCATGGTCCGGGCGACTCCCGAGGACGTCCGCATGGTCCTGGTCGACCCCAAGCGCGTCGAGCTGACCGCGTACGAGGGCATCCCGCACCTGATCACGCCGATTATCACCAATCCGAAGCGGGCCGCGGAGGCGCTCCAGTGGGTCGTACGGGAAATGGATCTGCGGTACGACGATCTGGCCGCGTTCGGATTCCGGCACATCGACGACTTCAACGAGGCCATCAGGAGCGGCAAGGTCAAGCTGCCCGAGGGCAGTGAGCGCGAGCTGTCGCCGTACCCGTACCTGCTGGTGATCGTCGACGAGCTGGCCGACCTGATGATGGTGGCCCCCCGGGACGTCGAGGACGCCATCGTGCGTATCACTCAGCTCGCGCGCGCGGCCGGCATCCACCTCGTCCTCGCCACGCAGCGGCCGTCCGTCGACGTCGTGACCGGGTTGATCAAGGCGAACGTGCCGTCGAGGCTCGCCTTCGCCACCTCCTCCCTGGCCGACTCGCGGGTCATCCTCGACCAGCCCGGCGCCGAGAAACTGATCGGCAAGGGCGACGGACTGTTCCTGCCGATGGGCGCCAACAAGCCCACGCGTATGCAGGGCGCTTTCGTCACTGAGGACGAGGTCGCCGCGATCGTCCAGCACTGCAAGGACCAGATGGCGCCGGTCTTCCGGGACGACGTCACTGTGGGTACCAAGCAGAAGAAGGAGGTCGACGAGGAGATCGGCGACGATCTCGAACTGCTGTGCGCGGCGGCAGAACTCGTCGTCAGCAGCCAGTTCGGGTCCACGTCGATGCTCCAGCGCAAGCTGCGGGTCGGGTTCGCCAAGGCGGGACGGCTGATGGACCTCATGGAGACGAGGGGCATCGTCGGTCCGAGCGAGGGGTCCAAGGCGCGTGACGTTCTTGTGAAGGCTGACGGGCTGGACGAGATGCTCGCGGTGATTCGTGGGGAGACTGACTCCTAGGGAGTCGTCCGTTGTGCGGGTGTCCGTGTGTGCGGCAGCCGGGTGGTCGAATGTGACTCACTCGTAAGGGATCATTGAGCAACCGTTTCCCTTCGGCGTACGTCAAGTTGAGGGAGGCAACAGATCCTTGCCTCACCATGACCTGACCATCAGCGTGTCCTGGCCATTCCGATGGCGTACAAAGTCCGTCCGCCCGGTTGCCCCACCCTTCCCGAACCCCCCTAAACTGAACCTCCAGCACAGGTGGCTAAACGCTCGAAAGGCGCCCCCGTGTCCATCGGCAACTCTCCACAAGACGAGCGTCCGTTCGAAGAAGACCGCGACGACCGCGAGGAAGCAGCCCGCCCTTCGATCGGTCGTGCCCTCCAGCAGGCGCGCATCGCGGCAGGGCTGACCGTCGACGACGTCAGCTCCGCCACCCGGGTCCGGATCGCCATCGTGCACGCGATCGAACAGGACGACTTCGCCCCCTGTGGTGGAGACGTCTACGCTCGCGGGCACATCCGGACTCTCGCCCGTGCCGTCCACCTCGACCCCGAACCGCTGCTCGCGCAGTTCGCCG
Organism: Streptomyces turgidiscabies Car8; assembly: GCF_000331005.1. Lineage (GTDB taxonomy): Bacteria > Actinomycetota > Actinomycetes > Streptomycetales > Streptomycetaceae > Streptomyces > Streptomyces turgidiscabies. The sequence goes on from NZ_AEJB01000644.1 coordinate 19,641, forward strand.
ACGCCCACGGCGGACGTCCGGCGCCCACCCCGGCCGCACCCATGTTCGAGGCGGAACGCATCCGCCCCGAGCGGCGTGGGCCGAACTGGACCGCGGCGATGGTCGCCGCGATCGTCGCCGTGATCGGCTTCGTCGGCTTCACGATGGTCAAGGGCGGCGACGGTGACGCGGATGCGCGAACCCAGGTCGCCGAGGGCGCCACGCCGACGACCAGCGATCCGGCCTCACCCACGCCCAAGAAGGACAAGCCCGCCGACCCGAAGCCGGACCCGTCGGAGAGCGCCATCGCGGCGGCGCCGGCCGACAAGGTGACCGTCCAGGTGAGCGCCTCTGACGGGCGCAGCTGGATCTCCGCCAAGGACCACAACGGCCGCCTGCTCTTCGACGGGCTGCTCAAGCAGGGCCAGTCCCAGACCTTCCAGGACGACGAAGAGGTCAACCTCGTCCTGGGTGACGCGGGCGCCATCCAGCTGTACGTGAACGGCAAGAAGATCGACGACGAGTTCCAGTCGGGGGCTGTCGAACGGCTCACGTACACGAAGGGCGACCCCGAGGTCGGCTGAGCGGTACGCGCTCTGAAAGTGCACAGG
>NZ_AEJB01000645.1 GCF_000331005.1 Streptomyces turgidiscabies Car8
CCCGACAACGCACCCCTACTGAGAACCTGCCCCGTCGCAGGCCTGCGCCCGCAGCGCCCGTGCCAGGTCGTCCCGGGACTCCAGGACCAGGCGCCGCAGGGCCGGCGCCGCGTCCGCGTGGGCCGTCAGCCAGGCATCCGTCGCCGCCAGGGTCTCCGGTGAGTCCTGGAGCGACGGGAACAGGCCCAGTACGACGTCCATCCCGATCTGGATCGACCGGTCGGCCCACGTCCGCTCGATCACCTCGAAGTACTTCTCCGCGTACGGCGCGAGAAGCTCCCGCTGCGAACCCTGCACGAAGCCCGAAATCGTGGCCTCGACAAGGGCGTTGGACAGCGCGTCCGACTCGACGACCTGGGCCCACGCCTGTGCCTTGACGGCGGCCGAGGGGCGGCCGGCGAGACAGCGGACCTGGTGACGCTTGCCGGACGCCGTGTCGTCGCGGGCGAGTTCGGCCGCGAGGGCCTTCTCGTCGGCGACGCCGTGCGAGGTCAGCGGTTCCAGGAACGCCCACCGCAGCTCCTGGTCGACGTCGAGGCCGTCGATCTTCCCCGTGCCCTCCAACAGCCCCTGGAGCAGCTGGAGATCGGCCTCGCTGGATGCCACGGCCGCGAAGAAGCGGGCCCACGTCAACTGGTGCTGGCTGCCTGGTTCGGCGAGCCGCAGTTCCTTCAACGCGCCCTCGGCGAGCAGGCGTTCACCGGCCGCCCGCCAGTCGGGGGCCGCGTAGTGGGTGAGCGCGGAGCCCGCCCACGCGTGCAGCATCTGCAGCACGCCGATGTCCGACTCGCGCCCCGCGAACCGCAGCACCAGGTCGACGAAGTCCCGGGCCGGCATCAGCGCGTCCCGCGTCAGGTTCCACAGCGCGGACCAGCACAGGGCGCGGGCGAGCGGGTCCGTGATGTCACCGAGGTGCGCCCGCAGAGTCGCCAACGAGCCCTCGTCGAACCGGATCTTGCAGTACGTCAGGTCGTCGTCGTTGACGAGGACGAGGTCGGGCGCCTCGCTCCCGACCAGCTCACCGACGACGGTGCGGGGCCCGTCGACATCGACCTCGGCACGCGCGTACCGCTCCAACACCCCTTCCGGCGAACGCCGGTAGAGGCCGACAGCCACCCGGTGGGGCCGCAGCTCGGGGTGCGACTCGGCGGCCTCCTGGATCACGGCCAGCTCGGTGATCAGCCCGTCCGCGCTCAACAGCACAGCGGGGGTGAGGGAGTTGACCCCGGCGGTCTGCAGCCACGCCCGCGACCAGGACGCCATGTCCCGCCCGCTGGTCTCCTCCAGCACCGACAGCAGATCACCGAGCCGCGTGTTGCCGTACGCGTGCCGCTTGAAGTACCGCCGCGCACCTTCGAGGAACGCCTCCGGCCCCACGTAGGCGACGAGCTGCTTGAGCACGGAGGCGCCCTTGGCGTACGTGATGCCGTCGAAGTTGAGCTTGGCGTCCTCCAGGTCGCGGATGTCGGCCGTGACGGGGTGCGTGGAGGGGAGCTGGTCGGCGCGGTAGGCCCAGGCCTTGCGGTTGTTGGCGAAGGTGACCCAGCCGCTGGTGAAACGGGTCGCCTCGACGAGCGAGAAGGAGCCCATGAAGTCGGCGAAGGACTCCTTGAGCCACAGGTCGTCCCACCACTCCATGGTGACGAGGTCGCCGAACCACATGTGGGCCATCTCGTGCAGGACGACGTTCGCCCGCCGCTCGTACGCAGCCTGCGTCACCTTCCCGCGGAAGATGAACTCCTCGCGGAACGTGACCAGCCCCGGGTTCTCCATCGCGCCGAGGTTGTACTCGGGCACGAACGCCTGGTCGTACTTCCCGAAGGGGTACGGGTAGTCGAAGTGGTCGTGGAAGAAGTCCAGCCCCTGCTTGGTGACGAGGAAGACGTCGTCGGAGTCGAAGTAGGGGGCGAGACCCTTGCGGCACATGGCGCCGAGGGGGATGTCGAGGGTCGTACCGTCGGCGAACGTACGGGAGTACGAGTCGGTGACGTAGTTATAGGGCCCCGCGAGGATGGTGGTGATGTACGTGGAGATGGGCTTGGTCTCGGCGAACCGCCACACACCGTCGACGAGCTCCCCGACCCCGTTGCTCCACGCGACCCACTCCTGAGGGGCCCGTACCTCGAAGCGGAAGGGGGCCTTCAGGTCGGGCTGCTCGAAGTTGGCGAAGACGCGGCGGGAGTCGGCGGGCTCGTACTGCGTGTACAGATAGACCTCGCCGTCCTCGGGATCGACGAAGCGGTGCAGGCCCTCCCCGGTGCGGGAGTAGGCGCACTGGGCGTCGACGACCAGCTCGTTGTCCGCGGCGAGATCCTCCAGCAGGATGCGCGTGCCGTCGAAGACGGCCCCCGGGTCCAGATCCCGGCCGTTGAGGGAGACGGCGGTCACACTGGGCGCGACAAGATCCGCGAAGCTGGCGGCACCGGGCTCCGCGCACCGGAACCGGATCGTGGTCACGGACCGGAAGGTCCGAGCCCCGCCCCCACCACTCCCGCTTCCGCTCCCCGTGTCGCCCAGGGCGGACCGCACGTCGAGGAACACCTCGTACCCGTCGACGGACAGCAGTGCGGCCCGCTCCCGGGCCTCGTCGCGGGACAGATTCTCACCGGGCACGGAGCGCTCCCTCGATTGTCATCAGTACGGCCGACCAGCACCGATCCTGCCACGCACCACCGACCCCGGGCACCCGGGAATGCGACGGTGGCGGGGAAGTGTTGCCCCTTGAAAGCGCATCTTCTCTAGGAGACCCATGTCCGAGACGAGTTCGACCAAGACCCCCGTCGACTTCTGGTTCGACCCGCTCTGTCCCTGGGCCTGGATGACCTCCCGGTGGGTCCTCGAGGTGGAGAAGGTCCGTGACATCGAGGTCAGCTGGCACATCATGAGCCTGGCCGTGCTCAACGAGGACAAGCTCGACGAGCTGCCCGACGAGTACCGCGAGATGCTCGCGGTGAAGGCGTGGCAGCCGGTGAAGGTCGTGACGGCGGCCTGGCAGAAGCACGGCGCCGACGTCCTCGGTCCCCTCTACACGGCCATGGGCACGCGCATCCACAACGGTGGCGAGGGTCCGACCCTTGAGGCGATAGCCGGCGCCCTGGCCGACGTCGGCCTGCCCGCCGACCTGATCGACTACGCCGAGCAGCAGGACTTCGAGTTCGACGCCGAGCTGCGCGCCTCCCACAAAGAGGGCATCAGCAAGGTCGGCCAGGACGTCGGCACCCCGGTGATCGCGGTCCCCGGCGCCGACGGCGAGCAGATCGCCTTCTTCGGCCCGGTCGTCACCCCCGCCCCGAAGGGCGAGGAGGCCGCCAGGCTGTGGGACGGCACGCTGCTGGTCGCCTCGGTTCCCGGCTTCTACGAGATCAAGCGCTCGCGCACGGCCGGCCCGGACTTCAGCAACCTGTAGGGCGACCGGCCCCTCAGCCCTTGGCCTTGGCTTCCAGTTCGGAGTCCTTACCGGGAGCCTTGGTCTCCGGCTTGGGGAAGGAGCCGCCGTCCTTGTGGTTCCCCAGCCGCTGGAAGCGCAGGCAGCCCTCGCGGGAGCAGCGGTAGTAGGCGCCCAGGCGGGTGTGTTTCGGCTTCTGCCCCGCCACGTACGTCTTCTCCGCGTCGGTGAGTCTGCGGAAATCCTGGACCGTGCCTGCGCAGTTCACGCACCGCATCGACAGCATGTGATCCTCCCGGTGTGGCGGGCTCCGGTGGACTGATGTCCCGGACCCCCGAGAGTAGGTCCGTGCGGGGACGTAGGGAATGGGGCGGCCCCCGCGAGTCATGTCCTCGCGGGGGCCGTCCGTCATTCCGCCTGCCGTCGCGTTCGGTGAGAAGACGATCACGAGGCAGGACGCTTCACCGGGTCGAAACGATCGCAACGACCGAAACGATCGACGCGGTCTGTGCTGCGGGCGCTTCGGTCTGCGCGATCCGCTCAGGGCGCCAACAGCAGTACATCCGTACGGGACTTGGCGGCCTCGTAACGCCGCGCCACGTCCTGCCAGTTGACGACGGCCCACATCGCGTCGATGAAGTCGACCTTCTGGTTCCGGTACTGGAGATAGAAGGCGTGCTCCCAGGCGTCGAAGACCAGGATCGGGGTGGCGCCCTGACCGGCGTTGCCCTGGTGGTCGTAGACCTGCTCGACGATCAGCCGTCCGCTGAGCGGCTCGTGGGCGAGGACGCCCCAGCCCGAACCCTGGGTCGTGGCCGCCGCCTTGGTCAGCTGCGCCTTGAAGCCGGCGAACGAACCGAAGGACTCGGCGATGGCGTCCGCGAGCTCACCGACGCCGTCCTTTTCGAGGGGCTCGCCGCCGCCGTCGCCCGTCATGTTGTGCCAGTAGACGCTGTGCAGGATGTGGCCGGAGAGATGGAAGGCGAGGTTCTTCTCCAGGCCGTTGATCGACCCCCACGACTCCTTGTCGCGAGCCTCCGCGAGCTGCTCCAACGTGTCGTTGGCGCCCTTCACATACGCCGCGTGGTGCTTGTCGTGGTGCAGCTCGATGATCTCGGGGCTGATCACGGGCGCGAGCGCCGAGTAGTCGTACGGCAGCTCAGGGAGCGTGTAGACGGGCATGCGGGGGTCCCCTCGACCTCTTATTGCACATTACTTGCAACTACACGCTAGCAACAAAAAGACCCTCGTGTGCAGGGCACGAGGGTCTTTTCCGGGAGAAGCGCAGGGAACAGGGCGGTCTAGGACTGCGAGACGGTGGCGACCGACGTGTAGTGCGAGGCGTCACCCGTGATCGAGTAGCTCTCCTTGCCCTCGATACCGACCGGGATGTCACCGGCGATGGTCACCCGGTGCAGACGGCGCGGCAGGCCGTTGTAGTTGTCGACGGCGTAGTGCTGAGTGATGCGGTTGTCGAAGAGGACGAGCTGGTTCGGCGACCAGCGGTGGCGCAGGACGTTCTCCGGGCGGGTGACATACGCCTGCAGCAGATCCAGGATCTTGCGGGACTCGGCGGCCGACAGACCGACGATCCGCTGCGCGAACCCGCCGATGAACAGCCCGCGTTCGCCGGTCAGAGGGTGGACGCGGACGACCGGGTGGGCCGTGCGGAACGTGATGGACGTGAACTGGGCGCGCTGGGCGGCCAGTTCCTCGTCGAGGGTCTCGTCCGGCACCGCGTAGTCGTAGTCGTTGGTGTGCTCGGCCCACAGGCTGTCGGCCAACTTCCGCAGGGGTTCCGGCAGATCACGGTAGGCGGCGGCCGAACTGGCGATGAGGGTCTCGCCGCCGTACGGCGGGACCGTGATGCTGCGCAGGGTGCTGGCCTGCGGCGGGTTGAGGACGAAGGTGACGTCCGTGTGCCAGTGGTTGGCGGCGCGGCCCCGCTCACTGTCGACGGGAAGGACGTTCGCGGCGCCGTCGACGGACGGCACGGTCGGGTGGGCGGTGGTCAGCTCGCCGAAGTGGCGGACGAAGGCCTGCTGGCCCTCGTCGTCGAGGTTCACCTCGTCGAAGACCAGGGCCTTGTGGACGCCCAGAGCCTCCCGGAGGGTGGCGACCTGCTCCTTGTCGAGGGGCTTGGAGATGTCCACGCCGGACACTCGGGCGCCGATGTTCGCGGTGACCTTCTGGATTTCGATGCCGGACATGTGCGGATCCTTTCGGGAGTGAAAATAAGGGGGGCGAGCTGTCAGACGAGAGCGGGCGCGGCGTACTGGTTCGCGGGGCGCGGGAGGCCGTACGTCTCGCGGAGGGTGCTGCGGGGCCCGTACTCGCGGCGGAGCAGTCCGCGGGCGCGCAGGATCGGGACGACGTGGTCGACGAACGCGTCGAGACCGGAGGGCAGTACGGCGGGCATGATGTTGAAGCCGTCGGCGGCACCCCGCGTGAACCAGGTCTCGATCTCGTCGGCGACCTGCTCGGGCGTACCGGCGAAGGTGAGATGCCCGCGCCCGCCGCCGAGCCGCCCGATGAGCTGCCGCACGGTGAGGCGCTCGCGCCGGGCCAGCTCGACGACGAGCGTGTAGCGGCTCTTTGCGCCCTCGATCGCGCTCTCGGGCGGCAGGTCCGCCGGCAACAGGCCGTCCAACTCCAGGGTCCCACTGGGCAGTTGCAGCAGGCTCTCCAGACGGTCCACCCCGTGCGTGTACACGATGTGGTCCTCCAGGACCTGCTCGTTCGCCAGTGCCTCGGCCTCCGTGGAGCCGAGCACCGGGACGATGCCGGGCAGCACCTTGATGTGGTCGGGGTCCCGACCGGCCGCCGCCGTACGGGACTTGAGGTCGGCGTAGAAGGCCTGCGCGTCCTCGACGGTCTGCTGGGCGGTGAACACGGCCTCCGCGTACCGGGCCGCGAACGCCTTGCCGTCCTCGCTCGACCCCGCCTGCACCAGCAGCGGGTAACCCTGCGGCGAACGCGGCACGTTGAGGGCACCCTCGACGCTGAAGTACGTCCCCCGGTGACGCGGCGGATGGACCTTCGCGTCGTCGCCCCAGACGCCGGTCGCCTTGTCGCCGACGATCGCGTCGTCCTCCCAGCTGTCCCAGAGCTTGAGGGCGACATCGAGGAACTCGGCGGCCCGGGCGTACCGCTGGGCATGGGCGGGCTCCGCGTCGAGCCCGAAGTTACGGGCGGCCTCGGCACCGGCGGTGGTGACGATGTTCCAGCCCGCCCGGCCCCCGCTGATGATGTCGAGCGACGCGAACTTCCGGGCCAGGTTGTAGGGCGAGTTGTAGGACGTGGAGGCGGTGGCGATCAGCCCGATGTGCGTGGTCGCCGTCGCCAGCGCCGTCAGCAGGGTGAGCGGCTCCAGCGAACCCGCGGGACGCTGAGCCAGGTTGCCCCACAACTGCGGCCCGTCGGCGAGGAACAGCGAGTCAAAAGTGCCCCGTTCGGCGGTCCGGGCGAGCCGCACATAGTGGTCCAGCTCGACATGGGCGTACGGATCACTCTCGGGAAGCCGCCAGGAGGCCTCGTGGTGACCGGTGTTCATGAGGAAGGCGTTGAGGTGGAGGCGACGGGTCATGGTGGTTCCTTTGCTTACGAGTGTGAGCGCGGACTATCGATCCGGGCAGCCAGGCCGCTTCCGTGCGGTGCTTTTCGTCGGCGGGCCGGGTATCTCGTCCCGTTCCGTGCGGTGCCTGTCGACGCGGGCCCAGGCAAATTCAGCCCGTTGGGGGTCCCCCCTCTGGGGGAGCTTGAGGACGAGGCCCCTTCAGGGCCGAAGCGGGGGCCTGGGGGCGGCAGCCCCCAGCAGACGGTCACCCCCATCGACGGAGTCACCCCTCACCGGACGTCCGACGTCACGCCCAACGCCCCGAGCAACAACCCCCTGTACTCACCGCGAGCCGCCGCCTCCCGGTCGATCGCCAGATCGAGACCGATCCGCCCCTCCTCCAGCACCAGCACCCGTTCGGCGAGAGCCACCGCCTCGTCCACGTCGTGCGTGACGAGGAGCACGGACGGCCGGTGCCGCTCCCACAGCTCCCTCAGCAGACCGTGCATCCTGATCCGTGTGAGCGCGTCCAGCGCACCGAACGGCTCGTCGGCGAGCAGCAGTTCGGGCTCCCGGACCAACGACCGTGCCAGCGCGGCCCGTTGCGCCTCGCCGCCGGACAACTCGCTGGGCCAGGCGCGTTCGCGGCCCTTCAGCCCGACCTCCGCGAGAGCCTCCCGGCCCTTCGCCGCGGCCTCCTTGCCGTCCGTCCCCAGCAGTACGTTGTCCAGCACCCGCCGCCAGGGCAGCAGGCGCGAGTCCTGGAAGACCACCGACACCCGCTCGGGGGCGCTGAGCCGCCCACTGCCCTCGACCTCGTGGTCGAGGCCCGCGACCGCCCGCAGCAAGGTGCTCTTGCCCGAGCCGCTGTGCCCGAGCAGGGCTGTGAACTGCCCGGCCGGGATGTCGAGATCGATGCCGTCGAGGACTGTGCGTCTTCCGAAAGACCGGGTCAGACCCCGGAGTTGGACGGCGGGCCGGGTCAGTTGCTCAGCGTGCGTCGCCATGACAGCACCCTCCGTTCGATGAGACGGACCGCGCTGTCGGACACCAGGCCGAAGACGCCGTAGACGGCGAGGCCGACGAGGATGACGTCGCTCTGGCCGTAGTTCTGGGCCTGGAACATCAGGTAGCCGAGTCCGTTGGTGGCGTTGATCTGCTCCAGGACGACCAGCCCCAGCCAGGAACCGGTCACCCCGAGCCGCAGACCGACGAAGAAGCCGGGCAACGCGCCGGGAATGACGATCTGCCGGACGAACTGGAGCCTCGACAGGCCCTGTACCTCGGCGAGTTCGACGAAGCGGCTGTCGATGCCGGCGAGCGCGGCATGTGTGTTCAGGTAGATCGGGATGTAGACGACGATGGCGATGATCGCGATCTTGAACGTCTCGCCGATGCCCAGCCAGAGGATGAACAGCGGGATCAGGCCCAGGGTCGGGATCGCCCGGTTGAGCTGCACCGTCCCGTCGATCAGCGCCTCGCCGACCCTGCTGAGGCCGGCCGCCAGGGCGAGGACGATGCCTGCGGTCAGCCCGATCGCGAAGCCGGAGGCGGCCCGCCGCAGCGAGGTCAGGATGTCCTCGGGGAGGGTCCCGTCGGTCCACAGGTGGACGCCGGTCCGCAGCACGGTCCAGGGGGCCGGGACCGCGGCCGGGTCGAGCTGTCCGGCGGCGGAGGCCACGGCCCACAGGGCGATGACGAGGGCGGGACCGATGAGCTGGGCGGCGGGCAGACGCCTGCCGGGGGAGAGCCGACGCCGCCGCCGGACCTGTGAACGCTCTTGGCCGGCGACGAACACGACAGCGGGTTTGGACGCGGACGCGGACGCGGACGCCGGCGTAGACGCGGACGTGGATGTTGCCGCTGCTGTTGTCGCTGACGTTGTCGTGGTCACGGCGGTCACCTCCGGTACTCCGCGGCCACGGACTTCGCCGCGATGCCCTCGAAGCGATGGTCGAAGAGGGAGCTCACGTCGAACTCCTTCACGAAGCCGCCCTCCGCGAGCAGATCCGCGGTCTCCTGCTCCCACTTGATCGCCTCGGCCCAACTCGGCGGGAACAACGGCTTGTTGGCGAGCTTCGTGATCGCCTGCGCCTGGGGGAGGGTCAGGTTCTGCGTCTTCACGTAGAACTCCTCGTTCCAGCGGTCGGGGTTCTCGTACGCCCACACCTGGCCCTTGGCCCAGTACGGGATGTACGCGGCGATCGCGGCGGCCTTCGCGGAGTCGTTCAGCACGGAGACCGGTGCCCACAGCAGGTTGAGCAGGTCGACCACGTCCGTCTCGAAGGCGCGGGCGCCCTTGGCGCCGTACTGCTGCAGATAGGCGGGCGCCTGGCTGTTGGCCAGCGGCGCGATGTCCACCTGGCCCGACTGCAGGGCGGTGAAGAACTGGTTGCTGGTCAGCGGGACGAGCGTGACCTCGTCGTACGCGAGCCCCGCCTGCTTCAACGCCCGCAGGAGGACGACGCCCTGGGCCTGCCCCTGCGAGAAGGCGAGCTTCTTTCCCCGGAAGTCAGCGACCGTGCGGATGTCGCTGCCGGGCTTGGTGGCGAACAGGTAGTTCGGCTTACGGGTGACGTTGATCGCGACGATCTTCGTGTCGTACCCCTGGTAGTGCGCCTGGATCGGCGGGATGCCCGCGTTGTTGGCGACGTCGAGGGAGCCCGCACGAAAGGCGTTGATGACGTCGGGGCCGGCACCGATGTTCGCCCAGGCCGACACCTTGAACGGCAGGTCGCCCAACTTGCCCAGCTTCAACTGGAGTTGCTGGGTGCCCAGATACGAGGAGATCTTCAGACTCGTACCGGCCGGAACCCTGTCGGCGAGCGGGGCGGTCGAGGCGCCCTTGGCGTCGGCGGAGGCACTCGCGGCGCAGCCGCTCAACCCGGCGACACCGGCGGCGGCGCCGAACAGGGACGAGAGAAAGAGCCGTCGGTCGACACCGGGCACGGGAGGAGAAGGCACGGGAGAAGAAGGCATGGGAGGACTCCGTGAGTTCGGAAGGCAGAAACACATGCGGAATTCAAGGCGCGAGACGGCCCGGAAAAGGAATTCACGCAAGGAAGAACGGAGAGCGCAGACTTGCGCAGAAAGAAATGAGCACTTCACACGCGGCAACGTGTCAGCAACAGTGGCGACGTGTCAGCAACAAAGGGTGCGACAGCTCACGAACGGGCTCATGAACAGGATGTTCCCGGTCATGCATGCCCCCTGTCAACATTCGGAGTTTCTGAATTAAATACCCTGAGGTGAAGTGGCCAGCGGATCCCGGTACACCACGTCGAGCGCCACCGAACCACCTGCCACGGCGAGTACGGAATCCGGGAAACTCGTCGGCACGACAGAGGCCGCGCGATCTGACCCGACCCCTTCGCGCAATGCGGCGAGGCAGTCCTCGCGGTGAATGACCCCGATCTCGGTCACCACCACCGTCTCCGGATTCAGTACGTCGAGCAGCAACCGCGCCGCCCGCCCCACGGCACCTGCCCGCCGCACCAGCAGCCCTACGGCGACCGGATCGCCCCCGGCCGCCGCCGCGACCACATGCATGGGGTTCGTGCCCTTGCCGATGCCCGCCTCCCGGGCCCGCCGGCACAGCGTCCGCTCGCTCAACTCGGCCTGCAGGCAGCCCGTACGCCCGCACTCGCACACCTCCGTACCGCCCGGCACCGGCAGATGGGCGATGTCGCCGGCCCGGGAGCGCGGCCCGTGGTGCACCTCGTCGTTGGTCGCGAACGCCGCGTCGACCATGTTGCCGACGAACAGATGCAGCACGCTCCCGCTGCCCCGCGTCGGCCCGAACAGCCGCTCCGCGTTGACCAACGCCCGCGCGTGACCGTCCACATGGACCGGCAGCCCGGTGCGGGCACCGAGCATTTCCCGCACCGCCACGTCCCGCCAGCCCAGCAGAGGGTGCTCGACGACGGTCCCGGACTCCCGGTCCACCCAGCCGCCCACCGCCACACCGACACCGAGGGTCCGGCAGCCGGGCATGCCGTCCAGCAGCGCCCTCAGCCCGTCCGCGGCCCGTGCAAGCACCCACCCCGGATCGGTGCGCTCGTGCTTCAGCTCACGCCGGGCGACCACCCGGCCGCGTAGGTCCAGCAGCGCGACCGTCGTGTACGGCACGGCCACATGGACCCCGGCGACCACGAACCGCGAGGCGTCCAGGACGACGGGGACATGCGGGCGCCCCACCCCGTTCGACCGCCGGGGCGCGGCCTCCTCGCGGATCAGACCGAGTTCCGCGAACCGCGCGCAGTAGTCCGTCACCGACGCCGGCGACAGCCCGGTCAGCCGGGCGATGGTGCTGCGCGCCACGGGCCCGTGCTCGAGCACGGACCGCAGAACGACACTCGCACTCGTCCTGCGCCGATCGGAATCGGCGGCACGAGGCACCCGCGAGGAGGGGCGGGAAAGAGAGGGGGAGGGAGGAGGGGAAGGAGAGCGGGAGGGAAGGGTGGTGGGTGCCGAGGCACGGGGCATGGCGATCATCCTCGGGGAACGGGTCCGACACTGCGCCGTCTCAAGAGGACTCGGGGAGCCGTGAAGGCCGGGGAGTCCTGTGGAGCGAGACGCGCCGGAGCCGCCTCACCCGGGGCGGCGACAGGTGGCCGTGCCCACGCGTCGCAGGTCGACATGGCGACGCGACGAGAAGTACCGGGACTGGGCGACCATGAACCCGAAGCTAGCAAAACGGCCCGCCCCTGCCCAGGCGGCGACCGACGGGCGAGACGGCACCCGTCCGGCCCCGTCTCCGCCCGGCGGCCCGATTGGCGGAACCCTACAGAGCGCGCCCACCGTGTCTCCGTAGCCCACACCACCTCACCACCGTGACCGGCATCACGCCGTACCAGGTGTAACACCCACTGTTTGTCCGGAGCCCACCAAGCCGCCGCCGATCCCTTTGTCGAGCGCTGACGGTGATCGGCCCGAGGGCGCTGGGATAGCGTCGCGATGTCCCTTGCCGCCCACACATCCTCGCGGAGTCCCCATGGCAACCGCCGTCGCCCCCGCCCGCCCCGGCCAGGTCCTCGCCGACCTGCTCCCCGCCTCCCGCGTCCGGGACGCCGCGCTCGTGCTCGGCGGTGCCGCGCTCACCGGGATCGCCGCCCAGATCGCCGTCCCCGTGCCCGGCTCGCCGGTGCCGGTGACCGGGCAGACCTTCGCCGCGCTCCTCGTCGGCACCGCGCTCGGCGCCGGTCGCGGCCTCGCCGCCCTCGTCGTCTACGCCCTGGCCGGACTGGCGGGCGTGCCGTGGTTCGCGGAGGGCGACTCGGGCACGTCGGTGTCCTTCGGCTACATCCTCGGCATGCTGCTCGCGTCGGCCGCCGTGGGCGCGCTGGCCC
>NZ_AEJB01000646.1 GCF_000331005.1 Streptomyces turgidiscabies Car8
GGAATCTGCGGCGACACGGGGGGAGTAGGTTCTTTCGAGCGAGACAGGAGTGAGTGACTGTGGCTGCGGACGAGAAGGCTCAGGCCAAGGGCGAGCAGGCCAAGGGCAAGGTCAAGAAGGTGGTCGGCGGCGCGGTGGGCAACGAGTCCCTGAAGGCGAAGGGGCAGGCCGAGGAGACCAAGGGAGACCTGCGTGCGGCCAAGGAGAAGGCCAAGGACGCGGGCAAGCCCAAGTAGGCACACGCCCACTGATTCACGTCCACTGATCCCGGCAGCCGATTTCCGAGGGCTGCCGGGATCAGTGCTGTGTCAGGCAGGCATGTCATCGGCTGGGTGAGGGCGTGGTCAGACGGGCTGCCACAGCTCGATCCGGTTGCCCTCGGGGTCGGTGACCCAGCCGAATCGACCGACGCCCTCCATGTCCTGCGTTTCCGCGGCCACGTCAGCCCCCTTGGCACGCAGCTGAGCGAGAATCGCGTCCAGGTCGCGGACCCGGAAGTTGAGCATGGCCTGCTGGGTGCGGGACCCGAAGTAGTCGGTGTCGGACTCGAATGTCGCCAACACGGTCGGGCCGGCCTGCTGATGCCACAGGCCGTTGTCGTCGGCGTCCACGCCCAGGCAGTCGCGGTACCACGAGCTCAGGGCCGCCGGGTCCGCCGCCCGCATGAAGTACCCGCCGATTCCCAGCACACGTTCCATGCCGTCATCCTGTCAGGCCGGCGTCGAACCGGGCCCACTCGACACCGCCGTGCAATTCGGTGAAATCTTCGAAACATTCGAGAAAATGGGCCTGAAGCATTTATCTGGATTTCCGGAGGCGCATCGCAGCGACCCACCGTCATCTCCGCTGACGGAACTTTATGTGCCACTGAACAGCAGGAACAGAACTCCTGATTAACGGTCACTCACTTCGAATGTTTCGAAGAAAACACCGAACTATTGACAGCTGACGTGACCCCGCCAACACTGTCGCGTGTTCCGCAGCCCCCATCGGTCCCACGAGGACGAGGAGGAACCACGCACATGAAAAGCGCACCCGCACCCGTATCCGCATCCCGGCTCAGGCTGCTCATCAGTGGCGTCTGCACCATGCTGCTGGTCGCCGTGGCCGCACTGACCCTGCCGACCACCGCTCAGGCCGCCACGGTCGTCACCACCAACCAGACCGGCACCAACAACGGCTACTACTACTCCTTCTGGACCGACGCACCGGGCACCGTGTCCATGACCCTGAACTCCGGCGGCAACTACAGCACCTCGTGGAGCAACACCGGGAACTTCGTGGCCGGCAAGGGCTGGAGCAACGGCTCACGCAGGACCGTCCGTTACTCGGGCAGCTTCAACCCGTCCGGCAACGCCTACCTGGCGCTGTACGGATGGACGTCCAACCCGCTGGTCGAGTACTACATCGTCGACAACTGGGGCACCTACCGGCCCACCGGAACGTACAAGGGCACCGTCACCAGTGACGGCGGCACGTACGACATCTACCAGACCACCCGATACAACGCGCCGTCCGTGGAAGGCACCCGCACCTTCAATCAGTACTGGAGTGTCCGGCAGTCCAAGCGGACCGGCGGCACCATCACCACGGGCAACCACTTCGACGCCTGGGCCCGCGCCGGGATGCCCATGGGCAGCTTCAACTACTACATGATCCTCGCCACCGAGGGTTACCGGAGCAGCGGCAACTCCAACATCACGGTGGGTTAGCCATGACCCTCGTGCAGGCGAAGCGTCTCCCGCTACTGGTCGCCGCCGCTCTGGCAGCCGCCACCGCCCTCACCGGCCACGCCGGCGCCCCGGCGCAGGCCGCCACCTGCAACGGGTATGTCGGGCTCACCTTCGACGACGGCCCGTCCGCCAACACGACGGCCCTGCTGGGTGCCCTCACCCGGAACGGGCTGCGGGCCACGATGTTCAACGAGGGCCAGTACGCCGCCGCCAACCCGGCCCTGGTGCGTGCCCAGGTGAACGCCGGTATGTGGGTCGGCAACCACAGCTACACGCACCCGCATCTGACCCAGCTCGCCCAGTCGCAGATCGACTCGGAGATCGCCCGGACCCAGCAGGCCGTCGCCAACGCGGGTGGCGGCAATCCGGTGCTCTTCCGGCCGCCGTACGGCGAGACCAACGCGACGGTGAAGGCGGTCGCGGCCAAGTACGGTCTGACCCAGATCATCTGGGACGTCGACTCACAGGACTGGAACGGTGCCAGTACCGACGCGATCGTGCAGGCCGCCGCCCGGCTCACCAACGGGCAGGTCATCCTCATGCACGACTGGTCCGCCAACACGCTCGCCGCGGTTCCACGCATCGCGCAGGGCTTGACAGGCCGCGGCCTGTGCGCCGGAAGAATCTCCCCCACGACCGGACGAGCCGTGGCTCCTTAGCCGCCCCCTCCGACCACGGAGGTGTGCGGCT
>NZ_AEJB01000647.1 GCF_000331005.1 Streptomyces turgidiscabies Car8
CGCTCGCGATCGGCATCGACAGTGGAACCAGCGGGTGCGTCAGGCGGCGGTACGCACCTCGTACGCCGTCACAGCCACCGCCTCGTCGTCCAGGCAGCGGCCCGACTCCAGGTCGAAGCGCTGCTTCAGGAGCGGGGAGGCGACGTACGGGCGGCCCTGGTGGGTGCCGGTCAGGCCGCGGGAGAGGACCGCCGCGCCGCCGAACGGGTCGCGGTTGTCGATGGCGTACAGGTTGCCGGCGCGGTCGCGGAAGACGGCGGCCTGCCGGCCGTCCGGCAGCAGGGCCGCCACACCGCGGCCGGGCAGCAGGACGTTCAGGTCGCAGACCGTGAACCAACTGTCGTCGCTGGTCCCGCCGTCGGCGATGCGCAGCTGGATCTTCAGGTCGGTCGTCTCGGGTGCCAGGGTCATCGCTGGGCACTTCCTTCCAGGACGTCATCGGCGGGACGCAGGCCGATGGACAGCAGCGGCAGGTCGGGCTTGATCTGGTCGCGCTCGGGGACGAAGCCGACGACCGGGTCGGGGGTGTCCGGCGCGTTCACGAAGGACACGAACCGGGAGAGCTTCTCGGGGTCGTTGATGGTGTCGGCCCACTCGTCGCGGTAGTGGGCGACATGCGCGGTCATCAGCGACTCCAGCTCCTCGCAGATGCCGAGGGAGTCCTCCACGACCACGTCCCGTACGTGGTCCAGGCCGCCGGGGATCCGCTCCAGCCAGGTCGACGTACGCTCCAGCCGGTCCGCCGTACGGATGTAGAACATCAGGAACCGGTCGATCAGCCTGATCAGTTCGGCGTCGTTCAGGTCCTGGGCCAGCAGGTCCGCGTGGCGCGGGGTCGCGCCGCCGTTGCCGCCGACGTACAGGTTCCAGCCGCCCGAGGTGGCGATGATGCCGAAGTCCTTGGACTGGGCCTCGGCGCACTCACGGGCACAGCCCGACACCGCCGACTTCAGCTTGTGCGGCGACCTGAGCCCCCGGTAGCGCAGCTCCAGGTCGATCGCCATCCGGACCGAGTCCTGGACGCCGTAACGGCACCAGGTCTGGCCGACGCAGGACTTCACCGTACGCAGCGACTTGCCGTAGGCGTGACCGGACTCGAAGCCGGCGTCCACCAACCGGGTCCAGATCAGCGGGAGTTGCTCGACGCGCGCACCGAACATGTCGATCCGCTGACCGCCGGTGATCTTCGTGTAGAGGCCGAAGTCGCGGGCGATCTCCCCGATGACGATCAGACCCTCCGGGGTGATCTCACCGCCGGGGATGCGCGGGACGACCGAGTACGAGCCGTTCTTCTGCAGGTTGGCGAGGAAGTGGTCGTTGGTCTCCTGGAGGGCCGCCTGCTCGCCGTCGAGGACATGGACGCTCGCGCCGATGGTCGGGGCGAGGGACGCGATGATCGACGCGACGGCGGGCTTGCAGATGTCGCAGCCGTCACCGCCCTTGGCGTGGTCGCGGCCGTAGCGGTCGAGGATGTCCTGGTAGGTGTTGATGCGCAGGGCGAGGGCGATCTCGTACAGCTCCTCGCGGGTCTGCGAGAAGCAGCCGCACAGGCCCTTGTCGACGACGACACCGCTCGCCTCCAGCTCGGCCGTGACGAGCTGGCCGAGGACCTTGACGCAACTCCCGCACGTCGTACCGGCCTTGGTGCACTTCTTCACCTCGGGCACGGTGGTGCAGTTGTGCTCGGTGACCGCGCCGCGGATCGTGCCCTTGGTGACGTTGTTGCAGGAGCAGATGATCGCGGAGTCCGGCAGCGCGGTCGGGCCGAGCTGGACCGGGCCGCCGGCGCCGGCCGGGAGCACCAGGGACTCGGGGGAGACCGGCGGGACCGTACCGGTGAACGCGCGCAGCGTGCCGTAGGCCTCCGCGTCGCCGACGAGGATGCCGCCGAGCAGCTTGCCGTCGCGGCCGATGACGAGCTTCTTGTACAGGCCCGAGCGGGAGTCCGAGTAGACGACGTCGAGGCAGTCCTCGGTGGCGCCGTGCGCGTCGCCGAAGGACGCCACGTCCACGCCGAGCAGCTTCAGCTTGGTGGAGAGGTCGGCGCCGGTGAACGTCATCAGCTCCTCGGCCTCGTCCGCGGCGATCGCGGCGGCAGCCGTCTCCGCCTGCTCGTAACCGGGGGCGACCAGCCCGTACACCCGGCCGTCGGAGGCCAGCGCGCACTCGCCGATCGCGAAGACGTGCGGGTCGTTGACCGTACGGCACTGCTCGTCGACCGCGATGCCGCCGCGCTCACCGACCGTGAGGCCCGACTCGCGGGCGAGCTGGTCCCTAGGCCGGACACCGGCGCTGAACACGACCAGGTCGGTGGCGAGTTCGGAACCGTCGGACAGCTTCATTCCGGTGACCGCGCCGTCCTCGCCGACGACGATCTCCTGCGTGCCGACGCCCGTGTGGACGGTCAGGCCCATGTCCTCGATGGTGCGCAGCAGTGCCGCGCCACCCCCGTCGTCGACCTGCACCGGCATCAGGCGCGGCGCGAACTCGACGATGTGGGACGTGAGTCCGAGACCCTTCAGCGCGCCGGCCGCCTCAAGTCCGAGCAGACCACCGCCGACCACGGCACCCGTCGTACGGGTGCTCGCGTACTCCTCGATGGCGAGGAGGTCCTCGATGGTGCGGTAGACGAAGCAGCCCTCGGCGTCCTTGTTGGGAACCGGCGGGACGAACGGGTAGGAGCCGGTGGCCAGGACCAGGACGTCGTAGTCGACGACCAGACCCGAGCGGGCGGTCACCCGCTTCGCCTCGCGGTCGATGGTCTCCGCGGGGTCACCGATGTGCAGCTCGATGCCCTCCTTCTCGATGAACGCCATGTCCGTCATCGAGAGGTCCTCGGGCGTCTTGCCCGAGAAGTACGAGGTCAGCGCGACGCGGTCGTACGCCGGACGTGGCTCCTCGCACAGCACGACCACGCGGTGCGCGGCGGTCAGGCCGCGCTCGGCGAGCGCTTCGAGGAAGCGCTGGCCGACCATGCCGTGGCCGACGAGGACGATCGTGGGGGTGGCCCCATCAGTGGCGGTCATTAGGAGCCTCCATCGTTGGTGAGCAGGTGGAGCAACGGTCCGCCGTCGGAGGGAAGCGGCTCTGCTCCCTCCCAGGCGCGCGCGAGGGCGCCGACGGTGCCGAGTTCGCCGACGAGAACCCCGCCGACCAGCCGGTCGTCACGGACGACGACCTTGCGATACGTGCCCCGGGTGGCGTCGGCGAGCTGGATGACGTCGTCGCCGGGGCGGGGGGTCGGCTCGCCGAACGCGGCGAGATCGAAGGGGTTGCCGGTGTCGGCGGTGAAGTCGGTGAGCGTGAGACGCGTGAGGGCGCGGGTCCCGGTGTAACGGGCGCCGGTGTCGCCGGAGCCGCCCGCGTGCCCTGCCTCGGCCGCCTCACCCGCGATCAACTCGGCCAGGACATCGGCCTGTTCGAGGGCGGGGGTGGCCAGACCGTAGATCGTTCCCTGATGCTGGGAGCAGTCCCCGAGGGCCCTGATGTGCGGGTCGGAGGTGCGCAGTTCGTCGTCGACGAGGATGCCCTTGTGCACGGCGAGCCCCGCTTCGCGCGCGAGCCCCACCTTCGGGGAGACACCGCAGGCCAGTACGACGAGGTCCGCGTCGAGGGCGTAGTGGTCGGCCATCTCGACCGACCGGACCCTGCCGCCCACGCAGCGTACGTCGCGCACCCGGCACTCGGTGTGCACCTCGACGCCCAGCTCGTTGAGGTGCCGAAGCACCAACGCCGAGGCGCCAGGGTCGAGCTGACGCTCCATCAGGCGCTCGGCCTGCTGAGCGAGAACGACTTGCGCGCCGCGTACGGCGAGAGCGCGGGCGGCGGACACACCGAGCAGCCCACCGCCGATGACGACGGCCTTCGACCCCGGACGCACCGCCTTGGACAGGCCGAGGCAGTCGTCCATGGTGCGGAACGCGTGGACACCTTCGGGGAGTTCGTGGTCCGGGGTGAACAGCCCACGCAGGGGCGGGAGTACGGGGTTGGACCCGGTTGCCAGCACCAGCGTTTCGTACGCGATCGAGGAACCGTCGGAACAGTGCACGATCCGCTCGCCCCGGTCGATACGCTCGGCCCGCGCCCGGACCAGCCGGTCCGGCGACGGCAGGGCGATCACCTCGGGGGCGTAGCGCCCGGCGAGGACCTCGGCGAGCAGCACCCTGTTGTACGGGCGGTGCTCCTCCTCGCCGACGAGCACGACGTCCGAGGCGGACAGGCCGAGCTCACCGAGCCGCCGGGCGAGCCGTACGCCCGCGAGCCCGGCGCCGATCACCACCACACGCGCATTCGAGGTCATGTACTGCAGCGTGCGTTGCCGGTGTTACCCGACCGCATCACGTCTGTTTCCCGGGGGGCACGCTTCCCTCAGCGAGGGCAGGGGGTGGGTGTGAGGGTTCGGGAAGTACGAGCCGGGTGGCTGTGAGGTGCAAGAACGATACTGCGGCAACCTAAAATCGCGATCGTGCCCGACATATCCCTGCCCATGATCGCCGCCCTCTGCGCCGCCGCCCTCGCCGCCGGCTGGATCGACGCCGTCGTGGGCGGCGGCGGCCTGCTCATGATGCCCGTCCTGCTACTGGGGCTCCCGGACACGTCCTCGGCCGCCCAGTACGCGCTCGGCACGAACAAGGCCATGGCGATCGTCGGCACCACGGGCGCTGCCGTGACGTATACACGCAAGGCGCCGGTGGACGTACGGCTGGCGGTACGCATCGGGCTCGCGGCGGTCGCCGGCTCGACGGCGGGGGCGTTCGTCGCGGCCGGCATGAGCACGGACACCCTGAAGCCGGTCATCATGGTCGTCCTGCTCGGCGTAGGCGCCTTCGTGATCTTCAGGCCCGCCTTCGGTACGGCCCCGGCGACCACCCCGGTCTCCGCGCGCCGCGTCCTCGCCGCGATCGGGCTCGCGGGCCTGGGCATCGGCTTCTACGACGGACTCATCGGCCCCGGCACGGGCACGTTCCTCGTCCTCGCGCTCACCGCGCTGCTCCACCTCGACCTGGTGACCGCCTCCGCCACGGCCAAGATCGTCAACTGCTGCACCAATGCCGGCGCCCTCGCGATCTTCGCCTGGCAGGGCACGGTGTACTGGGAGCTGGGCGCGCTGCTGGCCGCGTTCAACCTGGTCGGCGGGATGGTGGGGGCGCATACGGCGCTGAAGAAGGGGAGCGGGTTCGTACGGGGGGTGCTGCTGGTGGTGGTGTTCACACTGGTGGCAAACCTGGCGTACCAGCAGTGGGTCGCGTAATTAGGGGGCGGCTTCAGGGAGAGGCAGAGGCAGAGGCCCGGCGGCTGCCACCGGTCAGATGGGCGAAGACGACGACGTTCCCCTGGTAGCCCGTCCTGGGTGAGTATCCGCCGCCGCAGGTGATGACGCGCAGCTCGGGCCGGGGCGCGGCGCCGTACACCTTGTCGTCCGGGAAGTGGTCCTTGTCGTACACCTCGACGGCGTCGACGGTGAAGAGGGCGGTGCTCCCGTCACCCCGCTCGACCCCGATGCCGTTCCCCTTCTTCAGGGCGCCGAGACGGTAGAAGACGGAGGGTCCGTCGGCGTTGTCGACATGCCCCGCGACGATCGCGGTGCCCGTCTCACCGGGGACGGTGCCGTCCTCGTACCAGCCGGCCAGATCCTCACGCTCGGCGGGCGGTACGTCCAGACTGCCGGTGGCGGTGAGCCCGAGGCCCATCAGCGGGGCGTTCACGCGGATGGCGGGGATGCGGATCCGGAGGGGCGGGGAGGGCGGAAGCGCGGGGGTGGCGGGCTTCGGTACGGCGGACCCCGGGTCGGCGGACCCCCGGTCGGTGGACCCCGGCTCGGTCGATGCCGGGCCGGTCGGCTCCGTACGGGCCTGGGCGGCGGACGGCTGCGGCGGGGCGTGCGTCGCGCCGCCGCTGCGCACCA
>NZ_AEJB01000648.1 GCF_000331005.1 Streptomyces turgidiscabies Car8
ACTCGTGACCGGCTCAGGCCTTGCGGGCCCTCGCTGTCGTCTTCTTCGCCGCAGCCGCCTTCGTAGCGGTCCCGGCCGTCTTCTTGGCCGCCACCGCCTTCTTGGCGGCCGTCTTGCGCGGGGCCTTCACCGCGGTGGCGTCGCTGACCCGCTCGGCGCCCAGGACCTCGCGCAGGAACTTGCCGGTATGGCTGGCAGGGACCCCTGCGACCTCCTCGGGCGTGCCCTCGGCGACGACGAGACCGCCGCCGGCGCCGCCCTCGGGCCCCATGTCCACGACCCAGTCGGCGGTCTTGATGACATCGAGGTTGTGCTCGATGACGATGACCGTGTTGCCCTTGTCGACCAGGCCGGAGAGGACCTTGAGGAGCTTGCTGATGTCCTCGAAGTGCAGACCGGTGGTCGGCTCGTCCAGGACGTACACCGTGCGGCCGGTGGAGCGCTTCTGGAGTTCGCTGGCGAGCTTCACCCGCTGGGCCTCGCCGCCGGACAGGGTCGTGGCGGACTGGCCGAGCCTGACGTAGCCGAGGCCGACGTCGTGCAGGGTGTTGAGGTGGCGGGCGATCGCCGGGACGGCCTCGAAGAAGTGCCGGGCCTCCTCGATCGGCATGTTGAGGATGTCGGCGATGGACTTGCCCTTGTAGTGGACCTCCAGGGTCTCCCGGTTGTACCGGGCGCCGTGGCAGACCTCGCACGGGACGTACACGTCCGGGAGGAAGTTCATCTCGATCTTGATGGTGCCGTCGCCCGCGCAGTTCTCGCAGCGGCCGCCCTTGACGTTGAAGGAGAAGCGGCCGGGCAGATAACCCCGCACCTTCGCCTCGGCGGTCTCGGCGAAGAGCCGGCGGACGTGGTCGAAGACACCGGTGTACGTCGCCGGGTTCGACCGCGGGGTGCGGCCGATGGGCGACTGGTCGACGTGGACGACCTTGTCGACGAGGTCGTCGCCCTCCACGCGCGTGTGGCGGCCCGGCACGCTGCGGGCGCCGTTCAGTTCGCGGGCGAGGTGCGTGTACAGGATGTCGTTGACCAGCGTCGACTTGCCGGAGCCGGACACCCCGGTGACGGCCGTGAGGACACCCAGCGGGAACGACACGTCGATGTCCCGCAGGTTGTTCTCGCGGGCACCGTGCACGGTGAGCCGGCGGGAGGGGTCCTGCGGGCGCCGGATGTCGGGCAGCGGGATGGCCTTCTTGCCGGACAGGTACTGCCCGGTCATCGACTCGTCGTTGGCGAGCAGTTCCTTCAGGGAGCCGCTGTGGACGACCTTGCCGCCGTGCTCGCCCGCGCCGGGGCCGATGTCGACGATCCAGTCGGCGATCTTGATGGTGTCCTCGTCGTGCTCGACGACGATGAGCGTGTTGCCCATGTCCCGCAGCCGGACCAGGGTCTCGATCAGCCGGTGGTTGTCACGCTGGTGCAGCCCGATGGAGGGCTCGTCGAGGACGTACAGAACGCCGACGAGTCCGGACCCGATCTGGGTGGCGAGGCGGATGCGCTGGGCCTCGCCGCCGGAGAGCGTGCCGGCCGCGCGGTTCAGCGAGAGGTAGTCGAGGCCCACGTCGACCAGGAACTTCAGCCGCTCGTTGACCTCCTTGAGCACTCGCTCGGCGATCTTCTTGTCTCGGGGGTCGAGCTTCAGCTCGGCCAGGAAGTCCGCGCAGTCGCTGATCGACATCGCGGCGACCTCGGCGATGGACCTCTCCATGACCGTGACCGCGAGGACGATGGGCTTGAGGCGGGTGCCCTCACAGGTGGGGCAGGGCACCTCGCGCATGTAGCCCTCGAAGCGCTCCCGGCTGGCGTCGCTCTCCGACTCGCTGTGCCGCCGCTTCACGAACGGGACGGCGCCCTCGAAGGGCGTGGTGTACACGCGCTCCCGGCCGTAGCGGTTGCGGTAGCGGACCTCGATCTGGGTCTTGTGCCCGTGCAGGAGAGCCTTCCTGGCACGCTGCGGAAGGCCCGCGAAGGGGATGTCCGTGCGGAATCCCAGCGCGTCCGCGAGGGCGGTGATGAGGCGGCTGAAGTAGTCCTTGGTGTGGCCGTGCGACCAGGGGTGGATGGCCCCCTCGTCGAGGGACTTGTCCTCGTCCGGAACGATCAGCTCCGGGTCGACCTCCATGCGCGTGCCGATGCCCGAGCAGTCGGGACAGGCACCGAAGGGCGAGTTGAAGGAGAAGGAGCGGGGCTCCAGTTCCTCGAAGGACAGGTCGTCGTACGGGCAGTACAGGTGCTCCGAGAAGAGGCGCTCGCGCTCAGGGTCGTCCTCGGGGAGGTCGACGAAGTCGAGCACGACCATGCCGCCGGCGAGACCGAGTGCGGTCTCCACGGAGTCGGTGAGCCGGCGCTTGGCGGTGTCCTTGACCGTGAGGCGGTCGATGACCACCTCGATGGTGTGCTTCTCCTGCTTCTTCAGCGCGGGCGGGTCGGACAGCTGGATCGTCTCGCCGTCCACCCGCGCGCGGGAGTAGCCCTTGGTCTGGAGATCCGCGAAGAGATCGACGAACTCACCCTTGCGCTCGCGCACCAGCGGCGACAGCACCTGGAAGCGGCTGCCCTCCGGCAGCTCCAGGACCTTGTCGACGATGGCCTGCGGCGACTGACGCGCGATGGGGCGACGGCACTCGGGACAGTGCGGCTTGCCGATGCGCGCGAAGAGCAGGCGGAGATAGTCGTACACCTCGGTGATGGTGCCGACGGTGGAGCGTGGGTTGCGGGAGGTCGACTTCTGGTCGATCGAGACGGCCGGTGAGAGGCCCTCGATGAAGTCGACGTCCGGCTTGTCCATCTGGCCGAGGAACTGGCGGGCGTACGACGAGAGCGACTCGACGTAGCGGCGCTGGCCCTCGGCGAAGATCGTGTCGAAGGCCAGGGAGGACTTGCCCGACCCCGACAGGCCCGTGAAGACGATGAGCGAGTCGCGCGGGAGGTCGAGCGAGACATTCTTGAGATTGTGCTCGCGCGCGCCACGGACGATGAGACGGTCGGCCACGCCGGTCCGCACCTTTCTTGAGAGAAGTGACAGGGGCGGGGCCCCCGTGCTTTTTCAGACTAGGGGGAGCCACTGACAACGCCGGTCGGATTCCTGGGGAGGTAACAATCCCCGGCCATCCAGCATGCCCGACGCCGCACTCGACCATATAGCACGCACATTCGATTTACGGGCGTGGACCGCCACCTTCACCCGAACGTGTGGCGGGACTATCGTCGGCACCATGGCTGATCACGTGCGCGACCTGGCATCTCTACGTGAAGCGACGGAACGACTGCTCACCGCAGCCGCGAAATTGAACAACGATTCGATGGCCGAACCGTCACGGTTGCCGGGCTGGACCCGTGGCCACGTCCTCGCCCACCTCGCCCGCAACGCGGACGCTCTCGTGAACGTCACGGCTGGGCGCCCGATGTACCCGTCCGCGGAGGCCCGGGACGCCGACATCGACCGGGACGCCCCACGCCCCCTCGACGTCCAGCTGTCGGACGTACGCGAGAGCTCCGCCCGTCTCCAGGAGGTGTGGGCCGCGCCCGCGGACTGGACGCGCACGGTGGAGCTGCGCAACGGGGTCACCGACACCGCCTCCAGGGTGCCGTTCCGCCGCTGGATCGAGGTCGAGCTGCACCACGTCGACCTGGGGATCGGCTACGGCCTCGAGGATCTCCCGGCGGAGTTCACGGAGCGGGAGATCGCGTTCCTGGCCGCCCGGTTCACCGGCCATCCCGACGTGCCGCCCACGGTGGTCACGGACGGCACGCGCGTGTGGAGGACGGGAAGAGAGGCCGCCGAACCCGAGGCCACGGTCACCGGGCCGGCGCCCGCGCTGCTGGGGTGGCTCTGCGGCCGAGGCGACGGAGCCGGCCTCGACGTCTCGGGCGGAGCCCTGCCCGCACTGCCCCCGCTCTAGGCCGACGGCGTCGCTATAGGCTGCACGCCATGACGTACAGCGGAGCGGTGAAGGTCGGCGGCCCTGCCGATGTGCACGAGTTGCAGGACCTGATGATCACCAAGGTCGCGGTGGGCCCGATGAACAACAACGCCTATCTGCTGCGCTGCCGTGCCACGGACGAACAGCTGCTGATCGACGCGGCGAACGACGCGCATACGTTGATCACCCTGATCGGGGACGACGGCATCGCGTCGGTCGTCACCACCCACCAGCACGGGGACCACTGGCAGGCGCTCGCGGAGGTCGTGGAGGCCACCGGCGCCCGTACGTACGCGGGCCGGGACGACGCCGAGGGCATCCCCGTACCGACCGATGTGCCGGTCGCCGACGGCGACACGATCCACGTCGGGCGCGTGGAGCTCACCGTGCGCCATCTGGTCGGGCACACGCCGGGCTCGATCGCGCTCGTCTACGACGACCCGCACGGGCATCCGCACGTTTTCACCGGGGATTGTCTTTTCCCCGGTGGTGTAGGCAACACGCGCAAGGACCCGGAGGCGTTCGCCAGCCTGATCCGTGACGTGGAGACGAAGATCTTCGGCCAGCTCCCCGACGAGAGCTGGGTCTACCCGGGGCACGGCAGCGACACCACCCTGGGTGCGGAGCGGCCCCACCTGCCGGAGTGGCACGCACGAGGCTGGTGAGCCCGCGGGGTGAGACCTCGCATACGGGGTGGTGAACTCCAGCCAGGGGGCGTGCAGTTGCTGACCGCACGCCCCGTGCGAAACGAACACACATACCAGGAGCGCGCACGCGCTCCCGGCGTGCGCCCTGGCGTAGTCCACTGAAAAGCAGCCCCGCACAGGATGACGGCTCCTGAGCGGTACGGGCCGCCGACCTGTCGATCCCCGCCCTCGGTCGGCGGCCCCGGCGTTCACAGACATGCAACACACGTTCCCACTATGCGGACAATTCCGCCTGTGACCTGGACAAATGGCACGCTCCGCTGCCACTCTCCCGCCATGCACCTTGCCCCTCACACGCTGCGCCGTGTGGTCTCCGCCGCCACTGTCGCCCTGCTCGCCACCGCTGTCGGCTGCGCCCCGCAGCCGGAGGAGACGAGCGCCGCCAAACCCACCGGGACGGCCGGAGCCACCTGCGCCAAGGGCAAGCTGGCCACCCGGACCTCGGGCAAACTGACGATCGCCACCGACGAGCCCGCGTACGAGCCCTGGTTCAAGGACGGCAAGCCCGCCAGCGGCGAGGGCTTCGAGTCGGCGGTCGCGTACGCCGTGGCGCAGCAGCTCGGCTACGACAAGGCGAACGTCGTCTGGCAGAGCGTGCCCTTCAACAAGGCGTTCGCGCCCGGGGAGAAGACCTTCGACTTCGACGTCAACCAGGTGTCGATCAGCGCGGAGCGCAAGAAGGCCGTGGACTTCTCCTCCGGCTACTACGACGTGCGCCAGGCCGTCATCGCGCTGAAGAGCTCCAAGGCCGCGAAGGCGACCAGCATCGCGGACCTCAAGGGCCTCAAGCTGGGCGCCCAGGTCGGCACCACCAGCCTCAACTACATCGACGACGTGGTGAAGCCGACCCAGGAGCCGGCCGCGTACGCCAAGAACGACCAGGCCAAGTCGGCGCTGCAGAACGGCCAGGTCGACGCCATCGTCGTGGACCTGCCGACCGCCTTCTACATCACCGCCGCCGAGGTGACCGACGCGAAGATCGTCGGACAGTTCGAGAACCAGGGCGGTACGCCGGAGCAGTTCGGACTCGTGCTCGACAAGGGCAGCGCCCTCACCTCCTGTGTGACGACCGCGGTGGACGCCCTGCGCAAGGACGGCACGCTCGCCTCGATCGAGAAGCAGTGGCTGTCGGACGCCGTCGACGCTCCGGTGCTCAAGTGACCGCAGTGAAGGAGGAGTCCGGGCAGGAGGACCCGGCCGACCTGCCGGACCGGGGCGACGGTTACGTCCCCTCGCAGCGGCGGATCGACCGTGAGCGGTACAAGCGCACCCGCGCGCGCCGCGCCACGTCGATCGCCGCGCTGTCCACCCTGGTCACCGGGGTCGTCCTCTACCTGGTCGTGGTGAGCGCGCCGGGCTGGCCGCGCACCAAGGAGACGTTCTTCAACGGGCAGTACGCGCGCGAGGCGTTCCCCAAGGTCCTCGAAGGGCTGTGGCTCAACGTACGGCTGCTGCTGATCTGCGGGGTCGCCGTCCTCGTCCTGGGCATGCTGATCGCCATCGCCCGCACACTGCGCGGCCCGGTGTTCTTCCCGCTGCGCGCGCTGGCCGCCGCGTACACGGACTTCTTCCGCGGCCTGCCGCTGATCATCAACCTGATGATCGTCGTCCTGGGTGTCCCGGCGCTGCGGCTCCAGGGCATCACCGTGGACCCGGTGCTCCTCGGCGGTACGGCACTGACGCTGACGTACTCGGCGTACGTCGCCGAGGTGTTCCGGGCCGGCATCGAGTCCGTGCACCCGTCCCAGCGGGCGGCGGCGCGGTCGCTCGGGCTGACCAACCGGCAGGCGCTGCGGTACGTCGTGCTGCCCCAGGCCGTACGGCGCCAGGTGCCGCCGCTGCTCAACGACCTGGTGTCGCTGCAGAAGGACACGGGGCTCGTCTCGATCGGCGGCGCGGTCGACGCCGTACGCGCGGCCGACATCATCGTGGGCCGCAGCCTCAACTACACGCCGTACATCGTCGCGGGACTGGTCTTCGTCGCGCTGACCATCCCGATGACCCGCTTCACGGACTGGGTGACGGGCCGGATGGACCGGCAGCGGGCGCAGGGAGGAACACTGTGAGCGACATCCCCGACAGCTCCTCCCCCGTGCTGCGCATGGAGGCCGTGCGCAAGACCTTCGGTGACACGGTCGTCCTGCGGGACGTCGATCTGGAGGTCGCCCCGCACACGGTGACCGCTCTGATCGGCGCGTCCGGCTCCGGCAAGTCGACGCTGCTGCGGTGCGCGAACCTGCTGGAGGACATCGACGACGGCGCGATCTGGCTGGACGGCGAGGAGATCACCGACCCGCGGACCGACCAGGACGCCGTGCGCCGCCGCATCGGCGTGGTCTTCCAGGCGTACAACCTCTTCCCGCACATGACCGTGCTGGAGAACATCACCCTCGCCCCGCGCCGGGTGCACGGCGTGGACCGCAAGGAAGCCGAGCAGTACGGCCGTGAGCTGCTGGAGCGGCTCGGGCTGGGTGCGAAGGCGGGCGAGTACCCGGACCGGCTGAGCGGCGGCCAGCAGCAGCGGGCGGCGATCGTCCGCGCCCTTGCCGTACGTCCCCGGCTGCTGCTCCTCGACGAGGTCACCGCGGCCCTCGACCCGGAGCTCGTGGGCGAGGTCCTCGCCGTCGTCCGGGACTTGAAGGGCGACGGCATGACGATGGTGCTGGCCACCCACGAGATGGGCTTCGCCCGCGATGTCGCGGACCAGGTCTGCTTCCTGGAGGGCGGTGTGGTCCTGGAACGCGGCACGGCCGAGCAGGTGTTCGGCGATCCGCAACAGGAGCGCACGCGGCAGTTCCTGCGGCGGATCGTGGAGGCCGGGCGGCTGTAGGTCACGCCTCCGCGATCGCCGCTCCCACCAGCGCGGCGACCCGCTCCACGCCGAACACGTACCCCTGCACTCCGCACCCCGCGATGACGCCGTCGGCACGCAGTGAGACGTACGAGTGGTGCCGGAACGTCTCGCGCTGGTGGATGTTGGAGATGTGCACCTCCAGCACCGGCAGGCCGTCGCAGGTGTTGAGCGCGTCCAGGATCGCGACGGACGTGTGCGAGTAGGCGCCGGGGTTGATGACGATGCCGGCGTGGTGGAGGCGTGCCTCCTGGATCCAGTCGACCAGCTCGCCCTCGTGGTTGGACTGGCGGAAGTCCACCGTGCCACCGTGCCCGGCCGCCGCCTTGGCGCACAGGGCCTCTACGTCGGCGAGCGTGTCGGAACCGTAGATCTCGGGCTGGCGCTGGCCCAGGAGGTTCAGATTGGGCCCGTTGAGGATCATGATCGGGGCGTTGGCGAGGGTGCGGGGCACGGTTCCTCCGGTCCGTTCAGGGATGGCGGCCTGTCGAGGACCGCTGCTCAGCCCCCGGTTTATCATGGTGCGCCGACAACGGGGCGGCCCGTACTGTCCCGGCATGACGACCCCTGCCTATCCCCCCAAGCCCTCACCCGGCGACCGCATAGCCGTGATCTCGCCGGGCGCCGCCCTCCCCGGCCTCTTCCCTCGCCCGCACGAACTGGGACTGGAGCGGCTGCGCAAGGAGTTCGGGCTCGAACCCGTCGAGTATCCGGCGACCCGGAAGATGGGCTCGACGCCCCAGGAGCGCGCCGACGACATCCACGCCGCGTTCGCCGACCCGGACATCAAGGCGGTCATCGCGACGATCGGCGGCGACGACCAGATCACTGTCCTGCCTTTCCTGGACCGGGAGTTGATCCGGGCGAACCCGAAGCCGTTCTTCGGGATGAGCGACAACACGAACCTGCTGGCGTACCTGTACAGCACCGGGATCGTCGGCTACCACGGCGCGACCGTGATGACGGCGCTCGGACGTCCCGTGGCCATGGACCCGCTGACCGCCGAGTCCCTGCGGGCCGCCCTGTTCACGTCGGGCGAGTACGAACTGCGGCCCGCCGAGCGCTGGAACGACGTCAACCGCGACTGGGCCGACCCCGCCACGTTCGACGCCGAACCGGAGACCCGTCCCGGCAACGGCTGGACCTGGCTGAACGCCGACCGGGTGGTGGAGGGCCGCGGTTGGGGCGGCTGTCTGGAGATCCTCGGCTGGCTGCTGATGGCCGACCGCGAGATCTCCCACGATCTGACGGTGTACGACGGCGGAGTGCTGCTCCTGGAGACCTCGGAGGAACTGCCGAGCGGCGAGGAGGTTTTCCGCACGTTGCGCAACATGGGCGAGCGCGGACTGCTCCAGCGCTTCTCGGCGCTGCTGATGGGGCGCGCGAAGACCTGGTCCTTCGAACGCCCCAACAGCCCCGAGGAGGGCGACCGTTACGCCGCCGAGCAGCGGGAGGCTGTCCAGCGCGCGCTGAACACCTACGCTCCCGGCCTGATGACCGTCTTCGACGTGGACTTCGGCCACACGGATCCGCAACTCGTCCTCCCCTTTGGAGGGTCGATACGGGTGGACGGCCCCGACCGGCGCATCACCGTGACGTACTGATCCCGCTCGTCTCCCGCACGCCCCCGTAACGCACGGTCACCATGGGTAGTTGACCCGGCATGCACGACGTACGCAGGGTAAGGGCGCCTTCCATGGTGCGGCTGGCCGCCGCCTCGCTCGCGGGGACGGCCATCGAGTTCTACGACTTCTTCGTCTACGGCACCGCGGCCGCACTGGTTCTGGGGCCCCTGTTCTTCCCGACGTTCTCGCCGGTGGCCGCGACGCTCGCCGCCTTCGGGACGTTCGGTGTGGGGTTCCTCGCCCGGCCGCTGGGATCGGTGCTGTTCGGGCACATCGGGGACCGGCACGGGCGGCGGCCGGTCCTCGTCGCCTCCCTGCTGCTGACCGGGGCGTCGACGGTCGCGGTCGGCTGCGTACCGACGTACGAGTCGATCGGCACCGCGGCTCCCGTGCTCCTCCTCGCGCTGCGTTTCCTCCAGGGGCTAGGGCTGGGCGGGGAGTGGGGCGGGGCCGTTCTGCTGACCGCGGAGCACGCGCCCGCCGAACGGCGCGCTCTGTGGGCGAGCTTCCCGCAGATCGGCCCCGCGGTGGGCTTCCTGCTCGCCAACGGCGTGATGCTCGTGCTGTCGGCGTCCCTCACCGAGGGGCAGTTCGCCTCGTGGGGGTGGCGGGTGCCGTTCTGGGCTGCAGGCGTGCTCGCGGTGGCGGGGCTGTGGCTGCGTTCTTCGCTCCCCGAGAGCCCGAGTTTCCTGGAGATCGACGACCACGCGCGCGTGCCGCTCGCCGAAGTGGTGCGCGACCACTGGCGGCTGGTCCTGCTGACGGCGGGCGCGCTCGCGGTCGGATACGCGGTCTTCTACGCGGTGACGACCTGGTCCCTCGCCTACGGAACGGAACGGCTCGGTGTCAGCCGTACCGTCATGCTGGCCTGCATCATGGCCGCGGTGGTGGTCAAGGGCGCCCTGACACCCGTGGTGGCTCTCCTGGGTGACCGTTACGGTCGCCGCCCGCTGTGCCTCACGGGTTGTGCCGCGGCCGCCGTGTGGATGTGCCCCATGGTCACGCTGCTGTCGACCGGCGAACCGCTGCTGATGTTCCTCGGATTCGTGGTGGCAATGATCGCGTTCGTCACGATGTTCGCGGTGATCGCGGCCTATCTGCCGGAGCTGTACGAGCCCCGCGTACGGTGCACGGGCGCCGCCGTCGGCTACAACCTCGGCGGTGTCCTTGGCGGCGCGCTCACTCCGATCGTGGCGACGGCGCTCGCCGAACACGGGGGCCGGATCCCGTGGGGCGTGGGGCTGTATCTGACGGGGATCGCCCTGTTCAGCCTGGGGTGCTTCACGCTGCTGCCGGAGACCCGGCCGGTGCCTCGTCTCGCCGCCGTGCCGGCCACGGAGTGACGGGGGCGGTGATCGGGGCAGCGATCAGGGGTTGATGGCCAGCTCCAGGTAGGCCGCGAACAGCACCAGATGTACGCCTCCCTGGAGCGGTGTGGCCCGCCCCGGCACCACCGTCAGGGAACCCACCACCACCGTCAGGGCCAGCAACACCATGTGGGTGGAGCCGAGGCCGAGGACCAGTGGCCCGGAGAGCCAGATGGACGCCAGGGCCACGGCGGGGATGGTCAGGCCGATGCTGGCCATCGCGGACCCGAGTGCGAGGTTCAGGCTGGTCTGCACCCGGTCGCGGCGCGCGGAGCGCAGCGCGGCGATGGTCTCGGGAAGCAGCACGAGCAGGGCGATGATCACACCGACGACGGCATGCGGCAGGCCGGCCGCCTCCACCCCGGACTCGATGGTGGGCGACACGCCCTTCGCGAGGCCGACCACGCCTACGAGCGCCATGCCCAGCAGCCCCAGGCTGACCTTGACCTCGCGGGCGCTCGGGAGTTCGGCATGGCCGTCCGCGGTGATGACCTCGCCCTGCCGGGAGACCGGGAGGAAGTAGTCGCGGTGCCGCACGGTCTGGGTCGCCACGAACAGGCCGTAGAGGACCAGAGAGGCGAGCGCGGCGAAGGTGAGCTGGGCCGTGGAGAACTCGGGACCCGGCTTGCTCGTCGTGAACGTCGGCAGCACAAGGCTGAGCGTGGCCAGCGTCGCCACCGTGGCGAGGGCGGCGCCGGTGCCCTCCGGGTTGAAGACCGCGGTCCCGTGACGGATCGAGGCGGTGAGGAGGCTCAGACCGACGATGCCGTTGCAGGTGATCATCACGGCCGCGAAGACGGTGTCCCTGGCGAGGGTGGAACTCTTGTCCCCGCCGTCCGCCATCAGCGTGACGATCAGGGCGACCTCGATGATCGTGACGGCGACGGCCAGCACGAGGGAGCCGAAGGGTTCACCGACCCGGTGGGCGATCACCTCCGCGTGGTGCACGGCGGCCAGCACGGCTCCCGCGAGGACCAGTGTCACCAGTGCGACGACCACGCCGGGAAGGTCGCGTCCCCAGGTGAACACCAGCAGGACGACCGCGGCCATCGGCACGACGGCCGTCCACCGCGTCGCGAGCGACCGGAGCTGGACGATCATTCAGCGATCGTCACAGACGGGCCTGCGCCACGCGCGCGCACACCGGTCCGCGCCCGCTCATGACGCCCACCCCACAGACGGTTCTCCACACTGCTCCCTTCGCGTTCTGTCTCGGCGTCGGTCTGCTGCCCCGGAACGGGGCGCATACTCCCGTGCCCCGGACCCTCGCCCCGGCCTCCCGCACCGGTTCGCCAGGCCCGGAGCCTACGGCGGCACCCAAGCCCCGGCGCGCTCGCCGTAGGGCCCGCCGGGTTGTCCCGCCGCCGCTACTTCATCTCGGTCTTCTCCCGTACGTCGCAGTCGGTGAAGATCGGGGGCCTCGTACACATCGAGGCCATCTGCTCCGCCATCCTGCTCGTCTCCGGGTCGTCGCTGTTACGCATGGCCTCGTCGTGGGAGTCGAACTCGATCACCACCAGGTACCTGTTGGGCTGGTTCCTGTCCTGCAGGACGAGGCGGTGCGTGGGTCCGCCGACACGGCCGCCGAGAGTCGCGTCGGCCTCCTCGACCAGCGCCCGCATCTCCTCCATCCGGTCGGTCTCGATGTCGATGATCTGAACGAACTTCGTCGGTGTGTCCACGATGCCTCCACCCGGCCGCGGCGTCCCCGGGCAAGGGACGCTCACCACCCAACGAAGCACCGGGAACGGTGATCGGCAATTCGCCGCGCACCGCTCCCGATAGTGGTTGTTCCTACGTCCGACGTGGTCAGGCCTCGATACTGTCCTTCGGAGCGCCTTCGCTGTCGTGCTGCGCCGCCTTGAGCGCCTCCTGCTTCCTGGAGGCCATCAGGCTGGTGATCGTGGTGATGACCAGGACGCCGCAGATCACTCCGAGGGAGACCGGTATGGAGATCTCCGGTACGTGGACACCGGACTCGTGCAGCGCGTGCAGCACCAGCTTGATGCCGATGAAGCCGA
This sequence comes from Streptomyces turgidiscabies Car8, assembly GCF_000331005.1. Classification (GTDB taxonomy): domain Bacteria; phylum Actinomycetota; class Actinomycetes; order Streptomycetales; family Streptomycetaceae; genus Streptomyces; species Streptomyces turgidiscabies. The sequence goes on from NZ_AEJB01000648.1 coordinate 12,495, forward strand.
GGATGACCGACAGGCCGTACGAGAGGTGGACCAGCTTCCTCAGCAGCCCGCCGATGAGGAAGTACAGCTGCCGCAGGCCCATCAGAGCGAACGCGTTGGCGGTGAAGACGATGTAGGGGTCCTGGGTCAGGCCGAAGATCGCCGGGATCGAGTCGAGGGCGAACAGGACGTCCGTAGTACCGATCGCGAGCATCACGACCAGCATCGGAGTCATGATCCGCTTGCCGTTCTCCTCGATCCACAGCTTGGTGCCGTGGTAGCGGTCGGCCACACCGAACCGCTTCTCGGCAGCCTTGAGCAGCTTGTTCTCCTCGAACTCCTCGTCCTCGTCGTCGGCACGGGCCTCCTGGATCAGCTTCCAGGCGGTCCAGATGAGGAAGGCACCGAAGATGTAGAACACCCACGCGAAGCTGGCGAGGATGGCGGCACCGGCGGCGATGAATATCGCGCGCAGGACGAGTGCGATGAGGACTCCGACGAGGAGTACGCGCTGCTGGTACTGCGAGGGCACCGCGAACTTCGCCATGATCAGGACGAAGACGAAGAGGTTGTCGACACTCAACGACTTCTCGGTGATGAAGCCCGCGAAGAACTCACCGGCCGGCTCACCGCCACTGAAGACGAGCAGCCCCACGCCGAAGAGGCCTGCCAGGGCGATCCAGACGACCGTCCAGATTCCGGCTTCCTTGATCGACACGTCGTGAGGCTTGCGCCCGATGAAGAAGTCCACCGCGATCAGAGCGGCGAGACCCACGATGGTAAGGACCCAAAGGGTCACGGAAACATTCACTGCGCCTCCGGCAGTAGTAACGGCAAATTTCAGCGTCGTCGCTACCGGAGGTCTCTTCCACCCGCGACAACCGGGCTCCTTCACGCGCCCGGACGCCTGCGGGCCGACGCCCCGGGATCTGGATTGATCCGTATTGACGGGTACGCCGCAGCAGGTAGGGAGTACTCCCCTCCGTTGGGAAGACAGTACCCCAATCACCAAGGAAAGGTAAAGAGATTAGTAAAAGAAAATCAAAAACCGCAGGTCAGGAGACTTTACGGATACTTGGTGAAGTGGCTGTGGGTGTCAGCGGTTCCATGAACGGCGGGCCGCCGCGACCTGGCCGAGTACCTGCTGCAGCACCTGGCTGCCCTCCGGCACGACCGACGGCTCATACGTCCACGCATGGCCGACCCACGGGTCGGCGAGATGGTCGTCGGGAACGGGCGTGAGTCGCATCAGCGAACGCCAGAGCGGGTCGAGCAAGGGTCCGTACGCGGCGGCGTCCTCGCGGTCGGCCACCATCATCAGGTGGACTCCGACGGCCGGGCCCTCGTCGGCGAGATACCTCAGCTGGGTGACCGCCCGGTCGTCGAAACCGTGCGGGAAGTCGTTGACGATCACCAGCTGCTGAGCGGTGTCGAGGTCGGGCGGCAGTGAGTCGGCCGCGCCGCCGCGCACCGCCATCTGCACCAGGTCGACGCGCTGGGTAAGCCGGCCCAGGACGTCCGCGACACCGGCGGCCCCGGCGGCGGGCGGACCCGCGAGCACACCGGTCCGCACCAGCGGCGCGAGGGCCGGGGCTCCTGAGCCTGCCGGATCGATGACGTGCACGGCGAATTCGCCCGCCGGATGGACCGCGAGCAGCCGTGCCGCGTGCGCCACCGCCGTGTCCATGGCCAGCCGCCGCAGCTCGTCGGAGTCGAGGAGCGAGCCGTCGAGGGACTCACCGCCGCTGTCGATCCACAGGCCGCGCTCCAACGGGAGCCGCACAAGCATCGGGATACTCAGCCCGGAACTCTCGGGCAGCCGCAGGTCGCCCACTCGGAGTGCCATGGGCATCTCCATCGGGACGCGGTAGCCGTGCCAGACCGGGTTGTCCCAGCGCGCGTACGCCAGCGGCAGCGCGGGCTCGACGACCTCGGCCTCGGCGGCGAGCTGGGAGAGGTCACGGTCGAGGGCGGCGCGGGCCTGGTCGACGAGCTGGGACTGCTTGGCGCGGGCCGCTTCCCGGGCGGCGTCGCCCCGGCCGCCGCCCCGGCTGCGTGGATCCGCCAGCGCCTTGTCGATCTCCTGCTCCATACGCGAGTCGGCGAAGTCCACGGCGCTGCGGTATGCGGCGACGGTTCGCGCCAGGTCCTCGAACATGCCCCAGACCTGGTTGTAGAGCCGCTCGTCCATGGACCATCCGGTCGCGTCGCCCGCGACCGGCCCCGCGGACTCACCGGACCGGGCCGGTGGTGCGGTCGGCGGTGCCGGTGGCGGAGCGGCCGTACGGCGGCTGGGATGGCTGTAGTTGACGGGAGTTCCGGCAGCGGTGTCGGCCTGCGCCGAACCGTCCGGTCGGCCGACCTGCGCCGGGGTGTTCTGCGGGTCCTGGACTTCGTACGGCGACGAAGGCCGGACAGCGCCCTGGTCCCCCTGAACCGGGGAACCGGCCTGCTCCGGGGTGCCGGGAGCCGGGGCGTCCTGCGGCCCCTGAGCCGCGTACGGCGACGTGGCTTGCGCGGGTGCGGGGGACGACGCCGTACGGCGGTTGCGGTCGCCGTCCGGTGTGCGGGGTGGCGGGGGTGCCACCGCGCGGGAGTGGGCCTGGGACACCGCCTCCTCGATGGCGTCCGCGAGCTGCCGGGCCTCGGGAAGGCCCTGGTCGGTGAGAAGTTCGGCGAGGCCACCGGCGTATCCCTGACCGATGGCGCGCACCTTCCAGGCGTCGTGCCTGCGGTAGAGCTCCAGGGCGACCACCGCCGACTCGGCCTCAAGGCCCGTGATCCGGTAACTGGCGACCTCGGTGCCGTCGAGGCCGGTGACGGCGACGAAGGGTGCGGCCACGGCGCCGAACCGGGCCGGCCCGCCCACACCGGACGGCAGGGCGAGCAGCACGCTGACCCGGTGCACGGACTCCGGCATGGCACCCAGGTCCACGGCGAGCCGGTGGTCGGCCGCCGCCTGCTTGGAGACCTCCAGGCCGGGGAGCGTGGGAGCTCCTGGATGGGCCACCCACTCGACGCCGTGAACCCTGCCCTGTTCGTCGCCGATCGTGGCCCCCGCCACGATCGGCGCACCGGCCGAGATCCGCACTTCGAGGCGGACCTGGGAGAGCGGATGGTTCTGCCCCCGGACCAGCTCGGCCGTCATCGCCTTCGTCCCCCCGTGTCGTTCTCTTGTTCCGTGGGCCGCCCGGCCCGGCTACAGATGCGGCAGGATCGCCGGCATCAGGTCCTGGAAGGTGCGGCCGTTGGCAGGCGTGCCAAGGGCTGTCATCTGCCAGCCCGCGCCCGCGCGGTGCACCTTCGCCATGATCTGGGCCGTGTACTGGCCCCCGCCGTCCAGCGTGTAGCGGGCGAGTTCGTCACCGTTGGTCTCGTCGACCAGACGGCAGAAGGCGTTCTGCACCTCCTGGAATGTCTGCCCCGTGAAGGAGTTCACGGTGAAGACGATCTGGTCGATGTGGACCGGCACCCGCGGCAGGTCGACGAGGATCGCCTCGTCGTCACCACCCTGGCCGACACCGCCGACGAGGTTGTCACCGGTGTGCCGCACGGAGCCGTCGTCGCTCACGAGGTGGCGGAAGAACACGACGTCCATGGGCTGCTTGTCGGCGAACAGGACGGCCGAGGCGTCCAGGTCGATCTCCCGCGTACGCGACCCGAACAGGCCTCGCCGGGGTGCCGCCTGCCAGCCGAGGCCCATCCGCACCGCGGTCAGGGTGCCCCCGTCGTTCTTCTGCAGGTTGATGGCCTGACCCTTGGTCAGATTGACGCTGCCACTGGGCGTTCCGCCCTTGGATACGTCCACCACGCGCTGTTCCCCTCTCGAGCCGTCCCCTGTTTCCGCGGGGTCCGCGGATGACCTGAACCCTACGCAGGGACACTGACAGTGCCGAAGCCTCGGGCGCACTTTGTGTCGGTGTTGCAACACTGCGCGTACGACGCAGCTCACGGACACCGACGGCCGCCGCCCCTCCTGCCCCGTGCGGCGGTCAGGCCAGGCCTGCCTCCTTCATCTGCCGCAGTTCCTTCTTCATCTCCGACACCTCGTCGCGCAGCCGGGCGGCGATCTCGAACTGCAGGTCGGCCGCGGCGGCGCGCATCCGTGCCGTCATCTCCTCGATCTGGTCGGCGAGTTCGGCTGCGGGGCGGTCGGTCGGCACCGTCTCCCCTGCCTTGCCCTTGCCGGCCCGGGCTCCCTTGGCGGCCTTGCCGCCGAGCGCGGGCACCGGGGCCTTGGCCGCCTTGCCGTCCTTCGACTTGCGGTAACCCGAGCCCAGGAGCTGTTCCGTGTCGACGTCCTCGCGGGCGATCTGCGCGACGATGTCGTTGATCTTCTTGCGGAGCGGCTGCGGGTCGATGCCCTTCTCCTTGTTGTACGCGACCTGCCTCTCCCGGCGTCGGTTGGTCTCCTCGATGGCCTTCTCCATCGCCGGAGTGATCTTGTCCGCGTACATGTGGACCTGACCAGACACATTGCGCGCCGCGCGGCCGATGGTCTGGATCAGGGAGGTGCCGGAGCGCAGGAAGCCCTCCTTGTCGGCGTCGAGGATCGACACCAGTGACACCTCTGGAAGGTCGAGGCCCTCACGGAGGAGGTTGATGCCGACGAGGACGTCGAACTCGCCCGCGCGCAGTTCGCGCAGCAGCTCGACCCGGCGCAGGGTGTCGACGTCGCTGTGCAGATACCGGACCTGGATGCCGAGTTCCAGGAAGTAGTCGGTGAGGTCCTCGGCCATCTTCTTGGTGAGCGTGGTGACCAGGACACGCTCGTCCTTCTCCGCGCGGGTGCGGATCTCGTGCACCAGGTCGTCGATCTGGCCCTCGGTGGGCTTGATGACGACCTCGGGGTCGATGAGGCCGGTGGGGCGGATGATCTGCTCGACGAAGCCGTCACCACGGGACAGCTCGTACTTGCCGGGGGTCGCCGACAGGTAGACGGTCTGGCCGATGCGCTTTTGGAACTCCTCCCATTTCAGGGGGCGGTTGTCCAGCGCGGAGGGCAGCCGGAAGCCGTGGTCCACGAGGGTGCGCTTACGGGACGCGTCGCCCTCGTACATGGCACCGATCTGCGGGACCGTGCTGTGCGACTCGTCGATGACCAGCAGGAAGTCGTCCGGGAAGTAGTCGATGAGGGTGTTAGGCGGAGATCCGGGGAGGCGGCCGTCGAAGTGCATCGAGTAGTTCTCGACGCCGGAGCAGGAACCGATCTGGCGAAGCATCTCGATGTCGTACGTCGTCCGCATCCTCAGGCGCTGGGCCTCCAGGAGTTTGTTCTGCTTCTCCAGTTCGGCGAGGCGGTCGCCGAGTTCCTTCTCGATGTCGTTGACGGCCCGCGCCATACGCTCGGGTCCTGCCACGTAGTGGGTGGCCGGGAAGACGTACATGTGCTCGTCTTCGCTGATGATCTCGCCGGTGAGCGGGTGGAGGGTGGAGAGGGCCTCGATCTCGTCGCCGAACATCTCGATGCGGACGGCCAGTTCCTCGTAGACCGGGAAGATCTCGATGGTGTCGCCGCGCACCCGGAACGTGCCGCGGGTGAAGGCCAGGTCGTTGCGCGTGTACTGGATGTCGACGAAGCGGCGCAGCAGCTGGTCCCGGTCGATCTCCTCGCCGACCTTGAGGGAGACCATCCGGTCCACGTACTCCTGCGGAGTACCGAGGCCGTAGATGCAGGAGACGGAGGCGACCACGATGACGTCACGCCGGGTGAGCAGCGAGTTGGTCGCGGAGTGGCGCAGCCGCTCGACCTCCTCGTTGATCGAGGAGTCCTTCTCGATGTAGGTGTCCGACTGTGGGACGTACGCCTCGGGCTGGTAGTAGTCGTAGTACGAGACGAAGTACTCGACGGCGTTGTTCGGCAGGAGTTCACGGAACTCGTTCGCCAACTGGGCGGCCAGGGTCTTGTTCGGCGCCATGACGAGCGTGGGGCGCTGAAGCTTCTCGATCATCCACGCGGTGGTGGCGGACTTGCCGGTGCCGGTCGCGCCGAGGAGCACGACGTCTTTCTCACCTGCTTCGATGCGCCGAGCCAGCTCGGCGATGGCCGTCGGCTGGTCGCCGCTCGGCTGGTAGGGGCTGACGACCTCGAAGGGCGCCACCGTGCGTTCGATCTTGGAAACTGGCCGCATGCATCCACCGTACGACCACCCACTGACAACGGGTCCTGATCACCGGTTCTGGGGAGTGCGGGACCGGCGCTCCCCGTGCCGCTGGCCGGCTCGCGGCGGGAGGCGTCGGCCGGGGTGCGGGACGGCCGGGTGGGCCGGGATGCCGGGCTTGTTGTCGGCGGGGCGTCGGCCGGGCTTGCCCATGATCATCAGGGGGTCGAACATCACGACGACGCCGGCCAGCAGGAGGAAGGCCAGCGGGCCGATCATCAGCGGGGCGAGCAGGGACGCGGGCGAGGCTCCCTCCGGGCTCCCGGACCCGGCGTGGAGGTGGACCCGCAGGGCGGCCATGCCCGTGTAGTGCATGCCGCTGACGGCGAGTCCCATGACGAGGCTGGCTCCCACGCTCCACAGAAAGCCGCGGACCTGCCCGGCCGCCCACAGGGCGGCGGTGGCGGCCACCACGGCTATCACGACCGAGGCGGAGACGGTGAGGGTGTTGTACTCCAGCTTCCCGTTGAGGCGCATTCCGGCCATGCCCAGGTAGTGCATGGAGGCGATACCGAGGCCGGTGATGGTGCCCCCGGTGAACAGTGCCGTTCCGCTCGTGCCCCGGTATCCGACGATGAAGATCCCGATGCCGACCATGACGACGGCGACCCCGAGGCTGGCGAAGGTCAGCCCCATGTCGTAGTTGATCGGGGTCTCCTTGACGGTGAACCCCATCATCGCGACGAAGTGCATGGTCCATATGCCGGAGCCGATCGCGGCCGACCCGAGCGCCAGCCACCCCGGTCGCCACGACTGGGCGACCAGCATCGATCTCGTGGTGCAGCGCAGACCCAGCGCGCCGCCCAGGCAGGCCATGAGGTAGGCCACCAGCGGAGTGACGAGTCCGTAGCTGAATCCGTCGACCGTGCCCTGCATGTGCGGCTGCCCTTCCGCCCTTTTGCGTTCCGGAATTCCCGGACTTGCTCCCCTGCCCCAGGACCGGCCAGCAGTCAGGGCTGTGGCAGAGAGTATGACTGGCTCCTGAAGGGTCGAACGATTTTCCGGCAAAGAAACACGACCTTGCCCCACTTGTGCGGCAGGGGTGTGCGGACTCGGGCAACTCCTTTCAATCTGTGTCTGTGCCGGACCTCTCTTCCCGTTGTGCCTCCCCTGTCACTCGTGGATCATGCGCACCCGCTCGGGATCCAGGCGCCGGGCGTTGTCAGTGCCGGGTCGTACGGTGGGGCGCATGGACAGCCACGGGCGGGACGAGCGGCGGGACCCGGAGAACGGGCAGCGGGTCGTGTGGGCGGTTGTCGGCACCGACATCGGCCCGCTACTGCTGGCCGCGACGCCCGAGGGCCTGGTGAACGTGGTGTTCCACGCCACGGAGCCGGTGCGCGAGAACGCTGTGGAGCGGCTCGCCGCCCGGCTGGGCGCGGAGCCCGTCGAAGAGCCCGGGTCCCCCTTCCTCGCCGAGGCGATACGCCAGTTCGCGGCGTACTTCGCGGGCGAGCGGCACGATTTCGAGCTGCCGCTCGACTGGACCCTGATCTCCGGCTTCAACCGGCAGGTCCTGCGCGAGCTCGCGTCGGGTGTGCCGTACGGCGCGGTCGTCGGGTACGGCGACCTGGCCGCCCGGGTCGGCCGGCCGGGCGCGGCTCAGGCGGTCGGCGCGGCGATGGGCGCCAATCCGCTGCCGCTCGTGGTGCCGTGCCATCGGGTCGTGGAGAGCGACGGTGGTATCGGCGGGTTCGGGGGCGGCCTGGAGACCAAGCGGAAGCTGCTCGCACTCGAAGGGGTACTGCCCGAGCCGCTGTTCTGAGGGTTTCAGCCGCGGGGCCCGAGGGTTTCATCAGTAGGGGGTCCTCAGTACGAGGGGACGGTCCCGTACGGGAAGAGGCTCCGTAGGGGACGGCGTGCGGAAACAAGGGGGGACCGCGCCAGTGGCCACATTCTTCGTCCGCGCGGGCGGGCCGCGGTGACCGCCGTCGAGGGGCGCCCTGGTGTGCCCGCCGCGGGTGAGCAGAGGATCGCGTTGCGGCGCCGGATCTCCGGTGTGCTGGTCGCGAGTCAGATTCTCGGCGGGCTCGGGGTGGCCACCGGCGTCGCGCTGGCTTCCGTACTGGCCCAGCGGATCAGCGGTACCGAGTCGCTGTCCGGGCTCGCACCCACCGCCATGGTCACGGGCACGGCGGTGGCCTCGCTGCCGCTGGCGGCGCTGATGACCGCGCGCGGGCGGCGGCCCGGGCTGGTCGTGGGGTATCTCGTCGGCGCCCTGGGGGCCGGCGTCGTCGTGGTCGCGGCGGTCGTCGACAGCTTTCCGCTGCTGCTGTGCGGCATGGCCGGGTTCGGTGCGGCGTCCGCGGCGAATCTGGGGGCGCGGTTCGCCGCCGCCGATCTCGCCGAGCCGGACCGGCGGGCCCGGGCCATCTCGAACGTCGTGTGGGCGACCACCATAGGGGCGGTCCTCGGGCCGAACATCGCCGCGCCCGCGGGGCGCAGTGTGTCCGGACTCGGGATACCCACGACGGCGGGACCCTTCCTCTGGGCCGCCGGGATCTTTCTGGCCGCCGCGGTGACGGTGGCCGTCCTGCTCCGCCCCGACCCGCTGCTCACGGCTCGCGCCCTCGCCCCCGTGGAGGAGCGGTCGGCCGGGGGCCGGTCGCTGCGGGCGGGCTTCGCCGCCGTCGCGGCCTCGCCGCGTGCCCGGCTCGCGCTCGTGACGGTCGCCATGTGCCACACGGCCATGGTGTCGGTCATGTCGATGACCCCGGTGGCGCTCGAACACCATGGCGCGAGCATCGATCTGATCGGTCTGGTCATCAGTGGCCACATCGCGGGCATGTACGCGTTCTCGCCGCTCATGGGGCGGTTGTCCGACGGGGTCGGACGACTGTCCGGCATCGGTCTCGCCGTGGGGCTGCTGGCCTGTGCGGCGTTCCTCGCGGGCACGGCCGACGGCAGTCACGGTCGTACCGCGGTGGGGCTCTTCGTCCTGGGGCTGGGCTGGTCGGCCGGGCTGGTCTCCGGGTCCGCCCTGCTGACGGACTCCGTGCCCGACGCCGTGCGCGCGGCGGCGCAGGGGCTGTCCGACCTCGTCATGAACACCGCGGCTGGCCTCGGCGGAGCGACCGCCGGTCTCGTGATGGCCACGGCGGGCTACGGGTGGCTGAATCTCGCCGCCGCGTGTCTGCTGATACCCGTGGGCGCGCTGGCGCTGTTCACCCGCGGCGGCCTGCGGCGGGGCCGGGATGCGAAGGCGCGCGGCTGAGCCCCCGGCCCGGAGGCCGGGCGGTCGTCACGCGTAGTGCCGCGCCTCGAAGACGTTGCCGTCGGGGTCGCGGAAGTAGAAACTGCGCTTCGCCGTCCCCCGGGCACCGTAGGAGTCGTACGAGAGCTCCGATACGGGGACGTCCCGATCCCGCAGGCGGGTTCGCAGGGCGTCGAAGGAGTCTCCGGACAGGGACAGACACACGTGGTTGACGGGGTGGCCCGCGCTGTCGGCGGCGCCGGGGAGCATGTTCATGCGCTCCGCCAGAGAGAGCGGCGCGAGATCGAAGATGGTCTCCTCGTTGAGGCGTACGGACGGGAACGACACCGTCCCGGCGGTGTACTCGGTGATCCTCAGGGGCTCCATGCCGACCGTCTTCTCGTAGAAGTCGGCCGCTGCGACCGGATCGCGTACCCAGAGGACGACATGGTCGAGACGCGTCGAGTTGTCCGTCATACACCCAGGCTGGTGGCCTGTCCCACAGGCCGCAAGGGTTTGACCGGGCGCGCCGCCCGCCAGAGATGAGGGAAGACCGAACGACAGGAAGCAGGCGTGTGATGCTGGTGGTGTCCGAAGAAGTGCGGGAAGCGGTCGACGCGCGTCGACCCGTGGTGGCCCTGGAGTCCACGATCATCGCGCACGGGCTGCCGCGCCCCCGCAATCTGCAGGTGGCGCTGGAACTCGAGGACGTCGTACGACAGGAGGGCGCCGTCCCGGCCACGATCGCCGTCCTGGACGGGCGCCCCCATGTCGGCCTGGACAAGGAGCAGTTGGAGCGGGTCGCGAACGAGGACGGGATCCGCAAGCTGGGCCACCGCGATCTGCCGCTCGCGGTGGCCACCGGAGCGAGCGGGGCGACCACGGTGTCGGCGACCGCGCTGCTGGCCGCCCGTGCCGGCGTACGGGTGTTCGCCACAGGTGGGCTCGGCGGAGTGCACCGGGAGTGGACGGTGACCCAGGACGAGTCCGCCGACCTGGGGCTGCTGGCGCGCACCAGGATCACGGTCGTCTGCGCGGGCGTGAAGTCGATTCTGGATGTGCCGGCCACCTTGCAGCGCCTGGAGACCCTCGGGGTCGCCGTGGCCGGATTCGGGACCGAACACTTCCCGGGCTTCTATCTCTCCGACTCCGGGCATCCGGTGGACTGGACGCTGCACACGCCGGAGCAGGTCGCGGACGTGATGCTGGCCCAGGACGGGCTCGACTCCCCCGAGTCGGCGTTCATCGTCGCCAATCCGGTACCCGAGCAGCAGCAGCTGGATCCCGGGCTCCACGCGCGCGTGCTCGCCGACGCGCTGCACGCGTGCGAGGAGCAGGGCGTGAGCGGACAGGCCGTGACGCCGTTCCTGCTCGACTACCTGGTGCGGCACACCGACGGCGCGTCACTGAGCGCCAACCTGGCGGCGGTCCGCGGCAACGTCCGGCTCGCGGGGCGGATCGCGGCGGCCTGGGCCCGGGCATGACCGAGCCGGGCGGAGCGCTGCTGGTCGTCGGGGACGTGATCACGGACATCGTCGCCCGGCACCGGGGTCCGCTCGCCGCGGGGACCGACACGACTGCCTCGATCCGGTCCCTGCCGGGTGGTGCGGGCGCCAACGTGGCCTGCTGGGCGGCCCATTGGGGCCGCGCGGAGGTACGCCTGCTCGGCCGGGTGGGCACGGACGCGGCGGAGTGGCACGAGCGCGAGCTGACCGCCTCCGGGGTACGGCCGCGTCTCGTCGTCGATCCCGAGGCGCCGACCGGGACGGTGATCTGCCTGGTGGACAAGGGCGCGGCGGCCGAGCGCACGTTCCTGACCCAGAGTGGCGCCGCGGTGCGGCTGGACCCCGACGACTGGTCGGACCTCCTGCTCGACGGGGTCGCACGGCTGCATCTGTCGGGCTATCTGCTGTTCTCCGCGCCGAGTCGGGCGTTGGTGGCGGTCGCGCTGGAGTCGGCACGCGCGCGTGGCGTGCCGGTGAGTCTGGATCCGGCGTCGGCGGGGTTTCTAGCCGAACTGGGAGTCGACCGCTTCCTGGAACTGGTGACGGGAGTGGACGTCCTGCTGCCGAGCCGTGACGAGGCCTGTCTGCTGACCGGGCTGCCCGACCCCGTGGACGCGGCGGCCAAGCTGAGCCGCCACGTCCCTTTGGTGGTCGTGAAGCAGGGGGCCGAAGGCGCGCTGGTGGCCCGCTCTGGGACCGTGTGCGCCCGTGTCCCGGCCGCGCCCGCGACACCCCGGGACACGACGGGCGCCGGTGACGCCTTCACCGGTGCGTTCCTCGCCGCGCTGCTCGTGGGTGCCGACCCCGAGGACGCGGCGGCGGAGGGCTGCCGGGCCGGCGCACGGGCGGTGGAGCGGGTGGGTGGGAGGCCGCCGGTTCTCGGTTGAGGGGACGGTGAGCCGCGCCCTCACCCGAAGGTCGTCGCCGGCTATCCCTTGCGTCCCCACGCCGAGATCATCGGTGCGGTCGCCAGATCCATCCCGCCTGCGGCGACATTGGCCAGGTGACGGTCGATGTCCTGGTCCGTGGCATGGCCCCCGGCGACGAGCCGCTCCCGGATCTGACGGATCGTCGCGGACTCCAGCGCGGCGCAGGCGGGCGAGGTGACGGGGAAGTACGCGTCGGCCTGGACGTTGCGCAGCCCCGCCTCGCGCAGCAGCCGCGGGAGTTTCCGGCCGTACGCCAGGTCGGCGCCGCTGTCCGCGAGCAGCTGACGGAAGCTGTGGCGCAGCCGGTTGGCGAGTTGCTGCTCGGGGCCGTGTTCGTCGGGGCAGAGCAGGGGCTGCAGCGCGGGATCGGCGTCCTCGATCAGGAGCCGTCCGCCGGGACGCAGCGACTTGATCATCGTGCGCAACGCCTGCTCCCGGTCGGGCACATGGACGAGGACGAGCCGGGCGTGCACCAGGTCGAACCCCTCCCCGGGCGGCCCGTCGACGCCGACGTCGTGGACGCGTACCTCGACCGGCGGACGGGCAGCCGGGGCCAACCACGAGGTGTCGAGGTCGGTCGCGACGACCTTCCCGGTCGGGCCGACCTTCTTGGCCAGCCAGGAGACCACCGAGGTGCCCCCGGCACCGGCCTCCCAGCAGCGCCAGCCGGCTCCGACGCCGAACCCTTCGAGGTGCCGGAACGTCGTGGGGTCGAAGAGGGCGGCGAAGGCGTCGAAGCGTTGTCCTGCCTCGGTCTGCCGGTTGTCGAGGAGATACCCGTCGGGTCGCGTCATGCCGCGATCATCCCAGTCATCCGCTTTGTTCTGCCGGGTCGACGCTCCCGTACGACGAGATGTCCGACGATCACGCCGTACCGAAGAAAGTGGAGCGGAACGTTCCGTTCCCCCAGCCTCCTCCGGCGTTCGCGAAGGACTGCCAAGCTGGCGAGCCAGGCGCACGGTGCGGACAGCACGGCGCGAGAGATTCACCCGAGGAGGCCCGGATGTCCATGGCGGGGAATGCGCGGAAGGTCACCGGTCCCGGCAGCGTGGGCGGCCTTCGCGAGGACACACGCTCGCCCGGCGCGGGCGGCCGGGCGAGGGTGGGTGGCGGTCCGGTGGGGTCAGCGCATCGTGGTCCTGGCGTAGACGGTCTCGGCCCAGGACGCGATCTGGTCGTCCGTGAGGTGCTGGGCCAGGTCGGCCTCGCTGATCATGCCGACCAGACGCTTGTTCTCGATCACCGGGAGCCGGCGGATCTGGTGGTCCTTCATCTCGTCGAGCACTTCGCTGACATCCGCGCTCGCGTCGATCCAGCGCGGGGTGCCCTGGGCCATCTCGCCCGCGGTGACCCTGGCCGGGTCGTGGCCCATGGCCACACAGCCGACGACGATGTCCCGGTCGGTGAGGATGCCGCAGAGGCGTTCGTTCTCGTCGCTGATCGGCAGGGCACCCACGTTGAGCTCGCGCATCATCTGGGCGGCCCGGTCGAGGGTCTGGTGGGCGGGAATCCACTGGGCGCCGCGATGCATGATGTCTCCGGCGGTGGTCATGAAGTACCTCCCGGTGCCGGACGGCCGGCGCGGCACGGAGGGCACCGCTAGTCCCGGCGCCCTACATTCTCGCCGCGCTCCCGATGATGCGCACCCGGAAGTCCGCGGTTTTCGGGCTCCTCGTACGGCGCCGGACCGGACTGCCGGGGCGGGCGGGTCAGCCGTTCCACGCCGGGTGGCGCGGATCGTCCGCGCGGATCAGGACGTCGGCCGTGGCCGCGGGGTCCGTCTCGTTCTCGTAGCGCTCGAAGGCGGGCAGGGTCCAGTGCTCGGCCTCGGGGGTACGGCGACGCAGGGCCGCCGGGGAGAGAAGGACGTGAACGGTCAGGTCGAACGGGAACCAGTGGCGCAGCAGGAGAGGACCGTGCAACAACAGGAGCCCGCCGGGCGGGAGTTGGACGTAGGGGCTGCGAGTGGAGCGGTCGGTGAGCGGGTCGCGCAGGTCGGGCAGGACGCGGCCGTCACCGCCGGGTTCGAGGGGGCCGAAGACCTCGCGCCAGAGGGCGCCGGTGTCGAACCAGCCGTCGTAGTAGGCGTCCACGTCCTCGTGGCCGTATTCCAGCCGGAGGGAGGCGGGGCGCAGAAATCCGGCGGTGGCTACGGCGAGGGAGGGCCGGCCACGGATGCGCAGCGCCTCGGCCACCCGTTCGGCGAGCTCTCCAGGGCGGGCCGCCGGGGCTCCGTCGAAGGCGATGCGCGGCCAGGGGCTGCCGTCGTCCGGCTTCAGGTCGAGCACGCGTTCGGCGAGGAGGTCGCCGAGGCGGTCCCAGGTGATCGGTTCCAGTCGCACACCGCCCATGATGCCGGTCGCGGGTGCTCCGGAGACGGGCGGCTTCGAAGGGGCCGGATCCACGCGGGGATTCCTGGTCCGAGTGGGGAAATAAGTACCTGTGGACAGCCGTGCGACTCCCCCGCTCCGTGCCGCGCTTCTCGTCGTGCAGCCGCTCAGGCGTCGGCACTGCGCCGAGTGCCGCCGTGGGCCCCTGTCGTTGCTCGTGCCGGAGGAGGGGGCGCCTCGCTGTCTCGACTGTGCCGATCTCGGGCATCTGGTGTTCCTGCCCAGGGGCGACACCGCGTTGACACGCAGGTCGCGGGAGGAGAGCGGGCTGTGGGCGGTGGTCGTGCGGTTCAACCGTCGGAAGGGGCGGTACGAAAGGCAGGGCGTTCTGGTCGAGGAGGCGGGGCTCGCCCGCGCCGAGGTGCGATGCCTGGCGGACGCCGAGGCACGGCAGCGGCGCCGGGTCCGGGACGCACGGCGGCGGGCCGCGGAGGACCTGCGGTTCGCGGAGGCGTTCGCGCGGGAGATCCGCCGGCTGTTTCCGGGATGCCCGACGGATCGGGCGGAGGCCGTCGCCGGGCACGCCTCGGTGCGTGGCAGCGGGCGGGTGGGGCGGAGTGCGGCGGGGCGGGCGTTGTCCGAGGGGGCGGTGATCTCGGCGGTCGTGGCGTCCGTACGGCATGTGGACACGGCGTACGACGCGTTGCTGATGAGCGGGGTCGCCCGGCACGAGGCACGCCGACGGATCGCCGGGGGCGTCGAGGCGAGGCTCAGGGAATGGGGGACGGAAGCGGGTGGGGGTGCGGGCACGGAGACGAGGGACGGCGCCGGGGCCGAGTCGGGGTGAGCGGGCGGCGGCCTCCGTGACCTGGCTGCTCCCGGGGTCGCCGCGCCGGTCGGACAGGGGCATTGTCAGTGGCAGGGGGTTCACTGGTGGGGACTGATGGGGAGCGACGGGGGAGTCTGCATGATCGATGGGGCGTTTTTCGTACTCGTGGTGCTGGGTGTGCTCGGTACCGGGCTGGTGGCCGGGGTCTTCTGCGGTTTCTCGACCTTCGTGATGAGGGGGCTCGCCGCGCTGCCGCCCGCGCAGGGCGTCGCGGCGATGCGGGCCATCAACGTCACCGCGTTGCACCCGCCCTTCATGCTCGTGTTCCTCGGGTCGGCCGCCCTGTGTCTGGTGATCGTCGTGGTCACGCTCGTCGTGTGGCCGACCGACGGCGCCGTGGAGCTGTTGACGGGCAGCGCGCTCTATCTGCTCGGCTCGTTCGGGCTCACCATGGGCGCGAACGTGCCGCGCAACAACGCCCTGATGGAACTGGAGCCGGGCTCTGCGGAGGCCGCCGCCTACTGGCCCGTGTACGTGCGCGAGTGGACCCTGTGGAACCACATACGCACGGTCGCCTCGGGGGCCGCCGCGGTGCTGTACGTCCTGGCCGTCGCCTAGGGCCTTGTCCGGCCCACTCGGCGAGCGGGGTCGAGGGGTCGTATCGTGGCCGGAGGAGAGTGCCGCCCGATGACGCACGGCCCGTCATGCGTACGCAGAGGAGACGGCGAGGACACGGTCATGGGCGATCCCAAGGGTTTTCTCACCAGAGCACGCCTCGACTGGCCGCGCAGGCCCGTCGAGGAGCGGGTCCGTGACTGGGACGAGGTGTACGTCCCCGGCGCGCTGCTCCCCATCGTCAGCGGGCAGGCCGATCGATGCATGGACTGCGGTGTCCCGTTCTGCCACGAGGCCTGTCCGCTCGGGAATCTCATCCCCGAGTGGAACGACCTGGTCTCCCGGGAGGACTGGCGCGCGGCGAGCGACCGGCTGCACGCCACGAACAACTTCCCCGAGTTCACCGGGCGGTTGTGCCCCGCGCCCTGTGAGGCGGGCTGTGTGCTGGCCATCAACCAGCCCGCGGTGACCATCAAGAACGTCGAGGTGGCCATCGCGGACCGGGCCCTGTCCGACGGCTTCGCGCCGCCGAGGCCGCCGGACCGGCTGTCGGGTCGTACGGTCGCGGTGATCGGGTCGGGGCCCACCGGGCTCGCCGCGGCCCAGCAGCTGACCCGGGCCGGACACACCGTCGTCGTGTACGAGAAGGACGACCGGATCGGCGGGCTGATGCGGTACGGCATCCCCGGCTTCAAGATGGAGAAGCACCATCTGGAGCGGCGTATCGAGCAGATGCGCGCCGAGGGGACCAAGTTCCGTACGTCGACCGCCGTCGGGCGGGATGTCGAAGCCGCCGAACTGCGGTCGCGCCACGACGCCGTGGTGCTGGCCGTGGGGGCCACGGCGTGGCGTGAACTGCCGCTTCCCGGGAGGGAGTTGGCAGGCGTCCAGCAGGCGATGGAGTATCTGCCGCTGGCCAACCGGGTGTGCCAGGGGGATCTGGCGGTGTCCCCGATGTCCGCCGCCGGGAAGCATGTCGTCATCGTCGGCGGCGGTGACACCGGGGCCGACTGTCTGGGCACCGCGGTGCGTGAAGGTGCGGCATCCGTCACCCAGTTGGACATCTACGCCCAGCCGGGAGCGGAACGCGACGAGGACGCCGATCCCTGGCCGACGTACCCGAAGGTCTACCGGCTGTCGGCCGCGCACGAGGAGGCCCGTGACCTGGAGTCGGCGCCCGCCGCCGACGCCGACGCCCGGCTCTTCGCGGCGTCCACGCTGCACTTCTCTGGCGACCGGGACGGGCATGTGAGGGCGCTGCACCTCGCCGAGGTGGACGCGGAGCGCCGGCCGTTGCCCGGATCCGTGCGGACGCTTCCCGCCGACCTGGTGCTGCTCGCCCTCGGCTTCTCCGGGCCCGACCGGGAGGACGGACTGATCGACCAGCTCGGACTCACCCTCGACCCGCGCGGCACCATCGCCCGTGACGCGGACTTCGCGACGAACGTGCCTGGCGTGTACGCGGCGGGGGACGCGGCCCGCGGGCAGTCGCTGATCGTGTGGGCGATAGCGGAGGGGCGAGCGGTCGCGGCGGCCGTGGACCGCCGGCTGATGGGCCGTACGCAACTGCCCGCGCCCATAGGGCCGTACGACCGGCCGATGACCGTGTGACCGTCCCGGCCCGTTCCCGCCCGTGCCGCCCGTGTCGCCCGTGTCGGACGTGTCGGACGTGTCGGACGGGGCTCAGCGCTCGTCCGTGCCCGCCACCTTGCGGGTCGCCAGGGCCACCCGGTTCCAGGTGTTGATCGTGAGGATCAGGGACAGGACCTGGGCCAGTTCCCGGTCGTCGAAGTGGGCCGCGGCCTCGGTGTAGACGTCGTCCGGGACGCCGGCGTCGGCGACCAGGGTGACGGCCTCCGTGAGGGCCAGCGCCGCCTGTTCCCTCGGGGTGTAGAAGTGGCGGGCCTCGCGCCACACCGCGACCAGGTGCAGCCGGTCCTCGCTCTCGCCCGCCTTGCGCGCGTCGTTGGTGTGCATGTGGAGGCAGTAGGCGCAGTGGTTGAGGTGCGAGGCGCGGATCTGGATCAGCTCGACGAGCGCCGGGTCGAGGCCCTCGCGGGCCGCCGCGTCGAAGCCGACGAGGGCACGGAAGACCTTGGGTGCCGTCTTCGCGAGGTTCAGGCGGGGCGTTTGGGCAGCACCGTCGAAGTGGGCGGTCGTGGGGTTCACGGTGTTCGTGTTCGTCGTCATGACCATGAATCTACGGGCCGTAAAGACCGAGTGTAGGGTTCATTTTCGTGGCAGAAACATGGGTCAATTCCGCCGAGCGCATCGGCGCCGACCTGCATCTGGAGCTGGGGCCTCCGGGGTCCGGCGGGCGGCGGGCCGCGCTGATCGGTGCCCTGCGGGACGCCGTCCGCAGCGGCCGGCTCACACCGGGCACCCTGTTGCCTCCGTACCGTTCCCTCGCCGCCGATCTCGGCGTGGCCCGCAACACGGTGGCCGACGCGTACGCCGAACTCGTCGCCGAGGGCTGGCTGACCGCCCGCCAGGGGTCGGGCACCCGGGTCGCCGAGCGGGCCGAACCCGTCACGGCGGCCCGCGTCCCCGTAAAAGCACCTCCACGCGCGCGTGGGCCGCGCCACGACCTGCGCCAGGGCAAGCCGGACACGTCGGGGTTCCCGCGTTCCGCCTGGCTGGCCTCCTACCGGCGGGCGGTCCAGCAGGCGCCGAACGAGGCGTTCGGGCCCGGTGACCCGGCCGGCCGGGCCGAACTGCGGGAGGCGCTCGCGACGTACCTGGCACGCGCGCGTGGCGTTCGTACGGAGCCCGGACGCATCGTCATCTGCTCAGGGTTCGCACACGCCCTGCGGCTCCTCTTCGGCGGCACGAGCGGCAGCGGGGGCGCGGACGCCGTACTGCGCGGGCCGTTGGCCGTGGAGGCGTACGGACTCGGCTTCCACCGGGAGCTGCTGGCCGGGGCCGGGGTACGGACCGTGCCGCTGCCCCTCGACGAGGACGGCGCACAGGTCGGTCTGCTCGGCCGGGAACGAGCCGTGCTGCTCACCCCCGCGCACCAGTTCCCGACCGGCGGCCCGCTGCACCCCGAGCGCCGCGCGGCCGTGATCGACTGGGCACGCGCGCGTGGCGGGCTGATCCTGGAGGACGACTACGACGGGGAGTTCCGTTACGACCGCCGGCCGGTCGGCGCCGTCCAGGGCCTGGACCCGGAGCGGGTGATCCATCTCGGCTCGGTGAGCAAGAGCCTGTCCCCCGCGCTGCGGCTGGGCTGGATGGTGCTCCCGGAGCGGTATGTGGAGCCCGTACTCGCGCTGAAGGGCGAACGCGAGGGGTGGACGAGCGCACTCGATCAACTGGCACTCGCGGACTTCCTCGGGTCCGGATCGTACGACCGTCATGTGCGGCGCATGCGGCAGCGTTACCGGCGCCGACGTGACCGGCTCGTGGCCGCCCTCGCCACGCACGCACCGCATGTCGAGGTCACCGGTGTCGCGGCCGGACTGCACGCGGTGCTGCGGCTGCCGCCCGGGACGGAGCGGTCGGCGGTGAAGGCGGCGGCCTGGCGGGGAATCGCCCTCGACGGGCTCGCGGAGTTCCGCCACCCGGAGTTCCCGGAGAGAGGGCAGGGTTCGATCGCGCCCGACGGTTTGGTCGTGGGGTACGCGGCACCCTCCGAGCATGCGTACGGGGCGGCACTGGAGGCGCTCTGCGAGGCCCTGCCACCGGAGTGAGGGAGGTCCCTGCGGAGGCCTGATGGGGGCGGCGTTCCCGGCCGGACCGACGGACAGTCACCGTCGGCGGCGGTCCGGCGCGGGTTCGCTGTCGGACCGCCGCCGATCGAGCGGATCTCCCACGGGCCTGCACTCGTAGACCCACCGCCCCCGGCCCGCGCCTCCGTGTCAGGACGTGCGGCCCACCGCCCCGTATCCGGGAATCACCCCGTCCTCCTGGCCCGGGACCGGCTCGCCCAGCTCCGGATGCCACTTGTCGACCACCTCGACGCCGGGCTCGACCAGATCGAGGCCGTCGAAGAAGTGGCCGAACTCGGTGCGGGAGCGCAGGGCGAGGGTGACGCCCGCGGCCCTGAGCTTCGCCGTCGCCGTCGCCGACTCCTCCGGGGAGAAGTCGGCGGTCGCGTGGGTCATCATCAGATAGCTGCCGGCGGGCAGGGCGGCGAGCAGACGGCCGACCAGCTCGTGCGCGCCGTCCTGGTCGGAGATGAAGTGCAGCAGGGCGACCAGGGAGAGCGCCACGGGCCGCTCGAAGTCCAGGACCTTCTTCGCGCCCTCGATGATGGCGTCCGGGTCGCGCACATCGGCCTGGAGGTACTCGGTGACGCCCTCCTCCGTGCCGCGCAGCAGGGCCGCCGCGTGGGCCAGCACGATCGGGTCGTTGTCGCAGTAGACGACCCGCGCGTCGGGCGCGATCTCCTGGGCGATCTGGTGGAGGTTCGGCTCGGTCGGGATGCCGGTGCCGACGTCCAGGAACTGCCGGACGCCGTGCCCGGCCAGCCAGCGCGTGGCGCGGTGCATGAACGCACGGTTGACCTTCGCCATCACCGGGACCCGCGGGTCGAGGGCGAGCATCTGCCGGCCCATCGCCTCGTCGACCGGGTAGTTGTCCTTGCCACCCAGATACCAGTCGTACATCCGCGCGGGATGAGGCTTGGTGGTGTCGATCTCGATGGGGTGCTGCCCGGTCATGGCAAACTCCGTAAGTTTCTGCGGTGTCTAACGTGGCAAGTGATCAACTGAGCACCAAAATTAGGCAATTGACTGAACACAACGGAACCGCCGACACACGAACGGCTGGAACCGGACCTCAGGAGAGCAGAAAGTCGGCCTCCCCCGCCTTGGCGCCCTCGATGAAGGCGAGCATCTCGGCCGTGGTGTAGATGAGCGCCGGGCCTTCGGGATCGGTGGACTGCCGCAGGGCGATCCGGCCGTCGGCGAGCTTCATCGCCTCCAGGCAGTTGCCGCCGTTGCCGCCGCTCCACGGCTTGTGCCAGCCCTCGCTGCCCAGCTCACCTGCGGGCATGCCGTTGTAGATACGGGAACTCACCCGCTCGGCGACCCGTTCAGTGGTCAGCTCATTGATTCGCTCGTGGCGCATCCGGGCCTTGGACATCATGCGATCCATGCAGAGATTCAGAGCTCCTTGCGGAGATCCCGGAGGATCTCCTTCGTGCGATGTGCTGTAGCGGACTGAGCCGCCATGCGGTCCATGACCTCCAGGTGGGTGGCCACCTCGGTGCGCGAATCCAGATAGATGGCGCCGGTCAGGTACTCGCTGTAGACCATGTCCGGGAGTTCCGGCACGGCAAAACGGAAGAGCACGAACGGCCCGTACGTCCCCGGGTGCGGCCCCGACAGGAAGGGAGCGACCTGGAGCGTCACATTGGGCAGGTTCGTGGCTTCGAGCAGTGTGTCGATCTGCGCACGCATCACCTCCGGGCCGCCCACCGGGCGGCGCAGAACGGTCTCGTCCATCACGACCCACAGCCGGGGCGCGCCCTCACGGGTGAGCAGGCTCTGGCGTTCCATGCGCAGCGCGACGTGGCGTTCGATGTCCTCGGGTCTGGTCTGGCCGATGGCGCCCGATTTCAGGACACCGAGCGCGTACTCCTCGGTCTGCAGCAGTCCGGGGACGAAGTGCGGCTCGTACTGGCGGATGAGGCTCGCCGCGCCCTCCAGGCTGACGTGCATGGAGAACCAGCCGGGCAGCACGTCGTGGAACCGCTGCCACCACCCGGGCTGATTGGCGTCCTCGGCCAGCTGGACGAACGCGTCGGCCTCGTCGTCCGAGACGCCGTACGACTTCAGGAGGAGCTGGAGGTACGGGATCTTGAGGGCGACCTCCGCCATCTCCATACGCCGGACGGTGGCGGGGGCGACCCGGAGGATGCGCGCGGCCTCCTCACGCCGCAGGCCCGCACGCTCCCGCAGGTCCAGCAGGCGCCGGCCCAGGACGACCTGTCCGACCGTCGGCGCGGACCGCGGTTCGCTCACGCTCCACCTCCATCGAGCACCGGCTCTGCCGGTGAAGATTCCTGACAGCCCGGCGGCGCCACCGGGATTTTGTTCGAAGGTTTATTCGAAAACCTGCCGAAAGTCCCAACTGGCGCCGCTCCGCGTGCTGTTGCGAGCAGTGTGCCACGCCGTTTCACTTCGTCACACCGCACTCTGCATTTTTCAGAGTGACACTTGCCAAGTGTTCATGGCGGGGAGATAGTGGCAAGCGTGATTCCGTCCCCGCCCTTAGGAACAGACGCCGCCGCGGACCGCTCCGGTCCCGGGGCCGTGGCCTTGCCGCGCCCCGGTACGGCGGCCGAGCGCCGGTTCCGCTTCGAGCTGGCCGCCCATCCGGGCTCGCCCGCGCAGGCCCGGCGCCTGACGCGTGCCCGGCTCACGGGCTGGTCGGTGTGCGAGGACACCTGCGACACGGCGGCCCTGGTCGTCACCGAGCTGGTCACCAACGCCATCGTGCACACCGCGAGCAGCCACATAGTCTGCGAGCTGCACGACGGCGCCGACCTGGTGCGCATAGCCGTGCGTGACGAGGGCTGCGCGCCCGGCGTACCCCATCAGTCACCGCAGCGCGCCGATGACGAGGGTGGCAGGGGACTGCTCCTCGTAGAGGCCATGTGCAGGGCCTGGGGCGCCCAGGAACACGGCCCCGGCCTGCTGGTCTGGGCGGAACTCGCCCGGGCAGCCGACACGGGCGCCGCCACCCTCGACGACACCGAGATCCGCAACGATCTCGGCTGGGGCGCACCACCACCACGACCCGGCACGGCCGGCGACCCCGACCCGGAGCCCGCCGACGAGACACAGGCCGCAGGCAGCCACCACGGGCGCCACAGGTTCCAGAAGCACGCGAACACGGGGACGGGGACAGAGGCCGAATGGGTGTAAGGGGTTCGTCCACGGGGGCCCGGGTCGTCAGCATGGACACACTGATGCGCGTGCAGCGCGGTCTGCACGGCCCGCCCCACCCGGGAACCCCCCTGCGCCTTCCGATACCGGCCGGCATGACCGCCCCCCTGGGCTGCGACGCGGTGGCCGTGCCCGCCCGCTTCGGCCCCCAGATACTCCCCCGGCTACCGCGCGTGGGCTGCGTGTACGCGGACGCGGGTCACTGGTGGTGGCTCGTCCCCGCCGACTCCGACTACGCCCTGGAGTGGCCGGCCCCGGCGCACTACGCCACGGGAGCGGTGGTCCTGGACGCCCCGCGCGTCCCGCCCCTGCTGCACCGCCCGCACGACACCCTCCCGTACACCCCGCCCATACCGCTGTACCTCGCCCTGTGCCAGGTGACGGGGACGATTCCCACCTGGTCGAGGCCAATCAGCGCCTGAGCCCCGTCCCCCTTCGCGAGGGGCCCGACGACCGCCTCACTCCCCTGCGCCCCCACCCCGGACGATCACGAGGAACGTGTCCGTCGCGAGGTCCATGACGACCTCCGCGGCCTGGCCCTCCAGCCGCCGCTCCCGCGCGAACTCCTCCGCGGGCCAGGAACCGCGTGGCCCGCCGGCGGGAAAGCGTTCGAGCACCTTTCGCCCGTTCACCCTGCACCTCCATGTAGCGCCGATCTCATAGACTTAAACGCTCATCATGGGGAAAGGGCCTCGCCAGGTGACCGTACTGAGACGTAGTTGACACCTGTTCACCGCCAGATGTGGGAATGAACTCATCCCGTTACATCCCCTGCACCCCTTTTGTCACTTTCTGCTTCAGTCGTCGTACGCGTCGTGATGGCGCACGCTCTCGCCGTCCGCGTCCGGTCCCAGGGGCATGAGGTCCAGGAAGCCGGCGGCCGAGCCGAGGCCTTCCAGGCCGCGCCCGTACGCCGAGTACGTGTGGAAGACCCGGTCACGGTCGCGCAGGAAGCAGCTCACGCCGGACCGCTCGACGACCTCCCCGGCGCTCTCGGACGTCACCAGGAAGTCGCGGTTGAAGTCGTTGCCGTACGACGAGAACCACGGCACCGTCCACCCCATCCGCGCCTTGAACGGCAGGATCCGCGTGTACGGCGCCCGGGAGACGACCGCGAAGGAGGCGTCGCGTGCCCACAGGTGCGCCAGGTGACCGACGTGGTCGAGGAACTCGGAGCAGCCGGGGCAGCCCTCGTCCCACTCGGGGGCGAACATGAAGTGGTGGACGACGAGCAGGCGGCGGCCCTCGAAGAGGTCGAGCAGGGTCGCCTTGCCGTCGCCGCCCTCGAACACGTACTCCTCGTCGACCGCGACCACGGGCAGTTCGCGCCGCTCGGCGTTCAGCGCGTCACGCGCGCGCGTGACGACCTCCTCCTTGACCAGCAACGCCTCGCGTGCCGCCCGCCATTCGTCGCGCGAAACGATCCGCGGAAATGTCATCGCCCCTCCAGTCCCCGTCGCGGAACGGTCTGTTCCCAGGGGTTGGACCGGTGGGGCACGCGAAACTCATCGGAGCCGGCGAAAAGACTTCAGGTGTTCAGAGTTGTCAGGTGTGCACGTTTCATGTGCCGTACTCCTGGATCCGTCTGCCGTGGCTCCGGTCGACGAGCGCGGGCAGCCGCTCCCCCAGCTCGCGGACGATTTCCGGCACATCGAGGGTCAGGAGCTCGCGGTCGCGCATGAGGACGCGGCCGTCGACGATCGTCGTACGGACGTCCGAGGAGCGGGCGCTGTGGACGAGGGTGGCGGCGAGGTCGTGCACGGGCTGGGTGTGCGGCCCGGTGAGGTCGACGAGGATGATGTCGGCCTTCCGGCCCGGCGCCAGGCTCCCGATCCGCTCGCCGAGTCCCACCGCCCGTGCGCTCTGCAGCGTGGCGTGGTCCAGTGCCTGCCGGGAGGTCAGCCAACGGGGGTCACCCTCGGTCGACTTCTGGATCAGCGAGGTGAGTGCCATGGAGTCCCACACGTCGAGCGAGCTGTTGGAGGCGGCGCCGTCGGTGGCCAGTCCGACGGGGACGCCGATCTCGCGCAGGGCACGTACCGGGGTGGTGGTGGGCCAGGCGAACCTGAGGTATCCGCGGGGCGCGGTCGCCACGGCCGTACGTCCGTTGGTGCGCTCCAGGACGGGGAGGTCACGCTCGATGACGCCGGTGCCGTGGGCGATGAGGACGTCTAGGTCACCGGTCAGGACGCCGGTACGGGCCAGGACCTCGATCGGGGTGAGACCGTGCCGGGCGAGACTGGCGTCGGTCTGGTCCCGGTTCTCGGCGGCGTGGATGTGCACGGACAGGCCGTGGGTGCGGGCGAGGTCTGCGGTGGCGGCGAGGTCGGTGTCATCGACGGTGTACGGGGCATGCGGGGCGAGGGCGGTGGTGATACGGCCGTCGGCGCCGCCCCGGTGCCGGAGCGCGAACTCCAGTGACCTCTCCCGCCCTTGCGGCCCCTGCGAGGAGAAGTACGCCTCTCCGAGATGCGCCCGCGTCCCGCACTCCTCGACCACCGCGGCCACGGTGTCCATCGAGAAGTAGTGGTCGGCGAAACAGGTGACGCCGCCGCGGATCATCTCGGCGCAGGCGAGCCGCGCGCCCAACTCCACGTCGATGTCGGTGAGGTTGGACTCGATCGGCCACACGACGTCGTTGAACCACTCCTCGGTGGGCAGGTCCTCGGCGATCCCGCGCAGCGCCACCATGGGGGCGTGCGTATGGCAGTTGATGAGCCCTGGCATGGCCAACTGCCCGCGCGCGTCGATGCGTTCGACCGCGTCCGGGAGGTCGACTCCCTCGCCGATCGCCTCGATGATCCCGCCGCGTACGACGATCGAGGCGTCCTCCGTGAACTCGATCGCGTCGCCGGCGCCGGTGTGGCGGAGCGCGGTGCAACCGGTGATGACGAGATCCGCGGGGGCGGCGGGAGAAGGCGTCATGCGGCCACCGTACGGCGCGGTCGTGCCCTGGGCGGCGCCAACCGTGGGAACGGGCGGGCACCGGTCGGCGTCAGCCGGCGAGCGGCCTCTCGCCGGCCTCCGGAACCCGCGTGCGCAACCCGGCACGCTCGCGCCGCACGGCGAGTTCGTCCAGGAGTTCGGTGAGGTGTTCGGTGTGCCGACGGGTGAGGTGTCCGGTGTCGTCGAGGTGTACGGCACAGGCGGTCGCAGTGTCGACAATGCGTTCGAGGGTGGCGGCGACCTCTTCCGTTCCCTCGGTGTGCCGTGCCAGCGCGGGCAGTTCGGCAGCGGAGTGCGCGATGGCCGTACGGGCCTCGGCGAGCGCGCGATACGCCTCGCGACGCAGCATCCAGCGCGCGTGCCGGTCGTCCGAGCCGCTCATCACATGCTGGAGGTAGTCCTGCGCGGCCTCGGCGGCCCGCGTCAGCCGCGCCCGTACGCCCCCGCCCCGCTGCCCGGGCATGGGCAGATGCCCGACGATGAGTACGAGGGCACAGGCGACCAGGGTCTCCAGGATCCGGTTCCACGACGCCTGGGGCTCGCCGCCCACCATCACCAGGGCGAGCACGAGCACCGTGACGACGGCGGTCTGGGCGGCGAAGTGCCGGGTGGCGACCGGGATCAGCGCGCCGCTCACTGCGACCAGCGCGACGAGCCCCTCGGGCCGCGGCAGTACGGCGGCGAACCCGGCGAAGACGACGGCCCCGAGGACCGTCCCCGCCGCCCGGCACAGGACACGCGAGACGAGCGGTCCGAGGTCGGGCTTGACGAGGAAGACGGCGGTGGCCGGAATCCAGTACCAATGGGCGTGGTGCGTGGCCTGCGCGACCGCCGCACCGGCGCCGAAGCAGAGCGCCACCCGCAGCCCGTACTCACGCCCACCGGAGTCGACAGCCGTGCGGAGGAGGGTCGCGACGCCACGGCGCCGGGTGTGCAGGTCGTCTGTGTCGCCGCCCCGGTCGAACGCGTCGGCGGCGTGCAGCAGCGCGTCGTCGAGGGCGCGCAGCCCCGGCGCGGAGCGGGCCGGGGCGGGCAGCGGCCCGGTGTGCGTGTTGGTCCGTACGGCGGCGGCGAGACGCCGGGGCCCTTCCGCCACGCGCGCGTGGAGGGCGTCTCCGGTCCAGGCGAGGGCTGTCGCGGCCTCGGCGAGGGGCAGCGCGGCCGCGTACTGGGTGCGCAGCCGCCGCTCGTCCGCGGAACTGGCGTACTGACGGATCCGGGGTCCCCCGAGCGCGTCCTGGGCCTGGTCGAGCGCGGCGGTGAGGGCCACGCGCCGGGTACCGGCCTCGTCCGTACCGGCGGCGTCGAGGAGTCGGGCTACGGCGTCGTACACGTCGGCGACGGCGGTACGTTCCCCGTCGAACCGGAAGTCACCGGCGCTGCCTCCGGGGGTGGGCAGCGCGAGCCGCAGGGTGAGCAGCCAGCCGGCGCCCGCCAGGAAGACCAGCGCCCGTTCCCAGCCCGGCTCGGGCAACGGCATCCCGGCCCCGATGGCGGCGGCGACGAGCAGTTGCGTACCGGCGCCGGACGCGACGGGCCCGATGGCGCTGATACCGCCCGCCAGAAGCCCGAGGCCGGTGAGGAGAAAGGTCAGCGGCACGGCTCCGAACTGCTGTCCGGCGTACGTCCCGACGACCAGCCCGAGGGCCCCTGCGGACGCGGGCACGCCGAGCCGCCTGACGGAGGAACGCCGGCTGCCCGGCCGGTCGTTGATCCCGGCGAGCATGGCACCGAGCGCGGCGACGACGCCGAGGGAGGTGCGGTCCGACAGCACACCGGCCAGCAGCAGCGGCCCGGCGGCCAGCGCACCCCGGAGGACCGCGCTCCAGGGAACGGGGCCGCGCTGGGCGCGGAGGGTGTGGGCGAGCCAGGGCGGCAGGGCGAAACGCGGGCGCGTGCTGCTGGGGCGTGACACAGAGCTCCTGTCGGGCGAGGGCTGGGGTGCGATGCCTTCGGGCGACGTCGGCCGGGCTGTGGTGTCCACCGTAGTTCGGGGCGGTGGAGGAGATGGGACGCAAGTATTTCGGGGATGTGACGGTCTGCGGGAAACCCGCGTTCTTTATGAACGCAACGACGATGCGCCCAGCGGTTCGAGGGGTGGATGTGACCTGTCCCGGGCTCCGGGTCGACGACCATGACCCGTCGGCGCGGATCGCCCTCGCCGCGTCCCGCCACATGGGCGGTCGCCAGCTCCCACGGGCGGCTCGGGCGATTGTCAGTGGTGGGCGCTTCAATGAGAGGTGTCGTCACAGAGCGTCACGACCGAGCTACGGGGGAGGTAGTCATGGATTGTCATGCCGGCGATCGGGGCTATGAGGACAGTCGGGATCCGCAGAGCTCACAGAGCGGTGATCGTCATGAGGAGGACGGGCAGCGGTACGTCTCCTCGGCGGGACTGCGGGCTCGCGGGTGGACCGGCGGAATGGTGCACCGGCTGCTCGGGGCACCGGACCGCCTCAGCGTCAATCCGCGGCTGAGCGCGGCGCCGCAGGTTCGGCTGTACCGCGTCGAGCGGGTCGAGACGGCCGAGCGGACCGACGAGTTCCGGAGGGTGGCGGCATTCTCGGCACGGCGATCGGAGGCGGTGCGGAACGCGGTACGCCGTCGGCGCCTGGAGGTTCTGGAGCGCATCAGGACCGAGCCGATCGAGGTACCGCGGCTGGATCCGGGCAAACTCGCCCTGCGGGCGGTCGAACACCGGGCCCGGCGCGAGGCGGCGGCCGGCTGTCGGATCGAGCTGGCCGACGACGACTCCGCGCAGGACACCGGTCGCGTCCATCGCGCTTCTCTCGCCCCCTGGAAGGTCGACTACCTACGGCACCGGATGAGTCACTACGACGGGCTCCTGGACGGTCTGCCGGGAGGCGAGCGGGACTCCGGCCGGAAGGAAGCCACGGAACTGCTCCGCCGGCGGATCTGCGCGGCCATCGCCGAGGCGTACCCGCCGCTTGAACAGGAGTGCGAGAGGCAAACGCGCGACCAATGAGCGGGTCCACCGCCAAGGTGAATCCCCAGGTGAGATCCCCTCCCGGGCCGGACATGCGCCCTGCCCACGTCCCTACGCTCCGGCCATGGAAGATGATCTCGCCCTGCGCGTGCACGAACGTCTGGCGGCGTGCCCCGGCCTGCGCCCGGTCGGGGCCGCCGAAGGACACCGGTTCGGCCTCTGGGACCTGGCCTCACTCGCCGAGGGCGCCCTCGGCGAGTGTGCCGACCCGGACTCGCTCACGGCTTCGCACGAGAAGCGGTTGCGCCTTCGGCTGGGGGCGACCGGGCGGGAGTACGCACACAACGACGACTACTGCAGGAGGTACTGGATCGGGGACCCCGCCGAGGACAAGAAGGGCGGGCGGCCGAGGGGACCGCTCGGAACGGTCGCCGTGGACACCTGGCCGAGCGGCGTGGGCTCGCTGCGCGTCTCGTCGCTGTACGTCCATCCCGTCGCCCGGCGACGCGGCCTCGCCTCGTCGACGCTGGACACCGTGTACGAGGCGTGCCGCGCCGAGGGTCTGCACGGCTTCCGGCTCGACACGTGCTGGACCTGGCAGCGCAGCGTTCGCTACTACCTCAACCGGGGCCTGTGGGTGACGTCGTGGAAGCACGCGCTGGGGCTCGCCCGGCTGTCGTACCTGCCCCGGTACGAAGTCAGCGAGTCCGAGGGCGAGTTGACGTTCCTGGTGACGGATCCGGAGGCGTGCGCACCCGGAGCGACGGCCCCGCTGCTCGTCGCCGATGCCGTCGACGGACGGTTGCGGCTGCGGGAGACCGAGCAGTACGCCCGTACCCGCGACGAGCTGAACGCCGTCCGTCACTACGCGCGGTCGACACTCGCGCTGCATCTCGCCGTGCGCGGGCTGCCGTTGGTGAGAGGGGAGGAGGAGTGGGCCGAGGCGCTCGCGGGCCGGTGGTGCGACATCGGCGACCCGGAGGGTCTCGCGCGGAAGATCGAGACCTTCGAGAAGGTGGCACGCGACGACGGCTGGCGACTGACAGGCCTGTACGGCCGCCGGCCGTCCCACTCGCGCGGCGACTGACACCTACCCGCGCTCACCAGCGACACGGACGGGCCGGACATCGGACGCCGTACGACCACAACAGCGCGCCAACGACGGAAATCCGGGTGCGCAGACACCCGGATTTCCGCATGATCGGCGGGTCGCCCTGCGGGCGCCCTTCGCGTCCGCGCCGTCCGTCCTCCGTCAGCCGTCCCACCACTCACCTCCCTGAGGAGCCCGCCATGGTCAAGCGCGTCACCGTCCCCGGTCTGTTCCCGCCGCCCACGTACTCCCATGCGTCCGTCGTCGAGGCGGGCACACGGCTCGCGTTTCTCGCCGGCTCCGTGCCGCTGGACGCGGAGGGGCGGATCGTGGGCGTGGGCGATCCCGTGCGGCAGGCGGAACAGGTGATCGCCAATCTGGGCGAGCAACTCCGGGCCGTGGGCAGCGATTTCTCGCATGTCCTGGCGACCGATGTGTACGTCGTGAGCGGCGAGCCGGGGGTACTGGGCGCCGTCTGGGAGGTCGTCGAGGCGTCGGGGCTGTCCACCGGACCGCATTCGTCGACCCTGGTCGGGGTGGCCTGCCTCGGTTACACCGGACAACTGGTGGAGATCACGGCGACGGCCGCCGTCCCGTAAATCCAGGTGCGTTCGGTACGGCACCTCTGGCAGGCTC
Organism: Streptomyces turgidiscabies Car8; assembly: GCF_000331005.1. Taxonomy (GTDB): domain Bacteria; phylum Actinomycetota; class Actinomycetes; order Streptomycetales; family Streptomycetaceae; genus Streptomyces; species Streptomyces turgidiscabies. The sequence goes on from NZ_AEJB01000648.1 coordinate 42,551, forward strand.
CGCCCCCGTGACCCCCTCAGCCCCCGCCCCGAAGATCACCCTCCGCCGCGCGACGGCCGACGACGCCGGTGCCGCGGCCGAGGTGCTGTTGCGGTCCAGAACCGTCGCCCTGCCCACCGTCACCTGGCCACGGTCCGACGACGAGGTCCGCGACTACTTCCGGGACGTGGTGGTGCCGTACCGCGAGACCTGGGTCGCGGAGGCGCCGTCCGGGGCTGGGACGGTCGGCGTGATGGTGCTCGCCGGTGACGAGGTGTCCCAGCTGTATCTGCTCCCCGACTGGCGTGGACACGGCATCGGTGACCTCTTCGTCGCCCTCGCGAAGGAACGCAGCCCGGGCGGACTGACCCTGTGGACCTTTCAGGTCAACAAGCCCGCCCACCGCTTCTACGAGCGCCACGGCTTCGTCGCCGTCGAGCACACGGACGGCCATGAGAACGAGGAGCGTGAGCCGGACGTGCGGTACGTCTGGCAGCCGAACCGCACATAGGGGCGGCGGGCCCGGGCTCACCGCCGTGCGTCGCGGGCCAGGTCGAGGGCGCGACACCTGCTGCTGTCCGGCCGGCGGCCCGCCCCGGCAGGTGCCGTCGGACTCGCCCGACCGTCCGATCCACGGCCGGGCGTCGAACCGCGCGTGCCGGTGACCGTCCCGGACGGCCTCCCCAAGCCCCGGAGTCCGCCGTCACGCCGCCCGCTGCCCGCGCCCATCACCCGCCGAGCGGCCCCGAGAGCACCTCACAGGCACCCCGGAACTCCCGCCCCTGAGCCCCGCCCCCTCACTCCGCCGGTCGTCCCCACCCCCGCCTCTTGGGCAACGGCTTCGCATAGCTCCCCGCCCGGCTCGTCGTCAGTCCCAGGGTGACCAGTGACTCCGCCAGCTTGACCGCCGCGCCCACCCCGTCGACCACCGGCAGCCCCAGCTTCTCCCCCACCGCCCGCTGCAGACCGGTCATCCCGGCGCAGCCCAGGACCAGTACCTCGGCCCCCGCCGCCACCGCCCGCTCGGCCGCCGCGACGAACGCCTCCTCGGTGCGCCGGTCGTCGCCGAGTTCGAGGACGCCGAGCCCGGTGCCGACGACGGCGGCGCAGTTCCGGCCGACGCCGGCGGTGTCGAGGCTGTCCTCGATCTGGCCGCACGAGCGTTCGAGGGTGGTGACGACCCCGTAGCGCCGCCCGAGCAGACACGCGAGGTGCGCGGCGGCCTCGGTGATGTCGACGACGGGTACGTCCATCAACTCCCGCACGCCCTCCCGCCCGTGCTCACCGAACCCGGCCATGACGACGGCGTCGCAGGGACCCTCGTAGGTCCGCAGGGTGTCGAGGACGGCGGCGGCCGAGAGATAGCTGTCGAGCCAGCCCTCCGCCGACTCGGGGCCCCACGCGGGGGTGAGACCGCGCACGGTGGTGCCCGGGCCTGCGGCGGCCCGGGCACCCCCGTTTACAGTTCTCGGTCATCGTCCGCGTCGTGTTGCAGTTGGTGACGACGATCCGCACGCTCAGCCCGCCGCAGACTCGGTAGCGGAAGCGGACGACGTTTCGGCGCCGACCGCCTCGGCCCGCTCGTCCCGGCACAGGAGCGCGTACAGCCCCGCCGCCAGCGCCGTGCCGATGAACCACGAGTACGGGGCCACATCGTGGAAGTCCTTCACCAGGGCGAGCACCGCCGCGACACCGGCCGCGGGCAGGAAGGCCCACAGGGCCTTGGGGTTGACGCCCTTGCGGTAGTAATAGCGCGACCCGGGCTCGCCGTTGAAGAGTTCGTCGACGTCGATGCGGCCCTTCTTGACCCAGAAGTAGTCGAGCATGATCACGCCGAACAGCGGTCCCAGGAAGGCGCCGAGACCGCCGAGGAAGTACTGGACGACCGTCGGGTTCGAGAAGAGGTTCCACGGGGTCACCACCAGCGCGGCCACCGTGCTGATCATGCCGCCGATCCTGAAGCTGATCTTCTGCGGCCAGACGTTGGCCAGGTCGTAGGCGGGTGAGACGAAGTTGGCGACGATGTTGACGCCCATGGTGGCGATGGCGAAGGTCAGGGCCGCCAGTACGAGCACCCAGGTGTTGCCGACCTTGGCGACCAGCTCCGCGGGGTCGGTGATGGCCTCGCCGAACACCTCGATGGAGCCGGCCGTGACGATGACCGAGACGATCACGAAGGCCGTCGAGTTGAAGGGGAGTCCCCAGAAGTTGCCGCGCTTGACGGTCCTGTAGTCGGGCGCGAAGCGGGAGAAGTCGCAGAAGTTGAGCATCAGCGTGCCGTACGTGGCGATGATCAGCCCGATCGCACCGAACCACTGCCGCCACTGCTCGCCGACGGAGACCGGGTGCGGGGTGGAGGTGAGCGAGATGGTCCAGCCCGCCTTGGAGAGGACCCAGACGGCGAGCGCGATCATGACCAGCCAGATGGCCGGACCGCAGAAGTCCTGGAACTTCCGTACGGACTCCATGCCCTGACTGATGATCAGCGCCTGGATCAGCCACAGCGAGACGAAGGAGAGCCAGCCGAGCGCGTCGAGCCCGAGGAACGAGCTGTGCGTCCATGATTCGAGCCCCGGCCAGGCCGCGAGGAGCATGACGTTGACGGCGACGGAGGCCAGGTAGGTCTGGATGCCGTACCACATGATGGCGATGACGGCCCTGATCAGCGCGGGGATGTTGGCGCCCCAGACGCCGAAGCTGATCCGGCTGATCACGGGGAACGGAACGCCGTGCCGCTGGCCGATCCTCCCCATCCAGTTCATGCCGACATAGATGATCACGAAGCCGACGAGGAGGGAGGTGAAGATCTGCCACACGTTCATGCCGAGGACCAGCAGACCTGCCGCGAACGTGTAGTTGCCCAGGTTGTGGACGTCCGACATCCACATCGCGAAGAGGTCGAAGACCTTCCAGTTGCGCTTGCCCGCGGGCGCGAGGTCCTCGTTGGTGAGCCGGGGATCGGGGACGAAGGCTGGGGTACCGGTGACTTCGGCACGGTCGGCTAGGGACACGGTGACTCCAGGGGCGAGGGGACGAAGCGGGAGGAGGCGGGGGGATGGTGGAGCGAGAGGCGGTTTTGTTTGGTATACCAAACTGCCGTCATGGTCCCTCCGTCAAGAGTCCGGTCCGATATCCGCTCTGTTACGGCTCCGTAAATCACCCCCAGGTCGGCGAAGATGGGCCCATGACGAAGATCGAACCGCTCGGAGCGGTGCGCGAGCGGGTCCTGGCGGCCCTGCGGGAGGAGATCATCGCGGGCCGGCTCGGGCCCGGGGACCGGCTCGTCGAACGCGAACTGGCCGAGCGATTCGGGGTCTCCCGGGTCCCCGTCCGCGAGGCGATCCGGGCCCTGGTCGCCGAGGGCTTCGTCCTCTTCGAGACCCCGCGGCGCACGGTCGTACGCCGTCTCACCCGGACCGACGTGGCCGAACTCTTCGAACTCCGCGAGGCGTTGGAGGTCTACGCGTCCGGCCTCGCCGCGACCCGCGCGACCCCGGCGGACCTGGCGGAACTGGCGGAACTCCTGGACCGGGCCGCCGCGGCGACGGCGGCGGACGACGCCGAGACCATCACCGACGTCAACACCCGCTTCCACGACCGCATCCTGGCCACTGCCGGCAACAGCCTGCTGATCTCGGTCATGGAACCGGTCGACGGCCGACTGCGCTGGCTCACCCGCCGCAACGAGGAGTGGCCCCATCTCCTCACCGAACACCGCGAGTTGTACGACGCGATCGCGTCCGGCGACCCGGCGCGGGCCCGCGCCCACGCCCTGACCCACGTCCAGGCCAACCACCGCTCGACGGTACGGCACCTCTTCGGAACGGGAGGCGACCTGTGAGCGCCCGTACGGTGATCGGCGCCGCCCGCACCCGCCCCTGCACGCTGGTCGTCTGCCGTGGCTGCTGCTGCGGCGACCCGCGCAAGTACCCCGGCTACGACCACGACTGGCAGCTGGACCGGCTGCGTGCGGCGGCCACGGCCTCCGCCGGACGCCTCTCGGTCCGTACGGCGGACTGCCTCGGCCCCTGCGACCAGGCGAACGTCATCGTCGTACAGCCGTCCGGCGAGGGCCGCAGGCGCGGCGGGAAAGCCGTGTGGATCGGCTGGTCGATGGGCGACGACTGCACTGACGAGATACTCCGCTGGGCGGAGGCGGGCGGCCCGGGAGTCGCCCCTCCCCCGCCCACGCTGGAACTGCAGTTCATCCAGTCCTCGGGCGAGCGCACCCGGGACCGTACCCGACGCAATCGCTAGCGGACAGCCGGCACGCGGTCAGCCGACTCGGCCGCGGGCGGCGTACCGGTCCGTGGCCGCCACCAGCTCGTCCACCATGCCGGGCGCCCCCGCGTTGTGCCCCACCTCGTCGACGACGATCAACTCACTGCCGGGCCAGGCGTGATGGAGCCGCCACACGGTGCCCAGCAGGTTCCCGGGGTCGAGGCTGCCCTGGACGAGGGTGCCGGGGATGTTCTTGAGCAGGTGCGCGTCGCGCAGTACGACGCCGTGCGCGCCCTCGTTGCCCTCACCCAGGAAGTGGTCGGCACCCCAGTAGTGGGTGACGGTCCGGGCGAAGCCCATGCGGAACACCGGGTCCTCGTAGCGCGGTACGGAACGGGGCGGCGCCGGGACCATGGCCGTCTCCCAGTCGGTCCACGCCCGCGCGGCGCGCTCTCGTACCTCGGGGTCGGGCGACTCCAGCAGCCGGTTGTACGCGGCGGCCAGGTTCCCGTCCCGCTCGTCTTCCGGCACCCCGGCGCGGAACTTCTCGAACGCCTCGGGGAACAGTTGCCCAAGTCCCCTGGTCAGCAGGGCCACTTCGGCGTCGGAGCCGGTGGCGACGGCGGTGAGCACCAGCTCGGACACGACCTCCGGGTGCGTCTGCGCGTACCGCAGCCCGAGCGCCGACCCCCACGACACCCCCCACACCAGCCAGCGTTCGATCCCCAAGTGCCGCCGCAGCAGCTCCAGATCGGCCAGGATGTGGGCCGTCGTGTTGACACTCATATCGGTGTCGTACGCGCTCGCGTGCGGTGTCGAACGCCCCGCGCCACGCTGATCGAACAGCACGATCCGGTACGCGGCCGGATCGAAGTACCGCCGGGAGAAGGCGCTCGCTCCGGACCCAGGCCCCCCGTGCAGGAACACCGCCGGTTTGCCCCGCGGGTTGCCGCAGACCTCCCAGTAGACGTGGTTGCCGTCCCCGACGTCGAGCATGCCGTGGTCGTACGGTTCGATCTCCGGATACAGGCCCATCAGGGCAACGTAACGCGCGTACGCCGGTCCGGTCGCGCGAATTTCGTGCGGGCGCCGGTCCTGGCATCGGCGCTCTCACCGCTCGTGCGGAAGGCCGGCCGCGCTCGCCGCGTCCCGCAGCACATCCCGGAGCATCGCGGGTGTGAGGCGGCCGGTGAAGGTGTTGCGCTGACTGACGTGGAAGCAGCCGAAGAGGCGCAGCCCGCCGCCGAGCGTGACCCGCGCCCCGTGTCCGAAGGCGGGACGCGGACGCGGCACGCTCCAGCCGGCCGCGTCGAGGGCGGGCAGCGCCGCCTGCCAGCCGAACGCCCCGAGCACCACCGCGGCCCGCAGGGTCGGCCGGAGCAGCTCCAGTTCGCTCACCAGCCACGGCCGGCACGCGTCCCGCTCCTCGGGCGTCGGCTTGTTGGCGGGCGGGGCGCAGTGCACGGGTGAGGTGATGCGTACGCCGTACAGTTCGAGCCCGTCGTCGACGCTCACCGCACCTGCCTGCGAGGCGAGCCCGACCTCGTGCAGCGCCGCGTACAGCACATCTCCGGAGCGGTCCCCGGTGAACATCCGGCCGGTGCGGTTCCCGCCGTGGGCGGCGGGCGCCAGCCCGACGATCAGCAGCCGGGCGTCCGCCGGCCCGAACCCCGGCACCGGCCGCCCCCAGTAGTCCCAGTCCGCGAAGCCGGCCCGCTTCGTACGGGCGACCTCCTCCCGCCAGGCGACCAGCCGAGGGCAGGCCCGGCACCCGGCGATCCGCTCGTCGAGCTCCGAGAGACTGGTGTCCATACGTCCACGGTAGAGCCGGAGCACTGGACCGGAGTACTAAAGTCGAGGGCATGGCATCTGGCAGGGCTCCCGAGGACACGGACACCGAAGGCAGCGCGCACCCCGAGGACAGCACCCAGGACGGCACCGTGGCAGACACCGCACCGGCCTCCCCTGCGGTGGCCGCGGCCGACGCCGCCCGTCCGGCGAGCGGTGAGAGCGTCCGGATCGACAGCTGGATCTGGTCCGTACGTCTCGTGAAGACCCGTTCCATGGGGGCGACCGCCTGCCGAGGCGGCCACGTACGCGTCAACGGCGAGCGCGTGAAGCCCGCGTACGCCGTGCGCGTCGGCGACGAGGTCCGCTACCGCCACGCCGGTCACGAGCGGATCGTCGTGGTGAAGCGCCTGATCCGCAAGCGGGTCGGAGCCCCGGTGGCCGCCGAGTGCTACGTCGACAACAGCCCTCCCCCGCCTCCCCGCGAGGCCGTCGCCCCGGCAGGCATCCGCGACCGCGGCACGGGCCGCCCGACGAAGCGTGACCGCCGCGAGATGGACCGCCTCCGAGGCCTCACCGGCCCCGACGACGAGTAGGAGGAGCCGGCGGCCGGCTCCCCTGTCCTCGCAAAGCCCTCATGGGCCTGACCCCGCACGGGCCGAGGACGCGGCAGTGGCGTCCGGCAGGGTCCCCGCGACCCCCGAACGCCACCCCCACCGTACGCCGGCATCTCACGCCTGTCGCCGCACCAGCCGCAGCAGGTCCGCGTTGTGTCCTCGGCGGGCCCAGGCGATGAGGGTGAGCGGCACGATGAGGATCAGGGGCGTCGCCGCGTACTGCCCGTCGAAGACGGCGACCTGCACGACGAACGCGCCCACCATCAGCGCGCTCAGTGCCATCGCGGCCACCGACTGCAGCACGGGGATCAACAGCGCGACCGCTCCGGCCAGTTCGAGCAGCCCGATGGTGTACATGCCCGCGCTGCCCCAGCCCATCTTGTCGAAGGACTCGGCGGCCGACGAGTGCGCGATCAGCTTGGGCAGCGCGCTCGCGAGCCCGTAGAAGAGTGCCAGCACCACCTGAAGCACCCGCAGCGCGATCCAGGCGCGCCGTCCACGGGCGGACACCGGCTTGGCTGAAGCGACCTGCGTCGTGGACGCGGCGGCGGTGAGGGACGTGACGGGAGCGGTGGTCTCGGACATGGAGGTCTCCTGTGTGAAGCGGTTCGCGTTGCTGTCACAGAGGTAGACCGACCGTCGGCCCAGAACTCATCGCCGCCCGGCGGGACTTCTCAGACCGGGCGCAGAGCCTGGTGCGGTCCGCTGGGAAGCTCGGCCTTGATGGTGTCTCCGGGGCGCACCTCGCCTCCTTCCGTGACGATGCTCATGATTCCGGCCTTCCTGACGACGTTTCCGGCGGCGTCGCGTCCGACCACGCGTTTCAGCAGCCCGTCCTCGAAGTGGTCGATCTGCAGACAGGGGTTGCGCAGACCGGTCACCGTCAGCACCACGTCGTCGCCGATGTGCAGCAGGGTGCCGACCGGAAGCGCGAGCAGATCGACCCCCCGGGTGGTGATGTTCTCGCCGAGTTCTCCGGGAGCCACCTCGAACCCCTCCTCACCGACCTCGGCGAGGAGTTCCTCGTGGATCAGGTGAACCTGGCGCAGGTTCGGCTGCGTGGGGTCCTTCGCCATCCGCGATCGGTGCTTGACGGTAGTCCCGGCGTGCACGTCGCCCTCCACGCCGAGCCCGGCCAGCAGTCTGACGCTGTCCCGGTTCGGCTTGCTGAACGAGTACCCGCCGTTACTGCTGACCGCCACCACTGTGCCGCTCATCCCACAACCCCCTGCCTCATGTGTCCCGGTGCACTACACCCTTTCCCTACCCACTGACCGCTCTCACCCAGACCCCGTCCTCCGTCAGATACCGGTCGACTCTCAGCCCCGCCTCCCCCAGAGCCTCCTCGAACTGCTCCGGTGTCAACGGCCGGGCCAGGAAGGTCTGGGTCCACACCGCGTCCGGGAACTCGTACTCCGCGCGCACCGAGTGGACACCGTCCCCGACCGGCTCCGACGACACCAGCCGTATCGTGGAACCGCTCGGGCCGACCCGTTCGCGGGGCAGGTTCGTGTGGTAGTCCGCGCCCTCCCGCTGGATCAGCACCTGGCCGCCCTCGGCGAGATGCCGGGCGCAGGTGCGCAGCAGTCCCCGCCGAACCTCCGCGTCGCCGGCGTGCACGAGGAACGACGCGAGCATCACCACGTCGAACTTCTCCCCCAGATCGAGATCCTCGATCGGGACGCATATCGTGCGCGCTCCCCGGACGCGCTCCAGCATCTCGGCCGACTCGTCGACCGCCGTGACCGTGAAACCGCGCTCCAGGAGCGGGTGGGTCATACGTCCGACGCCACTGCCGAGCTCCAGGATGTGCGCGCCTTCGGGCGCCGACGCGGCGATGATGTCCGGCTCGTCCCCGATCGGCAGCCGCGAGTAGAGCTCCACCGCGCAGCCGTCCGGGGTGATCGCACCGGGTCCCGTGCCCTCATAGCCTTCACGCATTTCCAGCCTCATGCCCGCACAACGGCCTGCAGCGGCACGGCCGTTCCCGCCCTCTGCTTGTTCACCCGTTCGAGTCAAACCGGCGGGAGCGGGAACCATCCGTGCCCGATGTACCAGTGGCCGCCCGCCCGCAGATGGTCCCCCACGGCCCGTTCCACTGTGGTCCGCCGGGGCAGTTCGGCGACCGGGAGGTCCGGGTTCCCGAACACGAACTGGACCGGTTGGGTGTCGGCCGGCTCTCCCGTCTCCGGTGCGATCCGGAAGCGTTCCTGGAAGCGGACGATGTTGGAGTCCGCACCCAGATACCGCTTCAGCTGCGGATCCAGCAGCCAGGAGTGACAGACCCCGGCCGTGTACCGCTCCCCCGGAAAGTGCCGCGCGAAGAAGTCCGGGGCCAGGGCCAGGGACCGGTCGCAGGCGGCCGGGGACAGCGGTCCGTGGAAGTCGGGGATGTGCACGCTGAGACACATGGCGTCGGCGTCCGAGGCGAGGCCGGCGGCGGAGAGCGGCCCCGCCGCCTGTTCTCCCACACGTGCCCGCTGGAACTGCAGCCGCCCCAGCTGGAACAGCTCACCGTGAAAATGCAGCCGGAGCCACCACGGGGCCTGGGCACCACCCTGGCCGTGCCTTCTGCGGTGCAGCGCCATGTTCCGCCCGACATCGGCGAGCGTACGACGGGACACCTCGGGCGAGATCCCCAGGGCAAGGTGATGGGCGCGTACGCGGGGAAGCGCCGCGACGTACACGTACGCGGCGAAGTACCGGCCCAACGCGGCCGCCGCCCCGTCCGCCCGTTCCTCCGCCCGCCCGGTGAACAGCTCCGCGATCCGGTCGGCGGGCCATGGTGCCGCCCCGCCGATCTCGCCCATGTTCCGGACCAGCCCCTCGACACACTCCTCCAGGAGTCGCATCGCGGCGGAGTCACGGGTCAACGGGCTCCGCAGTGCGACCAGTTCGTTGATGTCCTCATGAGGCACGGCCAGGTCGAGCAGGATCTCGGGGAGGTCGTCGGCGTCCGGCAGCACGGTGTGGTTCTCTCTCGTCGTCTCGGTGGGCCGGCGGTCCAACCCACGGTCTTTGGTCAACGTCAGGCGCGAAGAGTAGGTTGCAGAAAGGAGTGGTGGTCCCGATGCGTACAGGCAGTGAGCCGATGACCGCGCGCAGTGCTCTGCGGGCGCGGCTGTGGCTGAGCGTGTGGGGGCTGGTCTGGGCGATCGCGGGGACGGCCGCGTTCGCGCTCGCCGGGCGTCCCGGGTGGGCGGCTGCCTGCGGTGTGCTGTGGCTGGTCGTCACGGTCGACCTGACCATGATCCTTCGGCACATCCGACAGGGCCCGCACTACCAGCCGGGCCCCGACATCCCGCCGTACCGGCCGCCCGAACACGGCCCGTGACCTCACGCACGCGGACGCGGTCATCGGAGTCGAACCGTCCACCGGCGAAGGCTCAGGACGGGGAGTCGTCGAAGCGCGCCGCTTCCAGATAGCGCGGGTTCGGGTCGAGTGCCGCCGCCAGCCGGAAGTGCCGCTTGGCCTGCTCGGGGCGGCGCTGGCGCTCGTAGGTGCGGGCGAGCGCGTAGTGCGCGAAGGCGTTGTCCGGCTCGCGCTCCAGGACGATCGTGAACTCGAGCTCGGCAGGGCGCAGTTGAGCGGCGGCGAAGAAGGCACGCGCCCGCAGCAGTCGGGCGGCCGTGTTCTCGGGGTGCGCGGCGATCACGGAGTCGAGCAGTTTCACCGCGCCACGGGGATCGCGGGCTTCGAGCAGTCGCTCGGCCGCGCGGAAGTCGATGACATGCGTCTCCGGAGTACGTCCGGTCCATCCGCTGGTCTCGGGCACGGCTGAGTCCTTCCCTCACTAGGGCGGTTCAACGCCAGGACACGGCAACGCTATTCCCGCGCGGCCCGCGCTCTGCGTACGAGTTCCGCCCATACGTCCGTCACACGCTGTTCCAGCTCTCGCAGCGGCACGTCGTTGTCGATGACCACGTCCGCGATCTCCAGGCGCTGCTCGCGGGTGGCCTGGGCGGCCATACGCGCGCGTGCGTCGTGTTCCGTCATGCCGCGCAGCCGGACCAGCCGGTCGAGCTGGGTTTCGGGGCTCGCGTCGACGACGATCACGAGGTCGTACAGCGACTTGAGTCCGTTCTCCGCGAGCAGCGGTACGTCGTGGATCACGACCGCGTCGTCCGCCGCGGCGGCTTCGAGAGCGCGGGAGCGGACGCCCACCAAGGGGTGCACGATCGAGTTGAGCGAGGCGAGCTTCTCCGGGTCGGCGAAGACGATCGAGCCCAGCTTGGGCCGGTCGAGGCCGCCGTCCTCGGCGAGCACCTCCGTACCGAAGGCGTCGACGACCGCCTCGAGGCCTTCGGTCCCCGGCGCGACGACCTCGCGCGCGATACGGTCCGCGTCGATCAGGACGGCGCCACGCGCGACGAGGAGCCGCGACACCTCGCTCTTGCCGGCCCCGATGCCGCCGGTCAGGCCCACTGTCAGCATGACCGGCAGCTTAGGGCCTGCCACTGACAGCGGCCGCGACAGGGCGGCCCTGCGGGCTCGGCCCCTGTCAGGCCGACCGTCGGCGGCTCAGCCCTCGCCCTCCCGCTCCGCGAGGAACCGCTCGAACTCCAGGCCGATCTCGTCGGCGGACGGGATCTCGACCGGCTCCGCGAGCATGTTGCCCCGGCTCTCGGCGCCGGCAGCCGCGTCGTACTGGTGTTCAAGGCCCTGGACGAGGGCCACGAGGTCCTCGTCGCCCTCCTGGATCTGACGGTCGATCTCCGTCTGGGTGCGGTGGGCATCCGTGCGCAGTGCGTGCGCGATGCCGGGCAGGACCAGACCCGTGGCGGCCGTGATGGCCTCCAGGACGGTCAGAGCGGCGTCCGGGTACGGAGAGCGGGCGATGTAGTGCGGGACGTGCGCGGCGACGCCCAGGACGTCGTGGCCGGCCTCCATGAGGCGGTACTCGACGAGCGACTCGGCGCTGCCGGGAACCTGTGCCTCCTCGAAGGGGCTGCGATGGCCCGGCACCAGTTCGTTGCGGTTGCCGTGCGGGGTGAGGCCCACGGGGCGCGTGTGCGGGACGCCCATGGGGATGCCGTGGAAGTTCACGGCCAGGCGGACACCGAGGCGCTCGATGATCTGCTGGACGGCCACGGCGAAGCGCTCCCACTCGACGTCCGGTTCGGGTCCGGACAGCAGCAGGAACGGCGCCCCGGTCGCGTCCTGGACGAGCCGCACATCGAGTGTGGGGACTTCGTAGTCGGTCCACCGGTCGCGCTTGAACGTCAGCAGCGGGCGGCGCGCGCGGTAGTCCACGAGCCGGTCGTGATCGAAGCGGGCCACCACTTGGTTGGGCAGCGTGTCGAGCAGCCGGTCGACGATCTGGTCGCCGGTCTCACCCGCGTCGATGTACCCATCGAAGTGGTAGAGCATGACAAGACCGGCCGACTCCTGCGCCAGCGCCATGTCGACGACGGCCAGGCCTTTCGGCTCCCATGCGTACAAACCCTGCGGATCAAGCACTGTGACCGCTCCTCCTCGTGTTCGTACTGCACAACGTGAAACGGAGCATGGGCATTCCCGCCCGGCACCCGCTCACAGGTACGACTTACCCGCCAGGGACACGGCATGACCGCCGGACGGACACCACGCGCGCGTGGAGCGCTGTTACGGCCGGGCGTCGGTGCGCCTGGGCCGGTCACGGGTGAACTGCGTCTGCCCGGCGGCTCGTTGCCGGGAAAGGTGTACAAAGGCCGGTTGCGCCCCACCAGTTGCCGCTGTGTCCCGCACGTTTTTGTCCCACCGCCGTAGGGCTGCGGGCAGCCGGCCGCGCACAAC
>NZ_AEJB01000649.1 GCF_000331005.1 Streptomyces turgidiscabies Car8
CCTCACCACCGTGTCGCCGGTCAGGGTGACGTCCCGGCCGGCGAGTACGTCGGCGGTCGCGTCCCGTGGACCGGCCGCCGAAGCGGGCGGAGCGCCGAGCAACAGGGCGGCCGTCGCGAGGGCCGCGGCGGCCGTCACTGTCCGGTGAGCGGTCCGGTGGGCAGGGCTGGTGATGGGGGAGTGGCTGTGCACGTCACGGGAGACGGAACGGACGCGCGGGTAATAACAAAAAGTTGCTCACCGATTTCGTTCCCGGATTTTGGTCCCCTCCGACCCGTTGACCTTCCCGTAACACACGCTTACCTTTTCGGCGTTCGGAATGACTGATCTTGTTCGTAATTACGAACGTTTCTCGTGTCACCCCCCACATACGCACACACGCCAACATCTCGTGCCCCACCCCCGAGAGGCAGTCCGCATGAGCCGCGCAGACGACCTGCCCGAAGACCCCGTCACCTCCGCCACCTCCGCGATCTCCGCCCGGAGAACCCTCCTGAAGGGCGCCCTGGCCGGCGGAGTCCTGGCGGCCTCCTCCGCCATTCCCGGTATCTCCGGCACCGCGCACGCCGCCACCGCTCCGGCGGGCGCACCCTGCGCTGCCGACGGCTACGTCAACCCTCTCGTGCGCAACCGCGCCGACCCCCACATCCACCGCCACACCGACGGCCGTTACTACTTCACGGCCACCGCCCCCGAGTACGACCGCATCATCCTGCGCCGCTCCCGCACCATCCGCGGGATCGCCACCGCCGACGAGTCGGTCATCTGGCGCAAGCACGAGACCGGGCCCATGGGCTCACACATCTGGGCGCCGGAGATCCACCACATCGACGGCAAGTGGTATGTCTACTTCGCCTCCGCGCCCGCCGAGGCGATCTGGGACATCCGTATCTGGGTCCTGGAGAACTCCCACCGCGATCCGTTCAAGGGGACCTGGGTCGAGCGCGGGCAGTTGAAGACCGCCTGGGAGACCTTCTCCCTCGACGCCACCACCTTCACCCACCGCGGCTCCCGCTATCTCGCCTGGGCGCAGCACGAGCCCGGCATGGACAACAACACCGCCGTCTGGCTGTCGAAGATGGCCGACCCGGTCACCCTGACGGGCCCTCAGGTCCGGCTCACCACACCGGAGTTCGACTGGGAGCGGATCGGCTACCGGGTCAACGAGGGGCCGTCGTTCATCAAGCGCAACGGCCGGATCTTCATGTCGTACTCGGCGAGCGCCACCGACTACCACTACTGCATGGGCCTGTTGACGATCGACGCCCGCGCCGACCTCATGGACCCGGCCAACTGGACCAAGTCCCCTACGCCCGTGTTCACCAGCAACGACACGACCAAGCAGTACGGCCCCGGCCACAACTGCTTCACCGTCGCCGAGGACGGCCGCACGGACGTCCTCGTCTACCACGCACGCCAGTACAAGGAGATCGTCGGCGATCCGCTGAACGACCCCAACCGGCACACCCGGGTGCAGAAGCTCGGGTGGAACACCGACGGCACCCCGGACTTCGGCGTCCCCGTCGCAGACACCCCGACAGGTACACAGACAGGCACCCAGGCAGGCACGCAGGTCGGCTCACTTACGGAGAGTGGCTCATGAGACGTGTGTACGCGGTTCTCCTCGCCCTTTGTCTGGCGCTGGCCGGCGCCCTCGCCACGGCCGGGCCCGCCCAGGCCGCGGCCGTGACCATCACCAACGGCACCCAGTTCACCGCCACCAACGGCGACGCCGTGCACGCGCACGGCGGCGGCGTCATCAAGGTCGGGTCCTACTACTACTGGTTCGGCGAGCACCGCAACGCCGACAACACCTTCCAGTACGTGGACGCCTACCGCTCCACCGACCTGAAGACCTGGGAGTTCCGCAACCACGTCCTGACCCGGTCCAGCGCCTCCGAACTCGCCACCGCCAACATCGAGCGGCCGAAGGTCATGTACAACGCGGCCACCGGCAAGTACGTGATGTGGATGCACAAGGAGAACGGCGCCGACTACAGCGAGGCCCGTGCCGCCGTCGCCGTCTCCGACACCGTGGACGGCAACTACACCTGGCAGGGCAGCTTCCAGCCGCTGGGTGTCCACATGTCCCGTGACATCACGGTCTTCGTCGACACCGACGGCACCGGCTACATGATCTCGGCGGCCCGCGAGAACTACGACCTCCAGATCTACCGGCTCACCGCCGACTACACCGGCATCGCCGCGCTGGTCGCCGACCCCTGGCACAACGGTCACCGCGAGGCGCCCGCCCTGTTCAAGCGCAACGGGGTCTACTTCATGGTGACTTCGGCGGCCACCGGCTGGAGCCCCAACCAGCAGCAGTACGCCACCGCCACCAGCATCACCGGCCCGTGGACCGCCATGACGAACGTCGGCGACTCGACGACGTACGGCTCGCAGGCCGCGTACGTCCTTCCCGTGCAGGGGAGTTCGGGCACCTCGTACCTGTACATGGGCGACCGCTGGGGCAACTCGTTCGGCGGGACCGTCAACGACTCCCGTTACGTCTGGCTGCCGTTGAGCTTCCCGTCCTCGACCACGATGTCCATGTCCTGGTCGCCGGAGGTCACGCTCGACACCGCCACCGGGACGGTCACGGGCAACAGCGCGACGTACAACACGCTGATCGCCCGCCACTCGTCCAAGTGCGCCGATGTCACCAGCCAGTCGCTGTGGTCGGGCGCCCAGATCAAGCAGTACACCTGCAACGGCGGCGGCAACCAGAAGTACTGGTTCAAGTCCCTCGGCAGCGGCTACTACCAGCTGATGACCCGTCACAGCTCGCTGTGCGTCCAGGAGAACACCGGGACGGTCACGCAGGAGAACTGCAACTCCTCCGCCACCAACCAGCAGTGGTCGCTCACCACCACCGGCTCCTACGTCAAGGTCGTCTCCCGCGCGACCGGCAAGTGCCTCGACGTGAGCGGCGCGTCCACCGCCGACTCGGCCGCCGTCATCACGTACACGTGCGGCAGCGGTACGAACCAGCAGTGGACGCGCGGCACCTGATCTCAGACGAGTAGGTCGAGCGCGTCGATCGACGTGCCCGCGCTGAGATAGGAGGTCGTTCCCGAACCGCTCACCACGTTGATCTTCAGCACGTTGTACTGACTGGTGTCCGTGAGCCACGCGCTCGCCGGCACGCTGTAGGTGAACGTGTTGTTGTTCCCCCGGTAGGAACCGTTGGTCAGGGACCGGGTGTTCGGCTGGGTGGGCGGGGTCGGGACGGCCGACGTCCAGGAGTTGACGGCGACCTGCGGGCGGCCGTTGGCGTAGGCCGTCGTCACGCCGATGCGCAGGGTGTGCGCGGCGGCGGCCTGGGCCGCGGTCAGCTTGAAGTACACCAGCAGACCGCTGTTGACGTCCTTCCAGATGTAGCAGGGGAAGCCCGAGGTCTCGGAGCCGCTGCCGATCACCACGTTGCCGGTCCAGGCGGCGGCCCGGACGTCCGACGGATGCGCGTATGTCATCAGGTCGGCGTTCTTGAACCCGCTCGGGGTGCCGTTCCAGTCGTTGATCCGCCAGATCGCGCTCGCGTTGCTCGGGTCGTTCGAGGACGGGATCGCGATCGAGTTGAGCGTGGTCGTGCCCCCGGCCGACACCGATACGGAGGTGGTGTAGACGGCGAGCTCCCCCTTGAACACGGTGAGCGTGTACGACCCCGGCAGGACACCCCCGATGGAGAAGAAGCCGTCGGAGGCACGGGCCGAACCCCAGTACTGCGCGGCCGAGTTGGCGATGCCCACCGTGTACGCGTACGCCGTGTTGCGGCCGGTGATCCCGACGCCGGCGACCCGGCCCCGGCCGCTCGCGGCGACGTAACCGGAGATGCCGAGCGAGTCCGCCCACGAGGTGGTCAGGGTCCCCGGGAACAGCGACGAGGAGGGCGCGCCGCCGTCGGTGAGGGCGATGACGTAGGGGCCCTGGAGGCCGAAGCGCTGGTCCTCGGTCTGGTTCTGGCCGTAGTACAGGATCTCGTAGAGGCCGCCGCCGTCGGCGCTCTGGTGACGCAGGAGGGAGCGGTAGAAGGGGCCGCCGGAGGCCTTCTCGTGGTTGCTGCGCACCACGTACAGACCGACGCTCCCGGTCTTCCAGCCGACGTAGTCGTAGTCCATGACCCGCAGCTTCGAGTAGTGCTTCGAGCGGGTCTGGCCGTCGGACTTCGCGAAGACGTCGGAGGCCTCGATGGTGCTGTTCGTGTACGTGTACGAGTCGGGCTCGTCGTTGAGGAACAGGCCCGCCTTCACGCGCAGGATGAAGCGGGTCGCCGAGACCGACGTGTCGGCCTTGTTGGTCCACACGTAGACGTTGTTCTCGCCGCTGCGGGCCGCGTAGTAGTGCTTCAGCGTGCCGTACGTGACGCTGACCAGGATCGTCGAACCGGACTGCTGGATCGTCACCGTGGACGAGCCGAGGCCGGACTCGATGTGCGAGTTCATGCCGCCGTAGCCCTGGTACTCCGTGCCCCGGTAGACCAGCGAGGACAGGTCGCCGTTGGACTTGCGGACCTTGAAGACGAGGTTGGCGCCGGTGTCGATGACGTAGTTGGTGCCGTCGTCGGTGTAGCCGAAGGTCGCCGCCTGAGCGGTACCGGGAAGGGCGAGTCCGGCGGCGGTGGCCGTGGCGCCGAGGACGAGCGCACGGCGGCCGAGGTGGATCCCGGGGCGACTGTCGTTGGCTGAGGACATGTGGGGGTGCCTCCTTCGGAGGTGGGATGTGGGGGTGTGGGGGGTGTGCGGTGTTCGGAAGACTGACAGTTGAATCGATTTTGCGAAAGGGCTTTCGTTGTAAGGAAGTTGGCAGTTGTGTGAAATCGTGCAGGACTCTAGAAAGCGCTTGCCAGAAGATGTACGGTCCTGCCGCTGGGCCTTGTCGAGCGTCGGAGGAGTGCTGTGGGAACCGCGATGAGACGTTTCAACCGTGCCGTGCTGGCAGCCGTGACCCTGAGCACCGCGACCACCCTGGCCGCCGTGCCCGCCGCGGCTCACCAGCGGCCGTCGCACGGCCCGCGCGCCCTGGGCATCGAGAACTGCACGGCCACCGCCTGCCACTTCGACGTCGCGCCCGGCACGTACGACGTACGGGTGCTGCTGGGTGGCCAGACCGCCGCCAGTACCGCCGTCTCCGGCGAGACCCGGCGCGCGCTCCTCCCGGAGACCGCCACGGCGGCCGGCGAGCACGTGGCCCGCAGCTTCACCGTCGACGTCCGTACGCCCGAGGGCGAACCGACCGGTCCCGAGGGCACCCCGGGCCTCGACCTGGTGCTCGGCGGCTCGGCGCCGGCCCTGGCGGACATCAGGGTGACCCCCGCCGCCCGCCACGCCCGGCAGATCTTCCTGGTCGGCGACTCGACGGTCTGCGACCAGCCCGCCGACCCGTACACGGGCTGGGGCCAGCAGCTCCCGCAGTACCTCCGCAAGGGCCTGTCCGTCGCCAACTACGCCGATTCCGGGGAGAGTACGGTCACCTACCTCGCCAACCCGGCGCTCTTCGCGACCGTCCAGCCGCTGATCCGTCCCGGCGACCTGGTTCTCGTCCAGCTCGCGCACAACGACAAGCAGACGGACGAGCCGACGTACCGCGCGAACCTGGAGACGCTCGTCGCGGGTATTCGCGAGCGAGGGGGGAAACCGGTACTGGTGACTCCGATCGTGCGCCGCTGGTTCAACTCCGACGGCACCCTGAACAACGGCACCGCCCTGCTGGTCAACGGCCTCGGCGTCGACCACCCGGCGGTGATCCGCGCGGTCGCGGCGGAGCGCGGCGTGCCGTTGATCGACCTGACGGCGAAGACGAAGACGCTGGTGGAGTCCCTCGGCGTCGAGGGATCCAAGGCGCTGTACCTCTACAACGAGAAGCGCGACAACACGCACACGTCCGTCCGAGGGGCCACGGCGTACGCCGAGTTGGTGCGCGACGAACTGGTGGCGCAGCGGCTGATCCCCCGGGGCGGGGTGCGGTAGAGACTCCTGGGCCTCTGGCCCGGCACAAGCGCCTGGGGCGCCCCGACCGGAACCGGGGCGCTCCAGGTTCAGGTTTCGCGGCTCACCTTGGCCGCTCCGGACCAGGGCCTGTTCTAATCCGGTGCGGCGACCAGCCGTACGGCGAGCCCCGTGAAGACCGTGCCGCTGAAGATGTTGAGGCCGCGGGCGACGCGGCGGCTGCCGCGGAGTGCCGACGAGAGGCGGCCGGAGAGCAGACCCACCGCGGTGTCGATGGTGAAGCCCATCAGGACAAGCGTCAGCCCCAGCAGCAGTAGCTGCCAACTCACGTGCCCCAGAGCCGGGTTCACGAACTGCGGCAGGAAAGCGACGTTGAACAGGATCATTTTCGGGTTGAGGAGATTGGTGACGGCGCCCTGCCAGAAGGCGCGTCGCCGGCCCGGGGCGGCTGGGCCCGACGCCGCTGTCCCGTCCTCCTCGGTCACCAGGGGCGAACGGTCGCGGAACGCCTTGACCGCGAGGTGGAGGAGATACGCGGCACCGAGCCAGCGCAGTACGTGATACAGCACGGGCAGTGTCGTGAAGAGCGCAGACAGGCCGAGCGCCGCCGACACCGCGTGCACCAGCGCACCGGCCGCCACCCCCAGCGCGGCCAGTACTCCGGTGACCGGGCCACCGCGTCCGCCCATGGCCACGATGAACATCATGTCGGGCCCGGGAGCGACGCACAGGGCGAAGGCGGCGGCCAGGAAGGCCGCGTACAGAGAGGTGTCCACCATGGCGGTCATGCTCTGCGGTACGCGGCGAACCGTCGATCGAGTTTCGCGGGCTGAGACGCACGTGGTCCTGCCGGCGTCCCGAGTGCTGCCGGTCCTGCCGGTCCTGCCGGTTCAGGGTGCCAGGCGTGCGATCCGGAGTGTCGCGGTGGTCGGGGAGGCGCCCGTGAGCGGGGTCGCGTACGTCTGGGTCACCGGGGCGTATGCCCAGGTCAGGGAGCCGTCCTTCAGGGCCGCTATGTCGCCCGTGATGCGTGCCGGCACGACCTTGTCCGGTGTCTTGAACGCGCCGTTCCAGTCGATCAGCCGCAGGTGCGTGCCCGTGAACGTGCCGGTGCAGGTGCCGCTGGCGCACTTGGCGTTCTTCAGGGACTCCCAGGACACCAGCAGCCGGTCCTTGCCGTACGGGGCGACGCGGACGTTCACGTGTTCCGTGCCCGGCGCGTTCGTCAGGTAGATGGCCTTGCCCGCAGGCGAGTTGCGGTTCTTGAGGAACGACACCGCGACCTGGTGCGTGCTCCACCTCGGCTTCACCGTCCAGCCCCGGCCACTGGAGTCGTCCGGGTTCTTCGCGGCGGAGGCCGACCCGCGCGACCCGTATGCGGTGGCGTACCGGCCCGTCGACGACTTCACCAGGTCACCGGTGCGGCCGGCGTACGTGCCGCCGCAGTAGCCCGCCCAGCACTGCTCACGCTGCACGGCCGGCGCGTTGTCGGGGGCGCCGATGCCCGTCGACACGAACAGGCCCGAACGCCAGTCGTCGAAGCAGAGGGAGGTGAAGGCGCCGGTGGCCTCGGCGTGCAGGGCTATGCCCTCGTTGTGCGAGCAGCCCCAGCCCCAACCGCCGCTGAGCCTGGCGCCCTTGGCGCTCAGATACGACAGCTTGTCGCCGAAGTGGCCGTCGGCGAAGCCGCCCGCGCCGTGCACGACGAAGTAGGCGCCGTACTTGGTGCCGTTCCAGGTGAGCTGGCCGTCCAGGGTCGGGGACGTGTCATTGGAGGCGGTACCGGTGAGCTTGGTGCGCCAGGTCTCCCTGCCCTGCGAGAAACGGACCAGCGCCGCCGCCGTCTCCTTCCACTTGTTGGTGTCGGCGACCCGGGTGAGCAGCGCGAAGCCGTCGTTGTGCGCGACCAGCCCTCCGACCTCCTTGGCGCCCTTGACGATCGCGTCCCCGCCCGCGCGCTTGCCGGCCGAGGTCAGCGGGGTCACGTGCACACCGTCCGACGCCGGCCAGGCGACCCGCAGCGTGCCGTTGGGCGCCACCGCTGTCGCCGTACGCGTCCACTCCCGCGTGTTGTTGTAACCGGCGGACAGATAGGGGAACTTGGCCGGCAGCGTCACGGAGGTGGTCGTGACGGCGAGGGCGGGCGCGGCCGGTGTCGTCGCCGCCCCGGCCGTCGCGTACCAGGCGCCGGCGAGCAGACCGGCCGCCGCGAGGCCACCGATCAGGGGCTTGCGGGCCGCGTGGGTGCGACGGTGGGCGGAGGCGCGGGGGAGTGGTGCTGAAGTCATGCCCGTCTGTTGCCGTGGGGCCGGGAAAGGTTGCCGCCGGGAGGACACGGTTGTGACGGAGGAGGCGAGAGGGGCCCGCCCGCGCCGGACCGGAATGGTTCGGCCGGTGCCGAAGGGTTACGCCCGTACCGTGACGGCATGACCCCGCCCTCGGCCCTGCCTGTGTCCCCCTCGCCGTCCCCCTCCGCCTTCGCCGCCCTCCACCACCGCGACGAGCCCCTGCTCCTCCCCAACGCCTGGGACCACGCCTCGGCCGCGCTCCTCGCCGCCCAGGGCTTCGCCGCGATCGGCACCACGAGTCTCGGTGTCGCCGCCGCCGTCGGACTGCCCGACGGTACGGCGGCCACCCGCGACCACACACTGCAACTCGCCCTGAATCTCGGCACGGAGGACTTCCTGCTGTCCGTCGACGCCGAAGGCGGGTTCAGCGAAGACCCGTCCATGGTGGGGGAGTTCGCACGAGAACTGTCCGTGGTCGGCGCCGTCGGGATCAACCTGGAGGACGGTCTCGGGCCGGCGGCCCTGCACGCCGAGAAGATCGCCGCCGTCAAGGCCGCCGCCCCTGGCCTTTTCGTGAACGCCCGCACGGACACGTACTGGCTCGGCGACCACGGTTCCCCCACCCTGGCCCGGGACACGATGACCCGCCTCGACGCCTACCGACAGGCGGGCGCCGACGGGGTGTTCGTGCCCGGCCTGACCGACCCGGACGTGATCGCCGCGCTGGTGAAGAGCCTCGACGTCCCGCTCAACATCCTCTACTCGCCCACCGGCCCCACGGTCACCCGGCTCGGCGACCTCGGCGTACGCCGCATCAGCCTCGGTTCGCTCCTCTACCGGCGGGCACTCGGCGCGGCCGTGGAGGTGCTCGACGACATCCGGGCGGGGCGGGTGCCCCGGGGTGAGGCACCCTCGTACGGCGAAGTGGTGGCGCTCGGACACCGGCGCGACGGCACCGGACAGCCCGCCCGCGTCAGCCGGCCGGGAGCAGAGTCTCCGTGAGCCGCGCCGCGAACTCCGTCGGATGAGTGAGCGGCGCGAGATGCCCGCCCGGGAACCGGCGGGCGGCGCTGCCCGTCCGCCGGGCGAGGAACGTGGCGCTGCGGTACGGGAGTTGGCCGGCGGAGTCGATGCCCACGGCGACGGTGATCCGGGGTGAGGGGGCGGAGAGGGCGGCGAGGTCGGGGACGTAGGAGATGAACGGGAGCAGGATCCTGGTGAGGAAGACGGCCATCGGCGTCGCCAACTCATCTTCGGGGGACGGTGGTTGGGACGCCGGGTCGGAGAGCCTGTGCTGCTCTTCGGGGGTGGGGGCCCGTTCCTCCAGCCCCGCCACCATGCGGGCCGACGCCGCGTCGAGGCCCCGGGCGCGATAGGCCTCGTACACCTCGGTGAACATCGCCCGCTGCCTCTCGGCGTCCGGCAGCACCGCCACGAGGGGTGACTCGTGCACGACCACGTGCCGCAGCCGGTCCGGGTGCCGGGCCGCCAGGTCCAGGGTGACGACGGCGCCCGAACTGCTGCCGAAGACGTACGCCGACTCGCCTGCGGGCAGCACCGCCTCCAGCGCCCGGGCCGCGCCGTCGCTCCACCACTCGACGCTCTGTTCCTCGACGGGCTTGCCGAGTTGGCCGTGCGCGAGGCCGAGATGGTCGTACGTCATGACAGTAAAGCGTTCTGCGAGGCGGGCCGTGAAGTCGTCGAGGCCCATGGGATGTCCGGCGCCGCCAGGGAGGATGAGGAGGACGGGGCCGGAGCCGCGCACGTCGTAGTGATCACTCATCCTCCCGAAGCTACCGGCTGGGAGGGCCCGGTGCGGAATGGTTTTCCGGACGGGTGGGTGAGGAGACGAGCCGGTGGGCGTACGGATGGGCGC
>NZ_AEJB01000650.1 GCF_000331005.1 Streptomyces turgidiscabies Car8
GCCACCAGGACCCGCATCCCGATCCCGGTCTCCCGGCCGGCCGTCTCCACCGCGTCCAGGATGATCTCCAGCGCCGGGATCAGACCGCCCAGACGGGGGCCTGCACTCTCTCGGCTGCCTCTTAGCAAAACTGCGTGAGGTACATCACTTTCCTCAACTTGAGTTCCTGATCCGGTAGTTATCCAAAGCGCCGCTCCAGTCTGCCCCTCTGACCGCGCCGAGCAGTCCTCAACGTCGCCATGCTTTGCGACATAGGGAGACACGTTGTCTCGCTATCCCGAGAGCTATCCACAGGTCCGTAGGAGTCCCGCCGCCAGGGATGGAGAGCGACGCCGAAAACCAGGTCGGCAAAGTCATCGCGACCTCGCTCCAGGCAGTCACAGGTTCCACGACGACCACGCAGATCGGAAGGGTCGACGACCCAGGCAGCACGCAGGTCGCGCTACAGAGCGTCAGCAACGGCAACGAGCAGCTTCGGCGGCGTGACGTGAACGATGCCCTGCTCGGAGAACCGTTCTCACTTGTCATGTGGGTGAGCCCGGCACCTGAGAACACTGCTGATGCTCACCTATACCTGTGTACGAAATCCGACCACAACTTCGTATGCCTGGACTCATTGGACATATGAGCAAAAATCCACGAGCTGGGGAGAAAACGGAACGTGGTCAACGAAACGGCGCTGCTGGAGTCGAAGGCACTCCGGGACACTGCACTGGAACGTACGGATGTGCTCGACAGGGTGAAGGCACTGTCACTGCTGCCGGACGGGATGCATGTGACGACGGCGATGGTGGCGACCTACTTTCAGGTGGGCCTCAAGGCCATTCGCTCTCTCGTACTCGACCACCGTGCGGAACTGGAAGAAAACGGATACCGAGTCTTGACAGGTTCAGAACTGAGCTCCTTTAAGGAGCTCAGTGGGATCCAGTCGCGCACTGCGTCTCTCGCACTCTTCTCCCGCCGCGCCGTCCTCAACGCCGCCATGCTGCTCCGCGACAGCGAAGTCGCACGTCAGGTACGCGTGTACCTACTGGACATGGAGTACCTGGCGCGCACGCAGCCTGTGGAAAACCCGGTCCGGACGGACACACCCTCCCTCGACGACCGCATCGACCAGCGCATCACCCACATCCTCGGCAAGACCGTCGTCCCCATGTTCAACGCCCTGATCGAGACGTCGGGCGAGCACCGCAAGGAGCTCGTCGCCCTGCGGACGGGCGTCCAGCGCATCGAAAGGCGGCTCCACCAGCACCACGCCCGGCTGCTACGGCTCGAAGGAACCCGGAACGACCGGCCGGCCATCGGAGTCATGGCAGCCATGGACGCCATGAACGGCCGCACGTTCGAGCACCACGTCGCCAAACTGCTGCGCCGCGACGGTTGCACCAACGTCGTCGTGCAGGGCGGTCACGGAGACCGCGGCGTCGACATCATCGCGCTCACCGCCGACGGACGACGCCTCGTCGTCCAGTGCAAGAGGTTCGCGCCCTACCTCAACATCACCAGCCCTGACATGCAGAAGTTCGTCGGCTCGGCCAAGGTGCTGTACCGCGCGGAAGTGGCGCTCTACGTGGCGACGTGCCCCTTCACCCCGGAGGCGCTGAGCATCGCCACAGAGGCCGGGATCACCGCCGTACACCGCGGGGCGCTGGAGGAGTGAAGTGCGGGCGAACCCCTGAACGTCCTGGAGTAGGAACGGGGCGACGCAAGAGGCCCGAAGCCGCAAAGGAAGGTTGCGGCTTCGGGCCTTCGTCATGCTAACGACAGCCCTCCTTCAAGGAGTCTGTCAGTTCACTGCAACTCCTCGGGAACCGTCCGCTTCGAGTCCACCTTCTGCACCCGCACCAGCTCCCCCCACACGATGTACCTGTACTCCGACGTGAAAACCGGCGTACAGGTGGTCAGGGTGATGAAGCGGCCCGGCTTCTTCTTGCCCGACTCCTTCGGGACCTGCGCCAGGACCTCGACGTTGTACTTCGAGGTCTCCGGAAGGGTGGCGTAGACCTTGTAGACGTACCAGTCGTCCTTCGTCTCGAAGACGATCGGGTCGCCCTTCTTCAGCTTGTCGATGTTGTGGAACTTGGCGCCGTGGCCGTCCCGGTGAGCCGCCAGCGTGAAGTTGCCCTGCTTCGCCTGGGGAAGCGCCGACTTGATCGGGTCGACGTAGTAGCCGGCGACGCCGTCGTTCAGGACCTTTGACGACGTGCCCTTCCTGACCAGAACCTCGCCGTTCCTCATCGCCGGCACGTGCAGGAAGCCGATGCCGTCCCTGGTGTTCAGCGCGCCCGGGCCTGTGTCGGCGTAACCGTCCGCCCAATGGTCGCGTACCTGGTCGCCCTGCTTGTTCGCCTCACGGTCCGCGACGACGTTCGTCCACCACAGGGAGTACGCGACGAACAGGCCGAGCACCAGGCCCGCCGTGATGAGCAGTTCGCCGAAAAGGCTCACCGCGGAGGCCAGTTTGCCGCCCTTGCGCCGTGGGCGGGCCTGCGACGGGGAAGCCGGGGCGCCGGCGGTCTGCTCGTCCTGGTCCGTCGTCGCTGCCACTCTTCATCTGCCCTTACTGCACGAGCGCATCCGGCTTGCCCTTGCTGCGCGGCCGTTCCTCGACCATCTTGCCCCACACGATCATCCGGTACTTGCTCGTGAACTCCGGCGTACACGTCGTGAGAGTGATGTAGCGGCCGGGCTTGGTGAAACCCGAGCCATTGGGAATCGGGTTCAGCACGCTCGTGTTGCTCGGCGACGTCACCGGCAGGATCGACTCCATCTTGTAGACGTAGTACTTGTCCTGCGTCTCCACGACGATCGCGTCGCCCTTCTTCAGCCGGTTGATGTACCGGAACGGCTCGCCGTGCGTGTTGCGGTGGCCCGCGAGCCCGAAGTTGCCGGTCGACGCGGACGGCATCGCCGTGGTGAGACCGCCCTCCGCGTAGTGGCCGACCATCCCCCGGTCCAGCACCTTGCTCTTGCTGGTGCCCTCCGCGATCGGCACCACCACGTCCAGCTTGGGGATGTCGAGGATGGCGAAGCCCTGCCCAGGCTCGAACGCCCCCGGCGCGCCCTTCCCGCTCGCCCAGTCCTCCTGGAGGCTCGTCGTCTCGTTCCCGGCCTGCGCGTGCGCCCGGACGTTCGTCCACCACAGCTGGTAGGTCACGAACAGCAGCATCAGTACACCGGTGGTGATGAACACCTCACCGATCGCCCGGCTCGCCATCACCGCCATGCCCGGCTTCTGCGCCCGCGCCGCCTGCCGCGCCGCGACCCGCGAGAGAGGCGCTCCTCCCGCCGACGCGTCACCGGTCGACGCAACCGACCCCTCCGAAGCCTCGGACACCTCCTGCGAGCCCTCAGGGCGCCCGTGGCGGGCCTTGGCGGCCTTCCGGCGGGCCGCGCGCCCGCCGGCCGCAGAAGGGCTCTCAGAGGCGCCTGTGGCCTCTGCGGCGGCCGAGGTCGCCGACCCCGCGCCCCCGTCGGCTATTCGGGGCGCCTCGGGCCGCAGATCGGCCGGCAGGTCCGTCAGCCGCAGCGCCACCGTCTCCTCGTCGACCGGCGGGAGCACGACAGCAGGGGGCGCGGGGGGCGTCACCGGAGGGGCGGCGGGAGGTGCGTACGGCACCTGCTCCTCGTAGACACCCACCTGCCAGTCCTGCGCGTACCCCCGCGAGTCGTACTCCGACTCGGGCCCCGGGTCCCGGTGCTCCGACGCCCCGCTCTCGGCCGAGGCGTCGTAGGGCCGCGCATGACCGCGCCGGCGCCGCCGACCGGTCCCACGACCCGGCGGCGGAGGATCGTTCCGCTGCCCCGGCAACGGGTCGCTCAGCGGGTCCGCCATCCCGTCCACCGCCGCCTCGAACGCGCCGGGCACCTCGTACGGCTGCTGCTGCCCGTACGAGGTTGCCTGGTCGCCGGTGTCTCCGTAGGCGGAGCCGGACTCGCGCTCGGGGCGCAGGGCGGTCACGCCGTGGCCCTGCCCACCACCGGGGCGAGCCCCGAAGACCTCGCCACAGCACCCCGGTCACCGCACTCCACCAGCCAGTTGGCCAGCATCAGGTGACCGTGCTCCGTCAGCACCGACTCGGGGTGGAACTGCACACCCTCGACCGGAAGCTCACGGTGCCTCAGGCCCATGATGATGCCGTCGTGCGTACGAGCGGTCACTTCGAGCTCGGCCGGAACCGTCTCCGGCTCCGCCGCCAGGGAGTGGTAGCGGGTCGCCGTGAACGGGCTCGGCAGACCGGCGAAGACGCCCCCGCCCTCGTGTTCCACGAGGGACGTCTTGCCGTGCAGCAGCTCGGGCGCACGGTCCACCACACCGCCGTACGCCACCTGCATCGACTGCATGCCCAGGCACACCCCGAACACCGGCACCCCGGTCGCCGCGCAGTGACGGACCATCTCGATGCAGACGCCGGCCTCCTCGGGCGTACCCGGGCCCGGCGACAGCAGAACCCCGTCGAAGCCGTCCTGCGCGTGCGCCGTCGACACCTCGTCGTTGCGCAACACCTCGCACTCGGCACCCAGCTGGTACAGGTACTGGACCAGGTTGAAGACGAAGCTGTCGTAGTTGTCGACGACGAGAATCCGGGCGCTCACTGGTCGTTCACCGTCACATCGTTGAAGGGGAGGAGCGGTTCGGCCCACGGGAAGACGTACTGGAAGAGCACGTAGACAACCGCCAGCGCCAGCACGAGGGAGAGCAACGCCCTCACCCACGCGTTCCCTGGCAGATGCCGCCAGATCCAGCCGTACATGCCGTCCCTTCCGTCGCCCACGGCACCCGACTCGCGGCACCGGACTCACGCCGTACCCCACCAGATTAACGGCGCAGCGCCGCGGGTTTCCCGGCCTCCACAGGCTGTGTGGAATCCAGGTGCGCCCAGACGATCAGCCGATGACTGTGTCCCCACTCCGGATCGCACGTGGTCAGCGTGAGATAACGCCCCGAACGCGTGTACCCGCTCTTACGTGGCACAGGATCGATCACCTCAATGTCCGTGGGCACGGTTTTGTAGGGGCCTTTGTCGATCCGATACGTGAACCAGGTCGTCCCGTCCGTCAGCACCACCGCGTCCCCGCGCCGCAGCCTCGGGAAGTCCTTGAACGGATCGCCGTACGTCCGCCGGTGGCCGGCGACCGAGAAATTGCCCTCCTGGCCGAGCCGCGCGGTGGTGGCGTAGTGGCCGAGGCCCTTCTTCAGGGTGCTCGTCTTCGTGCCTTCGAGCACGGGCTTGTTCCACGTGAAACCAAGCCGTGGGATGTACATGATCGCGAAGGGCTTGGCCGGGGTGTAGGGCGCGGGTGGCTTCAGACCGGTCGGGACCGTGGTGCTCGCGGGACTGGGCGCCCTCACCGGCGGCGTCTGTGTCACCGCGCCGTTCGACCACTGTTCCTGTAACTGGTGGATCTGGTCGTCCATGACGTCGTCGGCCTTCACGCCCGTCCAGAACAGCACGTACACCACGAAGAGCACGATCAGCGTGCCCACCGTGACGCACAGCTCACTGACCGTCCTGACGATGACACGCCCCGACACAGGCCCCCCAGCGGTGAGCTACCAGCTGTTCCGGCTACTCCACAGGCTTCGCGTAGTGCAGGTCCACTGTGCCCGAGTACCCGGGCAGAGTCACCGTCCCGTCCTCGTCGACCTGCCAGCCGAGCCCGTAGACGTTGACGTACACCATGTAGTTCTGGATCGCCTTGGACGCCGTGAGCGCGCCCCTCAGCTGCTCGGGGTCACCGACCGCCGTGATCTTGTACGGGGGTGAGTAGACGCGTCCCTGGAGGATCAGGGTGTTGCCCACGCAGCGGACCGCGCTGGTGGAGATGAGTCGCTGGTCCATGACCTTGATGCCCTTGGCCCCGCCCTGCCACAGGGCGTTGACCACGGCCTGCAGGTCCTGCTGGTGGATGACCAGGTAGTCGGGCTGGGGCTCGGGATAGCCGGGGAGCTTGGCCGTGGCGTTCGGCGGGGCGTCGTTGAGCGTGACCGTGAGCGCCTGCCCCTTGACCTTCTGGGTGCCCGCGGCCTTCTCCAGCGCCGCCAGTCTGGCGTCCTCGGCCTCGGTGCTGCCGTCGTCGCGCTCGGCGAGTGCCTCGACGTCGTCACGCAGGGCCGCGTTGGACTCGTCGAGCCGGCCGTTCTTGTGGCTGCGCTCCTGGATGAGGTCCGAGAGCCTCAGCAGGGAGGCGTCCGTGCGGATGTTCGTGCCCTTGGCCGTGTCGAAGCTCGTGAAGAAAATCAGCCCCGCGAGGGCGAAGACCCCCGCGGTGAGCACCCGGACCGGGCGGAAACGGCGGTTACGGGCAGGACTGGGATCCGTCCCGGGGAAGTCGGCAGAATTGCTCAACGTACCCTTATCTCCTTCGGCGCCGCGGAAGCACTACGCTAACGGACGCCCGGGGGAGCACCACGTGTCCCCTTGTACGCTGCCCCGGAGCCCGACCCAGTTACCTGCGCGGCCACGCAGCGCATCGACAGGAGAGACCCTCGTGCCGAAGTCACGTATCCGCAAGAAGGCCGACTACACGCCGCCGCCCGCCAAGCAGGCGACGGCCATCAAACTGAACAGTCGCGGCTGGGTCGCACCGGTCATGCTGGCGATGTTCCTCATCGGTCTGGCCTGGATCGTCCTTTTCTATGTGACCGACGGCACGCTGCCGATCGACTCACTGGACAACTGGAACATCGTGGTGGGCTTCGGCTTCATCGCCGCCGGATTCGGTGTCTCCACACAGTGGAAGTAGCGGTGCCCTCGGTGGTCAGCCCCTGTCGGCCAGCCGGTTGCCTTGGGGTGAACAAGGCTCTACCCAGGGCTTTCCACTGAGTTATCCACAGCCATGATTGATTTTCCACACCCCACCTGGGGAAAAGACGACGATCTGTGGATAACTAATCGAGTGTTGACGCCGGTACGACTGACACACCGGCTATCGCAAGCTTGTTCGCCCCCTGCCTGACCTGGGAAAACTCCGGTCGGTGACAGGGGGCACAGCTGTTCCCGCACACTATGCACAGGTAAGGCCACGCACTGTGGACAACAGGCACTCAGTGACAGGTCGGACGAGCTGGACGCCGGACGGGACCACGGACCGGCCGAGCTAGACGAGCTGGCTCGTACGGATCAGGGTCATGACGACCACCGCGACCAGGACCACCGCGCAGACGCCGTACTGGATCAGGGACCGGCGCTCGCGCGGGGCGTGGACCATGGCGTAGCCGATGACGACTCCGCCGACCAGGCCGCCGATGTGGGCCTGCCAGGCGATGTTGAGCGGTCCGAAGGTGAAGAGCAGGTTGATCACCAGCAGGGCGATGATCGGCCGCATGTCGTAGTTGAGGCGGCGCATCAGGACGGCGGTCGCGCCGAAGAGGCCGAAGATGGCACCGGAGGCACCGAGAGACGGCGTGGTCGGGGCTTCGAGGAGATACGTCAGCGCACTGCCCGCGAGGCCGGAGACCAGGTACAGCGCGAGGTAGCGGGCGCGGCCGAGGGCGGCTTCCAGAGGCCCGCCGAGCCACCACAGGCTGAGCATGTTGAAGACGATGTGCATGAGGCTGCCGTGCAGGAACATCGACGTCAGCAGCCGGTACCACTGCCCCTCCGCGACGCCCTCCACGGGGCCGAGGTACTCGTAGGAGGCACGGCCGACGAGTTCGAAACGTTGCGTGAAGTCGTCGCCGATCGACAGTTGGAGCAGGTAGAGGGCGACGTTGAGGCCGATGAGGATCTTGGTGAGGAGTCGGGGGTCGGCCGCGATGGTGCCGCCGGCGATGGTGCGCGGTGTGGTGGCGCTCGGCGCGTGGCCGGTTCCGGAGCTGTTGCGCACGCACTCCGGGCACTGGAAGCCGACGGAGGCGCTGACCATGCACTCGGGGCAGATCGGGCGTTCGCAGCGGGTGCAGCGGATGCCTGTCTCTCGGTCCGGGTGGCGGTAGCAGGTGGGCAGGCTCTGGGCGTCCTGCGGGCCCTGCGGGCTGCCTGGCGCCTGATCCATGAGCTCCCCCAAAATCCGTCAATCCATCGATCCGTCAGAGGGGCCGATGCGTCGTCGTATGCAATGCACCGCCCCGCACATCCTTACGGATGGGCGGGGCGTTTGGTTCCCTGGGTGTCCCTGCGGAGGATCCCGGGGAAAGTGCCGGTGGGAGAGGCTCCCGGGGCTCAGCTCTGGCGGGTCTCGACGACGACCGACTCGATGACGATGTCGTTGACCGGGCGGTCGGTGCGCGGGTTGGTCGCCGTGGTCGCGATGGCGTCCACGATCTTCTGGCTGGCCGCGTCGGTGACCTCACCGAAGATGGTGTGCTTGCGGGTCAGCCAGGCCGTCGGGGAGACGGTGATGAAGAACTGCGAGCCGTTGGTGCCCGGGCCGGCGTTGGCCATGGCCAGCAGGTACGGCTTGTCGAAACGGAGGTCCGGGTGGAACTCGTCCTCGAACTGGTAGCCGGGACCGCCGGTGCCGTTGCCGAGCGGGTCACCGCCCTGGATCATGAAGCCGCTGATCACCCGGTGGAAGACCGTGCCGTCGTAGAGCTTGTCCGTGGACTTCTCGCCCGTCTCCGGGTTGGTCCACTCGCGCTCGCCCGTGGCGAGTTCGACGAAGTTCCGGACCGTTTTGGGCGCGTGGTTCGGCAGAAGCCGGAACTCGATGTCGCCTTGGTTGGTCTTCAGGGTGGCGTAAAGCTGCTCAGCCACGGTCTGCCTTCCGTTGTCCTCTTGTGACGCCCCGATCCTCGCACGGCCGACGTCGTGCGTCGCCCGACACCTTCCGCCGGGAGAAAATCCGGCACTTTCGCTTGTGCTCCGCCGCTCGGGAGAAAACCGGTCGAGTAGGCACGGGACGGGGGCGCGGGGCAGGGATCCGTGGCATTGTCGACGACAAGCTCCCGTTGCCCTGTATTCATCCCTATTGCCTGTGATCTTCATCCACTGTCACTTGCGATCGGTTCGGTGCCATCAGTCCCGTGTGACCGGCCGTCCATGACCCGGATGCCCGCCCTCGCATGCCTCACGGCGTATTGCCGGGCATGATCCGTAAAAGGGTGGAGAGTCGAATACCGTACGCCACCGAGGAGGAGGATCCCGTGACCCGCATTGAAAGCGTGCGCGCCGCTACCGGCTCGGCGAAGGACAGCGTCCTGCACGCCGCGGACGTGGTGGCGCCCTACGCCGACACGGCCAAGGACAGGGCCACTCAGTACGCACACGAGGCACGCGTACGGCTTGCGCCCAAGGTGTCCCAGGCTGCGGAACAGGCCCGTGTCCAGTACGGCGCGCATCTCGCGCCGCGGCTGGAGCAGGCCCGTACGCATGTGCCGCCGAAGGTCGACCATGCCGCCCATGAAGCCGCTGTCCGTACCGCCAAGGCCGCCCGGCAGGCCGCCGACTACACCGCGCCGCGCGTGGAACGTGCGGTCGCGGCAGCCGGACCCGTACGAGAGGAGGCCGCCGCACGTGGTGCCGCGGCACTGGCCGCGCTGCGTGGCCAGGTCACTCCGCAGGAGATCAGGAAGCTGGCTCGCAAGCACCAGCGCCGGGCCCGGGCGGGCAAGCTCGCCAAGGGGCTGGTCGCGCTGGGCATCCTGGCGGGCGGCGCCTTCGCCGCGTGGAAGTGGTGGGACAAGCAGGCCAACCCCGACTGGTTGGTGGAGCCGCCCGCCGCGACCGAGGTTCCCGAGACGGGCCGTCTGACGTCGGTGGACGGGACTGGTCAGTCGGTCCTGGATCCCGAGGTCCAGGCGAAGGAGGCCGAGTCGGAAGCGGACGACGACGAGAACCGTCGCTGACGGTTCCCGTGTTGCGTCGTCGGTGAGGTCGCTGTG
>NZ_AEJB01000651.1 GCF_000331005.1 Streptomyces turgidiscabies Car8
TCACGCTGATCCTTGAGGCGCCGAAGGTGTCTCAGCAGGAGTCGGACCACTTGTGCGACGAGATGTTGTCGTTCATGCTCTCACCGCCGCCCGACCCGTTGCTCGGGAAGTACCAGCCGGCGAGGTTGGAGTAGTAGTAGCCGTTCGCGATGCATGCCCAGGCTCCGGCGTAGCTGAGGCCCCAGTAGACGTTGACGTCTTCGTACGAGCCGGCGTAGCCGTTGTTCCAGAGGGCGCTTGCCTGGTTACGGAGGTTTCCGCCGGGGGAGCAGCTGCTCCAGTCGGCGTCGTTGCCGGACCACCTGCAGTACTTGCCGTTGGCGTCCGCGTGTTCGTACGCGTAGAAGTACCCGTCCGCCGTGGCTCCCGCCGGGCCCGCCGCGACCGTGTCCCGCGACGACGGGCCCGGCTCGGAGGCCTGCGCGACGCCCGGAAGGGCTGACAGGGACAGAGCGGCGAGGCCCACGGTGGCAAGCGCGGTGGTGAGTTTGGTCCTGATCACTGATCACTCCTTGTTGGTGTTGGTGTTGGTGCTGGTGGTTGTGGTGGCGCTGGTTCGGTCGGTGGTCAGAAGTGCGCGGGCTCGTGGCAGGGCGGCGTGTTCCATCCGCGACCTGTCGCGTATCTCGTTCCGGTACTTGGCCCGCAGCTGGGCGTCGTAGCGCCGGTCGAGTCGCGCGGCGGTGGAGGTCAGGCCGCTGCTGTGGGCGCACT
Source organism: Streptomyces turgidiscabies Car8 (assembly GCF_000331005.1). Taxonomy (GTDB): domain Bacteria; phylum Actinomycetota; class Actinomycetes; order Streptomycetales; family Streptomycetaceae; genus Streptomyces; species Streptomyces turgidiscabies. The sequence continues at coordinate 715 of NZ_AEJB01000651.1, forward strand.
CGGCCTCGGCGACCGCTGTCCGTGTTTCCAGACGCCTGCGTGCCGGCGTCGGCGTGGTCCCCTCGGGGGCGAGGAAGGCAGCCCGCGTGTCGGTCGGGTCCGGGTAGCGCAGTCCCCGCTCCCGCATGCAGACAGACCATTTCCGCACCGCGAACGTGAACTCGGCGTTCGAGACGACCTGTTGCCGACGCAGGGCGGGCAGGGCCCCGGTGACGACATCGGCACGGAACCAGGCGGCCAGGTCGCCGTAGAGCTCCTCTTGGGCCTGAGCGGTGCAGCCGTCCTTGACGCGCCCGACGGTCAGGCCGTTCGGGGAACGCACCTCAAGCCGTTCGGCGGACCGGTCGCCGTTGTAGGCGGCGACGGCGCGCTGCCGGTCGGCTGCCGGCAGCTTCCTGAAGTAGCGCTGGTTGGGATCGTTCGTGCGCAACCGCTGACGGCGGGCCTCGATGTCACTGCCGTAGCCGTGTCGGGACGCCCAGCGGACGTCGTCGATCACATACGGGAAGTCGCGGTCCTCGGCGAGTGGTCGGCGGGGCACCGGCCATGTCCGGAAGCCGCGTGCGGCCATGCAGGACTGGGTGAGCAGCTGCTCCGCGTCGTGCAGCAGATCCTGCTCCCGTTCGGTGAGGAGCTGTGTCGAGGTGACCTCGGTGTCCCGGTCGTCCGACGGCGCCGGTGCGTCGCAGGAGACGACCGTCGCGAGGGTGGCCGCGACGGTGACCGCGATCAGTGTGGTGCGTCGGTGGAACCGGTAGCAGCGCACAACTCCCCCTGGATGTACGGCACATGGCAGCTCCGGTCGCGCCGGAGCCGACTGGCTGGGACGTCCGATCCAGGTGTACCGGTCCCGGCGTTGTTCGCCGTCGGGCGACTGGTGCCGAACAAACAAGTTCCGAAAAACGCGACGCCGCCGTACAGGCGGTGACATGGGGGAACGGCGAGGAGTGGACCGCCCCGGGCCGGCTTCTCAGCCGTCCGACGCGGGGCGGCGTCGGGTCAGTCGGACGCCGATGCCCAGCGTCGCCAGGCCGGCCAGGGCCATGGCCGTTCCCGCGTCGGTGAACTCGGCGATGGTCCCGAACGCGACGGGACCCAGACCCTGCGACGACATCATCCCGGCGGAGAGCAGGCCGAACGCCTGGCCGCGTGCTGTTTCCGGGACCGCGTCCAGGAAAGGGCGTTGCAGGCCGAGTCCGTAGGCGAAACCGGCCCCGGTGATCAGCAGGAGCACCGCGCAGACCAGCTCCGGCGGATCGACGGCGAAGACGAGCAGCGGCGCGCCGAGGACCGTCACCAGCGCGGGGACCAGGCGTTCCCGTGCGGCGGGGGAGAGGAAGCGGCCGACGACCAGGTCCCCGGCGAGCATGCCGACCGGCAGACAGGCGAGCAGGGCCCCTGTGAAGCCGGCGGACATGCTCTGACCGCCCGCGAACGGGACGACCAGGCTCTCCGCACCGGCGACGAAAGCTGCAGGCAGCCACTGGGCGAGCAGCAGCGTCCGTACGGTCCGGTCGGCGAGCAGTGTGCCGCTCTCCGACCAGCTGTGGCGGAGCACCGACGCACCGGAACCGGACCGAGCTGCCTTGCCGGGGGCGGGCAGGTCGGGCAGTCGTACGCGGACGGCGACCGCGGAGACGAGATACGCGCCCGAGCTGAGCAGCAGTGAGTTTCGTGGCCCCAGTGACGCGATCGCGACGCCCCCGACGGCCAGGCCGAGCAACTGGGCACCGGACGCTGCCATGTTGGACAGTGAGCGCCCCAGGACGTAGGCGTCGCCGGTGAGTGTCTCGGCGACGAGCCGTACGGCGACGCCGCTGAAGACCGGGGCCGGACAGGCCACGGCGGCGAACAGGAGGAGCAGCACCGGCACAGGCAGGGGAATCAGCCCTGCCGTGGCTGCCGTTGCGCAGCCCAGGACGTGACCCGCGACGACGAGTGGGCGCGGGCGGAGACGGTCGGCGAGCGAACCGAGGAAGAGCGAGCCCGCGAGCTGCGGCAGGAATCCGACGCCGAAGGTCAGGGCGCCCAGGAGCGGTGAGCCGGTCGTCGTGAAGACCAGGACCGACAGGGTCATGATCCGTAGCGAGTCGGCGGTGACCGTCAGGGTTCTGGTCACGAACAGCAGCCGGAACCGCGGGTCGGCCAGTACTTCCCGGTAGGTGGCGTGCCGCTCCGAATCAGGGGTGATCGTCACGGGGGTAGCGTGCCGGGGGCGGTGTGGTCCGGTCCACCGTTGGGCCCGGGGCGGGACAAGATCCGGGACAGTGGTCCCATCGTCCTGGGACGTGTGATGCCGGAGAATGGTGCAGCGTACAGGCGCCTCCGGCCCGGCATCCACGTTCCGCCGCCGGCCCTGAGACGCCGATCCGCCTGCCCCACCTGCTCCGTCACCGACCGAAAGGGATAGGACATGCTGATCGACCACATCGACGTACCCGAGCTGGCCCCCGAGGTGTATCTCGACGAGGAGGCCCCGGACGTGGCCACCGACTCGCCCGCGGAACGGGCCTGGCTTCCCTCCTACCAGGCGGCCCTGACCGTCTGACGCACGGCGCGCACCCGGCAGGGGCGGCGTCCCCAGCCGGTGGGCCCGCCCCTCCCTCTGGCGCCCGACACCGAAGGGCGGTTTGTCGTTGTTGTCCGAGCTCCCCTCCACCGAACCTCCGGGCCCCGGTCTCCCCACCACGGGCTTTCCTGCTTCCGACGCGGTCGCCCGGGCCGACTCCCTGCTCTGTGCCGACCGGCAGTTCGGCGACTCGGCGGCTGTCGGTGAGCGCAACTACGCCCGGTTCCGGCTGGGGTTGACCATGCTGGCCCGCCGGGACGGCAGTTGCGCCCAGGCGCTGCGTACGACGGCCGCGGAACCGGAGGAACGGCTTCGTCCGCTGTTGTTCGACCCCGTGCTGCGGCACTGCTTCGAGGACGACATCCTGCGCCTGGAGAACGGCACGCTCGAACACAGCGCGCTCGGCCGGTACTTGGTCCAGTACCGAGGCGAACGGCCGGTGACCGACCCGTCCTCGGTGGGACCCTGCGAAGGCCTCACCCAGCCGCGCCGGCGCGCCTGGCCCGGCCTCGGAAACGCGTGGCTCCTCACCGAGCCGAAGCCGCGCGACCCGGTGGACGAGATGCTCGGCGACCGTCTCATGGAGCTGTACCGCGACGCGCTCGGCGACGGCCAGGCCCAGGCCCCGGTCAGTCCCACGAGCGCCGACCGCGCCACCCTGCGGGAGGGCGCGGAACTCCTCGCGTCACTGATGCCCGCGACGGGGGCGAGCGTTCTCGGACACATCACCATGGTCGGCTTAACCCGCCGGGAGACCCAGGAAGGCCCTCTCCAGTCGATGTCCGGCGGCGATCCGCTCCCGTCGTCGGTGCTACTGGCCCCCGAACGCTGTACGAGCCCGTGGCTCGCCGCCGAGAGCCTGTTGCACGAGGGCTCCCACCTCAAGCTCTTCGACGCGCTACGGACCGGCGCCGTGGTCAGGAACGCCACACAACAGGTTCCGATCCCGTGGCGCATCGGGTCCTGGACGGTCATCCGGGTGTTCGTCGCCGTCCACTTCTACGTGCACCTGCTGGTCTTCCAGGCCGCGGCCACCGCCGCCGACGAAGCGGTCCGCAAGAGGTTCGGCCCACCACCGGCGGCGGAGGTCATCGACGAGCCGAGCCCCGGCACCCCCGCCGCGCTGCGCGGCAGCCACCGGACCAGCGCGGAACGAGCCCGCTACCTCGCCGAACGCGTCCTGGCGCTGCCCGAAGAGGCGTTGACCGAGAACGGGCACCGGTTCGCGCGCTGGCTCCTCGCCGTGCTCCGCCTGGTGGACCAGGACGCGCCGACACCCCAGGGCCGCGCCGGGACAACAGCGGCCCGGCCTGCCGCCGCCGCGCCGCTCACGGGCGTATTCCACCGCGTCACCCCGGTGGACGCGTGCGCGCTGCCCGGACTGGGGCAGCTCCTTGTCGGTGACGCCGCTTCGGCCCGGATGCACTGGCTCAACTCGCGCTCGTGGACGGTCTATTCGCTGTGCGACGGGCGGGACCTCGACTCGCTGCGCACCGCGTACGCCGACGCGGCCGGACTGGCTGCCGGCTCCACCGAGGCCGACCGGCACGTGGGAGACAGCATGCGGCAACTCGTGGCCGCGGGCCTCGTCACCCGACCCGGCTGACGCTTCCGCCCGCCGGGGGCCCCGACAGCCGTACGGAAAGAATGGCTTCCGAACGGCTGGAGGCGTGAATCTTCGGCAGGATGGCCGACACGTAGTTGCGCACCGTCTTCTCCGAGATGAACAACTCCCGTGCTATCCGGCGGTTTCCGTAGCCGAGGGAGACCAGACGCAGCACTTCCTGTTCCCGGTTGGTGAGCGCCGGGAACCGAGGAATCTCGTCGGTTCCCGCCAGGCGCAGGAGAAGGGCGGAGAGACTGTCGCCGAGCCGGGGGCCGAGTGTGACGCAGCCCCGTTGCACGGCCCGCACGATGCGCAGGAGGTCCGCGGTCTCCGTGTCCTTGAGGAGATAACCCGTCGCCCCGGCCGTCAGCGCGGCCAGCAGGAGACTGTCGTCGTCGTGCTGCGGGGACACCGCGGCGATCATCCGCGTCGTCGGGCTCTGCCGGTGCAGTCGCCGCAGCAGCCCGACTCCCGTACTACCGGGCAGATCGAGGTCGACGAAGACCACGTCGGGCCGCTGTTCGAGCACCGCCCGCACTCCCGTGTGCGGGTCGCCGGTCGCGCCGGGGACGATGAATCCGTCGCCCTCCAGCGCGGCCCGTAATCCGTGCAGGACCAGGGGAATGCTCTCGATCAACACCACGCGCGCAACGGCATCGCGGACCGCATCGGCCATTCTTGAGTCCATCCTCACACCTGAGTACCCGAGCCGGTCCAGAGTCGTCGCCGCAGCCTATCGGCTACCCTGCTTCGCCCCGATGCATTCGTCGGCGGGTCCGACAACGACCATGACAAAGAGGTGAGTTGAGTATTGCGATGGCCGGGGGAGTCCGCCTCAGGGAGCCCTGATCCGCGGTTACCCCAGCGTCCAGGTCTGGTTGTCCCGGCCGTTGCACTCGAACAGGACCGCTCCCGTGCCGCTCGCGCCACCGAAGATGTCGACGCACATCTGCGCCTGGTCAGCCCTCAGTTCGGTACCGGCGAGACGGAACTCCTGGCTCGCGCGGCCGTCGCAGCCGGTCAGCTGGACCTCGGTCCGGCTGTCCGTCGCCCCACCGGCCGCGGTCATGCACTTCCCCGAGGACCGGACGGTGCCGTCCGATCCGATCTGCCACCGCTGCGTCGCGGAGCCGTCGCACGTGGCCTGGAACAACTGGACGCCCTCGGTCCCGGCGCCGCCGCTCAGACACTTGCCCGACGCGGCGACCACGAGGGGTCGGCCGGACCGGGCGTCGGAGCTGTCGAATCCACTCGCCGGAGATGTGGCCTCGTCGCCCGACTCCTGCCCCACGGTCTCCTTCGAGGACTCGGGCGTCGACTCGGACGGAGCGGGCACCGTGGGGGACGCGCCGCCAGAACCCGCGGTACTCCCGGAACTCGCCGAACTCGACGGCGAGGAGACGGGGGAGGAAGCCACAGGCGTGGCAGGGGAGTTGGGCGCGTTTGCGTCGCCGACGGTCAGCGGACTGTCCGACGCCGTGACGTCGGCGCCGTCACTGTTCTTCTCCGGCGTCGCCAGGACCAACCACGCCGACGTGATCAGTACAGCCATGACGGCGGCAGCCGCGGCGAGCACGGTCGGCTTCCTCCATCGGCCCGCCGGCCCCTTCCCTCGCGGATCGGGCGTACCGGCGGGCGGGCGTTCGGCGGACACCCCAGGAGCGGGAACCTCGGCAGCGGACGCCCCGCGAATCGCGAGCCCCGAACCCGGCTCCGCCTTCCTGTCCGGCCCCGAAGCGGCACCAAGAGCCGGAACGGGCATCGGAGTTGCGGCGTCGTCGGCCGCCGTACGGCCTCCGGCCGGCATGCGCAGCAGGCGCTCGGCGTCCTCGGCCGACAACCGCTCCGACGGCTTACCGGCCAGCAGGCCCTGAATCAGCGGAGTGAGCGGCCCGGCGGACCGGACCTGGGGGACCGGCTCCATGGCGATGGCGTACATGGTCTCCGTCACCGAGTCCCGCAGGAACGGTGATCGGCCGTCCACCGCCTGGAAGAGCGTGGCCCCCAACCCCCACAGATCGGCCTCGGGGCCCGGAGGAGCGCCGACGAGGCGCTCGGGGGCGATGAAGTCGACCGACCCGACCAGTTGGCCGGTACGGGTGAGAGCCGAGGTCTCGGAGGCCTGGGCGATGCCGAAGTCGGTGAGAACCACCCGGCCGTCCTCGGCCAGCAGCACGTTCGCAGGCTTCACGTCCCGGTGCAGGATCCCGGCCCGGTGCGCCGCCCGCAGCGCCGCGAGCACCTCGCGGCCGATCCTGGCGGCCTCTTCGGGCGGGACCGGGCCGTGCTTCTCGGTCAGATCGGCGAGGGTGGTGGAAGGCACGTACTCCATGACGATGGCGGGCAGGCCCGCGTCGACCACGACGTCATGGACGACGATGACATTGGGGTGGCTGATCCGCGCCGCACTGCGGGCCTCGCGCCGGGTGCGCTCGAAGAGGATGGCCAGTTCGTGGTCGTCGAGCTGCGGCTGGGGATGCAGTTTCTTGACGGCGACCTGGCGCGCGAGGAGATCGTCGTGGGCGCGCCAGACGGTGCCCATGCCTCCCCGGCCGATCCGGTCGAGGAGGCGGTATCGGCCGGCGATCAGCCGTCCTTCGTCGGACACCGTGGGTTCCTTTCGGGTGCTGCGGGGCCGATCCGGCCGGCGGTCGCCACGGGACCTCTCCGGCCGGGAAGCCGCTCAACGGCCCCTTGGCTGCTGGCTGTTGCACGGAACGCTGCCAGCCAAGGGGGTGAGCATACGTGTGTTCGGTCACGCGTTCGCACCGGCCACGCCCATCGTCGTCGGTCATCGGAAAAGCCCGCCGGAACGCACAGAACACGGCGGCCGACGGGTCACCGGCGACGGCCGCCCGGCTCCTCGGGACGGATGCGCCGCCCACGCGGGTGTGTGTGGGGGGGGGGAGGAGGAGGAGGAGGGGCTCGCAGTGCGAAGGGCGCTTGAGGTAAGGGGCGTTCGGAGCAGAATTTCCGAAACCTGACGATAGAAGTCTCCAACCATCTGGCTGTCCCGATTGTCTGACAGGGCATCGCACCACACGGGAACCGAAGGGGGCTGCTCGCCGATGAAACGCTTGACAACGGTGCTGGCATCGCTGGCACTGGTCTTAGCAGGGGGAGGCGCCGTTCCGGCTGCCGCCTCCGCCGCTGCCGCACCGCAGACCGCCGCCTGCGAGACGGGCTGGGGGAGCCAAAACAAGTCGGAACCGGGATCGCTCGCGATGACCGGCGCCCTCGCGAACGTCCGGACCGGCCGTCACGCCTGCTACGACCGGATGGTCTTCGACATCCCGGGCATGACCACCGCCGATCCGGCCCTGTACTGGGTGCAGTACGTGCCCGACTTCAACCACGTCCCGTCCCAGACCAATATCCCCGTCAAGGGCGGGGCGATCATCGAGATCGAGTTCACCGCACCGGTCAACACGTCGCAGTATCCGGTCGAACTGGCTGATCCGCTGCCGGGGCTGGACTTCACCGGCTACCGGACCTTCAGGGACGCCAAGTTCGGCGGCTACTACTACTCGGGCAGCCACATCGGACTCGGTGTCCGCGCCCAACTCCCGTTCCGGGTACTGGTGCTGCCCGGACGGATCGTGGTGGACGTGGCGCACAGCTGGTAGCCGCGTCCCGGCTACCGGCGTCGACGCTGACCCGACAAGCGGCCACGGCAGTGCCTGCGTGACCGCTTCCGTCAGCCCGTAGGAGACCTGCGGGGGTGGCTCTCAACGGGTTCGGTCGGCCTGTGCGGCGACAACCTCGGTCATGGGGGGCGGTACGTGGTCAACCTCGGCATTCGGGCAGAGGGCTCCGGTTCGAGGCGGCCGATGTGGACTGAAAGGGGATAGACCACTCCGATTGATAGGCTGGCGGGTATGAATCCTGGCGCCCAGCCCTCCGACGTCACCGCTGCTCAGCCCCTGCGCAGTGACGCCGAGCGCAACCGGGAGCGGATCATCGCCGCAGCGCGCACAGTGTTCGCACGGGAAGGCCTGAACGCCTCCATGGCCTCCGTGGCCCGCGAGGCGGGCGTCGGGATCGCCACCATGTTCCGCCGGTTCCCCACCAAGGAGGAACTGGTCGACGCCGTCTTCTCCGACCGCATGGGCGCCTACGCCGACGCGGTCACCGTCGCCCTGGACGACCCCGACCCCTGGCACGGCTTCGTCGGCTACATCGAGGCCGCCTGCGCCATGCAGGCCGCCGACAGCGGCTTCGCCGACGTCCTGACCATGACCTTCCCCACCGCCAAGGTCCTGGAGCAACGCCGAAACCAGGCCTACGAAGCCATGCTGAGCCTCATCGACCGCGCCAAGGCCACCGGCCGCCTGCGTGAGGACTTCGACCCCTCGGACCTGGTACTGATCCACATGGCCAACGCCGGCGTCGTCAACGCCACCGGCGACGCGGCCCCCGACGCCTGGCGACGCGTCGTCGCCCTGTTCATCCAGTCCCTGGAGACCCCGGCGCGCGGCCCGCTGCCCGCCTCACCCGGGCACGAACCCCTCTACAAAGCCATGCTCCGCGCCGGCCGGGGCACTTCGGCGCCGGCGCCGGGCAAGAGCGGCTGACCTGGCCGGCCAGCCTCGAACGCGGACGACCGGAACAACGCCGGGATGCGATCGGGCATCGGGAAGAGTGGATCACTGAATGGTGGGACGGATGCACGGATGCCGTCCGTGTGTACGGGCGGGTGTGTAGGTTCGGGTGTCAAGAAGCTGGTGGTGCAGGCTGCTGCCGACGCCCGTACAGGCGACGGCGCGTGAGGCGACCCTGCACGACGCCCAGCGCGCATGTGTATTCGGCAGAGGCAGAGGCAGAGGCAGAGGCAGAGAAGGAGACTGTGTGCAGCCACATGAACTTCGTCGAGCGGTCGAGGCGGGACGGGCGATCGCTTCGGAGCTGGGCCTCCCAGTCGACGATGTAGTAGTCATCCACAACTCGGACCGCGTCGCGCTGCACCTGATCCCTTGCGGGGTGCTGGCTCGAGTCGCTGCTGTGGGGCATCTGGCCGATTCCGAGTTCGAAGTAGAGGTTGCGCGCCGTCTCGTCGATGTCGACGCCCCGGTGGCTGAGCTGGACCCTCGGGTCGAACCCCGTGTTCACGTGCGTGATGCCTTCGCCATCTCCCTCTGGACCTACTACGAACCTGCGGGATCAGAGATCGCATCGGCCGACTACGCGGACGCGTTCACGCGGCACCACGCCGCCCTGCGGAAGATCGATCTCGATGCACCGCACTTCACCGATCGAGTCGCCGGGGCGCTGAGAGAGGTGGACGACCGGGAGCGGTCCCCCGAACTGCACGACACAGAGCGGCAGTTCCTCAGCGACACGCTCAGCGGACTGAGCGCCGCGATCAGCAACGCGAAAGCCGACGACCAGCTGTTGCACGGAGAGCCGCATCCGGGGAACCTCCTCAACACGAGGAGAGGGCCGCTTTTCGTGGATCTCGCCACCTGCTGCCGTGGGCCGATCGAGTTCGACCTCGCTCATGCGCCCGAAGAGGTGGGAAGGCACTACGCCGGGGCCGACCAGGACCTGGTTCACCGGTGCCGCGCGCTGAACTGGGCGATGTTCTCAGCCTGGCGCTGGCGCAAGGACGACCAGATGCCTGACCGGGACCGCCGCCGAGCCGAGGGACTCGACCGGGTTCGTGCTGCGCTCGACCGCTGCGGCCTGAGCTGAGGAACCAGAAGGCCCTTGGTGCGCGGGAGCCTGTCAGTGAACCCGATCTCCGCACTCGGCTGGAATCAGCGTGGCACCCAGCAGCAACTCTCCCGGATGCCGGGCGATCACCCGCACGCATGCTGCGAGAGCGCCCTCCGCGGGCGGGTACTCGAGGGTGAGTTCGTTCAGCACGGTGACAACGCCGCCGAGATGCATTTCCGCCGCATGCACCCCGTCGGAGAGACAGCCGGCCAGGTTGCCGAAGGCTGCGGTGTCGCTGCCGTCGGCGACGCACTCGCGGATCTCGAAGCGCCAGTGCGCTGCCGCCTCGGCCAGCAATGACTTGCCTCTCTTGCCCAGCCCGACAAGGAGATCGGTCCGAGCTCGCACTCTGTCGGCGATGGCACAACAGAGGGGCAGCGCAAGGCCGTCAGGAGCTACCACCCGCGTGTACCCGGCATGCGGACAGCACGACAGGGCCTCATCAAGAAGACCCAATGCAACGGCTCCTGCCGCCGGGTGACCCCGCTCGACGATGTCCAGCAGCAGCGGAGTCGCCACCACAGCTGACGGGAACACCGCACCGCTGTGGCCATGGACGATTCCCCCGCCGCCAAGCTGCGAGCCGGCCTTCGCCGCCTGTACCAGGTTCGCCGCCTCGGAAAGGGCCCGCAGACCATGTGCGGCACGATCTGGCTCATACCAGTCGGGACGGCCCGGTATGGAGCCCCAGTCCACCGCGTCGATCTCATCCAGCACAGCAGCATCCTCGCACGCGGCCGCTCGCCATCGCCCAACCCCCAACGAGGTCTTGAAGTCGTTCCGTCAGCGGTTCTGACCCGAACACGGAGTCGGCGCCGTCGGATCCGTTCCAGCCCGTTGCGATGGAACCAGCCAATGAGACGGTCGTGTTCACGGACTTCGACGTGACGCCACAGCCCCGCTCGGTCCCGCTACGGACACGTCGGCGTCCGGAGAAGGAGCCGGCCCCCGGACAATGACCGTCATGACGTCTCTCCACGCCAACCCCCTCTTCACCCGCCTCGCCGACGCCGAGCGGATCCTCGTCGCGGGCGCGGGCGGTGGCTTCGACATCTACTCCGGTCTGCCGTTGGCACTCTCCCTCCTGCATCAGGGCAAGCAGGTCCATCTCGCCAACCTGTCCTTCAGCGCACTCGCCGGTCTCCCGCTCGACGACTGGGCCGCCCCCGACCTGGCCGCAGTCACTCCCGACTCCGCCCTGCACCAGAACTACTTCCCGGAGCGGACCCTCGCGCAGTGGCTGCGCCAACACGGCTACCCGTCCACCGTGTACGCCTTCCCCCAGACCGGGGTACTCCCGCTGCGTGCCGCCTACCAAGCACTGATCGAGCTGCACGACATCGACGCCGTGGTGCTGGTCGACGGCGGTACGGACATTCTGATGCGCGGTGACGAAGCAGGGCTCGGCACTCCCGAGGAGGACCTCACCAGCGTGGCGGCGCTGGCCGCGCTGGACGGCGTACCGACCCGGCTCGTCGTGTCAGTGGGCTTCGGCGTGGACGCGTACCACGGCGTCAACCACGTGCACGTACTGGAGAACATCGCCGCACTGGAGCGCGACGGCGCATACCTCGGCGCGTTCTCGATACCGCGCGCCACCCGTGAGGGCGCTCTCTACCTCGACGCGGTGACACACGCTCAGCACCACACCCCGGAGCACCCCAGCATCGTGAACGGATCGATCGCGGCAGCCGTGCGCGGCTCCTTCGGTGACGTCCGGTTCACTGACCGCACCCGGGGGAGCGAGCTGTTCGTGAACCCGCTGATGTCCCTGTACTTCGCCTTCGACCTCCCGGGCCTGGCCGCCCGCTGCCTCTACCTGGACCAGATCGAGGACACCCACCTGATGCGTCAAGTCCACTCGCGGATAGCCGAGTTCCGCGAGTCCAGAGTGACTCGCCCACCTCGCCGCTTCCCGCACTAGACGTGTCGCGAGGGCGACCCACAGCCGGTGTCGCCTTGCACCCGCCCCGCCCCGCCGCGCCGCCGCCCGTACGACTCGGAGCCCGCTCCTCGGGACGGCGCGGCACCGGTTCCTCTTCTAGACAGCGCGTCGTCGATGGGCCTTCTGGCGGCAGGCGTTGCTGCAGTACCTACGGGGACGACCAGCTGTCGCGACCGGCAGCGGACCGCCACACACAGGGCGGAATTCCTCACCGGTTTCGTAACGGACTGGCGTGTCATTTTCGTTACGGTCGGGCGGGCCAGGTGCCGGCTCGGTCTCCGACGCGGGTTCCGTTATGGCGGCAGGCAGCGCGGTCGCGGCTGCCGGGCGCACCGCGTCGCAGGCCAGGGCCATCATGCGCCCGGGGGAGCCCCGGCCGGCTTCCATGGCGATACGGCGGCCCGCCCCAGCTCCTCGCACGGGATGTGGGGCTGTGTGCTCCCACGGCCTCCTGACGCGAGCCCTGCTTTCCGCCGAGGCTCGGTGGTTGCCCGCCGGGATGGGGGAAACGGTTGCTTCGGCGACCGTCGTCGTCGCATCCACCTCGTGGGCCGTGGACGGCCTCTCCGCCGGGTAGCCTTCCGTGCGGCTCGGCAGGATATGAGAGCCCGAACCCTTGCAGGCACTGTTTTCCTGCCCGCCATAAGGCTGCCCTGCTCCAACGGATGCTTGCGTCCTCAAGCGCGAACTACTGGCTCTGTTGGTAAACGATTACCATCCCTCTCCTCACCGCTTGCTGGCCGACCGGATCGGCGAGGCCCCTGGCCGCCGACAAGGCAACCGATGGCGGCGATGCCCGCCTCGGCGCCGCACCGCGCGCCAGGCCGGCGCCCCGGCAACCAACCCGCTCGGGGCGGTCCCGTTCGCGCGAGAACCATCAAGGAGTTCCGGTCTCGCGCCGGAGCACCTGTCGGACGTAGCCCCTCTCGCACGGTGATGCGGCAGGAAGGCCCGCCCAGTGAAGGGAACGCCGACAACGGGCCCGACCCCGCAGGCCGGGCCCAACCGGACTGCCGTCGACGCCCCCCCCGGGTCAGGCGCTGTTGGCCAGGTCGGCAGGGAGTACGGCGTGGGTGAGCGGATCGCCCGCGGCGAGCAGTGTCAGCTCGTCCACGACGGTGCGGCCCAGCCGCTCCAGCTCGTTGCCGAGGGAACCGGCGATGTGCGGGGTGAGGAAGACGTTGGGCAGCCCGTACAGGGGGGAGTCCGCAGGTAGGGGCTCCGGCTCGGTCACGTCCAGGACGGCGCCGATGCGTCCGCTGACGAGTTCGTCGGTGAGTGCCTCGGGGTCGACGAGGGCGCCCCGGGAGGTGTTGACCAGCACGGAGCCGTCGGGCATCAGCGCCAGGCGTCGGCGGTCGAGCATCCGGTAGGTCTCCGCGATGTCGGGCGCGTGCAGGCTGACGATGTCGCTGGTGCGCATCAGCTCGTCCAGCGGCAGCAGTACGGCGCCCAGGGCGGCGGCCTCGGCCGCGTCGACGTACGGGTCGTGCAGCGTCACCGTGAAGTCGAAGGGCCGCAGCAGTTCGAGCAGGCGGCGGCCGACCCGGGAGGCCCCGATGATCCCGACGCGTCTGCCGAGGTTGCCGACCGTGGCGTGAGCGGCGGCCGGCGGGTACACGCGCTCGGTCCGGAACCGCTCCCGCAGCCCGAAGGCGTCCTTGCCGGAGAGCAGGATCGTGGCGAGCGCGAACTCGGCGACCGGAAGTGCGTTGGCCCGCACGGCATTGGACACCGCGATGCCCCTGACCCAGAGCTCGGGAGCGATCAGGCTGCGTACGCTGCCCGCCGCGTGCAGCACGGCTCGCAGTCGGGGCGCCGCGGTGAGGACCGCCTCGTCGATGCGCGGACAGCCCCAGCCGGTGATCAGCACCTCGGCCTCGGCCAGCGGCCCCGCCACCGCCGGCTCGGCGAAGTCCTGTACGACCAGAGAGGGATCGATCCGTGCCTGGGCTGTCAACCGTGCCATCAGCCGGGGCGGGAAGAGCTCGGGAAGGTGCACCGGGTTCATGGCGAACACGGCGCGCGGCAGTTCTGACGTGGGCATGGATCTCCGCTTCTGGGTGAGGCGATGAGGGAAAGCGGGAGGTAAACGTATTCCACGCTAGAGCTCACCAGGCTCGCCGGTCAACGCCTTCGCTGTGGACGGCTCGACTGGAGGTGGAACCACCCCTGATCCGAGAGGGTGCGATAAATGCAGGCCAGAGAAGGTCATCGGGCCGATTCTCGGCGAGGTCGGTGAAAGTAATGGCTTCATCCCTCTTGTGGTGCCGCCGTCCGCAGTCCTACGGTCCACGGGAAACGGTTACCTACACCGTGCAATCAGCTCCCTCTTGCCTGCCTTCAGCCGCCCGCGCCCTCTCCCCACCGCAGGCGCTGTCCGCCTTCTCCCGGAGGACCGATGAGCACCACCCGTACGAGAGCCTTCGCCGGCGCGGCCACCGCCCTTTCCCTGTCCCTCGTCCTGAGCGCCTGCGGTGGAGGTGACGACACCGACTCGGCGGCCAGAACCACAGGGAAGGTGCAGTTGGAGTTCTGGAGCTGGACGGAGGGCATCCAGCAGCAGGTCGCCGTCTGGAACAAGTCGCACCCCGACACCCAGGTGAAGTACGTCAACGCGGCCGGCGACACCGTCTACCAGAAGCTGCGCGCCGCGGTGACCTCCGGAAACGCGCCCTGTCTGGCGAAGATGGACGGAATGAACCTGGCGAACTTCGCCGCCGACGGACTGCTCACCGACATCACCGAGGTCGCATCCCCCTACAAGTCCCGCTACACGACTCCCGCCTGGAACTCGGTCAGCCCCGGTGGCGCGACCTACGGCATCCCCACCGGCTCCTCGCCCCTGTTCACCGCCTATCGGGCCGACCTGTTCCAGAAGTACGGCATCGAGGCGCCGACCACCTGGGACGACGTGATCGCCGCGGGCAGGGCAGTGCGGAAGAAGGACAAGAACGTCAAGATCTTCAACATGGCGGGGGAGGACCCGAGCACCCTCGTCGACCTGTCCTGGCAGGCGGGCGCCGAGTGGTACAAACTCGCCGGCGACCACTGGGAGATCGGCCTCGACTCGCCCGACGCGCTCAAGGCCGGCGCCATCGTGCAGCAACTGGTGGACGACAACCTCGCCTCCAACGCCTCCTACGCCGACCCCGGCGTCTTCAAGACCTGGGATCTCGGCAAGACGATCCTGATGACGACCTCCACCTGGCAGCTGCCGATCTACGACACCAACTTCCCCAAGTCCAAGGGCAGGTGGCAGCTCGCCGCCGCGCCGGTGTTCGACACCGCCAACCCGCGGACCTCCAGCAACTTCGACGTCACCTCGGTCCTCAAGGGCTGCAAGTACCCCGACCGGGCAGCGGAGTTCGCCGCCTGGCTGTCCAGCAGCAAGGAGTCCCTGACCGCGCTCACCGACCCCGCGTCCAAGTCCGGGCTCTTCCCGGCCGTCAAGGACGTGTCCCCGTACGTCGACAAGATCATCCCGACGGAGATGTTCAACGGGAAGTCCGACAGCGCCCAGGTGATCAAGACCGCCGCATCCCGGGTGGGTGAGCAGTGGCAGTACGGGCCGGACTACGCGGCCATGTACTCCGAGATGCAGAAGCAGTGGGGCAAGGTCATGAAGAAG